>NZ_CM143394.1:295000-857500 GCF_042136375.2 Bacillus altaicus | reverse complement strand
TGCAAAAGGACTTAATCCAAACATTCACTGCATCGCTGAACTTCTTACTTCTGAACAAATCCAAAATGCAACGAGAGCTGGCGTATCAGAAATTATAGAAGGAAATAAATTAACGAGCTATGTATTTACCGCTTCTCTTTTATTCCCTTCCATTTCAGGTGTACTATTCTCACTTTACGATGAAATCTCCGATAACAAATTACAACTGATGGAGATTTCCCCGTCCTGCACCGGACAATCCTTTGCAAATTGTAGCTATACTCTTTTAAAGCAAAACATTCTCTTACTGGGTGTAAAGCGCGACGAACAATATATGATCAATCCAGTTCATTCTTTCATTCTCATCGAAAGCGACATACTCATCGTTATTCACCATTAAAAAAATGATTTTCTAGTTCTTGTACCAGTACTTTACCAATACTGATATATTTTCTTTTCACGTCTCCATCGGGATCTTTTGGCTCAGCAAATTGATCAACTCCACTCGTTCCAGCTGTTAAAGAATTAACATTATCATCTAGTTCGTCTTGATATACGTGCGAAAGAATATACGGCGTTTCAAGACGGACTATTACCTCAGGCACATCTAGTTCTCCATCCACCGCTGTAAATGGTATTCGTAAAAATTGATAGCCATCTTCTTCGTCGATTTTATAATCAAAACATCCTTTATCATAATCCCAATTACCACCAATACTATATCCAAGTGGTTTCATAACCTCTTCTAACTTATATAACGCATATGTACGTCCTTCTAAATTTGATTGAATCGGAATCAAGCCCATCCCTCCTAGACTTTTCCTTTAGCATACCCATTCTAGTTTGAATATACCGATGTACTTTTTCGTAAAACAACAAAAAGCGACCGGAGACCCGATCGCTTTTTATTATTTCAAACGCTCTTCTAATTCTGCTTTTAACTCTTCAAATCCTGGTTTTCCAAGTAGAGCAAACATATTTTTCTTGTACGCTTCTACTCCTGGTTGGTCAAATGGATTTACGCCTAATAGGTAGCCGCTCATCGCACATGCTTTTTCGAAGAAGTATACAAGGTAACCGAATGTGTACTCGTTTAGTTCTGGAATGTTTACGATTAAGTTCGGTACTCCGCCATCGCTATGTGCAAGTAATGTACCTTCGTATGCTTTTGTGTTTACGAAGTCTATCGTTTCACCAGCAAGGTAGTTTAATCCATCTAAATCGTTGTCGTCTAATTCGATTTTTAGTTCGTGTGTAGATTTACCTACTTTAAGAACTGTTTCGAATAGGTCACGACGACCTTCTTGAATGTATTGACCTAATGAGTGCAAGTCAGTTGAGAAGTTTGCTGAAGATGGGAAAATACCTTTTTGATCTTTTCCTTCACTTTCACCAAATAACTGTTTCCACCACTCAGAGAAGTAGTGAAGTGCTGGCTCATAGTTAACAAGCATTTCAATTGTTTTTCCTTTATTGTATAGGGCATTACGAACTACTGCGTATTGGTAAGCTGGGTTTTCTTCAAGTTCTGATTTCGCGAAATCATTATGACCAGCAGCTGCACCGTTCATCATCTCTTCAATGTTTAGGCCACTTACTGCGATTGGCAATAAACCTACTGGTGTTAATACAGAGAAACGACCGCCAACATCATCTGGAATAACGAACGTTTCGTAGCCTTCATTATCCGATAATGTTTTTAAAGCACCGCGCGCTTTATCTGTAGTCGCATAAATACGTTTGCGAGATTCTTCTTTTCCATACTTTTCTTCTAATAATTTACGGAAAATACGGAATGCGATTGCAGGTTCTGTTGTTGTACCTGATTTGGAAATAACGTTAATAGAAAAGTCTTTCCCTTCTAGTACGTCCATTAAATCTTTCATATAAGTGGAGCTAATGTTTTGTCCAACAAATAGCACTTGTGGAGTTTTACGTTGTTCTTTAGAAAGCGTGTTATAGAAAGAATGGTTTAACATTTCGATTGCTGCGCGTGCTCCTAGGTAAGAACCACCAATACCTACAACAAGTAAAATGTCAGAGTCGTTTTTAATTTTTTCTGCGCATTTTTGAATGCGAGCAAATTCTTCTTTATCATATTGAAGCGGAAGCTCTACCCACCCAAGGAAATCGTTCCCAGCTCCAGTTTTTTCGTGGATTGCATGATGTGTTACTTTTACTGCATCACGTAAATAAGTTAGTTCATTTTCACCGATGAAGGATAATGCTTTAGAATAGTCGAACGTTACATGTGTACTCATCTTTTTCCCTCCAATTATGTATATGTATTTCTGTATTCACTTTAGCGAAACTAAAGTTGTAAATCAAGCGATTCAACAATTGTAAACGTAACCATTATTTATTTTTTAGAAAAAGTTCATTTTTTGCATAAAAATTCGAATTTTTCGGTATAGATGTATATACATCGTTTTTCGTACATTTTTCATGTATAAAAACAACAAAACTATACCATTCTATAAAGGAGTTAAATTTTCTTATTAACTCCTTGCTTGCTCACGCTTCACATTAAGGGGGGCTTTTCATGAGTACCTTGCAGCGTATCGCATTAGTCTTCACTGTAATCGGCGCTGTTAACTGGGGACTGATCGGGTTCTTCCAGTTTGACTTAGTAGCGGCTATTTTCGGTGGACAGAACTCAGCTCTTGCACGTATCATTTACGGCATCGTTGGTATTTCTGGGCTTATCAATCTCGGCTTACTATTTAAACCATCCGAGAATCTTGGTACTCACCCAGAAACACATGAAATTCAATAGTCAGTATGTCTTTTTCGCCTCCGACATACGAATATGATTGCATGCAATCATATTTGCAAATATATATATCATAAGTCACAGTAAAAGAGGAACGCTCATATGCGTTCCTCTTTTACTTTATTACCTCCGACTCTTCAATCCATTCTGCTAGCTTTTCTCGCAGCGTATTAAATCCGTCCTCAGATGGATTCGGTATAAGAATTCGTCCTTGCTTTCTTTTCGCCGCTTTTAACGATAAACTCATTTTTCTGTGTTCTTCATCAATTGAAAGTACTTTTACTTCTACTGTATCCCCGACCTTTAAAAAGTCATGAATGTCTTTTACATACCCATTTGTGATTTCAGATATATGCACAAGTCCTTGTGTTTCTGCATCCAAAGCTACAAATGCACCGTAATCTTGAATTCCAGTTACTTTCCCTGTTACAACCACTCCCGTTGTATATTGTTCTGACATGTGAAACACTCCCATACGTTTACCATTTTCTCTACAATTGTAAATAGCAAAGCAGATGTATTTGTTGTTAAATATCCGATTAGTGAGTAAGTATCCTAAGTAAAACACCGAGGATACTCCCACCTTATATTAGTAAATTATACCACTTTGATAGAACTCATTCAAAATTCACGAAAAAATTTCCTGTAATACGTATAATTCTCCAATATTAGGATAGAATACTAACACATGGCTTTCTAGTATTCCCCCCCTTTTATGGACAAAACGTATTGTGTTTTGTCCTTTTTTTATTCTCTATGAACCGTTCCATTCTCTTCATTGCTTCCATAAGTTGCTCAAGCGATGTTGCATATGAACAACGAATAAATCCTTCACCACTCCCGCCAAACACATTTCCAGGAACAACAGCCACTTTTTCTTCTAATAATAATTGTTCTGCAAATTCTGCTGAAGATAGTCCGGTTGAAGCTATAGAAGGGAAGACATAAAATGCCCCGCCTGGCACATGACATGTTAAGCCCATTTCATTGAAAGATGTCGCCATAAAGTTACGACGTTTTTTATAGCTATCTCTCATTCGAATTACTTCATCATTTCCCCCGCGTAATGCTTCAACTGCTGCAAATTGAGACATCGTCGGTGCACACATCATTGAATACTGGTGGATTTTGAGCATTAATTCTGAAAATTGCACAGGGGCTGCAATCATCCCAAGACGCCATCCCGTCATGGCAAACCCTTTTGAAAACCCTGAAATTAAAATTGTATGGTCACGCATATTTTTAATACTCGCGAAACTCGTATATGCTTCGTCGTATACGAGCTCTGCATAAATTTCATCAGATAACACGATTAAATTATACTTCTCAACAATAACTGCTAGCTTTTCTAATTCGGATTTATTTAACATTGCGCCTGTTGGGTTATTAGGAGAACAAAGTAATATTGCCTTTGTTTTCGTTGTAATAACTGCTTCAATTTGATTTGGCTGTACTTTAAATTCATCTTCTAATGAAGTCGCTACTGGAACTGGGACCCCGCCCGCTAACGTAACAAGTGGTGCATACGAAACAAAACTTGGTTCAATAATAAGTATTTCATCATCAGGGTTTACAATAGCACGCATCGCTACATCTAGCGCTTGACTCGCTCCAACTGTAACAATGATTTCATCATTCGGATCATAAGATACTGCAAATTGTTTTTTTAGATACTTTGCTATTTCTTGACGGAGCTCCAATAATCCTGCATTTGCTGTATATGACGTATATCCTTGTTCTAAAGAACGAATACATGCTTGCCTTACATTCCAAGGTGTAACAAAGTCCGGCTCCCCCACTCCAAGTGAAATAACACCTTTCATACTTGCCGCTAAATCAAAAAACTTTCGTATACCAGACGGTTGTAAAGATTCTGCTACTCTAGATAGGTCAAATTGCTTCACGGTGTCACCACAATTCTCTTATCATCATCTGTCTTTTCATAAATAATTCCCTCATGTTTATACTTCTTCAAAATAAAATGAGTTGTCGTTGAAACGACAGATTCAATTGTTGCTAATTTCTCAGAAACAAACATCGCTACTTCTCCCATCGTCTTTCCTTCTAATGTAATAGAAAGGTCATATGTCCCAGACATTAAATAAACGGATTTCACTTCTGAATAGCGATAAATTTGTTCAGCTACCGCATCAAAACCCACGCCACGCTTCGGTGTAACTTTCACATCAATCATCGCCGTTAAACCAGTATGTTCTTTCACTTTTGTCCAATCGATATGTGTTACATAGTCCACGATAATCTTTTCACTTTCTAATTTCGCAACCATTTTTTTCGCTTCTTCTACTTCTATATTTAACAACTTCGCTAATGTATCTACAGATAAACGACTATTCTTTTCAAGACAAGCTAATAATTCCAATTCTTTCTCTGTCACCATATAAATCACCCTTCCTTTTAGTTTGTGTCTAAATTATACAAATACTCTTTCCAGTTTGAAAAGAAGATTTTTTTTGAGAATTATGTCAAAATAAAGTGAAACTTGAATCAGTGGGAGGGTTCATATCCGCTGATTATTAGTACACACCAATCCGGGTAAAGAGGAAAGGGGATGGAACCGTGAAACCAAAAGTATATATTGCCGAACCAGTTCCAACATTTGTAGAAAACTATTTATCAGAACACTGTGATTTTGAAAAATGGGATCAAAACGAGAAAGTACCTCGTGATGTTCTATTAGAAAAAATAAAAGATAAAGATGGGTTATTAAATTTCGGATCTACTATAAATGAAGAGTTATTGCAGGCTGCTCCTAATTTAAAAGTAGTAAGTAACATTTCTGTTGGCCATGATAACTTTGATTTAAAAGCGATGGAAAAACAAAATGTTATCGGAACGAATACTCCATATGTGTTAGATGATACAGTAGCCGATCTCGTTTTCGCTCTTATGTTATCTGCTGGTCGCCGTGTTTGCGAACTCAATTCCTATGTAAAAAATGGTGAATGGAGCGCTGAAATCGGAAAAGAACACTTCGGACTAGATGTACATCATAGTACGATCGGTATTATCGGAATGGGACGAATTGGGGAAGCTGTCGCAAAACGAGCGAAATTCGGATTTGATATGAATGTCCTTTACTATAACCGTCGCCGTAAAGAAGAAGCTGAGCAAAAATTTGATGCTACATATTGTGATTTACAAACTCTAATCAAACAATCTGATTTTATTATTCTTCTTACTCCATTAACAGATGAAACGTATCATCTTATCGGTGAAAAGGAATTTTCACTAATGAAAGAAACAGCAATTTTCATTAATGCTTCTCGCGGGAAAACAGTAGATGAAACTGCATTAATTCATGCGTTAACAGAAAAGAAAATATTTGCAGCCGGCATCGACACATTTACACAAGAACCGATTCAAAAAGAGAATCCGCTCTTATCATTACAAAACGTTGTAACTTTACCGCACATCGGATCTGCAACATTAAAAACTCGTCAGCAAATGGCAATGACAGCTGCTGAAAATTTAGTAGCAGGATTACAAGGAAAAACACCACCTAATATTGTGCGTGGGTAATTATAAAGTGAAACTTTAATCAGTGGGGGGTTTGTCCATCCTCCCCTGATTATTAGCCTTCACCAATCGGGCTTTTACGGGCATTCTACTGCCCGGTAAATAGCGGGCTAAATACGCAAAAGGCAAGATGACATCGTCATCTTGCCTTTTTTTGTTAACATATTTTGTTTCTTGCCTGGAGATGATATGAACAAAAATCAATGGAGTGACAAAAAATGAACCATGAATGCAAATGCCCTTACTTCACTTTTTCCACTCGCGGGACTACTATTCATTACGAATTGTATGAACACAATACTAAAAAAGAACGACCTACTTTCGTACTCGTTCACGGCTTCCTTTCTTCCTCATTTAGCTATCGACGACTCATTCCTTTACTAACAAAGGAAGGTACAGTAATTGCCCTTGATTTACCACCATTCGGAAAAAGTGATAAATCTCATCTCTTTAAATATTCTTATCACAATTTAGCAGCTATTATTATCGATTTAATCGAACATTTATCTCTCTCGAATATTGTATTAGTTGGTCATTCTATGGGCGGACAAATTTCACTCTTTGTAAACCGACTACGCCCTGAATTAATTTCAAAAACGATTTTACTATGTAGCTCTAGTTATTTAGCACGCGCAAACTTCCCTTTACTGTACTCCTCTTATTTACCGTTCTTCCACTTATACGTGAAGAACTGGATTATTCGAAGGGGCATCGTTCATAATTTAATGAATGTCGTTCATGACCATTCATTAATTGACAATGAAATGATGGAAGGCTATGCTGCTCCTTTTTATGATGATCGTATATTCCCTGCTTTAACTCGAATGATAAGAGACCGTGAAGGTGACTTATCTTCAACTGAATTACAAAAAATCGAAACCCCAGTATTACTCATTTGGGGTGAAAAGGATCGCGTCGTCCCTGTACATGTAGGACACCGTCTCCATAAAGACCTACCTAATTCAACTTTCATTTCTTATGAAAATACAGGCCACTTACTCCCTGAAGAAAAGCCCGATCATGTTTATGAAGAAATTATTGCGTTTGCGACGCAATAAAGTGAAGCTTTAATCCGTGGGAGGTTCTATTCCCACGGGTTATTAGCCTTCACCAATCGGGCTTTTACGGGCAGTTTGATTTCTCGCCTAACCTCTTTGCTTCAACCGAATTTTGAGGCAGGAGTCTTACTGCCCCGTTAAAACGGGATAAAGTGAAGCTTTAATCCGTGGGAGGTTCTATTCCCACGGGTTATTAGCCTTCACCAATCGGGTTTTTACGGGCAGTTTGATTTCTCGCCTAACCTCTTTGCTTCAACCGAATTTTGAGGCGGGAGTCTTACTGCCCCGTTAAAACGGGATAAAGTGAAGCTTTAATCAATCCGAATGAAAATAAACAAAAAGGCTGTCGTAAATTCCGACAGCCTATAATGAACAACTTCCGCCTTCTTTTAGTACGAGTAACTCTACTGCTAATTTTTCGCATTTTTCAAGTGCAGGTACTTCTTCAAAAGACATAAAGTATATATGTTGAATCTTCTTTGCGATGTATTTCGGATCATCAAACACACTTACGACGTTTACAACATCGCTCGCTTCTGTTTCATAAAACTCCGGTCCCATTTGAAACGGATCCCAATTTTTCACAACCTCAATCATTTTGTCATATGCACCCATCTATTTCCCGCCTTTTCACTTTTTAATGCTTTTCTTTATCGTATCACATCAGCTATTCTATAAGAAGAGTGAGAATTTTCATAACTTAACAGTTTGACAGAAGAAAGGAGCAAACATATGCAACTATTTCATAAAACGGTAAATCGTCGCGGAACACATAGTACAAAATGGGATACATATAAAAATGAAGAGCTCATCCACGCTTGGATTGCCGATATGGATTTTGAAGTACCAAAACCAATTCAAACTGCATTACAAAAACGCATAGAACATCCTATTTTCGGCTATACACTTCCTCCTGAAAATATTGGGGATATCATTTGTAATTGGACGAAAAGCCAATACAATTGGGAAATACAAAAAGAATGGATTGTATTTAGCGCAGGTATCGTTCCAGCTCTTAGTACGAGCATACAAGCTATAACGAAAGAAGGAGAAGCCGTACTCGTACAACCTCCTATTTATCCACCATTTTTTGAAATGGTCAAAACAAATAATAGACAATTATGTGAGAGTCCCTTGTTTAAACAAAATGGCATATATAAGATAGACTTCGAGCATCTAGAAACTCAATTTAAACAAGGTGTAAAACTAATGCTTCTTTGCAGCCCTCACAATCCTATCGGACGCGTTTGGACGAAAGAGGAGCTAACAAAACTCGGTACGCTATGTACGCAATATAATGTAACCGTTGTCGCGGATGAAATTCACGCCGATATTATTTATAAAGGCCATACTCATACACCGTTTGCTTCTTTATCTGAAGAATTAGCAGCCCGCACTATTACTTGTATGGCTCCGAGCAAAACATTTAATATCGCTGGATTACAAGCATCGATCATTATTATTCCGAATGAAAATCTCCGTAATGCCTTTATGTCTATCCAATATAGACAAGGATTCCACGGATTAAATACATTTGCTTATACAGCAATGCAAAGTGCCTATACAGAATGTAATGATTGGCTAAATGAAATTCGATTGTACGCTGAAGATAATGCTCAATTTGCTTGTGAGTATATTCAAAATCACATACCAGCTCTTTCTGTAATTAAACCAGAAGGTAGTTTTTTACTGTGGATTGATTGTTCCCACTTGGATCTTTCTCAAGATGAACGAACAGCATTGCTTGAAGAGAAAGGTAAAATCATCGTTGAGCCTGGTGAGAAATACGGAACAGGTGGAGAAGCCCATATCCGAATTAACATTGGCTGTCCTAGATCTGTTTTAGAAGAAATTTTAAACAGACTACACCATACATTCTCATAACAAAAAAGGAGGCTATCCCAAAATGATTTTGGGATAGCCTCCTTTTTTCGGTAAATCGATATAATTCCACTTACTATCATGTGGTTTTACAACAAAATCTATCATTCACGGTAGCTTCTATTTCTTCTTCATATCCGACGCTTTTTTTACGATAACACCGCAAGCAATTCGGCCACCAGATTTACCAGTTGGTTGCGTCATACCATCATCAGCGTTTTCTGTAATAATAATAGACGCTCCATCTTTTCTATGAATCGTCGTTTTTCCTTCTTCAAGCGTTATATGCGGAGCATCGATTTCTGCTTTAATCTTTCCCGAACCGTCTGCCACTAAGTTCGGTAAATCACCATTTTCCGCACCTTTCGGATTCAAGAGCCCATGTTTTTTATTATCTGGATTAAAATGATTCCCAGATGATTCGAAACTTGGCGCTTTACATTCTCCGATTTCATGTACATGTATCCCGTGTGGTCCTGGTGTAAAACCTTCCGCTTTAATCGTAATTTTCACTCCACTTGTTTGCTGAGCTACTTTTGCAGTCCCAACTTCATCACCTGAAGCATTATGTAATTTCACATCAATTTCTTTCGGCTTCCCTTGGTCACAACCCGCCATTAGAAATAGTAAACAACAACTGAAAAAAAGCTGTCTTTTCATTCAATTCCCTCCAAAATACTTTCTGCCCTTAGATTGTCCGAGCATAGAGGGAAACATGCAAAAATGAATTACTGTTTCTTTTCAGCTAAAAGCTTTTCTTCTACTTTCTGTAATCGCTCTGCTTCTCGTTTTGATACACGAATAAACATACGCCACGTAGCAACCGCACCGATGATAAATAGAACGCAAACAATACCTGGAATAATATACTCCGTTTTATCTTCAGGAAAATATAAAGGCATCATATAAAACACTCCTTATCAGGAAATTTATGAAAAGAATTAACATCAGAATTTTCTGTTATATCATTTTAAATTATAGTTGAAGCCTGTCATATTCTCAAGGACATTCAAAAATCAACTGTTTTCTTTGACTCCTTCTTCTACTTTCCTTACTATAAACTTGAGGTGAAAAATATGAGAGAAACATTTGAAATTGGTGAAATCGTTACTGGTATTTATAAAACTGGAAAATACATCGGCGAAATTACAAATAGCCGTCCTGGCAGTTACGTTGTAAAAGTATTAGCTGTTTTAAAACATCCAGTGCAAGGTGATTTACATAATGTAAAACAAGCTGACGTACCATTCTTCCATGAAAGACGTGCTTTAGCTTTTCGTGAACAGACGAACATTCCAGAGCAAATGGTGAAGAAATATGAAGGAGAAATTCCAGATTATACAGAGTCACTAAAATTAGCATTAGAAACTCAAATTAATTCATTTTCTGAAGATGATTCACCTTTTGCGGGGCGTAGTCTAAAAACACTTCAGCAATTGAAGCAAGATTACAAACTTTAAAAAACAAAACGACCAAATTACATATTTTGCAATTTGGTCGTTACTGTGTACTCACTTTCTTTAACACTTTCGAAAAATCAACAAGTTCCCCTAATGTTGGAGGTGCTGGTTTGACTAAATACTCTTTATCTTTTTCTACTAATTTAAAAATATTATATGTCGTCATCGCATCATCAAGCGCACAATGATGCTTTCCTGTTCCTGCTTTTCCATACGCCTCAATTGCTTTCCACAGCCCTGTTTGATTTCTCTCTCCAAAAAACTTCTTATACTCAAGCGATAAATCACGACACTGTCCAAAGAATGGAAATTCTACTCCCGCCATTTCGCAGTTATGCTTTAAGACTTTCATATCCATATTTCCCCACGTTACAATTGTCGGTTTACACCTCTTTTCATATTCTGCAAGTTTCTCAACAAGTTCATGAAAAGAAATTCCTTTGTCCACTACTTCCTGTTTAATTCCTAAAAATTTTTTACATCGATCCGTTAAAGATGGAAATGTTTTCGGTCTAATATGCGCTGAATACGTATCTTCCACCTTACAGCCAACAACTGAAACGAGTCCGACCTCAATAATTTCTGGGAAAAAACCTTTTGGCTTTTTTCTATGCTGGGGCATCGTAAACTCAAAGTCTAAAAACAAAAATCGTTGTTCATCCATACGATCCCTTCCTTATCATCTTTGTCATTCCTTTCTATTTGACACTCCTACACGAACAAGCTCGGATGCTGATTCGATTTTAAATATTCAGATTGGATGTATCTTATATATATGTCAAATGCCCACAAATATTTTTAAAAATAAGAAAAAATGACCTATGCAGAAAATATGACAAAATAAACCCTTTCATTTACATCCGCCATTTTTCTACTTTATAATGACTTTATGTGTGTTTCATCTAGTTAATTTTTTGACACACTAAGAAAAGTGAACGAAAGGAGATGAGAGTTTTGCACGAAACAACGCAAGAGCTCGCAAACTGGCAGTATTATTTTGCTATCGCAGTCTTTTTAATTACATATGCCATTATTATTTCTGAAAAAATTAACCGCGCTGTCATCGCACTTCTTGGTGCGGCATTCATGGTAATTGCAGGGGTCGTTGACTTACACAATGCCTTTACGAAACATATTGAATGGGGAACAATTACATTGCTCATCGGTATGATGATACTGGTAAACATTACAAGTAAGTCAGGTGTCTTCCAATACGTTGCCATTAAAGCCGCAAAAGGAGCACAAGGAAATCCAATTAAAATTTTAATTTCACTTTCCTTACTTACCGCGCTTGGCTCCGCATTTTTAGATAACGTTACAACAGTACTTCTTGTTGTTCCAGTTACTTTATCTATTACGCGCATCTTGCAAGTAAATCCTGTTCCATATTTACTTTCTGAAATTATTTTTTCAAATATCGGAGGAACAGCAACATTAATTGGTGATCCGCCAAATATTATGATTGGTTCTGCAAATAAGCATTTAGATTTCAATGCTTTCTTATTCAACTTAGCACCTATCGTAATCATCATTATTGCTGTTACAGCAACAATTCTTTACTTCATGTACCGTAAGCAATTAATTGCTGATCCTGTACAAATTAAAAAATTAATGAGCTTAGATGAAAAACAATACATTAAAGACCCAGTATTAATGAAGAAATCTTTAACAGTACTTGGCCTTACTATTTTAGGTTTCATGACTCATTCCATTTTCCATATTGATGCAGCTATCATCGCCTTAACTGGCGCTACTGTACTTATGCTAATCGGTGTGAAAGAGCATGAAATTGAAGAGGTATTCGCAAGTGTAGAGTGGGTAACAATCTTCTTCTTCGCGGGACTATTCGTACTCGTTGGAGGACTTATTGATATCGGGCTTATCAAAATGTTAGCTCAAAAAGTAATTGGAATAACAGGCGGAGATATTTCTCAGGCATCTATCCTTGTTCTATGGGTATCTGGTATCGCCTCTGCAACAATCGATAACATTCCATTCGTTGCAACAATGATTCCACTTATTAACGATATGGCAGTTGGGCTAGGTTTATCACCTTCTGACGCACAAATCGACGTACTATGGTGGGCATTAGCATTAGGTGCTTGCTTAGGTGGAAACGGAACATTAATCGGGGCTTCTGCTAACGTAATCGTAGCCGGAATCGCAAGTCGTGAAGGACATAAATTCAGCTACATGGAATTCCTTAAAGTCGGCTTCCCAATTATGATCGTTTCATTAATCATTTCTCACATTTACATTTACTTACGCTATCTTATGTAGTAGAAAAAAGCGCCCTGCTGAGCAGGGCGCTTTTTTCAGCATATCCGAATTATTATGAAACCAAATATATCGACCACTCGACAACTTTGATACGCCTACTCGTTATACCTCACCGGCTCATTCCGAATAATGAACAAATGAATCGGCAAGAAAACCGAAAACGTGATTGTATGAATGATCGTAAATAGTATGGAATTCGTTCCGTATCTATCCAAAATAGCGTAGATGAGATAAATAGACAGCACAATCGATACGGCTGTTGCTAGCAAACTTATAATTGGTACGAAATTAAAAATGAAACATCCGACATATATGCCAAATACTTTCCACCCTGCCTCTTCTTTCAAGAAATCTGGTAATTTATCTTTCGCTAAATCGCCCCATGTCTTACTATTTATAAACGGAATAAAAGCAAGAACACCATCAGTTGCACCATCATTTTTCGCCATCGTATAAAGTGCAAAAGCCGTTAACAAATACGAAATAATTGCCCAAATTATTATAACAAGAATAAACGCAAAACTAAGAGCAAAGAAACCTGCTAGTACGCTTTGATCTTCCATCTTATCCTCTCCTCTCTCTTCTCAACATATTTCATTACATTGCAAGTTATGTTTTAAAATTCACCCAAACTCTTTGTATAATAATATGAGAAAGATAATAAGAGAGGAGCACATACCTATGCATCCATTTGTAAAGGCATTACAAGAGCATTTTACAGCTCATCAAAATCCCGAAAAAGCAGAACCGATGGCACGTTATATGAAAAATCACTTCCCGTTTCTCGGTATTCAAACTCCCGAGAGAAGACAATTATTGAAAGACGTCATTCAAATACATACGCTCCCAGATAAAAAGGACTTCCAAATTATCATACGTGAGCTTTGGGACTTACCAGAACGTGAATTTCAAGCTGCCGCACTCGATATCATGCAAAAATATAAAAAGCACATAAACGAAACTCATATCCCATTTCTAGAAGAACTTATTGTCACAAAATCTTGGTGGGACTCTGTTGATAGCATCGTCCCTACATTTTTAGGTGCCATCTTTTTAAACCATCCAGAATTAATTTCCGCATATATTCCAAAATGGATTGCATCAGAAAACATATGGTTACAGCGTGCCGCTATTTTATTCCAGCTAAAATATAAACAAAAAATGGATGAAGAACTCCTTTTCTGGATTATCGGACAACTACATTCCTCAAAAGAATTTTTCATTCAAAAAGCAATCGGCTGGGTCCTTCGCGAATATGCAAAAACAAAGCCAGATGTAGTTTGGAAATACGTTCAAACTAACGAGCTTGCTCCATTAAGTAAACGCGAAGCAATTAAGCACATTAAACAAAATTACGGAATAAATAATGAAAAAATAGGCGAGACTCTATCATAGATAGGCACGTCCCTCTATTGTGATTTAAAAAAGAACGTGTTAGAATATGTTCATTATTATTAATATAAGTAGCGATGACGGACTTATAAGTACTTGCACAAAAAGCGATTCAGGGATAGTGAAAGCCTGAAACCGCAAGGAAACGGCAGTCTCGAGCAATACGTGATGAAAGTGGATGTGTGAAATGCACATCAACTAGGGTGGAACCGCGGGTATATACAAGCTCGTCCCTAGGCATGATTGCCTAGAGACGAGCTTTTTTGTATTTAAAAATTTAAAGCGCAAGCGGCTCGCTCAAAATGTGAGGAGGATGGAGCTTCTGACATAGAGGCGCTTTTTGCCTCGGCGGAAGAAGCGAAGCCACCGAACATTTTAGCCGCTGGAGCTAGCGGAGATGCCCCGTTTCCAAAGTACCCATCACGTCATCGCAAATACGTTAACTTTCAAAAGGAGGATTTTATTATGTATTCAATGGAACAAGTTGTAAACTTAGCAAAACATCGCGGTTTTGTTTTCCCTGGTTCTGAAATTTACGGTGGTCTTGCAAACACATGGGATTACGGTCCACTTGGAATCGAATTAAAAAATAACGTTAAAAAAGCTTGGTGGAAAAAATTTATTCAAGAATCTCCACACAACGTTGGTTTAGATGCTGCTATTTTAATGAACCCAAAAACTTGGATCGCTTCTGGTCACGTTGGTAACTTTAATGATCCAATGATCGACTGTAAAAAATGTAAAGCTCGTCACCGTGCTGACAAGTTAATTGAAGATGCATTAGACGTAAAAGGCATCGAAATGGTCGTTGACGGTCTTACTTTCGACCAAATGGCTGACTTAATGAAAGAACATGAAGTAAAATGTCCTGATTGCGGTAGCCAAGAATTCACGGAAATCCGTCAGTTCAACTTAATGTTCAAAACATTCCAAGGTGTTACAGAGTCTAGCACAAACGAAATCTTCCTTCGTCCTGAAACAGCACAAGGTATTTTCGTAAACTTTAAAAACGTACAACGCTCTATGCGTAAGAAACTTCCATTTGGTATCGGCCAAATCGGTAAAAGTTTCCGTAACGAAATCACACCTGGTAACTTCACATTCCGTACACGTGAATTCGAACAAATGGAACTTGAATTCTTCTGTAAGCCTGGTGAAGATTTAGAGTGGTTCGCATTCTGGCGTGAAACTTGTAAAAACTGGTTACTTTCACTTGGTATGACTGAAGAAAGCATGCGTCTTCGTGACCACGGTGAAGACGAATTATCTCACTACAGTAACGCAACAACTGATATTGAATTCAGATTCCCATTCGGTTGGGGCGAACTATGGGGCGTTGCATCTCGTACAGACTTCGATTTAAAACGTCACATGGAACACTCTAACGAAGACTTTAACTACATCGATCCACAAACGAATGAGCGTTACGTGCCATACTGCATCGAGCCATCTCTAGGTGCAGACCGTGTAACATTAGCATTCTTATGTGATGCATATGAAGAAGAGCAATTAGAAAACGATTCTCGTACAGTTCTTCGTTTCCATCCTGCTTTAGCACCATATAAAGCAGCTATCTTACCATTATCTAAAAAACTATCTGAAGGTGCTACTGAAGTATTCGCAGAACTAGCTAAAGACTTCGTGGTAGACTTTGATGAAACTGGTTCTATCGGTAAACGTTACCGTCGTCAAGACGAAATCGGTACACCATTCTGTATCACATACGACTTCGACTCTGTTGAAGACAAAGCTGTTACAGTACGTGACCGTGACACTATGGAACAAGTTCGTATGCCAATTAGCGAACTAAAAGGTTTCTTAGAGAAAAAAATCCAGTTCTAATTATAAAAAAGAGGCAGCTCATAAGAGCCGCCTCTTTTCTATTTTTCACGTTTTTCTTTAATTGCTACTGTACATCTTGATATGCATAGCAACTCATCATTTTCATCAATGATGCGAATATCCCAAACCATTGTCGATTGTCCTCTATGTATCGGTGTTCCGATTGCTGTTACAATTCCATCTTGCTTTGAGCGAATATGATTTGCATTAATTTCTAATCCAAAACAAATACATTTCTCTTGATCAATTAAATTGTATGAACCAACACTTGCCACAGTTTCTGCTAATGCAACAGATGCACCGCCATGTAAAAATCCAAACGGCTGATGCGTACGTTCATCAACAGGCATCGTAGCAACTACTTTATCCTCTGTCATTTCTAATAGCTCTATTCCAAGCGAATCCATTAAAGTTTTTGACATATCGTTTTCCACCTCTCTCACTTTAAATCAAATGTATATTTTTACCTATTTACTTTCAAACTACCTATAACACTTATATAAGGAGGTTTCACCTAAATGAAACAGAAATTTTGTATACTATTGCTTATGTTCTCCTTCCTGACTATTGTACCAAATTGTGCAATAGCAGCCAAAGCATCCAACCTGACAATCAATGTTAAGACTGTAACGCAAAAAGGTAAGAAACCTTATATAGAATATCAAATTAATAGGCCTTCCTTTTACAACTTTTCTAATTCGAAATTTCAAAATAAGCTAAATTCCTATTACAAAAACTCTACTGCTACATTTAAAAGTAACTTAGAAAAAGAGGCGAAGAAATATTATAAAGAAACAGAAGGATCTAGCACACCTTTTCATCCCTACGTTGCAAATGTTGACTATAAAGTAGCTTTAAACAAACCTCCTTTCCTAAGTCTATATGTGAATTACTATCAATATACAGGCGGAGCGCACGGACTTTATACGTGGAAGGCAAATACATTTGATTTAAACGAAAAAAAATTATTACACTTAGACGATTTATTTCAGCAAGAGGATAAATATAAAGAAATAATTCGCACAGAGATTGTAAGACAAATTAAACAAAATGAAAGCATTTATTTTCCTGATGCAGCCGAAAAGGTAACGAGCACTAAAAAGTTTCACTACTTTTTAGAACCGGATAATCTTGTAATTTATTTCCCTTTATATGAAATTGCTCCTTATTCAAGCGGAATTCCGCAATTTCGTATTCCATACACATTGCTTAGAGACTATTTAAAGCCTTCTTATCAAAATATTTTGATTGACAACAAGTAAATATTTTCGCTACGATAATGTTAACCTAACTACAACCGGAGGTTAACATTATGAAGAAGCTTCATGTTTTAGATTTAGCATTAGCTGCCATGTTCGTCGCTCTTATGGCTATTGGTGCAAATATTGTATCGTGGGCACCATTCCTACAAATAGCGGGCGTTCCATTATCTATGCAACCATTTTTCGCAATTTTAGCAGGTCTTCTTCTTGGGAGTAGACTTGGGGCATTATCAATGACTGTTTACATGCTTGTTGGAGTAGCGGGTGCGCCAATCTTCGCTAACTTCAAAGCTGGATTCGGGGCACTTTTAGATCCTACTGGTGGTTTTATTATCGCATTTATTATCGTTGCTTACGTATCAGGAAAACTAGTAGAACAAAAAGAACGACCAACATTCAGCACCTTTGCAATTGCTTCTTTCGTCGGAATCATTTTAACTTATATTATCGGTACTACTTATATGTACGGGGCAGTCAATATTTTCATGGGTGGTAATATGAGTTATAAAGCTGCCTGGATGATTATGATGTGGTTTGCAGTAAAAGATATTGCGTTTACAATTATCGGCGCTATTATCGCACCTCGCATATACTATGCTGTACGTCGTTCGGCTTATCAGCATTCTCATTCGACAATTTCATAATAAACAAGGAGCTGCTCCTATAGGAACAGCTCCTTGTTTATTATATTAAGACTCTTGCTTCATTTGCTCGTCTAAAATTTTCTTCATCATTACTAACATATCATCACGTAATTCTGGGTATTGCAATGCCATTTCAATTGTTGTTTGAACGAATCCTAACTTTTCACCTACGTCGTAGCGTTTTCCTTCGAAGTCGTAAGCAAATACACGTTGAATTTCATTTAAGCTTTGAATTGCATCCGTTAACTGAATTTCGCCACCCGCTCCAACTTGTTGCTGTTCCAAGAACATAAAGATTTCAGGAGTTAAAATGTAACGTCCCATAATCGCTAAGTTTGAAGGCGCAGTACCTTGCGTTGGTTTTTCAACGAAATTACGAACTTGATAACGACGTCCCTCTTGCTCTAACGGATCAATAATTCCATAGCGATGTGTTTCGGCTTCAGGAACAGTTTGTACACCAATAACAGAAGAAAGTGTTTTGTCATACTCGTCCATTAATTGACGTAAACATGGTTTTTCAGCTTGAACGATATCATCGCCTAATAATACTGCAAACGGCTCATCACCAATGAATTTACGCGCGCACCAAACAGCATGTCCTAATCCTTTTGGTTCTTTTTGACGAATGTAATGGATATCTACCATTTTAGAAGAAGCTTGTACTTTTTCAAGTAACTCATACTTTTTCTTCTCTAATAAGTTTTGCTCTAATTCAAATGCGTTATCAAAATGATCTTCGATAGAGCGCTTTCCTTTACCAGTAACGATAATAATATCTTCGATGCCTGATTTTACTGCTTCTTCTACGATGTATTGAATTGTTGGTTTATCTACAATTGGAAGCATTTCTTTTGGCATTGCTTTCGTTGCTGGTAAAAAGCGTGTTCCTAATCCCGCTGCCGGGATAATTGCTTTTCTCACTTTTTTCATGACAAATACCCTCGCTTTTCATTCTAATTCTCTTAGTAAAGTGCAAATTTATAACACTCGCTCGTAATAATCCTCTACATCAAACAAAACTACAAGAAAAGAGGAGGCCGTTCTCCGTTCTCCCCTTTTCCTATCAGTAGCACTCTATTCTATTATAAACGATTCATAATATCTTCTTTAATAGTAAGTAACTTTTGTTCACTATTTTGTAACGAATCATCTTGTACACCAAAATAGAATTTAATTTTCGGCTCTGTTCCAGATGGACGTAAGCAGAACCAAGAACCATCTTCTAATTGATATTTTAACACATTTGATTTCGGTAAGTGAATCTCTTCCTTATTTCCATCTTGTAACGTTGTAATGATGCTTTCCTTATAATCCTCAACTGCAACGACTGTTAAACCAGCTACTTCTTTCGGAGGATTCCCGCGGAATGTTGCCATCATCTTTTGAATCTGTTCGGCACCATCTTTTCCTTTTAACGTTAACGATACAAGATCCTCACGGAAGAACCCATACTTCTTAAATACTTCTAACAGACCATCATATAGCGTTTTACCTTGTGATTTGTAGTACGCAGCTACTTCACATGCAAATAGGACTGATTGCACCGCATCTTTATCACGGCAGAATGGACGGATTAAATAACCATAGCTTTCCTCATAACCAAATTGGAATTCATATTGTCCACTTTCTTCATACTGTCTAATTTTTTCACCGATAAATTTAAATCCAGTTAACGTATCAACTGTATCTAAACCGTATGCTTTTGCGATTGTACGGCCAATTTCAGACGTTACGATTGTTTTTAAAACAACACCGTTTTCTGGAAGCGTTCCGTTTTCCTTCTTTTGTGATAATAAGTAATCAAGCATTAACGCACCTGTTTGGTTACCAGTTAACACTTGGAACTCACCATCATGATTGCGAACTGCTACACCTAGACGGTCTGCATCAGGATCTGTTGCGATTAACACATCAGCGCCTACTTTTTCACCGTCGCGAATTGCATATTCAAACGCTGCATGCTCTTCTGGATTTGGTGATTTTACGGTAGAGAAGTTTGGATCTGGTAACTCTTGCTCTTTTACAACTGTTACATCTGTAAATCCAACTTCTTCTAAACCACGGCGTACCGAAATATTTGACGTTCCATGTAATGGCGTAAAGACGATTTTTAAATCTTTTCCTATTTCTTTCACCATCTCTTTATTAATAATGACATTGTTCAATTCTGCCGCATATGCATCATCTACTTCTTGTCCAATTATATGTAATAAACCGTCAGCTTTTAATTGCTCAACATCAGCAACTTCAACTGTTAATTCATTTTCTACTGCATTTACGTAGCTAATTAACTCATCAGCTTCTTTTGGAGGCAACTGCCCACCATCTTCACCATATACTTTATAACCGTTATATTCGGGCGGATTATGGCTTGCCGTAAGAACGATTCCACTTACTGTATGTAAATGACGAACTGCGAAAGAAAGCACTGGTGTTGGACGTAAGCTTTCAAATACATATGTTGTAATACCTTGCGCACCAAGTGTAGCAGCTACTTCCATTGCGAATTCAGGTGATTTATGACGAGAATCATACGCGACAACAACACCGCGTTTTTTCGCTTCTTCACCTAATTTTTCAATAAACCTAGCCAATCCTTTTGTTGCTTTACGAACTGTATATACATTTAAACGGTTCGTACCAGCACCAAGTTCACCACGCATACCACCTGTGCCGAACTCTAGATTTTTATAAAAGCTATCCTCGATTTTCTTCTCATCTTGCTTCATGTTTTCTAGCTGTTCTTTTAATTCTGTGTCTAATTCTGCATATGAAAGCCAGCGACTAAATTCTTGTTTCCAATTCATACTTCCATCTCCTCTCGCCTGTCGTACCTTCATTATATGAAAAAAACAACCTGCATCTCAATATTTTTTAAAATCTAGCAGAATTTTACTATAAATATTTGTATACACTATGGTTAAATACTCCACCAAAGGGAATGAAGATTATGCAAGAATGGGGCTTGTCAGAAGAGCTCAAAATAAAAACAAAGCAGATGATTGAAATTGCTGAAAAAGAATTATCAAACATGAAGCATGCAATCGATAAAGAAGATGAATGTATTTTATGTAAAATGGAAGATATTCATCATATGTTAACAAATGTACAGACGTTAGCAGCTACATATTATATTCAAGCATATTTATCACCTTATACGGAAAGTTCACATTTCATCACTACAGCTGTCCAACATTTAAGCGCTCGAAAACACGGTGCTCTTATTATCGTGGAACGAAGTGACGCTCTTGATTCTTTCATTCAAACTGGAACGACATTAAACGCACACTTAACCGCTCCACTACTTGAATCAATTTTTTATCCAGGGAACCCTCTTCATGACGGAGCCGTTCTCATTAAAAATAATCATATTGTCTCAGCAGCTAATATTCTTCCATTAACAAAAAGTACAGAAATCAATCCTGAGCTAGGAACACGTCACAGGGCTGCGATTGGCTTATCAGAGAAAAACGATTCACTTATATTAGTTGTCTCTGAGGAAACAGGGCGTACTTCATTCGCTTTAAATGGGACGTTATATACGATTTCTTTATAGGATACCTATAAAATAAAAAAAGCTGTTCCGGAAAGGTTCAGTATGTAATGACCTTTCCAGACAGTTTTTTTGCATTCTTTATTCTTCTCCGAAACGCTCAACAAGTGTTGCAAGTGTACGCACCATTGCACCTGTTGCTCCAGATGGTCCTAAATCATGTGCACCTGTTGTTTCAGATGTTCCAGCGATGTCTAAGTGTACCCATGGTGTTTCTTCTGCAAATTCACCAAGGAATGTCCCAGCCATAACCGCATGTCCTTCACGGCCTGGTGAGTTATTTAAATCAGCAAATTTACTGTTTTTGACACGCTCTTTATCACGTTCAAAAATCGGCAATTGCCAAATTGGCTCATCCGTTTCCATCGAAGCCTCTAACACTTGTTCAAACAATTCTTCATTATTTGTCATTGCGCCTGTTGTATGATTTCCAAGTGCAACAATTACACCGCCTGTTAATGTTGCAACATCAACTAAGTAATTTGCACCAAGTTTCTTCGCATACGTAATACCGTCAGCTAACGCTAGGCGACCTTCTGCATCTGTATTTAATACTTCAATTGTTTTTCCGCTCATAGATGTAATAACATCATCTGGCTTAAATGCTGTACCACTTACAACGTTGTCAGTTGATGGAATAACAGCAATTACATTTTGCTCAGGGCGAAGTTCACCGATGATCTCCATCGCGCCAAGAACAGCTGCAGCGCCGCCCATATCACCTTTCATACCAACCATGCCTTCACGTGGTTTTAAAGAATAACCGCCAGTATCATATGTAATCCCTTTTCCAACAAATCCAATTACATCTTTCCACTCTTCTTTTCCTTTATAAATAAGAGCGATCATTTTTGGCGGTTCAGTAGATCCTTGGTTTACTGCAAGTAATGCACCCATACCAAGCTCTTCCATCTCTTCTTTCTCAAGAACCTTATAATCCATATCGTATTTTTCCGCTAATTCAACTGCATACTCAGCAAGCTTTGTCGCTGTTAATACGTTTGGCGGCATATTTACAAGCGTACGAGCTGAATTCGTTGCACGTCCATGTACGTATCCTACCGTTAATGCTGCTTCAATTTCTTGTGCATCTTCTGCTGTAATAGCAATCAGTTTTTCTAACTCTACTCTTTCTTTTTCATCCGTTTTATATGTTTGTAATCCGTATGTACCAAGGCAATATACTTCCGTTGCAATATGAGCTATATCAATCGCATCTAATTTCTCTGTTACGAAAGAATCAAGTAAGATTGCTGCGTCTTTTACTTTTGCTGATTGTAACGATTTAAAAGCTTTACTAAGAGCTGCACGTAACGTTTCTGTTGTATATGACTCTTTCTTACCTAAACCAACAAAATAATAACGTTTAACATTTGTTTTTCCTAAGCTATGTACTTTTGAAATGGCTTTCTTCTTAGTTGAAAGTTCTTTTTCTTCTAATAAAACTTGTAACTGTCCTTCAAACGCTTTATCCAGTTCTTGTACAAAGCTACTCGTTTTATCTTCTTCAAATAAGGCAACAATTACCGCTTCATGACTTGCTAATTCTTTTTGTACTTGAAACATGTTCAGACCCCCTAAATTTCTCTACGTCCATTATAACTTTATTTTCGATAAAATGCGACAATTCTAAATTCTGTTATTTTATATAAAGATGCTATCTCCTATGGTGAAATAAGACAAGAAAAAAGTCTAGCGTTATTGCCACTAGACTATCTTTGTTTTAAATATTGTCCACGAAACACTTGCATCGTTTCGTCTTGATTTAACATCGTTAACTCTTCTTCCGAAAACTTACCATTTCCTATTTTCACTATATACACATTTATTTTTTTCTTACCCCATTGGCTATAAACATCTTTCACCGTATCATAATATAAATCGAGACGATTTCCTTTTATAGCACCGCCCTTATCAGCTACAACACCATATCCGTAACCTGGCACGAATAGAATTGTCCCAAGCGGGAATACGCGCAAGTCAGCAGCGATTGTGGAATATAAATCCCTTTTTGCTTTAACACCTGAATATGTAATGCCATACTCTGGATGCCCCGGCCTCTTTCCAGTTGACTCTATACCTGATGTATAACCAGTTGCAGTCATTTCTATAACACGATATTTAGACCAGTCATTTGCCTGTTCTAAAGCATTTATCACTTCTTTACTCGGAGCAACTTTTTTCTCAATTTCTGCTGCATGTACTTCTTTTACACTTGTTCCTTCATATGATTTTATAATCTCTAATAAAGAAACTCCTGTGAAAGCCTGCCATGTTACGCATAATGCGAATGCAAGTAAACAAGTCATCATAATGCGAATACAATATCGTTTTAACATTTTTATATTCCACACTCCTTCATCGTTAATCATTCCCTATACGATGAAGGAATATGCAAAAAAATAATCTCCAAATTGATTGGAGATTAAAACATTTGATAGCCACTTTTCCGAAGTTTCTTAATTATGATTCCTGCTAAAGCAGCACCTACTAATCCAGTAGATAGAATAAACACATCTGCGTGTCCTAAATGCGATACACTCGTCCCAAATGAAGAAAATGTTTCTTTTGGCTTTGAAAAATAGTCCCATACACTCGCTTTATTAATAATAAGCATACAAATAATCGGATACACAATAACCATTACCCACGTAGCTCGCAAAATCATGTTGAGTAAAAATCCAATTCCAAAAAATAAAATAAAGAACAACATCATTGAAATAAGTAGTACCGGTATACTCACTTCTTCTCCCTCTCCTTCGCATACGCCGTAAACACATGATAAGCCGTATAACCAAATTGCTCTCCTGGATTTAATGTTTTGTCCATTTCAAAATGCGACTCTGCTCTTCCTTCTAATAAATATTTGATGAGCACAGAAGTATTTTGATCATCTGCAATATTTTCTGGATGTAAAAAAGCTACTTCCGACAATTCTTTCTCCTGTACGATAATGTCTTCTCCCTCTGGCTCTAGAAGAAAAATAATCATATTATCACTAATTTCATTATGAATAACACCTGAGCGAATACCAATAATCCCCTTTACATGAGCAACAATGCCTGTCTCTTCCAAAATTTCACGTTTCACAGCTTCATCAACAGTCTCGCCTTCATTAACAAAACCAGCAGGTAAAGACCATTGCCCTTTCAATCCACCGTATTTTTTCTTAACGAATAGCCATCTCCCATCTTCTGTAGCTACTAAGCCACTGACAGCTAACCACACTTTCCCTCGCTTCCCCATAATATAACCTCCTCCATCAAACGGACAGAATATTCTTTCTTTTTATATATTATACTATATTTTCAATACGAAAAAAGCAGAAACAGCTCATAGCCGTTTCTGCTTTTTCTACTATATATTAAAAGAACTTCAATTTACCTTTTTTAAGAACTAATAAAGGTCCGCCTAGTAAGAATAAGTAACGATTGTCGATTACTTTCTTCATGAATGAAGCTTTCCAACCTGTTAACTTTTTACCCATAACAACGCCCATTGCATCGTCATGACCTAATGAACATACAGATCCTTTATTATCAAATGCGAACTTTTTCATTTCACCTTTGCCGCGAACTAACACAGTTAAATTGTGTGCAATGTTATAACCTTCTTGAATTGCAATCTGTGCTGTTGGTGGGTATGGACGGTTAATCTCCTCATTGATGATTAACGCTGCGTCACCAACCATGAATACATCTTCATGACCCGGAGCGTGCATGTACTCATCCACTTTAATACGTCCGCGCATTGCTTCAAATCCAGACTCTTCCACAATACCGTTACCACGAACACCTGCAGCCCAAACTACAGTTTCAGATTTAAGAAGTTCAGCATCATCACCGTTTGCAACGATAATACCTTCTTCAGTTGCTTCCTTAATTGCTGTACCGATGCGGAATTCTACACCTTTTTTCTCAAGTTGTTTTACAGCGTACTCTACTAATGCTGGATCGAAACCAGGAAGTGCTGTTGGAGCAGCTTCTACACAGATGATACGTGCTTTTTCACGTGGAACATCGTACTCTTTGCAAAGTTCAGGAATACGGTTTGCAAGCTCACCTACGTACTCGATACCAGTAAATCCAGCGCCACCAACAACGATTGTTACTAACTCATCACGTTTTTCAGTCGCATATTGAGCGAACTTTTCTTCCATATGCTCACGAATTTGACGAGTTGCATTAATGTTAGTGATTGAGAATGCATGCTCTTTTAATCCTTTAATTCCGAATGTTTCTGATTCGAAACCAAGACCGATTACTAAGTAATCGTACTCTAACTCACCATTTTTTAAGATAATACGTTTTTCAGCAGCTTTAATCTCTACTACTGTATCTTGTACAAAGTTCACTTTATTTGTATCGATAACGTCTTGAATATCTAGACAGATTTTATCATCTTGTAATGTACCAGCTGCACTCTCATGTAACCAAGTTGCTTGGTAGTGATAGCTATTGTTGTTTACTAACGTAATTTCAGCTTCACTTACAGATAATGTTTTTTGCAGACGAACAGTCGTAATCATCCCGCCATAACCTGCACCTAAAACTACGATTTTTGGAGTCTTCACTAAATCACAACCCTTTTCTTTATATAATAGTAATAAAAAATAATACCAAGTACTAAAAACTCTATTTGTCAAGAATGTGGAATTTATCACATTCTATATCATAACAAAACGCAGTCAAAAAATCGTACGAAATTTGTCATAGAAATTTAACATAATACTTCCCTATATTAGTCGGTTTCATTCCATAATTCAAGCACCTAGAGAATTATCGATATTTTAAAATAACATAGCGTTTTCAAGGGTTTTTCAACCTTTTTTTCATGTATTTTCCTTTCGCTATATTTTATACGATTCTAAAACATCTATGCGCAAACTTACTTATTATTCAGTCGTTTTCAGAAGTATTATTAACTGAAATATGCTATCATTTATTTGAAAGTGTCATCATTTGCAGGATTTTCATGTACATATGAACAATATATGAAATCAATATTAAAATTCCATCATCTATAGGGGGAATGAAAATGACAGAAAATCAAAAAGTTTACGACATAACGATTATTGGTGGTGGCCCAACAGGACTATTCACCGCATTTTATGGCGGAATGAGACAAGCAAGTGTAAAAATTATTGAAAGCTTACCTCAACTTGGAGGGCAATTATCCGCATTATATCCCGAAAAATATATTTATGATGTAGCTGGATTCCCGAAAGTACGCGCACAAGAGTTAGTTGATAACTTAAAAGAGCAAATGAAAAAATTCGATCCAACTGTTTGCCTAGAAGAAGCTGTTGATACGCTTGAAAAACAAGCTGACGGTATATTTAAACTTGTTACAAATAAACAAACTCACTACTCTAAATCTGTCATTATTACTGCTGGTAATGGTGCTTTCCAACCACGCCGCTTAGAATTAGAAGGCACAGCAAAATACGAAAAGAAAAACTTACATTATTTCGTTGATGATATGAATAAATTTGCTGAAAAACGCGTCGTTGTATTCGGCGGTGGTGACTCAGCAGTAGATTGGACAATGATGTTAGAACCGATTGCGGACAAAGTTACAATTGCTCATCGCCGCGATAAATTCCGTGCACATGAACATAGCGTAGAAAGCTTAATTAATTCCCGTGTAGAAGTAAGCACACCTTACGTTCCAGTTGAACTTATCGGTGATGATACGATTGAACAAGTCGTTCTTCAGCACGTCAAAACAGAAGAAAAAGTTATCATCGATGTTGATGATGTAATCGTAAACTACGGCTTCGTTTCTTCGCTTGGTCCAATTAAAAATTGGGGCTTAGATATTCAAAAGAACAGCATCCTCGTGAACTCAAAAATGGAAACAAATATTCCTGGCATTTACGCTGCGGGTGACATTTGTACATATGAAGGAAAAGTAAAACTCATTGCTTGTGGCTTTGGTGAAGCACCGACAGCAGTAAACAATGCAAAAGCTTACTTCGATCCAAACGCAAAACTTCAACCAATGCATAGCTCAAGTATGTTTTAATAATAGAAATGAAAAGAACTCCTTTTACATGAAAGGAGTTCTTTTCATACTCTCTTCTTTTCCTAACTAAAATACATTCCAATTTGATAAAAAACACTACTTCCTTCCAAAATATGTTACAATAAAAACAGAACGTACGTTTTGTTTAATAAAGGGAGGTTTTATTAATGAAAGAACCTATTATCGTAAAAAAAGGAGCTTTCCAATCAATCGGTGTTTCTATTACAACTACAAATGAAAATGAAGCATCGACTAAAGGAAGGATTCCAATGCTTTGGAATCGCTACTTCCAAGAACAAATCATGCATCAAATTCCAAATCAACAAACAAAAGAAACATTCGCTTTCTACTCAAACTACGAATCGGATGAAACTGGTACATATCAATTTACTATCGGCATGCCTGTTTCTTCATTAGAAGACGTTCCTGAAAATATGACACCTTTAACAATACCTGCCGCAACGTATGCGGTATTTACAACGAGAAAAGGTCCTGTGTCTGAAGTCGTTTGTGAAACTTGGGAATATATTTGGCAATGGTCGAAAGAAAACAAACGTGCTTTTACAGCAGATTTTGAGCTTTATGACGAAAGTGCAGTAGATCCAAATAACGTACAAGTGGATATTTATATTGCTTTAGCTTAAGAAAAGATGCCCTTTGGCATCTTTTTTTGTCGTGAAATAGCCACTGTGCAAATTCATTATTATTGTCTACAATGAGAAAGTGCAGTATAGAAATATTAGAAACTGTATAGAACAATTGTTAATAGGTTTTTTAGTCTAAAATCGGTACATAGAAAGGAAGCACTATGGAGGAACTACAACAAAATAAATCTGCTTTAGAAGGAAGCGGAAAACCGTTATTAAAAAATACGAACTTCCTTTTTCTTTGGGCAGCTACTCTCTTTTCAAGTTTTGCTTTAGCCTTTTTTACTTTTTCACAAACATGGTACATAGCAAAAACATTAAACCTTGAGGCTTCACTTGGTATTGTTTTCGTGGCTCTTAGTGTTCCAAGGCTCATCTTTATGATTATCGGCGGAGCATTAGCTGATAAATTCCCGAAAAAAAATATTATGTTTTACTCTAATATTATTCGCGCTATTCTTGTCGCAACTATTCTCACCTGGTTCATCGTCGGTGATGTAACACTATATACATTTGCTTTGTTCGCTTTGTTCTTCGGACTCGCTGACGCTTTCTTCTGGTCAGCAGATGGATCTATTCTGCCTGAACTTGTAGAAAAAAGCCGTTTAACACAAGCAAACTCACTTACTCAAATGACAAACCAAGGATCGGTCATCTTGGGCCCTGTACTTGGCGGTATTCTCATTAAATTTACGAACTATGAAACGATTTTTTCAATTACAATCCTGCTACTCATTATCGCCGCAATACTCGTTCAAAAAATACAATTTACAGTACCCGAAAAAAATGAAACAGATAAAGGCATGTTTACTTCTATTAAAGAGGGGATTTTATATGTAAAAGAATCACCATTTCTTTCAACTTTCCTCATATGTAGCGCCTTTTTAAACTTATTTTTAATCGGCCCAATGCAAGTGGGCTTCCCGCTCTTCGTCAAAAACGTCCTGCACGGTGATTCACTTCAGTTTAGTTACTTAGAAGCGTCTGTTGGCGGCGGGATGGCGATAGGAGCTGTCATTGTCGGATTAAAAAACATTAACCGCAGACGTGGTCTATTTTGTATTATCATGATGCTACTGTCTGGTATATTCTTCCTAGCCATCAACTTTAGCACCGTACTTTGGCAAGCGTTATTAGCTGGAATGTTTTACGGGATTACAATTGCGATGGCTATCGTTCCACTTATGGCAATGATTCAATCAACAGTAAAAGAAGAGATGATGGGACGCGTTATGAGCTTACTCATGCTTTCATCGATGGGATTCATTCCGCTCTCTTACGCATTTACATCGCTTGCACTTGGGATTGGCATTCCAATTGTAACGGTTATGAAAAGCGGTGCAATCGCTGTTATCGTCTTTGTACTATTTGTAGCAATTCGTGTTCCAGTTGTAAGAAAGTTCGATTAGCTACTTAGAGTCATGTATTATACGCATGACTCTTTTTTAAATGGATCGAATAACGGTATTCCCTTACTTCTCCTTAATGCCGCTCCCCACTCTAATCCAATTTCTAAAAATAAATCTCGCATCGTACTATACAACAGTGCTCCAACATCTTTACGAATTTCTCCGTACTTATACGCTCTCACAACACTTTTCACCCTCCAAATTAAATTGCTACGTACTTCTTCATCAGCTAATATTCCCTCTAATAAAGCACCTTGTTCTAGTAATCCGCTCTTTTTATAAGCAAGTTCAACCTTACTCCAAAATATATTAATCTTCTTCGGATTACTCGTCATCGGCACCAGCGCATATATAAAAGGCTTCGGTATATCTTGACGACAATACGTTTCATCAAGCTCGTACGTTACTTTTCTTTTCTCTTTTATTGGTGGAATGTTTTTAGAAAGAATTGTTTCCCCCTCATTTTTTTGCTCATTTCTACTACAGCCATCTGCACAATCACCACTTTCACATGCGGACATCTTCATACGGTCATCCATGCGGTCAATCGCAGATTTAAGAAATACATATAAGTTTGCACTATATCCGCCGCGCTTATATCTTTCTTTTGTCGCAACACGCTTTATAATTCCAAGCTCCTCTATCTTCGCAATCGAGCGACGTACCGTCCGAATACTCTTTCCAATATTCGTCGCAATTGTCTCCATTAACGGACAAGCAACACCAACTGTTTCGTTCTTCTCATTAACCGCATATTTTCCTAAAAAATGAATAACTAAAGAATCAGTCTTATTTAGTTGAAACTGATAACATTTAAAAACTTGTTTTTGATATGCATTAAACTCCTCTTTACTTCGAAATTCACTATATGGTTTCATTAAGTTATATAAGCTTCCCATTTTTATCACCTCATCTATAGGTAAAGGGCAGGAAGAGAAATTGGCGTGATATTTAATATTTTTTATTGGAGATGAAAATATGATTGTAATTAGCGCTTGTTTAGGCGGCATTGCTTGTCGGTATGACGGCAACGATAATCTCGTTTCAAAAATAGAAGAGTTATTACAAAGGGAAGACACCATCCTCGTTTGTCCCGAAGTATTGGGCGGTTTACCGACACCTCGTCCTTCGGCTGAAATTATCGGCGGTAATGGTGATGACGTTTTAGATGGAAAAGCAAAAGTGATGACGAAAGAAGGCCAAGATGTCACGGAGGCTTTCGTGCGTGGTGCTTATAAAGCATTAGAACAAATAAAAGATTTAAACCCAGAATATATAATTTTAAAAGAACGCAGTCCCTCTTGTGGTAGTTCCACTATTTACACAGGGGAATTTAACGGCAATAAGCAAACTGGTTACGGGGTAACAACGGCTTTATTTAAAAGACATGGATTTAAAGTCATTTCAGAAGAAGATTTTGAGAACGAAAAAAGGAATTGACCCTGTTCGTCAATTCCTTTTCCATCTGTCTTATTTCACACCTAATTTTTCTTTCACTTTCGCAGGAATCTCGTCCTTTTTCACTTCTTCCCAAGCAGTTACACCTTTTTTATCTGAGTGGAATACACGCAAGAAAGCTTCTTTACGAAGATTTTTTTGAGCTGTGAATTCTAATTCTTTCTCTTTACCTTCTTTATCAAAACCAGTTAGTTTATATTGGTAATCTTTATATGGCGCACCATCATTAGATTTACCATTGTACTCTTTTCCATCAACTGTAATTTGAACGTAATACTCATCTTTCCCCATACGGTTTAAATCACAGCCAACTAAAAGGCTTGCAAATACAACTAAAATACTAAAAAGTGCAATATATCTTTTCATTTCCTTCACCTCATGTGTTTTTCTTATATTGTTATCTTAAAGCCTAAGCTTGAAAGAAGAAATTCAAAAACATGACATGAACATTACATTTTTGTAAGATAATAAATTAAAACTTTAATCAGTGTTTTTTCATTGAAAACGCTATTGGTACTCATCTAGCCTAGTCATGACAATCTATTAACGCCAATAACGTCTTCCACGCCAGTTTTTCCACTTGCCCCGAATCTTATCACGTAATTTCCTTATACCGCTTATTACACCCTCTATTACGCACTCTATTATGATATCTATTACAAGGTAACTTACAAATCTAATTATAGGTTTAATCACATATCTCCCTACGAATTCAAAAATATCGTCGATTTTGTGTCCCCTCCCGTAATTAATTTACTATCGCTGTAATCCATCTTCTACTACCTGCGTAACAGTTCCATTTGGTTCGAAGATTACGCGTAATGTTCCTTCGCCGCCATACCCGGTATAGCCGTATACTGAATACGATTTATATTTCTCAATCATACGTGGCTGTCCAATCGCAGCTTTCACCTGATTTGCGGGCATACCTTTTTTGATTTTCAAATAGTGATTATAGTCTACTTCCGCCGAATCGTTATTTACATCTTTATACCACGGTACGCGGTCGTTTTTTTCTTCATATTCCTTTACAGGCTCTTCACTGCGTTTCGTAGATACCTGATTCTCTTTATCCGCATCCCTTATAGCAGTACGTTCAATATTCACAACATAGCCATACGTATTTAATTCAACCATAATTTCATATGTACCATCCGTATCCTTTTCAGTATAAAATACGCGTTTTTCCTTGTTATTATAATGTTTTATGTTCTCACCACCGTAGTCAATCTCGTTAAGAATATCCGTATATGTCATGCCTTCCTCAATCTTTTCGGCTTCTTCACGAGAAATATAACGCTTCTGTGACGATGTAGCGTCCTCATATTTAATGCTGTCACGTTTGCTCGTAGTCATAGGCGTTTTCTTCTGTTCTTTTAATACTTCCGCTTCCGATTTCACTTGTTGCTTTGCTCCCGCTTTTGTTAACACGTCTGTATCGTTAGAACAAGCTACAAATATTGAAGCCGTAACCAACGTCATCCCTAATAATAGTACTTTCTTAAATGACTTCATTGTAATTCCTCCGGCAGTTTTTAATTTCTAGTAATTAGCGTATTTTAATTACTATGGAACTAGTCAGTTCTATACAATTTGATATGTCCTTCCCCTTCATGCATCCTCTTTAACCTTCTTCTTGCATATATTCACTATCTTTGTCCTGCTCTTTTTCTTTTTAAAGGCAAAAGAAAAGACCTTCTAACGATTTGATTTCATCGCTAAGAAGGTCTTTATATGCAACCTACCCATTCAATTTCCATTTAGCATAACGGAATGAAAAAACTTAGCAATCTTCCGGCTTACCAGCATTCGACGCTGTACGGAAAGATGATCCACATCCACATGATGCAATCGCATTTGGATTGTCGATTGTGAATCCGCCGCCAAGCATAGATTGTTTATAGTCAACTTTCACTCCCTTTACAATCGGAGCACTTTCTTTATCGATAACAAATTCAACACCGAAAAACTCAAGAACTGTGTCGTCTTCCTTTGGTTCTACTTCAAATCCTAAGCCGTAAGAAAGACCACTACATCCGCCGCCATGTACAGCAAGGCGCACGTATTTCTCTCCATCTTCAGCATCTTTTAACATATCTTTAATTTGAAAAGCTGCTTGTTCTGTTACTTCAATCATGAAATACACCATCCTTTCTGTTCTCATTCTATTATACATCTTTACGCTTCTATCTTGTACTCATACACTCCGCGGCAAATTATTTCCGCAGGTCCTTTCATTAATACATTTCCTTCTTCTGTCCATGCGATCATTAAGTCGCCGCCTGCTAAGTGAACTGTAATTTCTTTATCGTGTTCCATTTTTCCATTTAAAATTGCCGCAACGACAGCTGCGCATGCTCCTGTCCCGCAAGCTTGTGTTACACCAGATCCACGTTCCCAAACGCGGAAATTCATCTCTTCATCATTCAAAATCTCGATGAATTCAACATTCACTCGCTCTGGGAACATTTCATGTGTCTCAAGAACCGGTCCTAACGTTATAAGAGGCGCTTTTTCTACATCATCAACAAAAATAACTGCATGCGGATTCCCCATTGAAACAGCTGTAAATGCATAACGGTGATTATTGTATAAGAAGTTTTCACGAATAAATGGCGTTTCTCCTTCACCAAGCATCGGTATCTCTTCACGTGTTAAACGAGGTGCCCCCATGTCAATTTTCGCTAATGTAACTTTGTCATCTTCTACCGTTACTTCTGCCGTAACAATACCAGCTAACGTTTCAATTGTGAAAACTTTACCTTCTACTAGTTTATGCTCATACGCATATTTCGCTACGCAGCGTAAACCATTTCCACAGCTCTTTCCCTCTGAACCATCGTTATTAAACATGCGCATTTTTACTGGTGCCACGTCAGAAGGACAAATTAAAATCATTCCATCTGCACCAATACCAGTATTAATATTTGAAACCTTTTCGGCTACAAGAGCTAAATCTTCTTCTCTAATTTGTTCCTCAAACATATTTACATATATATAACTATTTCCAAGACCATGCATTTTTGTAAAAGAAAATTGGCTCATTTTTATTCACTCCAAAAATAATTTATTATTTCAAGTATAAAATGCATGCTTTTAGAACACAATATGAATGTCCCCCTTTCTCATATTTGACAGTATTTTGGCAATAAGCCGTTCTTACACAAATCGCGTAAGAAAAAAGCCCTTCTAAAAGGGCCTTTTTTTTTCGAAATAAACACTCCTAATAAATGAAAAAAGAAAAACGTTGCCTGTTTGCAACGCTTTAAAACATTGGATTTTCATCCATATAATCATATATATTATTTACAAGTTCTTCTACTGTTGCACCTTGTACAACTTCACCATTTACAAGTGCAAATGGACCTTCAAAACAGATGCCACAATATCCTAAACAACCATATTCCATTACGTCTAAATTAGGATCTTTTTCTAATTTTTCTAAAGCTGCTTGCGAACCGCTTGCAAGGTTACCTACACAAAATTCGATTAATGGTTTAATCAAAACTCTCCCCCCTGTATCTCTAAACAAATTACCATTTACTTTAGCTGGTATGTGCATACCTAATTTGCGAAACAGATAAGTAACCCTCTCTACTTGTTACCATTTCACTTTATTTATAAGAAGAAAACTAAGCTGTTTCTTGTTGTTTTCGTTATATATTCTAAACTATTTAGTTACTTCACTATTTCACTTCCAATAGATAGTCTTCTTTATATAACATACTACTCATAATGAAATAGTAAATAGTAACTAAAAAATAAAAACAGTTTACTTTACTTTTCTTCTTATTGTACAACAGAGTATTCATTCATGCATTGTTATTTGTTCACAAATTCGATATAATTTGATTGTGTAAAGTCAAAATATTTTATTAATATAAAGTTGTATGATTAGGGGATATTTCAACAGAAAAGGGGTAATCCATCATGAAACACCTCGTACTACTAGGTGGTGGCTACGGTGGAATGAGAATTCTGCAGCGGCTACTTCCAAGCAACCAACTTCCAGATGATGTACAAGTGACATTAATCGACAAAGTACCATATCATTGCTTTAAAACTGAATATTATGCATTAGTTGCGGGTACAATTTCAGAAACGCATATTCGTATACCGTTTCCTGAGCACCCACGTCTCAATATTCAATACGGCTCAGTAACAAATATTGACCTCGAAACGAAAGCCGTTCATCTCGATGGCGGTGAAACGATTCAATATGATGATTTAATTATCGGACTTGGCTGTGAAGATAAATATCATAACGTTCCTGGGGCGAAGGAATATACACATAGCCTACAGTCAATTGAACAAACACGTAAGACATATGAACAATTAAATAGCTTAGAACCAAATGCAACAGTAGCTGTCGTTGGGGCTGGTTTAAGCGGCGTTGAAGTGGCAAGTGAACTTCGTGAGAGCCGTTCAGATTTAAAAATCTATTTATTTGATAGAAAAGATAGAATTTTATTCCCATATCCAGAGAAATTAAGTAGATACGTAGAAGAATGGTTTGTAAAACATAAAGTTACCATTATACGAAACTCTAACATTACAAAAGTGGAACCAAACATTGTATACAACCATGATGAACCACTTGAATGTGATGCAATCGTATGGACAGCTGGTATTCAAGCAAATGAAGTTGTTCGAAACCTTCCAGTTGAACAAGATGGTAGCGGACGGGTTGTTTTAACAAAATATCACAATATTCCGAACAACGAGCACGTTTATGTCGTAGGAGATTGTGCAGCACTTCCACACGCACCATCTGCTCAACTTGCTGAAGGTCAAGGAGAACAAATTGTCCAAATATTATTGAAACGTTGGAATAATGAACCACTTCCTGATGAACTGCCTGTTATTAAATTAAAAGGTGTTCTCGGTTCTCTCGGCAAAAAACACGGATTTGGTTTACTAGCAAACCAACCATTAATGGGACGTGTACCGAGATTATTAAAATCCGGTCTTCTTTGGATGTACAAATATCATAACGGTTAATACTTTAAAGCCTGTCTACTATGTAGGCAGGCTTTTTCTATTCATTTTTTAAAAAATAACTTTCGCAATATAGATTCACAAAATTTTTTTATTTTAATATTAAAAACTATTGATTAAAAGTGTATGCTATATGTAATAGTTATTTTATTTAGGACCGAATGCGTTCGGTCTTATTTTTTATGCCATAAATACTACACATAATAGGAGGCATTTCATTTCACTTATGAACTTAACAAAACTAAATAATCGAATAGAAGTGAAAAAGAAAGAATTAATTCACCTCGTTGAAAAATATGGATTTGCTCACGATAAAGTCATTTCTCTTAGTCAAGACTTAGATCGTTTACTAAACTTATTAACAAAGCTAAATACTTCCGTCTCAAGACGATCTAATCCTACAAACAAAGAAAAGAGATGTTCCTTCTAAATAGATTTTTTCTATTTTTCTCTCTTTTTGATACGATATAACTAGAATCAGAAAGGAGCAATTTATGTTTATATTAAAAGACATCATATATAAAGATATTCTACACATTCCTTATTTACAGATTCAAAAAGAAAAAATAACTTGTATTATTGGTGAAAGTGGTAGTGGTAAAAGCACATTACTGCGTATGCTAAACGATTTACAATCGCCAACATCTGGCACAATTGAATATAACGGAAAATCTATTTTAGATTATCCTCCCGTTCAATTACGCCGTGAAGTTGTCATGCTCGGACAAACTCCGCCTATTTTTGATGGAACAATTAAAGATAATTTATTAATGGGACTTCGATTTTCTGAAAAGCCATTTCCAAATGACGATGCCTTGCGGAACGCATTAACGACTGTTAGCCTAGATAAAAAATTAGAAGATAACGCCTCTTCTTTATCAGGTGGCGAAAAACAAAGACTTGCTTTCGCTCGCATTATACTAATGGATCCGCCCGTCTATTTATTAGATGAACCAACTTCGGCACTAGATGGTGATACAGAACGCCGCGTTATGAAACAATTCACTATACTTGCAAGTGAAAAGAAAAAAACAGTTATCTTTATTACACACTCACAGCAACTTCCGGAAGAAATTGCAGACGATATTATTGAAATTAGTAAAACAAACGGTGCAACTAGAAAGGAAGTGCTATCAATTGAAGGGCGTTATTGAACTACAAATTTGGCAACTTGCAGCTGCATATATTTTCATCCTTATTTTAATCGGGCTTGTGAAATTAAAAGGAATACCGCGTGAAAAACAAATTACAATTGCTACATTACGTATGACGATTCAGCTTGTACTAGTCGCATATGTTCTTACATACATATTTGAAAATAGTAATCCGTTTTATACAATAGCTCTCATTACTTCTATTACTACATTTGCGATTTTCAACATTTATAAACGAATAAACCTTCCTATGTCAAAAGAATTAAAAAGAGTTGCTGCCATTTCCATGATTGCTGGATCAATTGGCCCTCTTCTACTATTTATCTTTGTCATTATCGGGCACGATCCTTGGTATGCTCCGCAGTATATCGTTCCTATTGCCGGTATGCTAATCGGTAATGCTATGACAGGTATTTGCCTCGGGGCAAACACCTTTTTAAACAGTATGAAATCACAAAGAGACCATATTGAAGGTGCACTTATGCTTGGGGCAACTCCAAAACAAGTAGCCGCTCCGCTTATACGAGATGCTTTCGATTCTGCTATTTTACCAACAATTAATTCTATGGTCGGAATGGGGATTATAAGTCTTCCCGGCATGATGACAGGACAAATTTTATCCGGTGTATCACCATTTACAGCTATTCAATATCAAATTGCGATTATACTTGGCATTTCTGGAAGTACAGCTTTCTCTGTTATTATCTTCTTACAGCTTGGGTATAAAACGTTCTTTAATAAGCGGTGTCAGTTGAAAGAGGTTGACTATAGTGCGCGGTAAATGATGCACTGTTCATGGTAAATGAAATTATATCGACGATTTTTCGAATATATCTATCGTAACTCAAAATATATCAACGATTTTTGAAATATATCGACGATTCGACAAGGAATATCAACTTACCGACAAAAAATGACCATAAAAAAGAGGAGGCTACTCGCCTCCTCTTTTTTATTACTTACGCCTTCTTAACGAATTGTGATTTTAACTTCATCGCTCCGAAACCGTCGATTTTGCAATCAATATCGTGATCTCCCTCAACTAGACGGATACTCTTTACTTTCGTACCAATCTTTACAACTGAAGAAGTTCCTTTTACTTTTAAATCTTTAATTACAGTAACAGCATCGCCATCTTGAAGAACGTTTCCGTTCGCATCTTTTACAACTTTTGTACCGTCATTACTTTCAGCTTCTGCTTCTTTGCCCCACTCATGTGCACATTCTGGGCATACGAAAAGAACGCCATCCTCATACGTATATTCTGAATTACATTTTGGACAATTTGGTAAAGTAGCCATAAATCTATTTCCTCCGTTCATTATTTATACGTAAAAATCACTTCTGATGTTTACATCTCGATAAATAAAATTTGTATAGCATTTCTTTATACTGCCATAGTCTCACGTTATTGACAAGCCTACCTCAAATTCTCATTTTTTATTATATTTTATAAAATTTCAATTAGTATGGCGTTTTATATTCACATTTTTCGTTAATTAGTTTATTCGACATGTACTTCTTCCATCCAACTGCTTGTCTTAGATTTCACTATTATTAAGTACTCATTTTCCCATTTTAGTTTACCTAAAAATCTAGAGTAGACTACTTCATTTCCTACTTCTTCTACCAGTAATTTATTTACCACTCTTAGCCCTTTATCGTTATACACTTCACACATTAGCTGAAATCCTTCCGAACGATGAATTCCTTTTAATATAGCCGTTTTCTTTCGGCTCGGGCTCTTCTTAGGCGTTTTATCCACTAAAAACACAATCTCATAATTCTCTTTCTCTATTTCTTGAAGCGCTTCATTCACATACTCTTTAATCATTTCTAATGATATTTTTGAATATTTTTCAATAGCTGGTACAACATAGAGGTAAACCAACTCACAAAAATGCTTATATTTCTCCTCAACTAATTCCAGATTTAAAAATTGCATATAATCATAAGGAACGAATATACGAATCTCCCCTAGAGTCTCGTGTAGTTCATAAGAAATATCTTTATTAGGATTTGCTAGGCAATATATATCTATCTTTTCTACAGTTTCTACTCCAAGATCCAACCTACTTAATCTCTTTGAGAAAATCAATTCAAAAATTCTCATTTCATGTAATCGATTATAATGTTTTTTAGGACGTTTCTTAGCCCAATCATAAAAATGAACATCCATCATACTACCTTTTCCTCCTAACATATAAAAAGAAGAACCTTCACAAGATTCTTCTTTCCAAAATGAACGAGTTCCCTCTAGAAACTCCAACTATTTTCTTCAATATAAAATTGATACTCTTCTAACTCTTCTTCACTTAACTTCTTATTATTCTCATATACTTCTTGCCATTCAAAATAGTCTTCACTGAAATAAACAGCAAATTTAATTTTTATATTTTTCTTCTCTTCATAATCATATCCAGTAAATTCTACTACATCATACTCTTTTTCTTTCTTCACAAGCTTCCACGTTGGATTATCCGTCATAACCTCTAAAGTAAATCCTTCATCACTTGAACGAACAACATTTTTTATATTTGGTTCAGTTGGTAAAAAGGAGAGGCCGAACGTGGCTCCACCAAATACTACCCCTACTATAACTTGTAAACCAATCATACCAACAAAACTAGCGCCACCCTTTGATTGTAAGTAATACGCCTTCTCATGATCAGGCATATCTTCTGCCTTATGTAAAATACGAACAGCGTGCTTATAATACAAACGGTTTCCTTGCCATCCAGTAAATATCATAACCCCTACATGAAGAACTAAATTTAAAGATAAATAAATTCCATCTGAAATATCTATAAAAGGAGGTACAACTATACTAGGTACCGACAATAATGTAAGTATAATAAACAACTTATACATTTTTCGATAAGCTAGCCAAAAATATGGGAAGAAAAAGGCTACCCAATTCCATGTATTTCCTTGCGCTGGATTTTCTACTTTGCCCCATTTAAAGTCATAATAAGCTGTATTCTTTTGAACAACTTTATGTAACTCTTGCGGAGAAATCGCTTCTTGTAAAACTGTGTCCTTCACGTACATCATCCTTCTCTTATTTCTATATAACTTTATTGTATATCTATAAAAAGAAGGAATCTAACAAAAAATAGTTATATTTCATAAAAATGAACGAAAATCGAATACATTCCGACAATTACCCATTCTATATTCCATTTTACTATTAAATATATTAAAATACTTATATATAAGACATTTAATACACTATGTTAAAGATCTTGTATATTCGCAAAAAAGGATGTCCCAAAATCATTTTGACACACCCTCCTAGCTTTTTATTATTTCAAACATATTTCTCCTTACACCACTATTCCAAATTTCCCTTCACTTTCTCAATAACATCTTCTATACGCTTAGCTATACATTCCGGCTCCCAATCTCCCTCACCGTGCATAGCCGTATAAACTGGACAATTCTCATCATTACTATCTACACAGATTGGATCCCCAAGATATGAATCTATCCCAATTACAATCCATCCTTCTTGCCAACCTCCCTCTTCATTCCCGACTAAGCTTTGCCCTTCTTCATCAAAGCTATAACCAAGTTGTCCTTCTTCTATTTCTTCACTATTAAATAATTCGATTGTCATCGGTTCAAATTCACACTCTAACTCAATTTCATTATCCTCAGCGCGATCTACATGTGCTAACAATTGTTTAATTTTATTGTGGTTAATCATGATATCTTCCCTCTCTATTGCGCAATATTTTAATTAACTATAATATACAAAATAAAGTTTATAAAACTATTATTTGAGGTGACCAAATATGAAGACTACACTTTGGGCAGACGATGACTATTTAAAATTAGCACCTATTAACGACGAACTAATAAAAAAAGCAGAAGAAGTACTGAACGTAAAGCTCCCAGAATCGTACATAAATCTTCTAAAAGAACAAAACGGAGGAACTCTTCGATTAGATGCTCACCCTACTTCAGAGCCAAATTCTTGGGCAGACGATCACGTTAATGTTTCTGGCTTATATGGTATTTCTTTTAATGAAAATGAATCTAGCATTTTAGAGAGCCATTATTTAATTCAGGAATGGGACATGCCTGAGAATATCGTACTTTTATCTGGGGACGGACATACGTGGATTGCATTAGACTATCGAAATGTTGCTGAAAATCCTCCAGTTATATTTATCGATAATGAGTTTGAGGAAATTATTGAATTAGCACCTAACTTTAAAAGTTTCTTACAAAACTTAACTACGTACGATTATGATGAAGATGAAGAGTAAACCTATCTCTAAAGGAGTGCGCAATAGTGCAAGATTTCATTATAAAGTGAAACTTTAATCAGCCCGCACCAATCGGGCTTTTACATGCAGTTGATCTCCCACCTAACTTCTTTGCTCCAGCTAAATTTTGAGGTGGGAGTTTTACTGCCCGCAAATAGCGGGATAAACATAGGTGTTCATCCTATCGGTCTCCCGCAGCTTATAACGAACCATTTAAAAATAAAAGAAAACATCTCAATATTCGATTGCATTCTACAAACAAGAATAGAGCCTATAAACATCAAAAAGAACAGTCTATTGCATAATGTTTCACATGAAACTATCCATATTCCGGATTATCTTTCGACTTCTCATTCCTTGCAAAGTACTTTTTCATTATATAAAAATAGTAAAAGCATCCTTTATATGAAGGATGCTTTTACTATTCACCTACCACTTCCCCCTACACTCTTCAATCAAATAAAGCAAATACCGCTTCGTCATATCAGCCCTTCTCCACCTTGAGAGTATTCGTTTTTCCTTTGGATTATGCCGCATTCGCTCTACTTCCCTTAATAAAGGCTCCCACTTATGAGAGTAAAGTTCCAACATATATTGCAATCCTCTATCTTTTGAAACGATTGTTTTATGATCTAACGTATATAAAATACGTCCCATCGTAACGATAGCTGATTCTACCCTTTCTTCTATGAAAAATAAATAGGGACGCTTCGCTTTTTCACTCCAGTAATGTTCTACGTTATATTTCATTGTATTTACTACATCGTCCCATTAAAGCATGTTTTATTCCATTCTCCACATCTATCCCTCCAATAAAAAAGAGCCTTTGCGAATTCGCAAAGGCTTCCTGCTTTATAAATATTTCTCGATTTCTTCATAAACATCCTTCAAACGAGGATTTCCTTCTCCAACAATTTCTCCATTTACAAGAACGACTGGATAAAATAACTCTTCCTCCACTACTCGCTCTGCGAATACTTTTTTATCTTCCTCTTCTTGTGCTTCTTGAAAATCAATATACTCAAACTTAAATTTATTTTCTTGTCCTTCATATTTACGACCAATCGCCGCTTGTAACCACTCAAACGTTTCTGTTGAAGATGGCATTCCAACGCAGCTCGCACAAATTACTTTCGTCCCATACACTTGCACATTAACCATTTCTTCTCCCCCACTTCTCGTTCTAACAGCATATTCAGATGTCTTATTGCATAAGCACATCATTTTACAAATTTATTCTATACCCCTATACTGAAAAAACACGTTGTAAACATGATATAATATTTCGACAATAAAACAAGAAGAGAAAAAATAGATTTTCCCCTCTATCTTGATTATAATAAAACTGATGAAAGGAGTCGATAAAAATGGAAAACCCACATATGCAAGAACAAGTATTAGAAGTATTAGATAAATTACGTCCATTCTTACTTCGCGATGGCGGAGACGTTGAATTAGTAGACATTGAAGAAGGTATCGTAAAACTACGCCTTATGGGTGCATGCGGAAGCTGCCCAAGTTCTACAATCACACTAAAAGCTGGTATCGAACGCGCACTACTTGAAGAAGTACCAGGCGTTATTGAAGTAGAACAAGTATTTTAATTAAAAGCGGAAGCGGCTCGTTCAGAACAGAAGGTCATTGGAGCTCCTGACGAAGAGGCGCTTTTTGCCTCACAGGAAGGCGCGAAATGGCCGACTGTTCTAGCCGCTGGAGCTAGATAATTTAAAAGCGGAAGCGGCTCGTTCAAAATGTGAGGAGGATGGAGCTTCTGACATAGAGGCGCTTTTTGCCTCGGCGGAAGAAGCGAAGCCACCGAACATTTTAGCCGCTGGAGCTGGATAATCTAAAAGCGGAAGCGGCTCGTTCAAAGCTACTTCTAAGAAAAGAGACCAAATTTGGTCTCTTTTTTTGTACGCAAACAAGACATACTCCCCTACACTATTAACATCATAAAACAAAATTGGAAATCCTTCTCAAAAAATGCGATAATTAATATATAGTGAATCGTTCACACATATAAAGCGAAAAACATAGGGGGACGACGTATGCCAAAAATAGGGAGTACTTTTGTAACAATTCAAGAATTAGAACAGAAAAAAGAATATTTATTAAGTCTTTCACCCGTTATACCGACATGGAATACGAGCTATCAATTTTTATTTAAAGAAATACAACAAGAATTATTAAAAAAGGTAAATGAAAAAATTGAAAGACACAACATTATTTTAACTATATGTACAGATCAAAAAGTAGGAGCATAGCTTCTTATTATATAAAGATAGACACGGGTATCTGTTGTAGTATAAAAAAAAGACCTCAATTGGTCTCTTTTTTATACTTTTAAGATAGCCAATCTAATTTCCTAATGCCTAACTTATCAACAGGTAAACGAAATGACTCGTAAAAATGATTCATAAATTGCTCAGTGCGCTTCACATCATGTAAAATGATTTCTAAACGAGCTCTATATATACCTTTTTGTTCTTCGTTTCCTGTTTGATAATATCGTTCAACCGTTTCAAAGTAGTGAAGCGGGAACAGCAGCCTTGCGAATAATAAGCGCCAACCAAATGAAGAGAGCGAATAATTACGTTCATAATCTGTAATGAATTGAACTACCGTTTGCTCCCAATCTTTCTTTTTTTCTATCATCATATAGCGAATACATTCTGCTATATCCCTACTTGGGTGATCATATACCCAATCAAAAGGAAGTTTTAAGCGCTTCGTTTGATGCCATAATAGAGGTGTAAATCGTTCTTGGCAAATTGTTGCTGCGTCAGTTATTTGTGGTGTATCGTCCATTTCTGTATCGACAACATATTGAATTGCATTTTCTGCAACTCCTAAGTAATACGGGAAGGATTCAATAAACAATTGATCGAATACGTCTGAAGGATGGTTCATCACTTGCGATTGCCAAAACCTTTCTAATTGGTCGAGCCTTTTTTCCCATAATGCTTTCCATTCGCCAATGCGGCTTAATTGCTCAACTTCTTCCGGAAAGAATGCGCCACGTTTATGGAATATAGAAAGCTCACTTCCTAATGATGTAGCATGTCGCTCTAACATACGCATACCTTTTAATAAGCAGTAATTTTTTTCTTCTATCTCACTTACATGGTAGCCGTGTATAGTCGGAACGAAAGTCGCAACAGTTATATCCCCTTGCTGGTTCATATAATCACTGAGCTTTTTCATCTCTACAAGTACTTCTTCCTCCATTTCTCCAATTGGAACAAGTACATAAATTTTATTGCGAATCCAAAAGCTTTTATAGGGGCCAAGGGGGATTAATTCTTTAACATGCATGTGATAATGCTCATAAATATGCTGAATCATCGCAGTCGCCACCTATGGTTTTTCTTTATATATATGAGCTTGTGCTCGCCTTTCATTCCTATGCACATGATAAAGCAACGAAACGTATACAAATACTAAAAAGAAAAAAAGGTGATAAATATGAAAGAATCAAATCAACTACAAGAAAGAGCATTACAACTATTACAAGAACGCGGTGTAACAATTGACGATATTGCTGAACTTGTTCATTTTCTTCAAAAGAAATACCATGCAAATTTAGAGATGTCAGAATGTCGCTATAACGTTGAGCGTGTACTATCAAAACGAGAAGTACAAAACGCACTTATTACAGGCATTGAACTTGATGTCCTTGCTGAAAAAGGAATGTTAAGTGAGCCGTTACAAGATATCGTAAAACGCGATGAAGGACTATATGGAATCGATGAAGTTATCGCACTTTCAATCGTTAACGTATACGGGTCAATTGGCTTCACGAACTTTGGATATATCGATAAATTAAAACCAGGTATTTTAGAATACTTAAATGATAAATCAACTGGAAAGGTGCATACATTCCTTGATGATATCGTTGGCGGGATCGCTGCCGCTGCTTCAAGCCGTTTAGCGCACCGTGCTGAGCATTCAGAGTAACGTGTCTAGGCCGTCAGTTTCATACTGACGGCCTTTCATATTCCATAAGCATAAACTCTCTTCCACGGCTCAAAAAAACAGGTCCTACTTGAAATCCAATGTTTTTATATAGCCTAATCGCTCTCTCATTAAATGTCGCTACACTCAGTCGAAACATTTTCGAATTCAATTCCTCAGTAGCAAATGCTATTCCCGCTTGAAAAAACATTTCCCCCATCCCCTTCCCTGTTAAATCCGGCTTCATTCCAAGTCCGATATCCATTGCATCTTCTCTCGCATATAAATTGGCATCTCTTCCGCCTGGAACTTGTGCATTTTCTCCAAAACAAAAATAGCCGATGAATTCTCCATTCTCATCACAACAACCGTAATACGTCCCATCTAGTAACTCTTCTATTACTTCAGCCTCTCCTGAAAAGCTATATAACGTATACGGCTCTTCATACTTCCACGTATTTATTTCTTTCGCTTCTTCCTCTGTTAACTTATGTATATCCATTCATCTCGCTCCTTATCAAATACTCTACTAATCTATATGTATTTACTCATTCATTTTCCATGATTGATTCTCCTCTAATCGTAATATGCAGAATTGCATGCGCGCATCCATTAAAAAAATGCTACAATTTATTCGAATCGCTGTTGCTACACTTCTTGATTAAAGAAAAGACGTTAAAACGGAAATTAACGTCTTATCAGACTCAAGCAATTGACACATTTTGTCATCATGAAAGACACTCGAAAGAGTGTCTTTTTTTCTATACCTGAGCAGGACCTGCTCATTTACAAAATTAATGCATAAATTAATATAACTCTTTAAACGCATTATTCCCTTTCTATATGTTGCGGCGTTCGTTGCGACATATTCGGATAATAAAAAGCACTCCAGCCAGAGTGCTTTTTACTTTCAAACAAGGAGGTTACATATATGGATAGTACTCTTGTATTTAACTTCGGCATTGGTATTGTTATCATTTTATTCGTCTTCTTTGTACTTTGTATGAGCGGGATATAGAAAGGCTATTTTTTAGAAATAAAAAATAGGCAACCGTTCCCGGTTACCTGCCCTTCATTACATCTTCTCAATCCACTCCGTCAAGTTATGCACAACTTGCGTCGGTTGTACTTCATATTCTGTTAACTTCTCCACAGTTGTTACTCCAGTGTGGACAAGAAGGGTATGCATACTAGCATTTATCCCCGCTAAAATATCTGTATCGTAGTTATCCCCAACCATTAAAGCCTCATCTTTTCCTATGCCAAGCACTTTTAACGCTTGTTCCATAATGATTGATTCTGGTTTACCAATAAAGATTGGGTCCACACCTGTTGATACTGCAACAACTGATGTTAATGAACCGTTACCTGGTAATAACCCGCGCTCAGTCGGAATTGCGATATCCCCATTTGTTGAAATAAACGTTGCACCGTTACGCACAGCAAGACATGCTTTTGCTAACTTTTCATATGTGATATCGCGATCTAAACCAACAACGACGAAATCAGGATTTTCATCCACAATTTCAAATCCTTTTTCCACAAGAGCAGCGTGTAAGCCCTCTTCACCAATCATATATACAGTTGCATCTTGTTTGCGCTCATAAATAAAGTTCGCTGTAGCCATGCTCGTTGTGAATACTTGCTCCGCTTTCGCTGGAATATCGAAACGAACAAGTTTTTCTGCAACTTGTTCTGGTTTACGAGTTGAGTTATTTGTAACGAATAAATATGGAATACCGCGTTCTCCTAATGCTTTTACGAAATCGCTTGCTTCTTCAATTTGTTCTTCTCCGCGATACATTGTACCGTCTAAGTCAATTAAATAACCTTTATACATCTATTTGTCTCTCCTTCTATGCTAACGTTCTCACCTATCATACCACTCTTATATTAACCCCTTTTTCAAAAGAAAAAAACGCTTTACCCTAAAGCGTCCCATAACGTTCATTTTTTATCTTTTATTTGGTACGAACAATTACAATCGCCCACACACATGTTCGTTAACGTCTTCACATTTGCACCTGTAAATAACCGCTTGTACATATCTTTTTCATCTTCACACACTTGCGGGAATTTCTCCGCTATTTCCTTTAACGGACAGTTTTGCTTTTCAAGTATGAAAGAGCGTTCCCCATCTCTCTTTACTTGAACCATATAACCATTTTTCTCTTGCATAGCAGCTATTTCCTGTACTTTATATGCTAAATTACTTTGATTACTTATCTTCTTTTGCAACTGCTCTTCCATTCGTTTCGTTCTCGCTTGTAAAACGTAACGAAGCATTTTTTCATCGCCCATTCGAGCTAAATCATCTAGTATTTCAATAGCAAACTGCTTATATTCTTTCGGGAATGTATCTTCTCCCTTTTGACTTAATCCATACAAATATGTTGGTCGTCCAACATGCTGCCTTAGCATCTTTGAATAAATTAGCTCATCTTTCTCAAGATTACTTAAATGCCTTCGGATTGCCATTTCCGTAATCTCTAAAGCTTCAGCTAATTCTGCTACAGTATGCTCGCCCTTTACCTTCAACAATTGTACAATCTCTTCTTTCGTCGTACGTGCTTGCCCCATAACTCGCCCTTCTCCCTTTTCTCATATACAATATAAGATCCCCAAAGGAATCTCCGGGGATCTTATAAGCACAATTATTCTGGTACAAATGCAGATACAGGCCCTAATTCCTTTTCTAAATAACTGTGAATATTCGCTGGGTATTTCTCTACCACGGCGATATGTTTTTGAATCGTCTTATATAATTCATCATGATTCATGTGAATATAATCTTGCGTAAGCATTTTTCGAAGAAGAATAATTTCTTTAATATGCGCTCCCTCTTCTCCACTTATAACTCTCTCGTCCATTAAAATATCAATAATATCTTCGTAACTTCCTGGATCGCGCATAATAAATCCATCAATCATCGCATTTCCTACATCTAATATACAATCGATAATAAGATGGGCTATGCGCTCTAATGCATAAAATTCAAACTCGGTTTCATATGTCTTTTTCTCTTGAAATGTATTTGTTGCTCGTTCTAAACATACTAGCATTTGTTCTATTTTCTTTCTGTCTACGAAGTACATGAATGTCACCTACCTGGAAATTAAAGCATTTACATTTTAATTGTAACGCTTTCTTCTGAAAAAATCGACAATTTTTCGAATTCACCTTTTCCTCGTTATTTGTTATAGTTATATTTGTATGATTTTTGAAATTGGAGGAATGCAACCTTGGAACGTGAACTCGCACTAGAAATTGTCCGTGTAACAGAAGCAGCAGCCTTAGCATCCGCACAGTGGATGGGCCGCGGAAAGAAAAACGAAGCAGATGATGCAGCAACTACAGCTATGCGTGATATGTTCGATTCAGTACACATGGCAGGTACAGTTGTAATCGGTGAAGGAGAACTTGATGAAGCACCGATGTTGTATATTGGTGAAGAACTAGGAACAGGTAACGGTCCAGAAGTAGATATCGCCGTTGACCCACTAGAAGGTACAAACATCGTTGCGAAAGGCCTTGCAAATGCAATGGCAGTTATCGCAATCGCAGATAAAGGAAACCTTCTTCATGCTCCGGATATGTACATGGAAAAAATCGCGGTTGGTCCAAAAGCAGCTGGTAAAATTAGCTTAGATGATCCAATTGAAAAAACAATTGAAATTGTAGCAGAAGCAAACAATAAAAAAATTCGTGACCTAACGGTTATCATCCAAGAACGTGAACGTCATCAAGATATTATTGACCGTGTTCGTGCAAAAGGTGCACGCGTAAAACTATTTGGTGATGGAGATGTTGGTGCATCAATCGCTACAGCTTTACCTGGAACAGGTATCGACTTATTCGTAGGTGTAGGCGGAGCTCCAGAAGGCGTTATTTCTGCAGCAGCATTAAAATGCCTTGAAGGTGAAATGCAAGCGCGCTTAGTTCCAATGAACGAAGAAGAAGAAGCTCGTTGCCGTGAAATGGGATTAGAAGATCCTCGTCAACTTCTTATGTTAGATGACTTAGTATCTGGTGATGACGCAATCTTCTCAGCAACAGGTGTATCTGCTGGTGAATTATTAGACGGCGTGAAATTCCTTGGCGGAGATTTAGCTGAAACATATTCTATCGTTATGCGTTACAAAACAAGAACGGTACGATTCATTAAAACGCATCACCATTTAGATCATAAACCACACTTAAACTTAGATATTTAATAAAGGAGCCATGTGTATGGAAGAACGTTTCTTTCTGTACGACGATACAGTCGCTACAAAAACTCGTTTCGTTAGCTTTATGGGGGAAAATGAGCGTCATGATTTAGCGCTTCTATACTCCGATCGTCATTACGGTAAAACGATAGTCCTTGATATGCAGAGCAACAAATTTGCTCTCATCGGTCCTGACGATTTAAACGAACCAGGCTACTTAGAGCACGCATTTTCGATGTCTGAAGAAAATGCAGAAGAATTACGCTCATTTTTATTTGAACTTATATAATTTATCTGGTGCACCAGCTATGTTAGCTGGTGTTTTTTCATTGTTATTATTCAGAATTTTCCAACCTCTATGTTATAATTAAGAATAGATAGAAGGAACGTCAAAGTATATGTAGTTTCTTCGGGCTTATTCCTGTTGTAATTTTCCATAAATAAGTAATTACGATAATAAACACATTCATTTGTTTTTAAATATACTCCAACACTTAGTCCTAAAAATAAAAAAGTGGCATCAAATCGTTTGAGAGAAGAAGCTCCTCATCGTATGCAGTTGCAAAGTTTATGGACACGTTCTTATTTTGTTTTTATTGCTAGAAATGTATCAAATGAACGATGATGGAAATCAAAAAATAAGGGGATGAAATGTATGTCACAGACCCTAACAGTGAAAGTGAAATTGATTCCAACAAAAGAACAAATCCGTTTATTGGAACAAAGTAGCCACGAATATATTAAAGTTATAAATACACTTGTATCAGAAATGATTGAAGCAAAGAAAAGTACGAAGAAAAGCACAAAAGATATTGAAGCGAATATCCCAAGTGCGGTGAAGAATCAAGCGATTAAAGACGCGAAAAGTTTGTTTGCTACAAAAGTAAAGAAAAGCAATTATAAAATTATTCCGATTCTAAAGAGGCCTGTTTGCGTATGGAACAATCAAAATTATTCATTTGATTACAATTATATTTCAGTCCCTTTGATGATACATGGAAAGTCAACTCGTTTAAAGATACGCGCTTTATTAATCGATAAAAACAATCGCAATTTGGATTTGTTAAAGCATAAGTTAGGTACACTTCGTATCATAAAGAAATCGAATAAGTGGATGGCCCAAATATCTGTCACACTTCCTACAAATGAAAGAGTAGGAACAAAAGTTTTAGGGATAGACCTAGGCCTCAAAGTCCCTGCGGTAGCAATCACAGATGATGATAAGGTTCGCTTCTTTGGAAATGGTAGACACAACAAATATAAGAAGCGTAAGTTTCGTAGTGTCCGTAAGAAGTTAGGAAAAGACAAAAAATTGAATGCCATTCGACGATTAGATGATAAAGAGCAGAGATGGATGCAAGATAAAGACCACAAAATAAGTCGTGAAATCATTGATTTTGCGGTGGATAATCATATTTCTGTCATTCGATTAGAACAACTAACGAATATAAGACAGACGGCAAGAACAAGCCGTAAAAACGAAAAAAACCTGCACACTTGGTCATTCTATCGTTTGTCACAATTTATTTCGTATAAAGCAATGCTAGCTGGTATTCAGGTTGAATATGTGAATCCAGCTTATACAAGTCAAAGTTGTCCCAAATGTTCTGAAAAGAACAAGGCGCGGGATAGAAAATACAAGTGTCAATGTGGATTTGAGACACATCGCGATATCGTTGGAGCGATGAATATTCGCTACGCAACTGTGATTGATGGTAATAGTCAATCAGCCTAAGCACCTATATGGTCTGGTTTAGGAGGGGCAATGAGATGCCCTCATCTTGAAGGCTGTTCAAAACAGAAATGGACTGCGAACGCTTAGTCATTCAAGAATCCCACCCGTAACTCCGTAAGGATTCGGGCTTGCGACTTTAGTCGTGGGAGTCTCAAGTTCCTTTGCCACTAATATAAGAGGTGAAGGAAAATGCAAAAAGTACAACTTTCTTGGAGTTTATATGAAAATCAGCAAAATACAATCGAAAAGTATTGTAAAAATTGTAGAAGCACTCCCCTATTTACTGACACGAATATTCGCAGACATAATGCAAACGGAAAGAACATATATCGATTTGCAATTTATAAATGTCCGAAAGATCATACGTGGAATCAAAAACTTCATATTTATAAATCATTTACTGATCACGTCGAAACTGTCGATATGACTCAGCAAGAACAAACGGAAACAAGTACTACCATTTCCATTACACAATACAAAGAAAGTGGTATAGCCGAAATAACGATCGTATTAGACATAGTTTTCGGTTCCCACCGAATTGCTAAAGTGTTATCCACATATATTTCAGATTGGAGCCGCACTATCATTGTGGATAAAATTAAAAATGGGCATATCCAATTGAACGGACAACAAATGAAACCAAACAAGACGCTTTCTGAAGGTGATTACATTTCAATTTGTTTGTAAGGAGGACTCCCATGTTAAAGGTGAAAAAAGGTACGATTGATTTATTGAATGACTTAGATGTAATGTATACAGCATGCAAAGAAGCACTCTTACAGAACCAAATTTATCAATGGGATGATTCTTATCCGACGCGAGAACACATTTCCTATCATTTAAAACAAGGCGAACTGTATTGCCTGTTTGAGGATGATTCACTCGTTGGTGCTGTCGTATTAAACGAGTGGCAATCTCCAGAATATGAACGAATTGACTGGTCAGAAACAGAAGGACACTTTCTTATCGTCCACTCTTTTGTCATCCATCCGCTCGCGCAAGGCAAAGGATATAGTAAAGTACTATTATCTTTTTGGGAAAGCGAAGCAAGGCAGGAAGGTTGCAAAGGAATACGCCTAGATTGCTTTGCAGGTAATCCCGTTTCATTAAGCTTATATGAAAAAAACAATTATATTTGCCGAGGTGCTGTTTATTTCAAAAGTAAACAGCCTCCTCATAATTGGTATAACTGCTATGAAAAAATCCTCTTACAATCGTAAGAGGATTTTTTCATTTCTTCACTTTTCGTAATACAAAGTGTGCACAACCGAAGTTACAGTACTCGTATAAATACTCCGATAAAGTACTAATTTTTGTATCATATGTCGAACGTTGATTACTATCATCAAAGAATCCACGCAATCTAAGTTGCTCGTAACCCCAGTCTCCAACGATATAATCATATTTATTTAAAATTTCTGCATAGCGCTCTTTAAGTGCTTCTTCACTAAAACCGTCACGAAAGTTTTTAATTACTTCGTACTGAACATTATTAACGCTCACCGTAGTATGAATCTCTTGCTTTTGCTCCATTATGAACTTCCTCTCTAAGCATTCTTCTTTTTATCGTATCACAAAGCATAACAACCAACAATTTCAAATACAAAAAATTGAAAATTAGTGCATGCTATGGAGAAGGAGGTGATACATCGTGAAAAAGCAAATTATACTCTCTCTTCTCACTCTTTCCTTATTTGCAGGCTGCCAATCAACTAATAAAGCCGAAATGGAGCGTGAAGAAGGAAGTCGTGTTCTTGTTTCCAACAAAAACGACATGTATCATACGGAAAACACAAATACACGATTAACAAGAGTCGGTTATTCTTCTAAACAGAAGCATGAAGTATCTAACAAACAAGTAGGCGCTATTAACCGTGAGAAAGTCGCCGAAATGATTACGAGCATGACAGTCAAACTTCCTGACGTCACCAATGCCGCTACACTCGTTACCGACGACGAAGTGTTCGTTGTATACCGTGCAAACACAACGGATCCGAAACTCGTAACAGATCAAGTATATAAAACAGCTCTGTCCATCGTCCCTCGCTATTATAAAGCATATGTATCAACAAACCAAAAGTTGATTTCTCAAATTCAAGGTCTCCAATCAGGTAGCTTAAACGATAAAGAATATGAACAAAGTCTTGATATGTTAAAACGTGAAATGAGCGATAATCCTCATTTGAACAATACGGGAGATCAAACTTTAAATAATATGATTAAAAAATAAAAAGGTGGAGAAAACCTCCACCTTTTTACTATTTGGGGTCCCGCCACATTGCTATCAAGTTAAGAAATACATTCTTCCTCAAAATGAAAAAAATGAACTAAATTCCCACGGACAACTATGAAAGGATGAAATTTCCGTTTTGGGGATACTTCAAAATCTTAGGTTGATGGGTATGGGATAGAGTCAGGAAAATGCGCATTTACAACGATAAGCATTTTGATACAAGTCTTATGAGACATTATGAAGTCTAATTTAAAGGTGATTTGATTATGTACCAATAGGCTTTACTCTATTGAGATTGTGAAGTTTCCTACTTAAACTAACGGGGCAGGTTAGTTTAAGTAGGAAACTTCATAACAAGGGGTGATTTTTTGGAGAAAAATATTGGGGATGTAGATTTTTTTAAACAAGTAGGAAAAAGACTTTGCAACTAATAAAATAATAAGGTTTACTTCAGTAAAATAAGGTATAGTATATTTGTTGAATAGATTCTCTTTAAAGACAAGAAAAGTAGGTGAACAAAGTGGGAAAATATCAATTGGATTACAAAGGTCAGGCAGCTGTGACAAAGTTTCATGAAAAACAGACGCCAGCCAAATTTGATAAAAAGCAGCAACTTGAAAAATTGCGTGCGGAGTATTTGAAAAAGAAGCAAAAACAAACAGATAAATAATATGTTACGTTTTCGATTATGTTTTTTCGAATTTTCTGTATATAACATGAACAAACACAAGAAAATAGGTACGTTATTCATCGGTCAAATATATACAGGCTATTTTTTCAAACCTCTTACTTATGCAACTAACGCATGCGTTAGTTCATTAAGAATAACTAAAAAAGTCGATTCCTTGAGATGGAAATCGGCTTTTTTAATAAGTGACATTTCCTTAGCGGTGTAAATCCGCATAAACCTCCATCGCATCACACATAAACTGCGCTAAACCTTCACCAAACTTATCAATATTTTTCGTAAAGCGCTCATCAGCAACATACATTTGACCGAGTCCCTTAAAGGCCTCTAATGAATATTCACCGAAGTTTTGCAAGTAATCGTACCATACCCCGATTGCGGATTGTGCCTCTTTAGAATCCGGTGCTCCATTTCGAAGTGTCGCTAGATTTCTGTAAATAGTATTAAACTCCTCCTGTTTCTCTGTAGACATACCCTTCGCTGTTTTATTCGCTTTATCTACAGCCTCATCTCCCCATCGTTCACGTGCTTCTTCTTCGTACGGGTTATGACTAAAATCAAATCCTTCAAATTTCTCTTTATTCGTCATCTCAATCTCTCCTTTTGTATGCTGAATTGTTTTATTAATCGTCGCTATCACTTTATCCAATCTAGCCCGCTTTTCAAGAAGCATTTTCTTGTGAAGCTGCAATGCCTCCTCACGGTCGAATGAAGGACTCATGATAATTTCCTTAATCTTCTTTAAAGGGAAGCCAAGCTCTTTAAAAAATAAAATTTGCTGCAACGTTTCTAAATTTTCATTGGAATACAGACGATATCCAGACTCTGTCGTCTCATCTGGGGTTAACAACCCAATTTCATCGTAATGATGCAGTGTGCGCACACTAATTCCAACTAAATTAGCTACTTCTTTTACCCTCATTGTCATGCGTATCTCCCCCTTAATACATACGATAAAGTATGACGCAACGTTAGAGTCAATAAAAATTTCATTTTGTTTTTGAAAGATTCATCTCTCCACATTCTCCTACATTTCATGCATAATATATATGTACATACATTAGAAAGCGGTGAAAGTATGGTTTCAAATACTGTAATTGCCAGTATCATAATTCAACTCGTTGTTTCGGTTCTGGTCCCAATTATTGTACTCGTTTATTTCCGTAAGAAATATAATATTAATTGGAAAATAGTTGGCGTTGGTATCCTTATCTTTATCGGGTTTACCCAAATTCTCGAAACACCATTCCAATTATTCATGCGTGGTAATCCCACAACAGCTGACTTTTTAAAGAACCCATTTATCTTTTCGATTTTCGGCGGACTAACTGCTGGTATTTTTGAAGAACTAGGTCGTTTCGTTGCCTTTTACTACTTACTGAAAAAATATCGAGATTATAAAGACGGTCTTGCGTACGGAATTGGACACGGCGGTATTGAATCGATTTTAGTCGGCGGATTCGCTGGGCTCCAAACTCTTACCTTTGCAACATCTATTAACAATGGTAGCTTCGCTCAAATGGTTGAACAATACCCACAGTTGAGCCATATTAAGGACTTGTTAATAGAGCAACCTGCCTACCTATACTTACTCGGTAGCTTAGAAAGAATTATGGCACTCGTTCTGCAAATTGCTTTTACAATGCTTGTCGTATACGCGGTAAAACAAAAGAAATACATTTTCCTCGTATACGCTATACTATTCCACGCACTTGTAGACTTTTTCGCTGCACTTTACCAAACAAAAATGATTAACATCTTTGTAGCAGAAGGAATTACTCTTCTCTTCGCGATTGGCGCTTTCGTCCTTATTCGCAAAATGAAAGAGAAATTAGTGAGTGTACCAGAGTAAAAAATAACCCACCAATTGGTGGGTTATTTTTTATACAGATTATCGCAATGGTGATAGCTTTGTCCGCTTACAAGCTCCTTCTTTGTTTCTGCATCTATAACGATATACTTATGAAACTCATCTACTTCATCTTGAGAAAAGGAAGCAAAAAAATAAACTTGGCGATCTGGATGAACAAACGAATCTTGAATCACCACTCTACTGCGGCAGCCGACAGCTGTTTTTTGTCGGAAGGTAAATTCTGCGTCTTGTACTTCTTTCCATACAATTTTCTTTCGAACACTATACGCCGCATTTTTGTATTCCTTATAGACCTTCTTATCTAACTGTTCATAAAATATATCTTCATTCACAAACGACTTATTTTGATTGCTCGGGTATTCTAAGTTTTGATTTGATTGTGCATATGTTGTGGACAATTGTATGAGAAAACAAATACTGAATACAATGCATATCATTTTTTTCATAATTGCACCTCAAATTTTCATTTATCCACATTACTTTTCCACATACTTAGATCACTATGACCTTTCCAAGAAAAAGGAATTTTTTCCACACTTGTCGAAGTATATATCGTCAACTTGAAAGATGGGGATGAAATATGAAGAAAATTATTGTAATCAGGCATTGTTCAGCAACTGGACAAGAGCGTAATGCCGAATTAACAAACATGGGAAGAGACCAATCAAACACCGTTACTACATTCCTCATGGAAAATCATCTACAAATAGATCATATTATTTCAAGCCCATTTGTCCGAGCTATCGATTCTATTCGGCCATATGCCCTCCAAGCTAATTTATCTATTCAAGAAGATGAACGGTTAGCAGAACGCATATTAAGCACTGTTTCAATGGATGATTGGCTTCAAAAACTAGAATACACTTTTACCAATATAGATATTGCCTTTTCGGGCGGAGAGTCAACAAAACAAGCGATGGATCGCGCCATCTCACTTATTCAGGAAGTTTTAAAACTAGAGCATGAAACAACATTACTCGTTACACACGGCAACTTACTCACATTAATTTTAAAGCACTTTGATCATACTATTGGCTTTGACACATGGAAAACTTTAACGAATCCTGATATTTATGAAATTACACTTGATGAACAATCTATCATAAAACGATTATGGGAAGCGCCATCCAAGTAATATCCCTTTCCAATACATTCAGTTGACACTGCGAGAAGATATGGTAGAGCTGCAGTAAAACATAGAGAGGGGTATCATTCAATATGTACGAAGACGTACTTTCTTTACTACATAAAACAAATGCTTCTTATGAAAAATTTGAGCATGAGCCAGTACTTGACTATGAGACCGATCGCATCGTTCGTGAAAGGCTCGGCTTACAAGGTAATCCAAGTAAAAGCCTATTTTTAAAATCAAAATCCGGGGCGTATTACGTATTCTTTACGTTAGAGGGAACTCAACTCAACCGAGGAGAGATGAAAGAAATAGCAGGAGAAAGCTTATCTCTCTGTTCTCCTGATGAGCTAAGAGAAGAGACTGGTTGCATGCCAGGTTGTGTAGCTCCTTTCGGTTATTCACAAGATGTAACGATTATTGTGGACAGTTCAATTTATACTTACAAAAAAGTTTTAATCACACCTGGTGTGCCTGAATTTACAATTGAATTATCCACAGAAGAATTACAACGAATTTTATCAACGTGTCAAAATACAGTTTTAGAGTATAAGAAAAAAGAGAGCTAATCATTAGCTCTCTTTTTTCATTATTTCGCTTCTGCTGTTTTTTCTTTCGCAGAACGTACTTGCTCGTCCGCATGATAAGAAGAACGCACAAGTGGGCCAGCTTCACAGTGGCTAAATCCTTTGCTAAGTGCAATTTCTTTTAGCTCTGCAAATTCTGCTGGTGGGTAATATTTAAGAACTGGTAAATGCTTCTTAGATGGTTGCAGGTATTGTCCAAGAGTTAAAATATCCACATTGTTTGCACGTAAGTCATCCATTGCTTCAATTAAATCTTCTCTCGTTTCACCTAAGCCCAGCATAATGCTCGATTTAGTTGGAATATCCGGCTGCATTTCTTTTGCTCGACGTAAAAACTCTAATGAACGGTCATATTTTGCTCTAGCGCGAACTCGGTTAGATAATCGACGTACTGTTTCAATGTTATGGTTCAAAATATCTGGTTTTGCATCCATTAACATTTTTAAGTTTTCTTCTACCCCACCCATATCAGATGGTAATACTTCAATTGACGTAAATGGATTTTCACGACGTACAGCGCGTACTGTTTCAGCAAAAACAGCTGCTCCGCCGTCCTTTAAATCATCACGTGCAACCGCTGTTATAACAACGTGCTTTAAGCCCATTTGTACTACAGAATCTGCTACGCGTTCTGGCTCTTGTAAATCAAGCTCAGTTGGCAAGCCTGTTTTAACCGCACAAAAACGACAAGCACGTGTACAAACCGCACCTAAGATCATAAATGTTGCTGTTTTCCTTACAGCCCAGCATTCATGAATATTCGGACATTTCGCCTCTTCACAAACTGTATGAAGATTCTTAGAACGCATCATTTTCTTTAAGCCTGTATAGTTTTCATTCGTGTTTAACTTAATTTTCAACCATTCGGGCTTGCGCTTATACTCTGTTTGTTTTGTCATGGTTATCAACTCCGCACAATATGAAATAATTTACCGTGTTCGCTTCTTTCAATGTAACATATCTATTCTAACGTATGAAAGCGATTTGCTCAAATGAAGATTCTAAGATTTTTTCCAATCGTTCCCTATAATGAAATACTCCGTATATCCCACACTAAAAAGAGTGATGTTGTGAAAGGAGTCTATTTCATGCTTCGAAAAATTTCTCTTTTGCTTTCGATTTGCTTTCTTCTCCACCAAAACATCGCTTACGGTGAAGATAATCAGCAAAGCATATATGAAAAGCGCATGGCACTATATAAAGAAACTGAGCAATCTTCAGGTATTCCGTGGTATTACTTAGCTGCAATGGATCAATACGAAAGAAACATACGGAGCGTAAGAAAAGATATTCCGAAAAAACCAGATGCCATCATTTCCCTTTATTTCAAACCTGAAATATGGGCTGGACCTGTTAATAGTACTGATACTCTCCCCCATACAATTTCTTTATTTGGCGGAATGGGTTTAGATGGTGACAAAGATGGATTTGCAAATGCAAATAACGACCGTGATCTTCTGCATACAGCAGCAACTATTTTAAAGAAACAAGGAACGTCAGAAGACCGTATTAACATTATGCTTTGGGAATATTATAGACGTGCAAAAACAGTTGAATTGATTACAGAATACGCCCGAATTTATAAACATTATGGACGCATTAATTTAGAAGGAAATGCTTTCCCTCTCCCGATTCGCAGTGACCATAGCTATCGTAGTACTTTTGGTGCTGGTAGAAGTTTTGGCGGCAGGAGAATTCATGAAGGAACCGATATTTTTGCTGGATATGGCGTACCAGTACGATCAACTTGCTATGGCGTTATTGAAACAAAAGGATGGAATCGTCTTGGTGGATGGCGCATTGGTATTCGTGACCTTCATAATAATTACCACTATTACGCTCATTTAGGCGGGTTCTCTAAAGAAATACAGCTCGGACAAATTGTCGAACCAGGAAAAGTAATCGGATTTGTCGGTAGTACTGGTTATGGTCCTCCTGGTACAGCTGGAAAATTCCCGCCTCACTTACATTTCGGCATGTATAAAGACAATGGCTATACCGAATGGGCTTTCGATCCATACATGCATTTAAGCCTTTGGGAACGAAAAGAACGAGCAAATACAAAACGATAACCGTAGCGAATTGCTACGGTTATTTTTTATATTCACTAACTACCCGTTTTCTTTTTATCTGGTACAACAACTCCGCCATTTCCGTAATAAGTAGGCACTTCACCTTGAACGATGCGCGTCGCAATCGGAATGTTTTGCTTCACTTTAATTTCTTTCGTGCGTAACGGAATCATAACTTGTAACGTCACTTCCACTTCCATAATAATTTTGATCGCCGTATTATTAATCCCTTGCGGCTCAACTAGCTGTTTAATATCCGTATTCACATGACCAATTGGCGTAAAATTAATCGGAATATCTGGTCCTATATTACCAAGAAGCGCATTATCAGTTATGCGCCCAAAAGGAACTGACATAGATACCCCATTCTCTTCAAAAATACCAAGTGCTTTCGTATCCCCTTTTTCTACTTGCTGTAAATATTTCTCTATGTATGCAGTAGTCGATGTTAATATTTCATTTACTTGTTTTGTATTTAAATCAATTGTAGATACTTTCCCGTTCTTATCCGTTTGTACTTTCATTAATGAATCTACATCAAACCCTTCATTAATTCGGTCTTTTACCGCTTTCGTCATAACTGCTGTTGCCATTTTATGCGTCTCTGTTTCCCCATACTTAATTAACGTTGGCTGAATACTTTTATTTACAATCCATAAACCTTGAACTACCATTACGATAAAAATAATAAACGAAATAAGCAGTATATACCGAAAGGAAATCGGTCCCCTTCGAAACCGCGAATTTTTCGAACGAAATATGCTCATAAGAAAACCCTCCTTCTTATATTATTTCTATGCAAGAAGGAGGGACGATATATGCTTATCTCATTTTTAATAGTGCATCTTTTCCGATTGTGCCGGCCGGAATGCCTAAAGCTTCGGCTTCAATCGTTACTGATTCCAGCGGTGCTTCAAGAAGTTGTTCAATCGTTCTTACACCAACCGCACGGCCAGCAATAATTCCTCGATCGCCTAACTTCTCATTTAAAAGACCTACATCTAGAGCACCGCACATAATATATCCTTTATCGCTCATTACAGCTAGCAAATTTGTCTTCGGAAGTTTTACGCTAACAGCAATGAACGTATAGTTATCAATTATAATTGGCTCTACATTAACCATAGTTCACACTCCTCTCTTTCTTATCTTTATGACAAGAGAAAAATGAGTGTTACAAGTTAACTAGCCTATAGTTTGACTGAAGATGTATAAGTTATCAACATGTCTGTTAACACATCTCTAAGTAATTCCGGCATATAATATTGTTTGTCAGAAAGTGTGGATAGCTCTGGGTATAAGTATCCGAATGTAAACATATCAATCGTTCCTACCGTATATATCCGGTCTAATTCCAGCGATTCGCCGTTAATCAATACATCTTCTAGTAAAATTTTATTCCCTGGAATCGTATCTGGAATCACTTCCAACCCATCGTAAATCATTTTCCCCATTACTTTTCCGCGAAATCCGAATCCTTTCACCTCAAGATTCTCCATATTCGGACGGCGCGCTTTCAAAATAACTTCTCTTAACGTTTTCCCTGGTACTTTTAACAGACATGGATTAATTGGATGTGGACAAATTCGATGAATATCTCCGCGCGTCACAACACCTTCATTTAATCCATCAAGAAGTACACCAGCGTTCACCATTCCAATATCCGCATTACACCACTCTTTAAGTGCGCTTGCCAACATATGAGAAAACGTCGTCTCCTTAAACCAATCAACTGGTAATGATTCTTTTAAGTGAGCGACAGGCTCAGCCATTATCTGTTTACTTTCTTCCTTTAGCATTTCAATTGTGGATAACGGCTCGCTATAAGCACCTAACCGTTCTGTCTTAATCGCTCTACCGTCTTTTTTCACCAGTCTCTTCGTCTCTTTATCCACAGTAAGCTGAACATGTCCAACGTAATGTCCCCACTTTTCACAACAGCAAAGCAAAGTATTATCCACAAGAACGCCACGCTCAAATAAATGATGCGTATGTGCCCCTAAAATAACATCTATATCATAATGCTCAGCCATATACTCATCCATACTTTTTCCAAGATGAGAAAGTACAACCATAATATGAGCTGTATCCTTAACTTCTTCTAAAATAGACTCTAAATGGATGATTGGATCTTCAATATGCCAATCAAGCATTTCATAAAACTCTGGATAAGCTACCGTTAATCCAATAAAGGCAATCGTAATCCCATCTGTCGTTGTATGTAATTTATAAGGCTGCGCCCACGCTGGACGTACACCTTCTTTTTCAAATAAATTCGCTACGAGCACCTCAAACCCAGCATCATCATATAGACGATTCAAATGCTCTTTCGCCAATGTAATTCCTTCATTATTTCCGATCGTTACATAATCATATAACGCCTCATTTAAAAGCTTCGTATTCCCAAGTCCATTTGTCGCTTCCGAAATACTATGAAAACGATCCACATGATCGCCAATATCCACAGTTAAAACAGTCTCTCCCGCTTCCTGTCTTCGCTTTTTCTCCCCTAGTACAAACCGAGAAATTTGCGGCCAATTTTCAAAATGACTATGTATATCGTTTGTATGATAAAGGTGGATGATCGTTTCTTTATTTATATTCAGAGAAAAAACCTCCTCTCAGTTCCTTACTGCCATTTACGCTACACGTACGCAATAATCCTGTAAATACTTTTCGTCTTTTCTTGCTATTCTACATTGTACTCGTATTATAAGAAAAAGCAAAAGATTGCCCTTTTATTATGGAAAACTTTATATTACTTTTTCTAATCTGTTGATTAGTTTGAGGGGGATTTTTTTGAGAGGTTTAGCGAGCAATGCGGCGGATTTGTCAGTATCTTTGTCTTACCACTAGTCAATCTCTTTTCATATAAAATGTTGAGGGGGTATATGAGGAATTTCTTTTGTCTTACTTTGTCGATAAATCGATATTCCTTGTCGAAACGCCGATATATTGAAATAATCGCTGATATATTCCGAGTTGTGGCCGATATATTTGAATAATCGCTGATATATCCAACTGAACACCCACCTGGGTATCCCCCAACGGCAATTGCACACAACATAAAAAAGCGCCCTGCTATGCAGGGCACTTCCTTCATATATTATCCAGTTCCAGCGGCTAGAATATTCGGTGGCTTCGCTTCTTCCTCACATTCTGGACGAGCCGCTTCCACTTTTAAATATGTCCAGCTTCGCCTCCTAGACCCTCATGTCTAAGAACCTTCCGCACCAGAAGATAAAAAGCATCTTCTGTGCGAAAGAACCTTAGCCAACGAGTCTGAACAGTCGGCTCCGCATTTCTATTTAACCGATAGAACCTTCCATCTCAAACTTGATTAGGCGGTTCATTTCAACTGCGTATTCCATTGGAAGTTCGCGAGTGAATGGCTCGATGAAGCCCATTACGATCATTTCTGTAGCTTCTTGCTCAGAAATACCGCGGCTCATTAGGTAGAATAATTGTTCTTCTGATACTTTAGACACTTTCGCTTCGTGCTCAAGTGAAACGTAATCGTTTTTGATTTCGTTATAAGGAATTGTATCAGATGTAGATTGGTTATCCATGATTAACGTGTCACACTCGATGTTAGAACGAGAGTTTTTCGCTTTTGGTCCGAATTGTACGATACCACGGTAAGTTACTTTACCACCATGCTTCGCAATCGATTTAGAAACGATTGTTGAAGATGTGTTTGGTGCTAAGTGAATCATTTTCGCACCAGCATCTTGGTGTTGGCCTTTACCAGCAATCGCGATAGATAATGTTAAACCACGAGCGCCTTCGCCTTTTAAGATAACTGCTGGGTATTTCATCGTTAATTTAGATCCGATGTTACCGTCAATCCATTCCATCGTTGCGTTTTCTTCACAAACCGCACGTTTTGTAACTAGGTTGTATACGTTGTTCGCCCAGTTTTGGATTGTTGTATAACGGCAATATGCATCTTTCTTAATGATGATTTCTACTACCGCACTATGAAGTGAGTTAGTTGTGTAAACAGGTGCTGTACAACCTTCTACGTAGTGTACGTGTGCGCCTTCGTCTACGATGATAAGCGTACGCTCGAATTGTCCCATATTTTCAGAGTTAATACGGAAATACGCTTGAAGTGGTGTATCAACTTTAATACCTTTTGGAACGTAGATGAATGATCCACCAGACCAAACTGCAGAGTTTAATGCAGAGAATTTGTTGTCTGTTGGTGGGATTGTTTTTCCGAAATGCTCGCGGAAAATATCTTCGTTCTCTTTTAATGCGCTATCTGTATCTTTGAATACGACTCCTAGAGCTTCTAGGTCTTCTTTCATGTTGTGGTATACAACTTCAGATTCGTACTGTGCAGATACACCAGCTAAATATTTTTGCTCAGCTTCAGGAATACCTAATTTATCAAATGTCGCTTTAATTTCCTCAGGTACTTCATCCCAAGACTTCTCAGATTTCTCAGATGGTTTTACGTAGTACGTAATTTCATCGAAATCTAAGTCGTTTAAGTCGCCGCCCCATTGTGGCATTGGCATTTCATAGAACTTATCCAGTGATTTTAAACGGAAGTCTAACATCCACTGTGGTTCTTCTTTCATACGTGAAATCTCTTCAACGATCTCTTTTGTTAAACCGCGTCCAGCACGGAAAATCGAAACGTCTTTATCCTTGAAACCATATTTATAATCGCCGATATCTGGCAGTTGCTTCGCCATGTTGGTGTGTCCCTCCTTATATAACCTCGTTTTTAGGAACCTTTAACATTACTTATCTTCGTTTAAGCCCTTTTCTAACGCTTTCCACGCTAATGTTGCACATTTAATACGTGCCGGGAACTTGCATACGCCTTGTAATGCTTCAATATCTCCTAAATCAATGCTGTCATCGTACTCTTTTCCTAGCATCATGTCAGAGAAAATTTTAGAAAGCTTAAGAGCCTCTTCAATTTTCTTTCCTTTTACTGCTTGTGTCATCATTGAAGCTGAAGACATTGAAATTGAACATCCTTCGCCTTCAAACTTCGCTTCTTGTACAATACCCTCTTCTACTTTCATCGTAAGTTGAATACGATCGCCGCAAGTTGGATTGTTCAAGTTAACGGTAACACTATCTTCTAACACGCCATGGTTACGAGGATTTTTGTAATGATCCATAATAACTTGACGATATAACGTATCTAAATTATTAAATGACATTTGTGAAATACTCCTTTGTCTTGATTAGCGATTCAACAAATGTATCAATTTCTTCTTTTGTATTATATAAATAGAAGCTCGCACGTGCTGTAGAAGAAGCTTTCAGCCACTTCATAAGCGGTTGTGCACAGTGATGTCCTGCGCGAACCGCAATGCCTTCTACATCTAATACAGTTGCTACATCGTGAGGATGTACGTCATCAATATTAAATGTAACTAGACCAGCGCGATGCTTTGGACCATAAATTGTAACGCCATCTACTTCTGATAGTCTCTCTAAAGCGTATTGCGCTAATTCATGTTCATGCTTTTCAATATTATGAAGACCGATTTCTTCTAGGAAATCAATTGCCGCACCAAGTCCGATTGCATTACCGATAATCGGTGTACCTGCTTCGAACTTCCACGGAAGCTCTTTCCAAGTAGACTCTTGTAAGTCTACGAAATCAATCATTTCACCACCAAATTCAATTGGTTCCATATTGTTTAGCAATTCTTTCTTACCATATAATACGCCGACACCTGTTGGCCCGCACATCTTATGAGCAGATAATGCGTAGAAATCACAGTTTAAATCTTGTACATCCACTTTCATATGAGGTGCACTTTGTGCTCCATCAACGATCATGATTGCACCGTTTTCGTGTGCGATTGCTCCGATTTCTTTTACAGGGTTAATCGTTCCAAGTACGTTAGAAACGTGCATAATAGAAACGATTTTTGTATTCGGTGTAACTGTTTGACGAACATCTTCTAAAGAAATTGTACCGTCTAGTTGAAGCGGAAGGTATTTTAAAGTTGCGCCAGTTTTCTTCGCAACTTGTTGCCACGGAATGATGTTACTATGGTGCTCCATGTAAGAGATGACGATTTCATCGCCTTCTTTTACATTATCAAGACCATAGCTAGCTGCTACTGTATTTAATGCAGTTGTCGTTCCGCGCGTGAAAATAATCTCTTCCATTGATTTCGCATTAATAAACTTGCGAACTTTCTCACGTGCACCTTCATACGCGTCGGTAGCTTTCGTACCGAGCGTATGAACACCGCGATGCACGTTAGAATTATATTCTTTATAATAACGTTCTAACGTTTCAATGACTTGAATTGGTTTTTGAGAAGTTGCTGCACTATCGAAATAAACAAGTTGTTTGCCGTTAACTTTTTGATCAAGAATTGGAAACTGTTTGCGTATTTCATGAATATTCATTAGCGAACTTTCCTTTCAATTACCTCAACAAGCTGTGCTTTTACTCCTTCAATTGGAAGCTCATTTACTACAGGTGCTAAGAATCCATGGATGACTAAACGTTCTGCTTCGCGTTTTGGAATCCCACGGCTCATCAAGTAGTATAATTGGTATGGATCTACGCGGCCTACTGAAGCTGCGTGACCTGCCATTACATCATCTTCATCGATTAAAAGAATTGGGTTTGCATCACCGCGAGCTTTCTCGTCTAACATAAGAACGCGAGAAGATTGTTGTGCATTTGATTTAGATGCACCATGTTCAATCTTACCAATTCCATTAAAGATAGATGTTGCACTATCTTTTTGTACTCCGTGTTTTAAAATCCAACCTTCAGAGTGTTTACCGAAGTGAACAACTTTAGTTGTAAAGTTTTGTGTTTGGTTACCACGGCCAATTGTTACTGTTTTTGTATCAGCATATGATCCGTCGCCCATTAAGTTCGTAACGTTCTCTGAGATTGTATTTCCGTCATTCATAAGGCCTAGAGCCCAATCAATACGGCCGTCGCGTCCAACAATACCACGGCGGTTAACGTAAGTTGTTACGTCTTTTGCTAATAGATCAACCGCACCGAATTTCACTTGTGCGCCTTGTTCCACGATTACTTCTGCTACGATATTTGCAATACCTTTAGCATTTTCATTTGCAACGTAGTTTTCTACATATGTTGCAGTACTGTTCGCATCAGCTACGAATAATACGTGGTTATATACGTTAGCTTCTTCGCCGTCTACTAAGAATACAGCTTGAAGTGGAGTTTCAAGAACAACGTTTTTCGGAACATATACGAATGCACCGCCGTTGATTAATGCAGCATGAAGTGCAGTTAGACGATGCTCGTCTACTTTCACGCCGTCTTTCATTAAGTACTTTTGTACTAGTTCAGCATGCTCTGTTGCAGCTGTTACGATGTCTGTAAAAATAACACCTTTTTCTTTCGCTTCGTCTGCTAAAGAAACGAACGCAGTTGTACCAGCACGTTGTACTAATACGCTGTTATTTTCATCGATTAAGTTTTTCACTGCTTCTGGAAGCTCTGTTAAAGAACTTACAGGCTCTTGCTTAGCAGCGTCGCCTTTTCCGATAAAGTCCCATTTTTCAATTTTCGTTTTATCAGGCGTTGGCATTGGAAGTTCAATTGCTTGTGCAAGAGCTTGTAAGCGGAACTCAGTCAACCAAGCAGCTTCGTTTACTTCGCTTGCGCGCTGACGGATTGTTTCTTGATCGAAAGGTAATGTACCGATTGTCATGTTTATGCTCCTCTCTTACGCTTCTTGCTCTGCTGTTTCGTCTTCAATACCTAATTCTTTTTTAATCCAGTCGTAACCTTCAGCTTCTAGACGTTGTGCAAGCTCAGGGCCACCAGATTTAACGATACGACCGTTCATCATAACGTGAACGAAGTCTGGAGTGATGTAGTTTAATAAACGTTGGTAATGCGTAATCATTAGGCAACCGAACTCTTCGCCGCGCATTTGGTTAATACCTTTAGATACAACTTTTAATGCATCGATATCAAGACCTGAGTCGATTTCATCTAAGATTGCAATTTTTGGCTCGATCATCATTAATTGAAGAATCTCATTACGTTTTTTCTCACCGCCAGAGAAACCTTCGTTTAAGTAACGTTGTGCCATTTCTGGATCCATTTCTAGGAATTCCATGTTTTTATCTAATGTACGGATAAATTTCATAAGAGAAATTTCTTCGCCTTCTTCACGACGTGCATTAATTGCAGAACGTAAGAAGTCAGCGTTTGTTACTCCGCTAATTTCACTTGGATATTGCATTGCTAAGAATAGACCTGCTAGTGCGCGCTCGTCTACTTCCATTTCTAATACATCTTCACCGTCGATGATGATGCTACCTTCTGTTACTTCATACTTTGGGTGACCCATAATCGCAGAAGATAAAGTTGATTTACCTGTTCCGTTAGGTCCCATAATTGCGTGGATTTCTCCACCTTTTACTTCAAGGTTTACACCTTTTAAAATTTCTTTACCGTCGATTGATACGTGTAAGTCTTTAACCGTTAATGTAGAACCAGCCATCTCAATACCTCCATTAATCCTCTATATACATTTTAAAAATTCCTAAAACGTTCATATTCTCATTTTATTCTCATTCTAATCTTATAGCAAATAAAATGATATCGCAAACACTAAGAAAATGTAACAATTTTTTCACAAATGTATATAAGTATTTCCTTTACATCCTCTTATGATACACCTTTCTTCTTATATATATAAAGAAAAAAGGACTGGGTTATTCCCAGCCCTTTCCAGCACCTATTCGTTCACAGGAAGTACAGCACCTTTATATTCTTTGTTAATAAAATCTTGAATTTCTTTTGAATGTAGCACTTCTACTAGCTCTTTAATTTCTTTTTTCTTCTCGTCACCTTTACGAACTGCGATAATATTTGCGTAAGGAGAGTCTGATCCTTCAATTGCGATTGCATCCTTTGTTGGATTTAATTTCGCATCAATTGCGTAGTTTGAATTAATAAATAAAGCATCACCTTCATTGTTTTCGTACAGCTTCGGTGAAAGTCCAGGTTCTACATCTGTTTTAAACTTTAAATTTTTCGGGTTTTCTACAACATCTTTTACTGTCGCTTTAACAACATCTACACCGTCTTTTAATTTAATAACGCCGCCTTTTTGCAACAACGCTAACATACGGCCACGCTCAGCTACGTTATTACTCATAATAACCGTTCCTCCATCTGGAAGATCTTTCAAGCTTTTACATTTCTTAGAATAAATGCCCATTGGCTCTAAATGAATTTTTCCTGCGTTTACAATTTTATATCCTTTTTCTTGAATTTCTTTATCTAAATAAGGGATATGTTGAAAATAATTTGCATCGATTTCTTTATCCGCTAACGCTTTATTCGGTAACACATAGTCCTGGAATTTTTTAATCTCTAATTTAATACCTTTTTTCTCTAATATCGGTTGTGCTTTCTCTAAAATAACAGCGTGCGGCACGTTAGAAGCACCAACAACAAGCTTATTCTCCTCTTTCCCCCCGCAGGCGGCTAATGTAAATACAGACAGTGCTGTAACAACTGACAGTATAATCTTTTTCATATGATGTCCCCTTCTCCCCTATAGTTATGTAGTTAGAAAAAAGAGCCGGCATACACCAGCCCTTCTTCAAACGATTATTCTTTTACAGGAACAACTGCCCCTTTATATTCTTTATTAATAAAATCTTCAATTTCTTTAGAATGCAGCACTTCTACAAGAGCTTTAATCTCTTTTTTATCTTTATCGCCTTTACGAACTGCTACGATGTTAGCATATGGAGAATCACTACCTTCAATTGCAATTGCATCCTTTTCTGGGTTTAATTTCGCATCAATTGCATAGTTAGAATTAATTAGAACTGCATCGCCTTCTTTATTGTTATACACTTGTGGTAATAAACCCGGCTCAATATCCGTTTTGAACTTTAAATTTTTCGGATTATCTGCAATATCTTTCGGAGTCGCTTTAACTGGATCTACTCCGTCTTTAATTTTTAAAACGCCTTCTTTTTGTAAAATTGCTAAACCACGTCCATGATCAGCAACAGAATTACTCATAATAATTGTCGCCCCGTCTGGAAGTTCTTTTAAGCTTTTATATTTTTGAGAGTACACGCCAATTGGTTCTAAATGAATTTTCCCCGCTATTTCAAAATCATATTTTTTATCTTTAATTTCTTTTTCCAAATACGGAATGTGCTGGAAGTAGTTTGCATCTAATTCTTTATCCGCTAACGCTTTATTCGGTAACACGTAGTCCTGGAATTTTTTAATTTCTAACTCAATTCCTTTTTTCTCAAGTAATGGCTTTGCCTTTTCTAAAATAACCGCATGAGGTACGTTAGAAGCACCAACAACTAGTTTCTTTTCATCTTTATCTTTCCCACCACAAGCAGCTAGACCAAAAATTGAAGTTGTAATAAGTGCTGTAAGTAATAATTTTTTCATTTGAAATACCCTCCTGTTTTTCATTATCTTTTATCTATTCGAGTCGTTAAACTATCACCAATCCACTGAATGAGAAATACAACTAGTAATACACAAATTGTCGCAACGATTGTTACATCGTTATTTCCTCGCTGGAACCCTTCTAAATAAGCAAGTGTTCCAAGGCCACCAGCACCAACAACACCTGCCATTGCCGTATAGCCTACTAAAGCAATTGTCGTTACCGTAATACCAGATACTAATGCCGGTAACGCTTCTGGAATTAATACTTTCAAAATGATTGTGCTTGTTTTTGCTCCCATTGCTTTTGAAGCTTCAATTACACCTTTATCAATTTCACGAAGTGCGATTTCAACCATTCTCGCGTAAAATGGTGCCGCTCCAATAATTAAAGCTGGCAGCGCTGCACTCGCTCCGAGAATTGTTCCAAGAAGAATCTTTGTGAATGGGATTAATAAAATAATTAAAATGATGAACGGTATAGAACGGAAAATGTTTACGAACGCTCCAATCACCGTATTAATCGCTTTATTTTCCCATAAATTATCTTTCGCTGTCATAAAGAGTAATAGTCCTAAAATAAGTCCTAAAACAAATGTGGCAAGCGCTGCGATTGCCGTCATATATAACGTTTCACCAGTTGCTTCTAACATTTGATTCCAATCAACATTTGCGATTAACTTATCCATGTGCAATCACCTCCAGCTCTACTTGATCTTGATGAATTCCTTCTATTGCTTGCTGGATCGCTGTTTCTTCACCATTTAAATGAACGACTAAACTTCCGTAAGAGCCGTTATTCGTTTGTGCGATATTTCCTTGCAAAATGCTAACTTCTATATCACCACGCTGCATTAACCTTTGAAGTACCGGCCTTTCTACCGCTTCACCGACAAACTGCAAACGAATTACTTTTCCATCTGGATACTTTTCTATTAAACTTTCAATCGTTTCATTCGTATCTTCAGAATCAGTTAACTGCTGTACAAATCGTTTTGTAATGTCTTGCTGTGGATTACGGAATACGTCAAGTACTGGACCCGTTTCTACGATCTTCCCTCTCTCCATTACAGCAACACGATTACAAATTTTGCGAATAACGTGCATCTCATGTGTAATCAATACAATGGTTAAGCCGAGACGCTTATTAATATCTAATAATAAATCTAAAATTTGATCCGTTGTTTCTGGATCAAGAGCTGACGTTGCTTCATCACATAAAAGTACTTGTGGATTATTTGCTAACGCTCTTGCTATCCCGACGCGCTGCTTTTGTCCACCACTTAGCTGAGATGGGTACGCGTCTCCTCTTCCCTCTAATCCAACAAGATGAATTAACTCATCGACACGTTTTCTTCTCTCCGCCTTATCGACACCTGCAATTTCAAGTGGGAATGCGATATTTTCACGCACAGTTCGTGACCAAAGTAAGTTGAAATGCTGAAAAATCATTCCGATTTCTTGTCTTGCCTTACGAAGTTCATTTCCAGTAATCGCTGAAATCACACGATTCGCAATTGTAATTTGGCCAGAAGTTGGTTTCTCTAACTGATTAAATAATCTGATTAACGAACTTTTCCCAGCACCACTATATCCGATAACACCAAATATTTCGCCTTTCTCTATTTGTAAGTTGGCGTTATCTACAGCAGTGACATCACCGCTTTTTGCCTTATATATTTTCTTTACATTTTCTAATAAGATCATGATGCTCACCCCTCTTTTGCTTGGACAGACTCCGCATTTTTTTATTTTTGATACGTGTAGTCCATCGTTATAGCTCCTCTTATTATTTGAATATCCTCCGCATTCAAACAACAAAAAACCTTTCCGCTTCTAGAGAAGCAGAAAGGTTTATATGCGTATATAACAACATTATCCCTCTCTCTCATCTCTCAAAGCATTTGCTTTGCAGGAATTGGCACCATTTCAACATAAGTTGACGGTTGCCGGGCTTCACAGGGCACAGTCCCTCCACCTCTCTTAATAAGAGAAATCAGATTAAATTTTCGTCTGATTTAAAATTTATGAAATTGTCTATATTTTATGAATTGAATTGTATCAATATCCACACGCCGTGTCAACAGAAATTTCCGCAAAAAAAGAAACTTCAGAATTTTAAGCCCCGACTGACATCGGTTTACATATATGAAACATCGATTCAACTAATAACATCGTTCGATACGTTCCAGAATATTGTACCCGTCCATCACTCATTAACGTTTGCAACCTCATATTTCCAGTCACTAATTTTTGTACATCCTCTTCCTCTAAACAAACGATTTGTTCCGTTCCTCTCGCCTCTTTCAAAAGTTCTATATAATCTCTTGAAATTTGTAACGAACAGCATTCATCTCCAAAACGAAAATTAACAGTTCTTTCTCCTTGCCTTAAAAGCGGTTCTAAATGATATTGACCATTAGCGTAATTTACAAATGATTGAAGCAAAGAATATAATTTCATCCTAAACCACATCCCTCATATCACTTTCTATTACATACCATTCCCTCTTATTAAAGAGCAATCCTGTTACTTTCGCTCGACAAATACTGTATCTATCACGCATGTCGACATATTTCCCAAGAAATATGTCGAGGCGGCAAAAACTTTGCCGCCTACTTTAATTCCGTATATAAATATTCAACCGAATGAAATGCATATATTTTCTTCATCAGTGTCCCATTTTCAAAAACAAGTAAACACGGTACACTTTCTATCCCATACTCTTTCGCTAAATGCGGGGCATAATTTAAATCTAACATCCCAATTTTCAAATCTTCAATCGTCATCTCGACGACCGTTAACATCTTCTTTGCTAACTGGCATGTTCCACACATTGGTGTATACACATATAACACTGTTTTTTCTTCATTTCCTATTAGGTCTGTAGCTTCGGCACCTGTCCAATCAATCACTTCTATCATTCCTTACCGTAAATATTCTGTATAAACGTCAATGTCAGCTCCCCATAATACATTTGCTAAATGTGAAGAAGGTGCAGTCGCCACCTCGCGATACGAGCGATCAATATAAATATGCTCTGCTTGCGGAAATTCTTTTCGGAATTGTTTCCTTAACTTTTCTCCTGCATCATCAGCATCCACTAGCACATATACGTCCTTATCAAAAAGTTGATCAATGAGCTCATCCATTTTCGACAAACCAATTGTACCATTTGTACAAACAATTTCCACTGGTTCACGAATAATAGATTCAATCTTTCTTCTATCCGATTTACCTTCTACAATAATGACTTTTTCCACATAAATCATATGTCATCACCCGATCACCATATACTATACAACCTTTAACTTAGTATATAGTATATTCGTTATTTTCATGTTGTTTCCTGTTTATTTTTGCAAAAGAAAAGCAGAAGCGGCTCGTTCAGAACAAGAGGGCATTGGAACTCCTGAACTAGAGGCGCTCTTTGCCTCAAGTGAAGGAGTGAAATGACCGACTGTTCTAGCCGCTGGAGGTGGACAATGAAAAGCGCAAGCGGCTCGCTCAGATTGTGAGGGGGATGGAGCTTCTGACGTAGAGGCGCTTTTTGCCTCGCAGGAAGACGCGAAGCCACCGAACAATCTAGCCGCTGGAGCTGGATCATAACGAAAAGCGGAACCGACTGTTTAGCCCTGTTGGCTAAGGTTCTTTCGTACAGAAGAGGCCTTTTGTCTTCTCGTACGGAAGGTTCTTAGACATGAAGGGCTAGGAGGTGGCTAAATCGGCATAAATCCTCAACGAAAAACGTTCTCCTATATAATAATTAATATATATGTTTTTAAATTCATTATGTACACAACATAAAAAAGGACAGCACAAAGGCTGTCCTTTTTCTTCGACTATAATTAGTCTTGGTTTGTCATTTCTGCATATTTTTCTGCAGTTAATAACTTCTCAACTTGGCTTGCATCAGAAAGTTCAACTTTAACCATCCATGCACCCTCGTATGGAGATTCGTTAACTAGTTCTGGTTGGTCACTTAATTCTTCGTTTACTGCTACAACTTTACCACTTACAGGTGCGTATAATTCAGAAACTGTTTTAACAGATTCTACGCTTCCGAATGGCTCGTCAGCTTGGATTGTTGCACCTACTTCAGGAAGTTCAACGAATACGATATCGCCTAACTCACCTTGTGCAAAATGAGTAATACCGATAACAACCGCATTACCTTCTGTTTTTACCCATTCGTGTTCTTCAGAGTAACGTAAATTATTTGGAATGCTCATGACTGTACCTCCAGTGAATGTATTAATTATGTAAAAATACCTTATTGGTATTTTTTCCACGCACTTTCAAACTGCTCTTCGTTAAAACCAAGTGTTACACTCGTTCCATCTGTTACAATTGGACGTTTAATTAACATGCCATCAGATGCTAAAAGCTCGTACATTTCGTCTTCGCTTGCATCCTTTAACTTATCTTTTAAACCAAGTTCGCGGTAACGCATTCCACTTGTATTAAAGAATTTTTTTAATGGTAATTCACTTTTCTCATGTAAATTACGTAAATCTTCTTTTGACGGTGGATTTTCAACAATATGAATCATCTCATATGCTACATCGTTTGCCTCAAACCATTTCTTTGCTTTTTGACATGTGCCACACTTTGGATATGAATAAAATGTTACTGTCATAAATTCACCTACTTTTTTACTAACCTTTACCTTTATCATATAGAAAACATTTTATTATTTCAAACGATTATTCGCTAAACTTTTACTTATTTCGTGATAATTTTTAATAATCCTGCTAATTTTTCTTATTTTTCCGCCATTTATTAAGAAAAAATAAATATATAATTTTTTTAAAACTTTTTTCTCATTCCATGCCGAACATATATCTTAAACAAACGTTTGATTAATTTCATATTTTTCTACATCAGCCTTTGGAATACGTAGATTCTTTCATACCGAACATATACCTTAAACAAACGTTTGATTAATTTCATATTTTTCTACATCCACCGTTGAAAAATATGACTTTTCCCATACCGAACATACCTCTTAAACAAACGTTTGATTAATCTCATGTTTTTCTATATCACCGTTGGAAAACATGATTTTCTATACCGAACATATATCTTAAACAAACGTTTACCCCGCATTAACGGGCAGTAAGACTCCCACCTCGAAATTCGGCGAATGCGAGGAAGTTAGGTGGGAGATAACTGCCCGTAAAAGCCCGATTGGTGAAGGCTAATAATCAGTGGGGGATGGACAAAACCCCCACTGATTAAAGTTTCACTTTATTTTAAAAATAAGAAGCCCTTTTACAGGCTCCTTCATCATCGACTTAAATAGTCCGAAATGGTTTGAAATACTACTATATACATATTATGAATATTTTGATTGGAAACCGTATCATTATATAATCCTATACCCCAATATTGTCCTTCGGGTCTTCCTATATTCACAAAACCTTGCGTATACATCATTGCCCTATCCCTTGGAGCATTGTCAAAATCTAAATCTTTTTCAGTAAAAATCAAATACGGTCTATCTTGTAAACCAATAAAAAACACCGGCTTCTTTAACGATAAAAATAAGTCCGTATACTGTTCCTTTGATGCTTCTTGAAAATATTCTTTCATGACGAGAAAACCATCAACTTTTGCTGATTTCTCCTGCATCTCTTCTAACTTCACGTTTTCAAACTTTATATTTCTAAATGTATCTTTCGGCTTTTCACCAACAACTCCAATTACGAGCGCTCTCCCGTTGTATTCTAATTTCTCTCCTTCTTTATCCTTTGCACACCCAGTACTCACTAGGCATAACAATATAAAAACTAAGAAATACAGTGAACGCTTCATATAGCACCCTCCCCCTCTTTTAAGTCAAGTGACAAAAATGTAAGGTGAATTCAAGAAAATGTAAGTAAAATCGATAGCCCAATTGGATTTTCTATATTATAATCAATTGAATTTATTTACATTACTAAAACATAGGAGATTATCATGAAGAAATTTAAACTTTCATCTCTTCTTCCGTTAAGTTATATACTTCTACTCGTACTCGTAAGTCCCCTTTACGACGTATTAAATAAATCTACTGTTCACGCAGTAGATGTCACAACTGTAGTAGATGATTGGATTCCATTTGTGAAAGCATTTATTATTCCTTACTTACTTTGGTTTCCATACTTATACGGTGCACTTATTTATTACTGTTTTGCTGATCGAAAGCAATATTATGTCACTTTAAGTAGTGTAATTCTTGGAAAACTTGCTTGTTTTTCGATTTACTTTTTTTGGCAGACAACTGTACCACGCCCAACCGTCGTTGGAACAGATGTATTTTCCGAACTAGTCCGCTATATTTATAGTATTGATCAACCAGTAAACTGTTTCCCAAGCATTCATGTCCTTACGACATTTGTAATTATGTTAGCTGCCTTTAAGCGTAGAGAACAGCATACTTTGGAATATTACATCCTTACTTTCTTCGGTACGCTTATTATTTTATCAACATTATTTACGAAGCAGCATGCATTTGTAGACGCCATTTCTGGAATGACGCTTGCAAGCGTACTTTACTTCGGCGTTCAGTTGTTATTAGCAAAAGAAACCGTACGTGTTCCAGTAAAACAAAATCAAAAAATGTAAAAAGCAGACTGTGGCTTCAGTCTGCTTTTCTCTATATTAAGGAGATTTTCAAATTAAGATTGTGGTACAGTCATGTCACCAGAATGAATACGACCTGCTTTTTTAAGAGCAATGTACAGTATATAAGAAACAGCTACTGGAATGATGATATAAGTGATTACCATCGCTGGGACAACTTCCCACCCTTGGCTGGAAATTAAATTAATTGGTGCGATAAGAGAGCTTAATCCAAGACCTGCAATTTCTTTTCCTGCTTCCAGTTGGAAAATTAATGCTGATACTGGGCCCACTATAGCACTGGCGACGACAGTTGGGATGAGAATCATTGGATTTTTAGTAATGTTCGGCAACTGTACTTTTGGAGTACAAAGTGCCTGAGCTAATATGCCACCTAAATTATTCTCTTTCGCTGAAATAACAGAGAATCCGATAAATTGAGCAACACATCCTGCAAGTGCTGCACCACCTGCAACACCGTCTAAGCTAAGCGCTATCGCTAACGCAGCTGATGAAGCTGGAGAGATAAGTAACAATCCCCAAACTACAGCAATCACGATAGAAGCGATAAACGGGCTACCAGCTGAACTATCTTTAATGAATGCTCCAACTGTATTTAAAACTGGGCTAATATTTTGAGCTAACCAAATACCGACTAAACCAGAACCTAATATTGCTGCAAATGGAACGAGCATCATATCTAAAGCAGTTTTTCCACTTAATCGTTTACCAATATAAACTGCTAAAGTCGCTGTTAATAATGCACCGATTGGTTCACCTGTTTTAATGATGAGACCAGCTTCAGTAATTGAAATGGAACCAGCTCCAATTGCTCCAGCTACCATCGCTGAGAAAATTACGAGTCCGTTTGCACCGAGCATAAAGGCAATCCCGGCTCCAATTGCTGGTGCCATAAGTGATTTTGCAACAACTCCGATTGTAATAAGTAATGGGATATCAACAATTCTTCCTATATTTTCGATCAGTAAACCAATTCCAAGGGATACGAAAATACCCTGTGCGATTCCGGCAGAAGCTTTAAACACACGAGACATTATATATTCTTTCATTTGTTTCACCTTCTCCTATAATTTAGTAACCAATTGTTTTCATATAATCGCGTAAAACATCGTTTGATTTTGCAAAGCGGCTTTCTTCATCTTCTAATAAGTTCAGTTCTACCACTTCTCTTATACCGTCTCTAGTAATAATTGCTGGTACTCCTGTACAAATATCGTATTCGCCATATTCACCATCTAAAATAGCTGAAACAGCGATAACACGGTGATCATCATTGAAAATTGAGCGAGCAATATAAGCTAGAGAATTTCCGATTCCGTAATAAGTAGTTCCTTTGCGCTTATAAATTTCCCATCCAGCTTTCGCAGTCTTCTCAACAATTTCATCTAAATCTATTTCACCTAAGCGTTCTTTTTGTTCCTCTAAAATTTGCAAAATTGATTTTCCACCAACAGTTACATGAGACCAAGCAACCATTTGAGAATCACCATGTTCTCCTAATGAATACCCATGAATACTACGAGGGTCTACATGTAACATTTCAGATAAAATTGTTCTTAAGCGAGAAGAATCTAGTGATGTACCTGTACCAATCACACGATTTCTAGGTAATCCAGATAGCTTCCACACTTGATATGTAATAATGTCAACTGGGTTCGATGCGAGTAAGAAAATGCCATCAAATCCACTTTCCATTACGCCGCCAACAATGCTTTCCATAATCTTAGCGCTTGCTCCTAAAGTGTCTAAACGACTTTGTCCAGGCTTCGGCGCTGGTCCTGCTGTAATAATAACAATGTCCATATCTTTGCAGTCTTCATAACTTCCTGCATATACTTTTGTTCTTGTATTTGTAAAGTTAATGCAGTGCGATAAATCCATCGCTTCTCCAACTGCACGTTCATGATTTATATCAATTAACAATAGCTCTTCGCAAATCCCTTGGTTTACAATGGAATACGCACAGCTTGATCCAACTAATCCAGTACCGATAATTGCAATTTTTCTTGTGTTTCTATTCATAGCAATCTCTCCCAATTGATTATGTAGTCTATTTCTTTGGTTCTTTACACTCCTAATTATAGAGGTTCTCACAATAGAAACCATGGATACTTTGTGAAATGTTGAGCAAAGTTTTTGTCCTTTTTGTGAATTGTTATATTTAATTTTTGTCATATTTGTTACAACTGGAAAAATATTTATTATGTATTTATTGACATATACCAAACAAAAAAACGAGCGAATCCATTCGCTCGTTTCATCCCGCTATTTGCGGGCAGTAAAACTCCCGCCTCAAAATTCGGCTGGAGCAAAGAAGTTAGGTGGGAGTCGGGCTGCCCGTAAACGCCCGATTGGTGTGGGCTAATAATCAGTGGGAGATGAACCCCCACACTGATTAAAGTTTCACTTTATCCATCACACTATTCCGCACTTAATTGACTTTTTAATTGCTGTACAATCATTGGATTAGCAGGCGCTGCCGGCTTATAATAACTTTTTTGCTTTGCGTATTCATACATATTACGTTGACGAGATTCATCTTGATTACGAATTTGAATTAACGTTTGATGTAACTGTTCATTATCAGATTGAGAAATATAATTTGCATAACTTGTTAAACTTGAATTTAACCCTGCTAAATAATCATTTACCATATCTTTTTCATTCATTTCTCTCTTCCTCCTATCCTAAAAAAGTCATTAACTGCTGTTTCGTATTTCGTGCATCTTGCGCATCCTTTTGTAGCATTTGTTTCAACTCTGGATCTGTACAAGCCTGTGCATACTGGTCCAATTTGTTAATAATCGTCGCATGACCACCAATTAAATGACGTAAATTTTCTACTTCAAGCTCTGTTAAATTTTGCATAGAACATACCCGCCTTTCTTTTTTCATTCGTCATTAGTATTTGGGGTTTTTTGGATTGTATGCATAAAAAAAGTCGCAGTATACAAAGCCTAGTTTTCATTTTTTTACACGCGTGTTCGAATATGCAAAATTACATATTTTTAACTTTTATTTTCACATTAAAATATAGACATATACTATAAAATAATTAACATGAAAATCCCTTTAAAATACTTCTCATTCTTTGCAATTCCACCATTTTTCTTATTCATCATCTCTCGTCTTCTTTTACACCAAATAATAAATTATTAATGAAAGGAGAAATAAACATGAAAACACATGACTTCCTTACAGAAATCCAGAAGGGCTCTGAACCTAATCCATATCAAGATCCTATCGCATTTATTTTCCTTTGTTTTTCCTTAGCCATATACACATTTTTAAAACCAGCAAAATAATATCATCTAGCAAAAAGAGCCTCAAAATTATTTGAGGCTCTTTCTTGTTAAATTCCTTTCCGCTTCTTCAATCGCCCGTTGCATTTGCACTAACGGATCTTTAATCATCTTCCCATGCCCTGTCGCTAATATAGACGGCTTATACTCCAGCAATTTCTGAGCACTCGTTAATGAAACTTCTGCATCCCACGTACCAAACATAGGAAATGGAAAAAGCCAATTTAATTGCCCCGCTACCGCCACTCCACCTCTCGTTTGAAATGCATCTCCAACAATGAGTGCATCATTTCTCGTGTCTAAAAACGCCATTGATCCCGGTGTATGACCTGGAGCTGCAATCGCTACAAGGGAACCTATTTGATCTCCCTCTTGAAGAAGAATATCTGGAATCGTCTTTATCCTTTTTGACACACTTACTTTTACCTGCGTGTCTGGTTCCCCTATTTGCAGTGACAAATCCCCTTCAAGTAAACTTGCATCTCTTTTAGAAATATAGACCGGAACATTCGGCAATTCTTGTTTTATAGCATCGAGCGCCCCTATATGGTCATCATGCGCATGTGTAATAACGATATTCGTAATCGGTTTTCCTATTTTTCGAGCCGCTTCTAAAATCTTCTTTGCACAAAATGGTAAAGCAGCATCAATTAGAGTTAATCCTGTTTCTTCTTCAACAAAGTAACAGTTAATCGGAAATAGACGCGGTAAAAATGCGATTTGGTGAACTGTTCCTACTCTTATTAACTTCATCTCCTTTACCTCCATTAAAAAAAGCCGTTTACAAATACATATGTAAAACAGCCCTTTTTCATTTAATATTCTCTTTTCAAAACTACGATAGTTAAAGCATAAGAACAAAGTACCCCTGCTAATAAAAATGAATTCGCTAATTTATATTGTTCGCCTGTCAATGAATATAGATTCCCAATTAAAAAGATAACTAAATATAGAAATAAAAATACAAATAACGAAATTTTAGCTGCATTCCCCGTAATATGCTCGCCCCTTTCGTCTTCCCCCTCATTCTTCTGAAAACGTGTTGAATATAAAACACCTATTAGTCCTGCTACTGAGATTATTATCCCTACTACAATACTCATTCCGTTTCCCCCTCTATCTTATATTGAAAAACTTCATGAAACTCCTTACCTAAAATACGTGCAATTTCAAAAGCTAAAATTAAAGATGGATTGTAACGATTCGCTTCAATTGAAGCGATCGTTTGTCTACTTACCCCAGCTTGGTTCGCTAAATCCGTTTGTGACCAGCGTTTTTCTGCTCGGAGTACAACGAGATTATTTTGTAACGTTCCACTCTGTTTCATAACCTCTCCTCATTTTACATTATTTTCTATATTTTAATTGTAATTTATTTTTAACATAATGTAAACTATTTTTAACATCAATAAAAATAAAAAACCAGCAGCCAACAGGCCACTGGTTCCCCATCATCTATTAAACTGTGTAACGCTCATCTTCTAAAATTTTCGCAGCGATTTCACGTTTTTTCGGAATTACGTTAAGTGGTGTGTGGCGAGTTAATTTGCGTAATGATGATAACATCATGCGCAGCATGTCGCCATTTTCAACTGCGATAAGTGTTTCTTTCGCATCTGCTTCGATTTCGTTGAATGCTTCTTGGCAGAATACTTCAGTGTATAACACTTTTTGTTTATTCTTTTCAAGACCAGTTGTTTTAATTGCTTTTTCTGTACGAAGAAGAGCTGATTCCATTGCGTAAAGGTTACTTACGATGTCAGCGATATTCACAAGAATTTCTTGCTCTTTATCTAATGCTTTACCATATTTTTGAGCAGCTAATCCAGCTACCATTAAACCGATTTTCTTCGCGTTCTTTACTAAATGTTTTTGAAGTGCTAATGGCTCATCGCCTACTTCTTCTGGCATCATCATCATTAACTCTTCTTGTAATTTTTGTGCTTTTTGAAGAAGTGGTAATTCACCTTTCATCGCTTTACGTAAGAACGTACCTGGTACGATTAGGCGGTTGATTTCGTTCGTTCCTTCGAAAATACGGTTAATACGAGAATCGCGGTACATTCTTTCAATCTCGTACTCTGCCATAAATCCGTAACCACCGTGAATTTGAACACCTTCATCTACTGTATAATCTAACACTTCAGAACCGAACACTTTATTTAAAGAGCACTCGATTGCATATTCAGCGATAGAAGCTGCTACTGCTTTACCGTCTTTTACTTCTTCTTCAGATAATGTGCTCATGCGGCTTTCGAATAAACCTACTGTACGATATACAGAGCTTTCAGCTGCATATGTTTTCGCTGCCATATTCGCAAGTTTCTCTTGAATTAATGGAAAGCGAGCGATTGGTTGTTTGAACTGTTGACGTTGATTTGCATATTGTGCTGAAATTTCTACTGCACGTTTCGCAGATCCAACTGTACCAACACCTAATTTATAACGACCGATATTTAAAATGTTGAACGCGATAATATGGCCTTTACCAATTTCCCCAAGTAGATTTTCTTTCGGTACTAACGCATCTTCTAAAATTAACGTACGAGTTGAAGAACATTTAATACCCATTTTCTTTTCTTCTGGGCTTGTAGATACACCAGCGTATTCTTTCTCTACGATAAATGCTGAGAAGTGCTCGCCGTCTATTTTTGCGTATACGATAAATACGTCAGCGAATGCAGAGTTTGTAATCCATTGTTTTTCACCATTTAATACGTAATGTGTACCTTCTGCATTTAAACGTGCAGTTGTTTTCGCACCTAATGCATCAGATCCAGAACCTGGCTCAGTTAATGCATATGCAGCTAATTTTTCACCAGTTGCAAGTAGTGGTAAATATTTTTTCTTTTGCTCTTCGTTACCGAATAATACGATTGGTAAAGATCCGATACCAACATGAGCACCGTGAGTGATTGCAAAACCACCAGCGCGCGAGAATTTCTCTGCGATTAACGCTGAGCTTACTTTATCAAGACCAATTCCGCCGTACTCTTCTGGTACGTCAGCACCTAATAAACCAAGTTCACCAGCTTCTTTTAAAAGACGCACAGAACGATCAAACTCGTGTTGCTCTAAATATTCAAGCTCCGGAAGAACTTCATTTACGATAAAGTCCTCAGTCGTTTTTGCAATCATTTTATGCTCAGATGAAAAATCTTCTGGCGTAAACACTTGATCAATCGTAATCTCATCTACTAAAAAGCTACCGCCTTTAACCGCACTTCCTACTGTTTTTTCCATGAAAATTTCCTCCTTTGTATTTTCATAATCCGCTTCTCTCATTTTAAAAGAAGCTGGCTCTCACTTTTATTTTTTATAAAGTGAAACTTTAATCGGTGGGAGTTTTACTGCCCGTTAATGCGGGATACCCCTTTGTTGCTTCCATTCTTTGCTTTAGCGTCCTCACATTCTGAGCGAGCCGCTTACACTTTTTTTATAATCTAGTTCCGGTGGCTAAAACAGTCGGTCGTTTCACCCCTTCCTGTGAGGCAAAAAGCGCCTCTTCGTCAGGGCTTCCAACGCCCTCCTGTTCTAAGCAAGCCACCTGCACTTTTTTTTATAATAATTCAAATACTCCCGCTGCTCCCATTCCGCCGCCGATACACATTGTTACGATACCGAATTGTTGGTTGCGGCGTTTCATTTCGTGAATAAGGGATAGTGTTAGTTTTGCTCCTGTACAGCCAAGTGGATGTCCAAGTGCGATTGCACCGCCGTTTACGTTCACTTTTTCTTCATCTAAACCAAGTTCACGAATAACTTGGATAGATTGAGAAGCGAATGCTTCATTTAGTTCGAATAGACCGATATCAGATAGCTCTAAACCAGCTAATTTTAACGCTTTCGGAATTGCAGCAATTGGACCGATACCCATTATTTCTGGTGGTACACCCGCTACTGCAAATGAACGGAATTTCGCAAGTGGCTTCATGCCATCGCTCACTGCTTTTTCACGATCCATTAATAGTACAGATGCTGCTCCATCACTCATTTGTGAAGAGTTACCAGCCGTTACAGAACCACGAACGTTAAATGCTGGACGTAATTTACCTAAAATGTCTAGCGTCGTCTCCGCTCTTACACCTTCATCTTGTGCGAAAATACGTGTTTCTTCTTGCAGTTTGTTGTTTGCTCCAACAGTGCGTAACATTACATCTACAGATACTGTTTCATCAGCAAAGTTCCCTGCAGCTAATGCTTTTGCTGCGCGCTGGTGACTTCTTACCGCAAAAGCATCTTGCTCTTCACGAGAAATTCCATATTTCACAGCAACTTGCTCTGCTGTATGTCCCATACCCATATAATATTCTGGAGCAGCTTCTACAAGGCGACTATTTGGACGAACAACGTGTCCCATCATCGGAACTAAACTCATTGATTCCGCTCCGCCTGATAATACAGCTTCAGAGTGACCAAGCATAATGCGCTCTGCTCCGTAAGCGATACTTTGTAAACCAGAAGAACAGTAACGGTTAATTGTAATAGCTGGAACATCGTAAGAAAGTCCTGCTAGCCCGCCGATATTACGAGCCATATTTAAGCCTTGCTCTGCTTCTGGCATCGCACAACCGAAAATTAAATCGTCGATTGGCCCTTCATAATTCGCACGCTTTAACGTTTCCTTTACTACTAACGCCCCTAGATCGTCAGGACGAACTGTTTTTAATGAACCCCTCTTTGCTTTTCCAATTGGTGTTCTTGCTCCCGCAACAATGACAGCTTCTCTCATGAACGATATCTCCCCTCGTTATTAGTTACGTAATGGCTTTCCTTTTACAAGCATGTGCTGCATTCTTGCTTGTGATTTCATCTCACTTACTAAGCTAATAAATGCTTCACGTTCTACATCTAATAAATACTGCTCATCAACTTCTGTTCCGTACGGCACTTTTCCGCCCGCAATGACATATGCAAGTTTCTTCGCAATGTGAAGATCATGTTCAGAAATGTAACCTGATAAATGCATTGCTTCTGCACCAAGTACAAGCGTTGCATAGCCTGTTTCACCAACAACTGGTATCTTTTTACGAATCGGCGCTTTATAACCCGTTTCATATAAAGAAAGTGCCTTTTGTTTCGCATCATATAGTAAGTGATCACCATTCACACTAATACCGTCTTTATCGCCTAAGAAATTGTTAGAGACAGCTTCTTGCGCTGATGTAGAAACTTTCGCCATCGCTACGGATTCGAATACTTTATTCGCAACTTTTTGTAAGTCGAATTCTACACCGTTTGCCATTTTGTTTAAGTGTTTAATGTATAGCTCTTTGTTACCGCCTCCGCCAGGGATTAAGCCAACACCTACTTCTACTAAGCCCATATATGTTTCGCTAGAAGCTTGAATGCTCGCTGCTGGTAAACAAACTTCTGTACCGCCGCCAAGCGTCATACCATATGGCGCTGCTACAACTGGCTTAGAAGAATACTTAATTTTCGTCATTGCATCTTGGAAGTTTTTCACAACCCACTCAATTTCAAAGTAGTTGTCATCTTGTGCTTCCATTAAGATCATTGCAAGGTTCGCACCAACGCAGAAGTTCTTCGATTGGTTTCCGATAACAAGACCTTTATAATTTTTCTCTACTTCATCAACAGCGTAGTTAATCATTTTTGTAATATCCATACCGATTGCATTGCTCTTCGAATGGAATTCTAAGCAAAGGATACCATCGCCTAAATCAATTAAGCTCGCTCCGCTATTTTTCTTTAACACACCGTTTTTCGCTTTTAATTGCTTAAGCGAAATTGCTTTTTTGTTACGTTCGATTAGCTTATATTCACCATTGTCGTAATAGTAGCTATCACCATTATCATGTTTATAGAAAGTAGCAAAACCTTTCTCTACCATTTCTTTCACCCAAGCAGGAACATTTGCGCCGTTTTCTTCCATCTTTTGAATGGACTTTTCAACGCCAATTGCATCCCAAATTTCAAATGGACCTTGCTCCCAGCCGAAGCCCCATTTCATCGCTTGGTCAATTGCAACGATATCGTCAGCAATTTCTTTATGAAGTTTTGCAGAGTATAAAAGAGTTGGTGTGATAATGTTCCATAGTAACTCTCCTGCACGATCTTTCGCGTATACAAGCGCTTTCAATTTATTCGCTAATCCTTTTTCTTGCTTACTTAACTCTACGGATGCAGCTTTTAATTTTTTGCGCGCTTCATATTCCATCGTTTCTGGATTCAATTCTAAAATTTCTTTCCCTTGTTTTAAGAAGAAGCCTTGACCCGTTTTACTTCCAAGCCATTTTTTATCAAGCATGTCATGCATGAAGGCTGGTACTTTAAATACATCACGCTCTTCTTCTTGTACATTTTCATATACGTTATTTGCAACGTGTACAAATGTATCTAAACCAACAACATCTAATGTACGGAACGTTGCGCTCTTTGGACGACCAATTAATGGACCTGTTACAGAGTCAACTTCTCCAATGCTATAGCCACGCTTAATCATTTCTTGAAGCGTTACAAGCAAGCCATACGTACCGATGCGGTTTCCAATAAAGTTTGGTGTGTCTTTTGCGATAACAACGCCTTTTCCAAGAACGTCTTCGCCAAATAGTTTCATGAAGCTTAATACTTGTGGATCAGTTTCTTTCGTCGGTATTACCTCTAGAAGTTTTAAATATCGTGGTGGGTTAAAAAAGTGTGTTCCTAAGAAGTGTTTCTGGAAGTCGTCTGAACGACCTTCTGCCATTTTTTCAACGGAAATGCCTGATGTATTTGAGCTCACAATTGAGCCTGATTTACGAACAGCATCTACTTTTTCAAATAGTTTCTTCTTTATATCTAAGTTTTCAACTACTACTTCAATAATCCAATCTACATCAGCAAGACGCTCAAGATCATCTTCAAAGTTACCTGCTTCAATCAGTGCTAGATTTCCTTTCACTGTCAGAGGAGCTGGTTTTTGCTTTACTAGTTTTTGCAAAGCCGTGTTACTAAAACGATTTCTCACACTTTTATGTTCTAATGTAAGTCCCTTCGCTTCTTCTTCCTTCGTAAGCGCCGGTGGTACAATATCAAGCAATAATGTCGGAATACCAATATTAGCTAAGTGTGCCGCAATCCCTGAACCCATTACGCCTGAACCTAGAACAGCAGCCTTTTTAATTTGGAACATCCATTTCTCCCCCTATTCTTGAATGAATGCTCATTCAATTTTTCGACATAAGTCGCAATCAATGAGTGAGCCTCTACTAATAAATATATGATACAGTTTGAATTTTCGCAATATATTTATTGATAAAATTTTCTGAAATAAATAAATTTCTTTCATTTGGCTATGCTATACATGTGTATTTTCTTCATTAAAATGCACTTTTCCTTTTTTATAATCTGACGAAACTGGAGGAATATATATGGCAAAACTTAAGAAGAACCCTTCAAAAGCTGGAATTAGCGCAGCAAGTGTAACAGGAAATGCAGGTCCGCATAATCACGGTGTTGAAAAAGGGCGTCAAGGTAATAACCAACAATATAAGAAGCATAATATGGGCGAAAAATAACGCTATATTTTTGGGCAGAGAACGTGGCATAATGATTAATGGCTGCTTTTTCTGCCCAATTTATTTGTACATATGGAAAACAAAAGAGGGAACGACGATGAAGCGAACAGTAATTATGATTGTAATGATCGCCACACTATTTACAGGGATGATTTTCTTCTCTTATGCTCACAGACAACAAGCTGTAAAAGCAGATCAACCTAGTATTACTGGGCAATACGGGATTACAATCGATGCAGACACAGGTGAAACTTTGTATGGAAAACGGGAAGATGAGCGCTCTTATCCGGCTAGTATAGGGAAAATGATGACTACCTTACTCTTACTAGAGAATGTGAAAGAAGATGAAGAAATTACGGTTACAGAGAATGCGATTAAAACGGAAAGTCAAAGTAAGAAGATTAAGCTTCGCGCGGGTGAAAAGTTAAAACGTGATGAGGCATTAAAACTTATGCTTATTATTAGTGCAGACCCAATTGCTGAGTCAATCGCTGAACATATTGCGGGATCAAAAGAAGAGTTTGTGAAAATGATGAATGCTAGAGCGAAGGAACTTGGTACAAAGCATGCGACTTTCAAAAATGCAAGTGGTGCTGATGCACTTGGAAATAAAGTATCACCTTATGACATTGCTATTATTACGAAAGAAGCATTAAAGTATCCAATTGTTTTAGATTATATGAATTCAACCCATACTACTCTACACACTTCAGAGCGCTCTCCAAAAATTGCAAACTATGGACGAGAAGAACTATATGACGATCCATATGCGATTGGAAGTAAAAGCGGTTTATCAGCACTCGGAAAATACACAGTCGTAACAGTTGATGAAAAAGACGGTAAACGCGTCATTAACGTCGTGTTATCTTCTACTCGTACACAGCTATACCCTGACACGAAGAAAATGGCGAACTACGCATTTCAGCAATTAAAATAACCAAGGAGTATTTTCTCCTTGGTTATTTTTTGATCATACCTTTTAATACGAACGCAACGTTTGCTGGACGTTCTGCTAGACGACGCATGAAATAGCCATACCAGTCGTTTCCATAAGGTACGTAAACGCGCATTTTGTAGCCTTCTTTTACTAGCTCAAGTTGACGCTCTGTACGAATACCAAATAACATTTGGAATTCAAATTGATCCCTTGGAATGTTGTGTTCTTCGGCAAGTTTTTTTGTATATTCAATAATCGCTTCGTCATGTGAAGCAATTGCAGTGTAATTTCCATTTAATAAGTGCATTTTAATAATTTTTTTATAATTATCATCTACATCTTTCTTTTCCGGGAACGCTACTTCTTCAGGTTCTTTATAGGCCCCTTTTACAAGACGTAAATTAGGATTATAAGCGTTTAAATCTTCCATATCCTTTTCTGTACGATATAAGTAAGCTTGAATAACAGTACCAATATTATCGTATTCAGATTTTAATTGTTTAAAGATATCAATTGTTTTTCCGCAGCGCGTATAGTCTTCCATATCAATTGTAATAAACACACCATTTTCTTTTCCAGCTTCTAAAATACGGCGCATATTGTTCATTACGATTTCATCAGAGATATCTAATCCCATAGAAGTCATCTTTAAAGAAAGCTGCGAATTAAGACCTTCTCTTCCAATTGCACGAATCGCTTCAATCGATTCGCTAGCCATTTCATTTGCTTCCGCTTCGTTATCAACGAATTCACCTAAATAATCGATTGTTACACAAAGACCTTGCTTATTTAATGCTTTAATTGCAGCAGTCGCTAATTCAATCGTTTCCCCTGCGACGAAGCGACCTGCACCAAAGCGTAAACCGTACTTTTTAGCCAGTTTTGTTAGCGCTTTATTTTTAGACAAGAAAAGAAACGAATTTCGCATTAATTGTTCCATGTAATTCACCCCTACGACTATAATTTATCTGTTTTTTACCCCTCTTCGAAATTATATCACTGTTTAAAATTATTTGATACAAATAATTATTTAGATAATTTATAAAATACTATCAAAACATTTAAAACCCTATATTCTCGTTTGTACATATGAAGAAGATATTTTTCGACATTCAGAAAAAACGATTTTACTAGGAAAAAATGAGCATGCCGAAAATATTCGACATGCTCACAAAACCATTTATATTTCATCTAAATTATATGAGGATATTAATAACAAAAACTTGAGGTAACATTATCTCAAGCCTTCTTACTTCTCATTTCGCTTCTCATCATTCAGCTTTTTAATATTCGTAATTAACTGTACCATCTCTTCTTTTGCATCTGGATACGTCTCATTCCAATGTTTCACTAAAGCTGGCATCGTCTTAGCCATATAAGAATAAAGTGCCCATTTCTGTACCTGCTCTTTTCGCTCTTCGTTGCTCTCTCCAAGTAATAGTTCCGTGTATTTCTCTAGCAAGCCATCAAACTGCTCATTAAACTTTTCACTCATCTTATTTTCCTCCTATATGAAAAAAGCAGCGAAGATCGCTGCTTTTTCTTATAATTTTGATCGAACAGAGTTTAATTTCTTCTCCATCGTACTTACTTTATCACGGCGATCATCGATACGAATTGTTGTCGCAACGCGCTGTGCACCTTTTGTATATGGAACTTCATGCATTTGTTGAATGACTTCTAAAATGACAGGAAGATCCCCTTCTATTACTGTATTCATCGGTGTTAATTGATACTTCACACGATCTGCATTTTTCTCTAGCACCTTTTGTACTTCTGCTACATATTCACTAACACTTGGATTACCTGTTCCTACTGGAATAATCGATACGTCAACAATTGCCATAATAATCTTCCTCCTATAACTGCTTCTTATATATCCATTGTCTATTTTACCGAAATCCTCATCATTTTACTAATACGTTACTCTTCTACTTTAAACTGCTCAACCAATCTTTCTAAGTCCTGCATATTCCCTGTCAAACTTTCCATCGTATGAGCTACTTTTTCTAAATGATTCACTTGTGACTCAGTTGCTGCATTTACCTCTTCAGAAACAGCCGCACTCTCTTGACTCGTGCTAGCAATTGTTTGCATAACTTCTGTAATTTCTTCTTGCTCGTGACCTATGTTATTTACCTCTTCTACAATTTTTTCAACTGAGGTACTAATAGTATTTACAACTGATATAATTGTGCGGAATTCTGTCTCCGCCTCTGTCGTAACTTTATTTTGTATATCCGCAATGTCTTTCAATTTACTTACAACTTCTACAACTCGTTTTACTTCTAACTGCACATCGCTAATCATTATTGCAATCTCACCCGTTGCCTCTTTTGATTGTTCAGCTAATTTCCGAACCTCTTCCGCAACAACAGCAAAGCCCTTACCTTGCTCACCTGCACGTGCTGCTTCAATTGAAGCATTTAAAGCCAGTAAATTCGTTTGATCCGAAAGACCTTTTATAAGTTCTACCACATTTTGAATCGATCCAACTCTTTGCTCTAACTTACCTGATGCTTCTTCCGTATGAACAACGATAGAAGATGATTGTTCTCTTGTACGAACTAAATTCCGCATCGTATTGAGTCCCTGCTTAGATGCTTCTTCCGCCTTGCCAGTCACTCCCTTTATTTCACCAACAGAACTATTCATTTCTTCCATCGACTGCGCCATATTTTCAAGTTGCGCTGAAACCTCCTCTACACTATTAGCAAGAGTAGACGCGCCTCCGCTCACATCATCCATTGCACCTGAAACTTCTCTACTAGCTGCTACAGTTTCATTCGTTAAATAATGCAGATTGTGAGTCGATTGCTGTACTGTCGATACACTATTTTTAATTTTACTTACCATTTCATTCATTTGCTCAACCATATCATTAAAGTGAGTCGTAAGCGTACCAACCTCATCTTTACTTGTCACCTTCATTTGTAGTGTTAAATCACCTTCCGCTACTTTTTGAACGTGATTTGTTAATAGTTGTAATGGTCTTGCTAATCTTCTTGAGAATATATATGATGCAACTATTCCAATTAATAAACTTATACACGCCGTTAAAATAACCGTATTTCTTGTTTCTATTAGTAAGTTATCAATGGATTCTTTCGGATATACAATCCCGATTTTCCATTTCATCTTATCAAACAATTGACTATAGGCTACTACATCTTTTCCGCCTAATGTCGCCGCTGCAAATTTCGTTTCATCTTTATTTAAACTTTTAACAAGTGGTTCTTTCGAAACATCTTTTCCTACCTTCTCTGGGTACACAATGGCAATATTTTTATCATTTATAATAAACATTTCTCCGCCATTATTATATTGAATATTATGGAGTAGCTTTTGAATCGTCCCTAGTGATACATCCATTGCTACAACACCTAACACAGAACCATCTTGTCCGACAATGGCTTTTGAAACTCCAATACTTAACTTACCTGTCGCGATTTCATATTGTGGTTGTCCCCAAATAATCGATTTTGTATCTGCTTCGGATGTTTTATACCACGGACGACTTGTTGGATCATATCCTTCAGGTACTTTTCCCCCATCAGCAAGATTTGCACTCAACGTTTTTTTATCTTTCGTCCCTATGTAGACATCTAAAATATCAGGATGATTCTTTTTAAACCTTGAAAATTCCTTTAAAATAAAACTCTCCTCTTCTGGGGTAACCACATCTTGTAGCATGTTTTGAATATCATCATGACTTCCATAATGACCCATATCTTCTTCAATTCGCTGCATAAATGCAGTTAACTGCTCTGTCACAAGATCCATCGTATTTTCAGAATACTGGTCTAAGGAGTGCGTTTCTTTCTCTTTTTGCAATTGATACACAGCTGTACCTAATATTACAAACATCATAGAAATAAGCACCGAAAATACTACCGCAATTTTTAAACGTAAACTTCTCAACATCTTCCCTCAAGCATCCCCTTCTCGATGAATTTAATTGCATTAATCACTATATTAAGTATAATAGATAAATCTAAAAGCTCAATCTATATAGTTTAAAAAATTGAAATTTATTCTCATTTCAATCAACTTAGTTAGTATCGTAACACTTGTGTAAACACAAATAGTTCATTATCCTTAAACTATAATCTCATTCGTTCGGAGGGAACTATGCTACAAAAATTCGGTTTCTCACAATATGAAAGCCAAGCTTATGAAGTTGTCGTATCAAGCAATGACCCATTAGATGCAACAACTATCGTTAAACATTCAGGTGTTCCAAAAGCAAAAATATACGAAGTGTTAGCACGACTCATTGATAAAGGGATGGTAATGGATTCTGTTTCTGAAAAGAAAAAATTGTATACAGCATTACCACTCAAGCTAGCAATTGAAAAGTTAACGACAGAATTCCAATCTAATATTAAAGAACTTGAAAATAATATTTCTAAAAAGTCATTTACAGATGACCGCGTTTGGAGTTTAAAAATGCAGTCTTCTATTAAAGTACAAAGTAGGCAACTTGTAGAAGATGCGAAAGAATCCATACGCATCTCCGCATGGAATGATACCCTTTTAGAATATCTTCCTTTACTAGAACAAAAAGCAAAACAAGGCGTCCAAGTCGAGTCCCTCATAGTTGGAAAAGTGGAAACAGACTTAGAAAACATGCATTTTTTAATCCCAGCTCAAGAACCTAACGCATTAGAGCGTTACTTACTACTCATCGTTGACGATCGTGAAATTTTATTTGCTGGTGTAGAGCAAGAATCATGGCAAGCGATGAAAACAATGTCACAACCTTTCGTGAAGTTCTTTACGGAGTTCTTCTATCATGACGTTGCACTTGCGAAGATTACAGAGAAGCACCATGATCTCTTTATGGAAGATGAGGAAATTAAGGAATTGTTGATGAAGTTGAGGTATTAACAAATCCCAAAATTGATTCTACCATTTGAATAGATAATATAATTTCCCATACAAAAAAAGCTGTACCAAACGGAGTTTTACATACTCATTTGGTACAGCTCTTTTTTTACGCTTTCGCTAATTCAATTTTATGTAGTTGGTTTTTCGGATGGTTTTGATTTGTAAAGTTTACACCCAAACGAATAGACCATTTTACGATTTTTTTTGTTCCTTTATCTCCATCAACAGCTCAATAATCTTCTCATTTTGCTCCACTTGTTTCTCAGAATTTTGATAGATGAAACGAATCCATCTAAATACAAAAACAATCACAAATAACGGAATTACTGTGAATATAAAACCAATAATTGAATAATCCATATACTATCACCTCGCTATATACTTCCTTCTTCATTTCTCTACTAACCCCTGCAATTTTTTACACAAAAAAAGAACCTATCAAACGATAGATTCTTCTTTCGCAAGCTGATTCGAGCGTCCTCTCGTAATAGAGAAAATCGCACAAAGTAGCGCCAATATAATAAAAACGCCACCTACCCAAGCGTTATATATAACAGATGATTTTTCAATAACAACTCCGCCCACTGTTGAACCAAGTGCAATTCCTAAATGAAGTGCAGAGTTATTTAAACCTTGCTGAATACCAGCAGATTCTGGTGCAATTTCAATTAAATAGTTTTGCTGCGCTGGTGAAATCGCCCAGCTTAACATACTCCACAGTCCCATCATAATAATAAAGAGCGGGAATGAGAATGTCATTAGTGGCAAAATAAAGATAGCACATGCAAATACGATAATGATGGAAATAATGCTTTTCTTCGATCCCCATTTATCAGCAAGCCAGCCGCCAAGGCCACCTCCAAGTACCGCTGCAATTCCGAAAATGAAGTAAAACACACTAATCCAATTTGCTTCAACATGCATCACATCTTTTAAAAACGGCGTTAAATATGCGTATAGCGTTAAATGACCTGTTAAAAATAAAAATGATGTTAACTGTGCACTTACAATTTTTTTATCCTTTAACGTAGCGATTTGTTCTCTTATTGATAATACCGATGTCGGTGGTACTTTCGTTAAGAATAATGAAATACAAGCAATCGCCATAACAGTTAATATTGAAATTAATACAAATGGTGCACGCCATCCGTATGCATTTCCTAATACAAGACCTAGCGGTACTCCAAGTACGAGTGATCCGCTAATCCCCATGAAAATGATTCCAATTGCACGCGCACGAAAATGCGGCTCTACTACACTAGAAGCAAGTGTTACCGATAGTGCAATAATAAGCGATCCACTCGCTGCACAAATTACCCTCGAGAACATTAACATCTCGTAATTCACACTAAATGCCGAAACGATATTTCCAATTAAGAAAATTGATAATGCCACAACATACAATTTCTTTCTTTCAAACTTGCCTGTTAACGCTAATAAAACCGGCCCTGATAGAGCGAATACTACTGAAAATATTGTAATAAGCTGACCAGCTGCACTAATCGACACACCTAAATCATTGGCAACTAAATCAAGCGTTCCTCCTATAATTAGCTCAACCGTTCCGACTACAAAAGCCGCAATAGCTAAAATATATACACGAAAATTCAAGTCTTTCCCCACACTTTCCCTTTTGGTTACTACTATTATAGTAACCAAAAGGGAAAGTGGACGCAAGTATAATTTTTTTACAGCAAAAAAGCAGGCGTATTATACGCCTGCCTTCAATCATTAAACTCCAGTTTCTTTCTTCTTATTTAAGTACCAATATACCGGAAGTCCTGTAAATACAATTCCAATTGATAAGAAGCAACTTACCGGATCGTTAATAATCGCACTTCCAAGTACAAACAATGACCCTAAAATCGCAACGATTGGTACAATCGGGAATAACGGTACACTATATGCACGCTCTTTATCCTTGTTACGTTTTCTTAAAATAAAGACACCAATAAACGTCATTACATAGAAAATATAAATAATGAATACGGAAATCTCAGATAGCTTATTCGGATCACTAATAAGCATTAAAATAATTCCTAATATGATTTCAACAGTAATCGCATTCGCTGGTGTTTTAAACTTCTCATGTGCCTTTGCGATAAACTTAGAAAACGGAAGGTGTCCACGCTCTGCCATCGACATCGGAATACGTGGGAACGTTAAAATTTTCCCATTTAAACAGCCGAAAATAGAAATGATAATACCGATACTAATAATTTTCCCGCCATATTCTCCAAGTAACATGCCTGCAGCTGTCGCTGTTGCATTTTCTCCAAGGTCCACAATTTTCGTTGCTGGTAATACATTTAATAACGCTAAGTTAATTAATACGTAAGCAGCAGTTACAATTAAAATACCAACTGTCATTGCCTTCGGTAATAACTTTGTTGGGTTCTTCATTTCTCCGCCAATAGAAGCAAGTAAAATCCAACCATCATAAGCAAATAAAGTCGCTAAAATTGCCATCCCGATACTTTGATTTTCTGATATCGGTACAACTACGTTGAAGATATCACTATTCCCTTTCCAAAACCCTAGCACAACAATTAATATAATCGGAATCATCTTCCCAACTGTCGTAACCGTTTGGACGATGCCCCCATATTTTGTTCCCAAACTATTTATAACGCCTAGGAACACAACTGTTCCAATTGCGATTGGTAAATTCCAGACTTTATCTAAATAGAAAAAATTGATCATTAAAGAACTAAAATACAAACCTAACGTTCCAATAATAGCTGGTCCATAAACAATTGTTTGCATCCAGCCAGATAAATACCCCCAAAAACTTCCGTAAATCTCCTCTAAATACGTATACAACCCACCATTTTTCGGAATTTGCGCTCCAATTTCGGCTACTGTCAAACCACTTGCTAACGTCAACAGACCGCCAATTACCCAAGCAAAAATAGCCATATTAGAACTTCCTGAGTAATCTAATACGCTCCCTGGTTTCATAAACACACCAGACCCAATAATAGTTCCTACTACGATAGAAAGTGCTACTGTTAAACCAATTTTGTTTTTCTCATCATGATGCATGCTGCGTATCCTCCTTCCAATTCTAGTGTGATGCAAAAATGAAATAAAAAAACACTCCTCCCTAAAAAAGGGACGAGTGTTGTATTCGTGGTTCCACCCTTGTTTCAATTAGTAAAGTGACACACTTCACCAATTTCTCAAGTCTAAATAACGGTTTTTGCCGGCAAGCAATTACTAGATATCCGTTCACTGCTGCAGTTCAGAGGTGGTAATCGATTTTCCCGTATTAGGAAGCTCACAGCCAAAGGCTTCCCTCTCTGAGAATCGTAAAAAATTGATCATATCCTCATCATCACTTCTTGATGTCGAATTTTGTAGTTATTTCCCATTATATTGAATTGTTAGAAAAAATCAATATATTTTTTTATATAACATAAGAAATATTTCTCTCCTTATATTATAACAGAAGTTACCATTTTTCTCTAATTTGCTCTCTAGTGAACAACGTGAGGTGATAAATGAAATTATATCGACTTCCCAACAAAAAACGACAACGATAGCAACCTACATAATAAGAGGAAGCTGTTCCAAAGACAGCCTCCTCACATATGCATCTTTCGGTTGCCCACACGAAAGATACGACATAGTTCAATTATTTATCTTCATTTTTCATAAAAAATTTATCCCGCATTAACGGGCAGTAAAACTCCCACCTCAAAATTCAGCAAATACAGGGTTGAAGGTGGAAGATTAACTGCCCGTAAAAGCCCGATTGGTGAAGGCTAATAATCAGTGGAAATGCACCACTGATTAAAGTTTCACTTTATGATTTGGAAGATCAACATTTAGTTCCGCTAATTGTTTCTTTTCATTTTCTAGAATCGCTTTCGCTTTTTCTTTTGTCGCTTCATCTAATCCCGTAAAGATGTCTTCATGCTTCTCTTTCTCTGGGAGGTTTACGCCTAACTCTTTCAACTTCTCTTTCACTTGCTCACGTGTTAATGTTCCAGACTTCCCTTGCTCTAAAATCGACTTCGCTTTTTCTTTCGCCTGATCATCTAATCCCGCAAACATTTCCTTGTGCTTACCCTTCTCTGGGAGGTTTACGCCTAACTCTTTCAACTTCTCCTTCGCTTGCTCACGTGTTAATGCTCCAGACTTTTCTTGCTCTAAAATTGACTTCGCTTTTTCTTTCGTCGCCTCATCTAAGTTCGCAAACATATCACCATGCTTACCCTTCTCTGGGAGGTTTACGCCTAACTCTTTCAACTTCTCCTTCGCTTGCTCACGTGTTAATGCTCCAGACTTCCCTTGCTCTAAAATTGACTTCGCTTTTTCTTTCGCCTGATCATCTAATCCTGCAAACATTTCTTTGTGCTTACCCTTCTCTGGGGATTTCACACCTAGTTTTGTTAATTCCTCTTTTGCTTGCTCACGTGTTAATGCTCCAGACTTCTCTTGCTCTAAAATTGACTTCGCTTTTTCTTTCGCCTGATCATCTAATCCTGCAAACATTTCTTTGTGCTTACCCTTCTCTGGGGATTTCACACCTAGTTTTGTTAATTCCTCTTTTGCTTGCTCACGTGTTAATGCTCCAGACTTCTCTTGCTCTAAAATTGACTTCGCTTTTTCTTTCGCCTGATCATCTAATCCTGCAAACATGTCCTTGTGCTTACCCTTCTCTGGGAATTTCACACCTAGTTCCTCTAACTGTTTCTTTGTATCGTCCATAATCGTTTTTACTTTTTGTTTTGTAGCCTCATCTAAATTCTTCTTTGCAGTTCCTTTTGTAACTTGCTCAGCTGCTGGAGTATTAGTTGCCGCAAACGCTGGTATGCAGACTCCTCCTATAATTCCAAATGATAAAGCACCTGCAATTGCTAAATATCCAACTGTTTTTTTCTTCATAGGAAATTTCCTCCTTCATATTTCTAAAGCATGTACACTTTCGTATACAATGCCAATAGTAATGTTGATTTCTTAAAATTTCCTTAACGACTTAACAAAAAAACACCGCTCATCACGAGCGGCGTTTTTTCTAAGCTTTTTGTAATTGTAATTCTTCACGTTCCATTATTTTTCTTAATACAATTGTTTGTGTCATTGTAAATAAATTACCTGTAATCCAATACAGCACAAGTCCTGACGGTGCGGCAATACCCATAAACAAAATCATTGCTGGCATCATAATTTGCTGTATTTTCAGCATTTGTACTTGCTCTCCAGGCGTTATATTTGATTGGAACACTTTCATTTGAATAAATGTTGTTAACGCTGCGATAATCGGTAATATATGATATGGATCTGCATGTCCTAGGTTCACCCATAAAAATGAAGATGTACGAATCTCTTCAGTTCGGCTAATCGCATAATACAAAGCAGAGAAAATCGGCATTTGTATAAAGATTGGCCAGCATCCAGCTAACGGATTCCAACCGCCTGATTTCATTAGTTCTGACATTTCTTTTTGATACTGCTTTTGTTTTTCAAGATCTTTACCCACATCACCGTATTTCTGTTTCAGCTTCTGTAATTCAGGTTGCATTTTTTTCATTTTCGCTTGGCTACGATATTGCGAAACAGCTAATGGAATCATCGCTGAACGAACAACAAGCGTAATGATAATGATTGCAATCCCGAAGCTAGCTCCAGGTATATGATGAGCAACAAATTGAATCATAAATGAGATTGGATATACGAAATAATGGTTCCAAATTCCCGTACTATGTGAATCAATTGTACCTGCATTACTGCAGCCAGATAAAACAAAAACAAGTAATAATGATAAACTAATGAGCCTAGCTCGGTATGATTTTAACATGTTCATTCCTCCAATGTTTCGTAATTAATTAGCGAAACATTGGTGTATACGGACCTACCTCGTCACTCTCTCCACTCGATTCTTGTCTGCGGACAGAACGAATCATTCCATATTTATAAAAAATAGAAAATAGCGGTACATTTCTTGTACCCTCTTCACATGTATCAACTAGTTTAAAAGCTCTCTGTCTACCGCTCGATGCTTGCTGACGCACAAAGCGAGACACGTTAGCAAGAAAAAAGACTTCTAATACACAAAGCGCTGTCGTTACAAACGATATATATAGAATTGCATCCTGCAATAAAAATTCCATCGCTTCACATCCTTAATAAAGTCATTTTAGCACATTCCACAAACATTCTCTATTTCCTTTTATTTTCAAAAAAGAATTTTGCATATTTTCTCAAAAAATTATACTAGAAAACTAATGTATTCGCTTTCTTTAGTATATTCACACGTATCTTTGAATAGGTTTAATTTGTTAGAAAGTTATAAAATTTTTGTATTATAATAAAACTATTGCCAGTTTTTGAAAAAAGCTTTATTCTCTTCTTGTAATCAAAAATGAATATGGAGATGAAACATACTATGGGTCAACTAGGAGACGCCGATTACGTTCCCGACACCGCCTTTTTATCCTTCCCAGCAGCTAAAACATTTCACTTAGAATTTATGATACAGTTAGTTGTTATTTTTATAGCTTCTATTTTGTATGCAATTTCTATGAATATGTTTTTTATCCCGCATAATATGATTAGCGGTGGGTTCGCTGGTGTAGGGATGATTATCGGTTATTTAATGCACTACAATATCGGAGCACTTATCTTTTTACTAAACATTCCGCTTCTTATTTTAAGTCACTTTTACTTAGGTAAGAAGACAACCTTTTTAACGGCATACTTTGTAGCTGTATCATCTTTAGCGATGAACATTATCCCAGTACACCAAGTTTCAGACGATATTTTACTGTCTTCTGTATTCGGTGGTGTCATCTGCGGTGCTGCCTCAGGAATCATATTCCGATTTGCTTCTTCAACAGGTGGTTTTGATGTTGTTGGATTGATTGTAGCGAAACATCGCGATGTTTCAATTGGAGCAATCATCTTTGGATTCAACTTACTCTTACTTGTTGCAGCAGGATTTATTTTCGGATGGGATATTACGCTTTATACGTTAATTAGTCGGTTTGTAGTCAGCAAAGTAATTGATGCCGTGCATACAAAACATATTAAATTAACGATAATGACAATTACAGAAAAAGGTGAGGAAATAAAAAGCTCACTATTACATCACGGCATACGTGGCGTAACAATGGTAGATGCTGTCGGCGGCTATACAAACCATAAGAAAAAAATGATTTACACTGTCGTAACTCGCTACGAGTTGGGCGAAATGAAACGTATTATCCGCCAAGTGGATAATAAAGCATTTATGAACATTACTGAAACAGTTGAAATTGTCGGCCGTTTCAAACGTATATAAAAAAGCGCAAGGAACTATAATTCCTTGCGCTTTTTAATTTTTACACTTATTACAAAATCAGATAATTCTATAATTGTGCCCCTAAATGTGTTATAATGAAAGCAGACTTACAAAAAAGAGTATATAGACTTGGAAGTTTCTCTTATTTTTATAAGCAAAAAGAAACGAGCAGTCGGGTATATTTCAGACACCATACACGTAACGGTTTTCCAAAAGCCGTTCATCTTAGTTATTCTTCACTGATCTTTTTATAAAAAGATACGTACAACTAAAATTCACTTCAATATACTATACCTACCTTTTTGACTTCCAAATCATCTTATTACATAAGGAGATGAACATATGAATCAATATATACGATACACACTAGCTGTCCTATTTGCCATCGTCGGCGGTGCAATCTGTTTCTGGACAAACACTGAGCTTGGAGAGAATATCATTTTTAATGGAATCGAAACCCTTGTAAGCGCTTCAATTTTAGGCGGATACATTTTCTTCCTCTTCAATCCAGAAGAAAATGCTCAAAAAACAATGTTATTAACAATGATCGGAATCGTTGGCGGATGTATTTCCTACTCAATGACAAACTATACATTACCACTTCAATTAAGCTCAGCTTTCTTCCACGGTCTATGGACTTGGTTTATCGCATTCTGCCTAGCAGACGTATTCAACCTATTACAAGACCACGAAGAAGAAAATGGTCAACAAATTGAAAGCAACTCTTAAGCTGGAAGATACTCTTCCAGCTTTTTTGTTTGCTATTCTCTCTGTGCATACCCCGGTTAGTACTTTCAGGAATATCTCAGCGATTTTTCAAATATATCGACCGTTTCTCCACCTATATCGGCGATTTTTTCATTATATCGACAGTTCGACACAGTATATCGATTTACCGACATCCTTCGACACCCCAAAAGCACAACATACCCTATCCCCCAAGCAACTTACTACCGAACTCCACGATTAAAAAGATAACTAAAAGAATCGCAAGTATCTTTAATGCTACATACGTCACTTTAAAAACAGCATAAATGAGCAAGACTAGCAAAATAATCGTTAAGATTTCCATATATAATTCCTCCAAGCTTTGTTCTTCTTACCTCATTTTACTCGCCCCAAGCTTTTTACGGAACGGCATAAGATTACATATAGAAAAGAGGATACCTCACCCATCGTAAGATACCCTCTTCTTCAACTGCTCAAACCACACTCTTTCTAGTTGTAAATATCCCATTTCACTCTTCTCAGCGTTCTTCAACTCTTTGTCTGCTTTCTTCATATAAATATGGAATGCTTCTATGTCTTGCTCTAAATATTTGATAATTCCTTGCGCGCGGTAATACCCATGTAAGTCTAGCCTTGTAATGGCCTTTGCATGATTCTTCGCTTCTTGCAGAGAAAGACCTTCCTTTTGATACAGTACTCTATATAAAAGATACCAACTATGAAAACTACCAACAAAATATTTATTCTCTTTTGTCACAGGTAACTGCACAATTTTCTCTAAATGCACTATCGCTTTTTCCATTCCCTCTTGATCAGATCGGGCATAAAAGACAAGCATAAGTCCACTCATTATCTCGCTTATACTTTTATCCTCTTTTAATTTCCCCTCACTAAGTTCTATTAATCTCTCATCCCAATCTTCCGGTCTTTTGTAACTAAATAACTCACTCGATACTTGAATCGTGTATAAATGCTCTCTAGCCTTTTCATCATCTTTAATTAAAATGAGAAATTGCATGCCATCGCTTAGTAGCGTTCCCTTTATTGGAATTGCTGTGACGACAAAGATTGCAAGATGTAACACTGAAAAGTATAAAAGCATGTGGTAATAACTCACCATATATATGTAACCTGATACAATGCCAAATACGAAACTCGTTAATGGTCCACTTAAAGTCATCCATGCCCATTTTCTTGAAAGGTTCGGTGTATGTGTGGAAGGCGGCACTAACATTGCAACGCCACCAACATACATCCATATTTTATTTTCTCGAATTCGTATTTTCCCCTTTTCTTTTTGAACAGTAATTGGTCCTACTGTCATAAACTTAAATTTCAAACCGACTATCAAACCACATATTACATGCCCTAATTCATGAATAGCTAACACTAGCAATGCAATCCCGAAAAAGGCCCATATTTCTATAATTTGCTGTACTTTTTCTATTCGAATGAATCCGTATAAAGCGGAGAAAACGAAGGCAGCGAATAATGAAAAAGCAGGTCTTCTTAAAATGTCCACCGTTTCTCTCCCCTTAATAAATCATTTTTTTATGCATTTCGTACATATATGTTCCAACGTGTAATACCCAAACAAACGAAATCATAATGACCATAAAGAAATCTTTTCCATCTAAAAGTGCATACGCAATCGCTGCAAACCATGCACAAACAAGTGTCATGTTTGTATATTGGTACGCTTTATATCCTGCTTCATGGACGATCTGCTTTTGCCCTTCATCTGCATTCTTTGCCCACATTTCCATTGACTGAGAATACGTGACACTCTGTTCTGGATATAGATTGTTATACTTTTTCCTCATTACAAACCCTAGCCAAGTTATAGCAATCAAACACACTGTAGATGCCACAATACTTACACTAACAAAAAACAAGTTCCCCTCACCTGTATACGTTCGGTAAAAAGCAATCACTGAGCAAACAAACCATGATGGAATAACAATTTCCATTACTCGAAGATAAATAAGTGCTATTCCTAATTTTCGTCCCTTAACATTCTCTTCTTCATCTTTCGTTTGTGCGAGCGCTCTTGTACGCTTCCAAATATAATATATAGCTATTGCGCCAAATACACTCATCGTAACAATGCTAATAACGGGAGATATTTTACTAGTATCCTCTGTTGCAATATCTCCTACTACATACCCTATAAACCCGCCAAATACTGCTCCTACCAACAGTTTAAATATAGCTGCCATTTTCCCCTTCTCTCTACTCTTCATCGTCCTCTTCCCCCTCCACCAACATAAATATCTCCTCCACCGGCGCTCCAAAAATTTGTGCGATTTTTAGCGATAACACAATAGACGGCGCATAATCTCCGCGCTCAATTAAACTAATGGTTTGCCGTGATGAGCCAATCGCTTTCCCTAAATCCCCTTGTGATAAACGATGCTTTGCTCGCAATTCCCTCACTCGATTTTGAAGCTTCATGTCTTCCCTCTTTTTCATTTATTTAATTAAAATTGTAAATAATATCCTTATCTTTGTCAATTATAATTGTCATTTTGACGTAGATACATGTCAAAAATGAATATATATTATACTAGACATAACGTATATAATAATCTTCAAGAACTACATAATTGAGGTCAACGTAAACTTCCTTATTACTGAAAATAGCACCTACCAAGGTTATAGCACTGGCTTTTCTAGTGAATTTAATAAAGTGAAACTTTAATCAGTGGGGGTTTTCTTCATCCCCACTGATTATTAGTTGAACCAATCGGGCCTTTACGGGCAGTTGATCCCCCACCTAACTTCTTTGATTTCGCTGAATTTTGAGGCAGGGGGTCTTACTGCCCGTTAATGCGGGATACAATAAAAAAGGCAGTGCTTTTGCACTGCCTCCCTAAAATCTGACATAGAATGGATTCCATATTAACTTGCGTTTTGTAAAAATACTCGTTTTAGTTGTTTGCGGAAACGAATACCTAACGTAATTGCCACAATGACAATAGCTCCGAAAATGATTTTTCCGATATGATCTCCCAGTAATCCAAAAATATCCTGTAAGTTGCCACCTAACCAGTAACCACCGATTAAGAAGAACGATACCCAGAATAAAGCACCTGAATAAATTGTAATCGCAAAGCGCCTGAATGGTAAGTTAATGATACCTGCAAAGTATCCTGTAAAATGACGTACACCAGGAATGAAGAAACCGATAAAGATTAGAAAATATCCATACTTATCGAACCACATTCTCGTTAAATCAATTTTTTTTTGTGTTAAAAATACGTACTTCCCGTATTTTTGAACAAAAGGCATACCAAGCTTATTTCCTAAAAAGTATTGGATTGTCATTCCTACACTTGTCCCAATAAAGGATAGGATAATTAAAATAGGTAAACTTAGATCACCCTTCTGTGCTAAAAATCCCGCATATGCTAATGTTGGCTCTCCCGGAAACGGAAGTGCAATATATTCTAACAGCAAGCCTACAAGTACTACATAATACCCGTATTGCTGAAATAATTCATGAACCCATTCCATGTCATCTCCCCTTTCATTCACGTACAACTTGTTACTATTATTGTATAAAAAAATTGTCGAAATAACTATCACAATAGCTTACATTTTTATTACATTTTTGTAAGGCTCACACTAAAGTTTTTTGTTCTCTATTTACTTATATCTATTAGCATTTAAAAACAAGCTAACAACTATATATCACGCGAAGGAAATCCATTAATATACATTTTTCATCCAGTTTTTAACACTCGAAAACCACCTTATTTTGTTCTCTATAAAAAACCACCACAAACTCATATGAACTTCATATTAGCTTCATATACGTATTGTAAGATTATATCGGAATTTGTTGAAAAATTTAGCTAATATATGACTAAACATTAAACTGAATAAATATAAGTCGCTTTTCGAAATTGAAAAAAGGGTGAATAAGAAATGGAAGCTTATAAAATGCACGATTTTATTAATACGAATGTTGAATCTCATCAAAATGAAACCGTTTTTAATTTACAAATATGTGAAACAAATGAATTTGACGTAAGTTTAACAAAATCTACAACGCTGTCTTTTATCGTTTCAAAAAAGAACATTAAGATCGTCACGAGAAAATGGGTTAATTCAAATCAAGAAAGCATGATTGGCAAAAGCTACATCATTCCAACGAAAGCTTTTCACTATTTCTTACCGATTATTTCTGAAACTGAAGATGAACTAAATATTCGAGTTCAAAGTTTTGGACTACATGGTGAGCTTTTATTAAATGAAAGATTACTTATTGATAAAAACAACAAATGCAATACAAAGATTACTACCTTCTTTGAAACATTAGATGAAAATGTCAATCAAGCATTACGAGGATTACAAATTCATTGTATGTAAGACTACTACAATAAGTAAAAGGAGAATATAATGAAAAAACTATTATTAAGTGCGCTATTATCATTAGGATTTTTAACTCTTCCATTCACTACTGCAGAAGCAGCTACGACGAAAGATCAGCTTATCGTAAACACACAAATAAATAAAATGGATTATTATCAAGATGGAAAATTCATAAAAAGTTTCACTGTCGCTACTGGAAAAGCAGCAACACCAACACCTAAGGGTACTTTTCAAATCGTAAATAAAATTAAAAACCGTCCTTACTATACAGGAAAAATTAAAGGCGGCGATCCACGTAATCCACTTGGGGACCGCTGGCTCGGATTAAATATGGCAGGAACTTACGGAACAACGTATGCGATTCATGGAACTAACAATAATCAAGCAATCGGGAAAGCAACAACACTTGGTTGTATTCGTATGTTTAACAATGATATTCACTGGTTATTTGAGCGCGTTCAGCAGCAAGCTACTGTCACTGTAAATTAGCCTAAGAACAAGATTTACGTGTAGCCAAGAATTTTATGTCTTGGCTTATTTTATTTATTCATTTACAGTAGCAAAACAACTGTATTTACATATATAATAAAAATAGATTGCATTCAACATCATCGTAACATTGATAAACATGGATATTAAAATTATACAGTTATAATATTTTATAAATTTTACAATACATACTATAATAGAACTACTGTAATTCTGAACTATTCAGTGACACTAAACAATCCCCCTTGCTACTTTCATTACTATTTTATAGCGGGGGCTTATTATATGTATAAACAATCTGAGTCATCCAAAAAATGATGAATTCGAATATTGCAGTAAAAAGCGTTATTTAGGAGGTGTTACTATGACGCATATACTGGTGATTGAAGACAACCCAGATATACAAGAACTTATTCGTGAATTTCTAATGGCACAAAACTTTACTGTTGATGTAGTTGGTGCTGGAACAGAAGGCATTCTTCTTTTCCAAAAAAATTCATACGATCTTGTCCTCCTCGATGTAATGTTACCAGATATAGATGGCTATAGTATTTGTAAAATTATGCGAGGACAATCTGATGTACCAATCATTATGTTAACAGGCTTACATAATGAAGAAAGTGAAATTAAAGGATTTGAGTTAGGTATTGATGACTATATTACAAAACCGTTCCATTACACCGTATTTATAAAACGTGTAGAAGCTGTATTAAGAAGGGCAGCAACAAAGGAAGCAGAAGCTGCAACTATACTACAATTCCATGAATTGATGTTAAATTCTACAGCATATGCCGCTTATGTTCATGGTAATCAAATTGAATTGACTACAAAAGAATTTGAAATTATATATACTTTACTGCAAAATCGGGGAAAAGTACTATCAAGAAGTGATTTGTTGAATAAGGTATGGGGCTATGAACATTATGGTGATGTGAGGGTTATAGATACACATATTAAAAACTTACGAAAAAAATTAGAAATTCCTTATATTAAAACGGTGAAAGGCATTGGCTACAAAATCGAGTCGTAGCAAAGACAACATCACCAAAAATATATTCATCAAAACCTTATTATTTTGTATTCTGTTATCACTTTGTCTTTATCAAATTATTTATTTTCTAGCCTCAAATTACGATAAAGATCGTTTGAAAGCTTCTGAAACGCAAACTGTGGAACAAGCGGAATCAGACAAACAAAACGACCAAAGTAAAACAAAGCAAAATAAAGCTGTGTCAGAGCGTAGCATCTCTAATTTTCAATCTTCTCAAATAGACATGAAAACACTCTCTACAGCCATCAATCATCTTTTGCAGCCTAGCCAAACTGCAAAAGCAAAAGAACATGCACAAAATATTCCGGGGAAAAGTAACACAACGTCTTCACTTACAGAAGCGGAAAAGCAAGTTACTAACAATGATGCCTTACATACACAAAATGCAGCAAGTAAAGCAAATGATACACATGATAATCCAAAGTTAACAGATGTGTTGCAGCAGTTAGCTCCACATATTGGGGCGACAATGCTTGCATTATCTCTGCTTGGATCTTTAATCTACGCAAAAATAATCGCCAAACCTTTCCGATATATGAGCGATGCTTTAAAAGATATTATGAATCTTGATTTCTCAGATAAAAAAGCACTGAACAAAAATACAGATCAAACAGATTTTAATTTGCAAGTAGCTGCCTCACAAGTACCTACTATTGTGAAAAATTTACATGAAAGCAATCAAGATTTAAGAAATGAACTCAAGAAGGAACAACAGTTAGAACAATCTCGTAAAGAATTTATGTCTATGATATCCCATGAATTAAAAACACCAATCGCAGCCGTTATGGGACAACTCGATGGCATGATTCACGGAATTGGCGCTTATAAAGATAGAGATAAATATTTAAAACGTTCATATGAGATGATGCAAGATATTAACATATTAACGGAAAAGGTGTCAGAATTATCCAAAATACAAAACCCTCAATTTAAACCAAATTTAAAAGTTATCTCATTAACTAATATTATTGAGGACGTTATAAAGAAAGTAGATTATTTTGTATCTGTAAAACAATTAAATGTTCAATCTAACATTAAACAAGATGTACAAATTTTAGCTGATCCTAAATTTATGCAAACTGCTATTTTTAACATTATTTCAAATGCAATTCATTATACAATTGACCATCAGCATGTATATATAAAACTTTATGAAAAGCCAAACGGTTACGCATTAGAAGTATTAAATACAGGTTCTCAAATTGATGAAGATAAACTTGCCCATTTATTTGAACCATTCTATCGCGCAAATCCTGACAAACATGGCTTAGTACAAGGTAGTGGTCTTGGGTTATATATTGTAAAACAAATATTAGATAAACATCAGTTTCCTTATGGAATACAAAACACACCTCAAGGTGTAAAATGCTCCATTGTATTCCCAAAAGCAATGTAAAACCTACTCTAATTTCATACCCCAAATTCATACTTCGTATGAATGGCGGAATTTTGTAGAGTATCTTACTCTGTTTCGTTCGCCCGTTATCCTTATTTGGATAGCGGGCGTTTTTTATTATTTAAAAGGAGGATTTTTATGGAGAAGTTTAAGTATTCACTACTCGTTTTACTCGGTGCTTGTAGCTACGGCGTACTTTCAACTATTTTTAAACTCGGATTCATCGACGGATTTTCATCACACCAACTACTAGGAGGACAATATGTCTTCGGATGGATTGGACTACTTTTACTCGTTCTTTTCTTTTCACGTCATAAAGTATCAAAAAAACAATTCTTTTCGTTACTAACAGTCGGCACAACAATGAGTATGACAGGTATTTTCTATGCTATTTCTGTAGAAGAACTGCCAGCCTCTATCGCTGTCGTTTTACTCTTTCAGTTCACTTGGATTGGTGTAGTCATCGAAGCGATTGCCAACCGAACATTCCCAAGCCGTGAGAAAGTTATATCTATTATTATTTTATTTACTGGTACATTGTTTGCTGGTGGAGTATTTGAAGGTCTTGGACAAAACTTTTCTACGAAAGGTATTATCTTCGGACTATTAGCTGCCGTCTCTTTCTCATTATATGTATTTGTAAGCGGGCGCGTTGCTACAGATGTTCCGCCTTATACGAAAAGCTTTCTTATGACAACGAGTGCTACTCTTATTGTATGCTTATTTTTCCCGCCTACCTTTTTAACAGATGGTGCCTTACAAGCAGGCCTATGGAAATATGCTTTCTTCCTTGGACTGTTCGGGGTTATTATACCTGTCATTTGTTTTTCAATTGGGGTACCAAAAGTCGGAACGGGACTTGGTACAATATTAGGTGCAGCTGAATTACCAACAGCAATTATCGCTTCTATTACGCTTGTTCATGAAGTTGTATCGCTAATGCAGTGGATTGGGATTGTGGTTATATTACTCGGTATTTTTACACCGCAACTACTTACTGCTAGGAAAGAAAAAAAACATAATCGTGTGCATAGTGCGTGAAAACATCGACTTGTATATAACTGTGAATAAAGTTACGATATGTTAAACTTTAATACTACCTTCAAAATAACATATGATATTGCGGCTATTATTCTCGTAATCCTTGCTGTGCTTTTCTTTTTGAAAGATAAGAAAGAGGGTTATACAGCATAACAAAAGACCTTTCATTTATTTGAAAGGTCTTTTCCTTATATTTCACTTTATCGCTCCATATAACTTCTCTACCTCATATTCAATTTGTTTTACATCGATTCGCTCAAATAATGGCTGCACATTATCAATTCGGTTTGGCAACGTATTTTGAGGTTCCCAATTTACTTTAACACTCGATAATGTATTTCTAACTCTTTCACTTGAAAACGGTAAAAATGGTTCAAGCAGTTGTGCAAAGTTTGCTATCAGGTAAACACAATTATAAATTGTTTCCTCACATGAAACTGGGTCCTCTTCTCTTTGTTTCCAAGGCTGCTTTTCATCAAAGTATTTATTTGCAAAACGTACTGCATCAAATATTGTTTCTAACGCCACCTTAAATTTAGTTTGTTCGATCGTCTCTCCTACACTTTTATATAATCCTTCTACCTTATCTCTCAGCTCTATATTAATATTTGCTTTTGGCACAATACCATCATAATACTTTTCAATGAACTTCAACGTCCGATTCACAAAGTTCCCGTATGCACCTAATAGTTCACTATTATGACTGTAAATGAATTCACGCCATGAAAAATCAGTATCACGATTTTCTGGTGCATTTACTGTTAAAAAGTAACGAATAGAATCTGGATTATAGCGTTCCAATATATCTGGTACCCATACTGCCCAGTTTTTACTTGTCGATAACTTTCTTTTTTCTACCGTTAAATACTCATTCGAAACGATATGACGCGGGATCGCTTCTTCTCCTATTCCAAGTAATACCGCTGGCCAAATGATTGAATGAAACGGAATATTATCCTTACCATGTACATAATATGTTTTCGCATCTCTATCCCAAAACTCTTGATCAGTTTTCTCTGTTTCTTCAGCCCAGTGTTTACTCGCTGAATAATATCCTGTTACCGCTTCAATCCATACGTAAATTTTCTTATCATCATATCCTTCCACCGGAATTGGTACCCCAATTGGTAAATCACGTGACACTGCCCTATCTTGTAATCCTTCCTTTAAATATCTCTCTGTTAATTGAATTGCATTGTCGCGCCATGTTCCTTTCTGCTTTGCAACTTCTACAGCCGCTTTAATTTGTTGTTGAAATTTATGCAATGCAAAATAGAAATGCTCTGTTTCCTGTACCGATGGCGTACTACCACATAACTTACATTTCTTTTCTAACAAATCGAGTGGATCTAAAATAGCGGAACAAGCATCGCATTGATCGCCCCTTGCTGCTTCATGACAATGCGGACAAATACCTTCTACATATCGATCCGGTAAAAATTGCGTACACGTTTCGCAATAAGCTTGTTCAACTACTTTTTTATAAATATAACCTTCTTCTAATAGTCGCAAAAAGACTTTTTGAACAGTTTCATGATGATGCTCACTATCTGTACGTGTATAGCAATCATAAGTAAAACCAAGGCTACGAAAACATCTCTCAAACTCTTCGTGATACTTATCAGCAATTTCTTTCACCGTCACACCTTCTTGTTTTGCTCTAATTGTAATCGGTGTTCCATTGCAATCACTTCCTGAAACATACAACACATGCTCACCTTTCGCCCTATAATAACGTGCTAAAATATCTCCTGGTAGCAAACTAGCAATGTGTCCAAGGTGTAACGAACCATTTGCATACGGCCAAGCGCCTCCAATAAAAATACTCATCTTATATTCCTCCTTTAAAATATAAAAAGCCCCGCCCTTATCTTAAAAAAGATAAGGGCGGGGCTTTATAAACAGTCGCGGTACCACCTTATTTCGTCAGTCATTCGCATAACTAACCTTAACAAGTACGGAGCAATTCATGCTCGTATACTGTGGTTTTGATAACGAGTACCAACTCTCGTCGCCGCCTACTATTATCATTTGATAAGTTCAGGACGAAGCTCAAAGGCCATTGTTCAAATGAATATTCTTGCTTCTTCTCAGCTACCGAAGCTCTCTGGAAAGAATGGTTCCATTCTACTTTTCCTTTTCAACGCTTTTATGTATAAAACGTATTTTACGACTTAACAACAGAAAAATCAAACTTTAATTCAAAAAAGAACAGGAAATTCTACTCACCCACCGAATAACTATACGTTCACAAAAGGAGTGATAAGATTGAATCAAAAGCAACTAAGTACTATTAATGAAAGAAGCTGGAATGCAGCTGCCTATGAAGCTTGGACGAATCGTCACGGCACACCGACAGAATATGCAAAAAAACTCATGCAAGATCCTGTTCATGAAGTATCTTATTATTTACCCTACATACAATCGCCAAAAGGAAAGCGTATTATTAATTTACTCGGATCAAAAGGAAATAAAGCAGTTGCTCTTGCTCTTTTAGGAGCCGATGTAACAGTTGTAGACATTTCAGCAAGTAATGCGAAATATGCGAATGAACTAGCAGAAGCTGCTGGAGTCTCTATTCAATATATCATTTCCGATGTACTAGATTTAAATCTATCCCAATCATTTGATATCGTGTTACTGGAACTTGGCGTGCTCCATTACTTTTTAGACTTAAAGCCACTCTTTCATATAATCTCTCACTTACTAAAACAAGATGGGACATTTATACTGCGTGACTATCATCCCGTTTATACAAAATTATTAGGAGTAGATCATCCATCATTTCGAGCAAATGGAAATTATTTCGATGAGGAACTTATTGAAGATGACGTAGCTTATAGTACTCTCCTTACGGAATCACAGAAATACGCTTTACCGAGAACAAAAATTAGGCGCTGGACACTAGGAGAAGTAATTACAGCAATGGCAGAAACAAATTTCAAGGTTGAAAAATTGATTGAAGAACACGGATCTCATCAAAAGTGGGTCTTCCCTTCTACTGCACCCGAAGGAATTGAAGAGCGTATACCCGCTCTATATACATTAATTGCGACAACATGCAAAAAAGGATCCCTTCACGGATAGGATCCTTTTTTGCATGCTTACGCATATAAGTTGAGGTTGGAGATTACCATAATTCTGTAGAATAGGACACAAGATATTTCAACATTCGTCTCTGACTTACGTCGTCAAAAAGGGGTATGACCAACATAACGAAGAGTAATGTTCAGTTGATAGTGATAATCGTTATCAACTAATTAGAAGTATACAGGATGTCATTTCAAATTACAATAGCCTTTCTGGTTTTTATTTATGAATTTTTTGATATACAAATGTATACATTTTAAGAACATTTACTCATATCAATTTGCCTCCTTCCATTATCTGCTATAATTTTCACTGAACAGATTAATAACTTCATAATAATGTTTTTATTAATTTTGTTTCAATATTTATAAAACATAATAAACAGTTTTTTAAAAAAAAAAGGGAGGGGTAACGATGAAATATATTAGTATTCGAAAAAAACTTCTGTTCACACTCTTAAGCATTTCTTCTTTATTTAGCATTGCTCTTATTGTTATTCTTTCGTTCGCCATGAGCCAAGCAAGTGAAATCGAAACATTAAAAAATGATGTATCAAAAAGAGCAACCATTTTAAAAGAACGCGGTGATTGGTTCCAAGCACAAGTTGCTGGCTTACAAGAATATTTACTATCGCACGATCAAAAAGGATTAGATAAATTCAACCGGGAAGGAAAGAAATTAGCTGATACAAGAGAAAAAGTAACGAGTGATAAAAAACTCCCTGAAGGAATGAAAGAGGCCATTTTAATGGGCGCGAAATGGCGAAGCGTCATAGACAATGAGGTTCTCCCCCTTGCAAGTGAAGGGAAATGGGACGAAGCATCCAAAATCGCTTTAGCTCAAACAGATTACGTAAATGACCTTTTAAGTCGATTTACTAAATATACAAATGAAGAGAATGAAAAGCGTGATACATTAATTGCTGAAGTTCAATCTTCTTCATCTCTTATCCAATATATTATTTTCTTCTCACTCATTACATGCACACTAACTTCTATTTTATTAGCATGGTGGTTCTCTGGTAAACTCGTTAAACCTATTCGACAAATTGATGCGAAATTAAAAGAATTAGCTTCTCAAGATGGTGATTTGACTGCTAGATTGAATGTAACTAGTAAAGATGAAATCGGTGATATTGCACATTCCTTTAATCAAATGCTCGCTAACTTACAACGTATAATAAAGCAAGTTCAACAAACATCAACAAGTGTAAAAGAAGCTTCAGAAAATATGTTTATCGAAACAACTGCGTCTATGGACACTACCGCACAAATCCAAGAGACTATGAATGCTCTTGATCATAATATTCGTTCACAAGTGTCTAGCATCGAAGAAAGCTCAACGGCAATGGATGATATGGCAACAAGTGTTCAGCGCATTGCAGAATCTGCCTCTTCTGTTGCTAGCTTAGCTGTTACAACTTCAGAAAAAGCAGATGATGGTAGTAAAGTAATTGAAAAATCTATTACACAGATGAATACAATCAATGACGCTGTTAACGCTACATCGCAAGTGGTAGAGCGACTCATTACACATACAAACCATATTGATACTGCTCTTCAATCCATTTCTAACGTTGCAGAACAAACGAATCTACTTGCTTTAAACGCTTCTATTGAAGCCGCCCGCGCTGGTGAACATGGTAAAGGATTCGCTGTTGTCGCTGATGAAGTTCGTAAACTTGCGGAACAATCTAAACTAGCCGCAACCGAGATTAACCATTTACTTCATCAAATTCAAGAGGATACAAAAATAGCTAATGAAATGATGACACAAGGTCAATCAGAAGCTTCACAAGGAATCACAGTCATTCGTACGGCTGGCTCTTCATTCTCAGCAATTGTTAACCACATTAATAAAGTCTCTACACAGATGCAAGAAATGTCTGCAACTGCTGAAGAAATGGCCGCAAGTTCTGAGGAAATGAATGCAGCTTTAAATAATATCGCTTCTATTTCAAACGAAGTTGCCGCTGAAACATCACAGACAGCACATTCAGCTGGTGGCCAAGTAGATGTAATGAAAGACATTGCTACAAAGTCATCAGAAATGAAAACTGCAGTACAAGAACTTGAAGTTCTCGTTTCTCATTTCAAAACAAATACATAAAGTGAAACTTTAATCAGTGGGGAGTTTTACTGCCCGCAAATAGCGGGCTAAAAGTAAAAAAGAGGAATTTCTTTTTTTAGCCCCTCTTTTTTACTTTTAAATATATCTTTCTCTCTCCCACTCTGTCTGCTATAATTCCTAAAGGAAAGAAGAAAGCTTTATTCCAGATGGAGTAAAGCTTTCTTTCAATTTTTAACATTAATTAATTCTAATACTAAGATTTCACAAAGGAGGCTTTTTATCATATGAATTTTGTAAGTATCAGAAAAAAACTTATGTTCATGATGGGAACGATTTGTGCTTTATTCGGGATTGCTTTAGCTTTTATTTTATTTTTTGCTATTGACCAATCTCGTAAAGCTGAAGCATTACAAAAAGAAATTTCTCCTCTTGCAACAGAATTGAAAGAGCGTGGAGATGCTTATCAAGTACAGCTCTCTGCTTTAAGAGGTTATTTACTACAACATGATCAGGCCGAATTAGACAAATTTCACGAAATGAGTAAACGTCTTGAGGATTCAAAAGATAAGCTTCTTTCTAATCCTAATATTTCTCAGCCAGTAAAAGATACAATGCAATTAGGCTCTACATGGAGACAATTTATTGATGATAAAGTTGTTACTCTTGCGAAAGAACAAAAATGGGAAGAAGCATTACAGGTTGCTTCTAAAGAAAATGGTACGGTTTATAAAGTTATTGGTGATTTTACAAACTATAGTAACGAACAAGCTAAGTTACGTGAACAATCCATTGAAAAAATTGATCAATCTTCACTGCTAATTGAATACGTTGTATTCTTATCACTTGTTATATGTATTGTCGTTGCAATTATTCTTGCGTGGTGGTTCTCTGGTAAACTTGTAAAACCAATTCAGCAAATTGATACTAAACTAAAAGAGTTGTCTTCTCAAGAGGGTGACCTAACAGCTCGCCTACAAGTAAATAGCAATGATGAAATCGGCGCAATTGCAACATCATTTAATAAAATGTTAGAAAACCTACAGCACATCATTAATCGTGTTCAAAAAACTTCTGTGGAAGTACAAAATGCTTCTGAAAATATGTTAGAAAAAACTAACACGTCACGTGATGCGACAATAAAGGTTCAAAGCTCGATGTCCAATTTAAATGCAAGCATTCAATCGCAAACTTCTAGTATGGAAGAAAGCTCGACTGCAATGGATGATATGGCAATAAGTGTTCAGCGTATTGCAGAATCAGCTTCGTCTGTAGCTGAACTCGCTGTAGCTACATATGAACATGCTAACGACGGAAGTACTGTAATCCAAAAATCCATTTCACAAATGACAACGATACACGAAGCTGTGAATGCTACATCCGAAGTAGTCGAACGTCTAATCACTCATACAAAATATATTGATACAGCTGTACAATCTATTTCTAATATTGCTGAACAAACAAATCTACTTGCTTTAAATGCTTCTATTGAAGCTGCTCGTGCCGGTGAACAAGGAAAAGGATTTGCTGTTGTAGCTGATGAAGTTCGTAAACTTGCTGAACAATCAAAAACAGCTGCAACAGATATTAACCAATTGCTGCACCAAATTCAAAATGATACTGAAACTGCTAGCTCTATGATGTCTCAAGGGCGTTCTGAAGCATTTGAAGGTATTAACGTCATTCGTGAAGCAGGCTCTTCCTTCACAACAATTGTTGGACAAGTGAATAAGGTGTCTACCCAAATTCAAGACATATCAGCAACTGCTGAAGAAATGGCTGCAAGTGCTGAAGAAATGAATGCTTCACTCAATAGCATCACTTCAATTTCTAATGAAGTTTCAAGTGAGACTGCCGTTACAGCACAATCCGCTGCACAGAAAGTTATTGTTATGAATGAAATGACCCTAACTGCAAAACAAATGAAACAAACGGTTGAAGAATTAGATGAACTCGTATCTCATTTTAAAACTGAATAGCTTTTTTAAAATATTCCTCTTCCAAGAGGAATATTTTTTTGAGCTCATTTCCTGCACATTATACATATATCCATTATAATGAGAATCGATATCATTAATATGTAGGGGGTGCTACACATGTCACAACAAGCATTTGAAGAAAAGTTATATGCGAACTTAGAAGCTGTTATCGACCCTGAATTAGGTGTTGATATTATTAATCTTGGATTAGTTTATGACGTTACAGCAGATGACAATAATAATGCTGTCATTACAATGACAATGACTTCTATCGGTTGTCCAATGGCTGGCCAAATCGTATCCGACGTTAAAAAAGTATTATCAACGAACGTACCTGAAGTAAATGAAATAGAAGTAAATGTTGTATGGAATCCACCGTGGACGAAAGAACGTATGTCACGCATGGCAAAAATCGCATTAGGTATTCGTGACTAAATAAGGAAAAGACCTGACAATCCAGTCAGGTCTTTTTTCTCTTATTATTTTACTCCTACAGCGTCATAAGCTTTCGTTACAGCTTGTACCTCTTTAGAGTTTTTACCGAATAAATCTTCTGCTGATTGAAGTGCAGCTTGGCGCATCATTTTAAAGTCAGAGTTTGCAGTTAAATATTTAGTAAGAGCACGGTAGTAGATTTTTTCTGTCGCTTCACGTCCTACTCCTTTTACTTTCACGCCGTAATGGTCTCCACCTTCAGATACTAAATACGCTGCCTTATTGTTAATACTACTGTTAATATGAACGCCGCCATTATCAGCTGTACCAGTATAGCGTTTATTGTAATGATCTGGGTAACCTTCACCAGGTTTTAATGGATTCGGAATAGATGCTGGATCTTTCAGAGATCGAAGTGCATCTCCAGGTTTACCAGGTGTATAAATATCAGCACCTAAATCCCAGCTCTTCTTCTCAACCATGACACCCATGATATCAGATAACGATTCATTTAACGCTCCTGATTCATTTTTATATACAAGGTTTGCTGTATGTTCAGTTACAGCATGCGTTAATTCGTGGCCAATAACATCTAGCCCTGCTGATAATGGAATAAATGTCTTACCATCTCCATCACCATACATCATTTGCACACCGTTCCACGCTGCGTTATTCCAAGATTCACCTACGTGAACAGCAGAAATAAGTTTTGCACCTTTATCATCGAAAGAGTTACGGTTAAATGTCTTTTTATAATAATCATATACTTTTCCTGCATTCACATGCGCATCAACTGCCGCTTTATCTTCGAAGAACTTAGATTTACTTGCAATTTCTTCTCCTGTATATCCAAGAATTTGTGAGAATAAATTAAACCAGTCTTCGTTCATATTCTCTGCATCAAATGTATGGACACCTTGTCCTCGTGTACCATCAAATAAGTTGAACGCTCCTGTTTTCGTATCTTGAGCAATTTCAAATGATTGTCTAGCGCCTAATACTCCGTAACCAAATCCAGTAATTTGATCTACAGCATTATATTTCTCAATAACATTCCCATTTGTTGCATCTACAAAATAATGCCAATATCCTGGAGCTGGTTTTGAAACCGATGCTTTTACAAGATATGCAAGATAGTATTGGCCATCTTTTTCATACACATATAAATCTTTTTTCACACCATCATAATTCTTTACTTTACCAATTTCTTTCTCAATATTAGCTTTTGCAATCGTTTCCGCTTGTTCCGCACTAATACTTGCAGATGCAGGAATATTTTTATTATCTAAATTTGGAATAACTTGTCCGAAAAATGCTTTTACATTATTCTCTTTATCAAGCGTAACTGTTTGATCTGAACCATACACAGGAATGTTATTATGCTTCTCAACTAACTTCACATGTGTTGTACCAGACTCAGCATCTTTTTCTTCACCAACGATATTGAAATGTTTTTCAATATTTCCTGCTAGTTTAAACATATCCTTTTTACTCTCTAAATATTGAAAGACTGTCTCTTTTTTATCTAGTCCTTCCGGCGCTTTCCATTCTTCACCTATGTAAGCTGGTGTTTTGAACTCTTGGTGATACTGGATTTTTTGCTCTTCTGCTTTCGTCGTAGTTGCTCCAAATGCCCCAAATCCACTTGCGATAACAGTTAATGCTAATGCTGATGAAATTACTTGCTTTTTCAATCTAACACTCCCCATTCCCCTAAAAGTTTTTAACACCTTTATAAATATTCTGAATAATATTCCCAATACCTGCTCTCAAAAATTGAGAAAGTTTTTTCTGATAATTAAACTCATCAAAAAGAGGACATCGAAAAACGATGTCCTCTTTCCTATAACTTTTCATTCCGCTATTTATATGCTGGAAAGCCACCACTGATTAAAGCTTCACTTTATTGCATTTTCATTTCAATTGCTAAATAGTGAGATTTTTCTTTCGCTTGAATGCGAATATCTTCTTCTACAGCCTCCGCTGCATCACGCATTACAAGTGTTTCACCGTTTACAACGCTGCTACCTTCAATTTGTACAAGGTACAATTGACGTCCTTCTTTAACAGGAAAATGAATTTCTTTACCAGCTTCTAATGATAAAGAATATAAATTTGCATCTTGGTGAATATGAATTGGTGCATCTCCATCAGAAGGAGATACCATATGGAACCACTCATTTTCACGTTTACTCCAATCAAATTTAAACTCACCATAGTTCGGTTTATGACCATTGCGGTCTGGTAAAATCCAAATTTGCAATAGACGTAATGTTTCACTTCCCAAGTTATGCTCACTGTGAAATACACCAGTACCTGCACTCATATATTGAACATGCCCACGCTCAATTGTCCCGCGGTTCCCCATACTATCTTCATGTGTTAATTCACCATCTATAACGTAAGAGATAATCTCCATATCACGATGCGGATGCATATCAAAACCCGTTTGTGCCGCTATTAAATCATCATTCATAACACGTACTGCCCCAAAATTCATGTTGTTTGGATTATAATAATTTGCAAAAGAAAAATGAAAATGTGTATTTAACCAACCGTGATTTGCTCTTCCCATATTTTTATGATCAACTTTTCTAAACATACCCTTCACCTCATATTATCTCGAAATCGAGATATTTATTTTTAATTTTATTACTGCAACTTCTTCAGTAATTCTAATAATTGTTTTTGTTCTTCTCTATTTAACTTATCAAATTGCTCTTTTTGGAATGTTTCTTGCGGCGGGACTATTTCTTCATATAGAACCTTTCCCTTTTCTGTTAATGAAATATATTTCGTCGTACCTTCTTGTTCACGCTGAATCCAATCTAGTTGCTCCATCTTATTTAAAAGTTGAGTAACATTTCCTTTCGTAACAAACAACTTATTTCCAAGTTCTTGCTGCGTTAAACGATCGTGTCCTCCAATTTGAACTAATACATCAAACTGAGCGGCAGATACATTCCACTTTTTCAAATGCTGATTCGTCTCACGAATACTTCTATTATAAAAGCGTGATAAACGAAACCATAATAGTAATCCAAGTCTTTCCTCTGCTTTCATTCCATCACCTCGCTCATTTGATACTATTAGTTTAGAACTAAACTTAATAAAGGTCAACTACTTATTTTTAATTAGCAACAAATAAAAGCACAGTGATTTTTCTCCACTATGCTTCAGATTAAATTTCTATTTTTGTATTCATCTAGCTTCCTCTCCGCGAAATGCCTCGCATCTTTCTCAATCCATCTTTCTTCGTATAGTTCATTTCCAACATATAGTACATCGTCCTTATGCTGCATCGCATGCCTGAATTCATGCAATAGCGTTTTGAGCACTTGCTCATACTCTTCCCACATACAAACGAAAATTAATTGTTTTTCTTTATGATAAAAACCACCTACCGGGAATAAAAACTCCTCTTCTTCTTCTCCTAATGATAAAAGTACATGATTCGCATCACACGTATCACAAAAAATAACTGGCGTTGCACTTACTTCAATAAGAGAAAACAAATCATTTCTTAACTTTTTGACATCCCAAGGAAGCTCCGAATCCAACACATACCAATTCTCAACTTGTTGATATACATTTTGAAACTGGAGTTCCATTTCTCTATAATCCCCTTTCCAAACTCCCTTTTCCTATATGTATGCCACAATATGGAAAATATTAAACATACTCTTTCACCCTTTAAAAAATGACAATAAAAAAGAATCTATGTCAGCATAGATTCTTTTTCCGTAATCACTTTTTTTTCATCATTTTTTTTAATATAAAATAACCAATTGCACAAACAATAGCAGCAAGCGCAAAATATTTCACATATGGCCCAGCTACTTTATTAATACTTTCCCACTCTGATCCTAATTTAAAGCCTAAATATACAAATACAATTGACCATGGAATAACCGCTAATGTAGTTAGCGTAATAAACTTAGCATGTGACATTTTCGCAATCCCTGCTGGTATCGAAATAGCATGACGCACAACGGGAATAAAACGTGCGGTAAAGATAACACCAGTTCCATAACGATTAAACCACGCTTCCGCATAATCAATATGTTTCTTCTGAATCAAAATATATTTTCCATATCGCTCAAGAACAGGTCTTCCTCCATATCGACCGATCCAATAAATAAATAGCTGTGCGATTACACCGCCAATCGTACCGAACGCAACAGCACCCCAAAATGTAATGCTCCCTGCTGATACTAAATAGCCTGCATAAGACAATACGATTTCACTTGGAATAACCTCTAACATCAATCCAAGCATAATTCCCCAATAACCAAGTCCTTCTAGAAAAACTAAAACTGAATGAATCAACTCTCCTAACATCATTTACCTCTCTTTACTGTTTTCATTGCAAAAAATAAAAGTACAAGCAATAAATATCTTGTACTTTTATTTTTTAAAATTTAGTTTGCCTTCGTATCCCACTTAAAGATTTTATTTAAAAATTTATATACATTCTTTGACTCTTTCGTTAGAAGCGGACCTAAAATGGAAAGTATAAGCACATATAGTGCTGAGAATGGTTTCAATACCGACATTAAACCACCCGCGATACCGATATTAGCCATAATGATTGAGAATTCTCCCCTTGAAACGATTGTTAATCCAATATTTGTTGATGCTTTATGAGATAATCCAGCTTGTCGTCCTGCAATCATCCCTGCTACAAAGTTTCCGATTATCGTCAGAAGTACAGCACCTAACGTTAACCATATTGCTCCGCCCAATGAGAACGGATCTATACTTAATCCGAAACTGAAGAAGAATATAGCTCCGAAAAAGTCTCTAAATGGAACAACAAGATGCTCAATTCGATCACTATGCTCTGTCTCAGAGAAAACTAACCCTAAAAGAAGTGCCCCGATTGCTTCTGCAACGTGAATTGTTTCTGAAAAACCTGCAATAAAGAATAGCGAAGCAAATACTACAATAATAAAGATTTCATCTGAACTAATATTGAGCAATTTATTTAATAACGGCGTAGCCTTTCTAGCTACTACGAAGAATAGAAGCATATATCCTAAAGCAATTCCAATTGAAGTGAGAGCACCTAAGAACGAAGCGTGATCCCCAAGGACTAAGCCAGAAACTACTGATAAATATACAGCAAGGAATATATCTTCAAACATAATAATCCCTAAAATTAATTCGGTCTCATTATTACCAGTTCTTCTTAAATCAACTAACACTTTTGCAACGATAGCACTAGAAGAAATCGTAATAATACCCGCAATAATTAAAATTTCGAGTAACGGGAATCCCATTATAAATCCGTATAATAATCCTAGTGAAAAGTTAATCAAAATATAGATTGTTCCGCCAATCGCGATAGAACGTCCAGATTTAATTAGTTTTTTCATCGAAAACTCTAATCCTAGATAGAAAAGAAGGAACAGAACGCCAATCCTTCCAAGGAAGGATATCACACTTGCACTTTCAATAAATTTGAGATCGATAACACCTATTGTCGGCGCGTGCGGCCCTACTAACATGCCAAGAACGATTAGAAAAGGAATTACTGAGAATTTAAACTTCCCAGCAATTACCGCCGCAATTGCTACTAAAACTAAAGCTGTACCAACTTCAAAAATTAAAGTATCCATCTAGTCAGTCCCCCTATTCGAAAGTAATTCATTGATAATCTTTTTAATTTCTTCTCTCTCACCGGAAACTACAAGCATATCTCCCTCTTCAATCACCGTGTCTGGTCCTGGATTAAATAGCTTTTTCATATTCTTTTTCATAACTGCAATTATCGTTACGCTATATGTTTTTCTTATTTCAAGATCACCAATTGTTTTTCCAATTGCTGGCGCTGCATTCTCCACTTTGAACCACTCAATCGCTAAACCTTCAAAGACCATCTCAACATTTTCTAATGCCCGAGGTTTATATACCATCCCGCCTAATATTGCTGCAATTTGTCTTGCCTCTGAGTCACGCAATGAAATACTTGAGATGCTTTCTTCATGGTCTGTATCAAAATGATACATTTCTCTACGCCCATCATCATGAATGACAATCACCATTTTTTCGTTACCTTTCGTAACGATTTGAAACTTATAACCAATACCTGGAAGTTCACTTTCTCTTATATTCATATTAGTTCCTCCTCAACAATAAATAATTTTTTGTTTGAATTTTCTATTTTTCTGTCTTTTCTTCAACCAACTAATTTTAGAAATTCTAACCAGTCAGGATATCTGTGATTTGGAAATCTTTTATTGTAATAATAAGTGGCTCCTAAAAAGATACTTAAAGATGTAATGATGAAAAATAAATTACTTCTCATTTTCAAACTCTTAAGACTTACTTTCAATAAAGATTCTTCTTTCAAATTATCCCCTCTTTTTCGTTTTAAATTTAGTTTTTTAAAATGTAAATAATTCTAAAAATATTACGATGTAACTTAATCATAACATAAAGTACATTTAAGTAACATATTTTTTTAGAAAATTTGATTCTGGTATATTTTTTGCATATAATTTTCTTATTATGAAAAAAGGAAGTGTATTATATGGTTGATATCTTTAGCAGATTCCTTGAAGTAACGAATAATATTTTGTGGTCATATATTCTTATTGCAATGCTAATCGGCTTCGGTCTTTATTTCTCTTTTAAATTAAAATTTGTCCAAATTACTCATTTCGGTGAAATGGTCAGTTTAATTAGTAAAGGGTTCAATCGAAAAGAAAAGAAAAAAGATAGCGTCTCTCCATTTCAAGCATTTTGCTTAAGTGCAGCTGCACGTATTGGTATCGGGAACTTAGCTGGTGTAGCACTAGCAATTTCAATGGGCGGACCTGGCGCAATATTTTGGATGTGGTTTATCGCTATTCTTGGGGCAGCTACTAGTTTTGTAGAATGTACGCTCGCGCAAATTTATAAAGTAAAAGATGGAAGCAGATTCCGTGGTGGACCAGCATATTATATGGAAAAAGGCTTAAACAAGCGCTGGATGGGCATTTGGTTTTCACTTCTCATTACAGTTGCGTACGGATTAATTTTCAATTCAGTACAAGCAAATACAGTAACAATAGCATTTGAAAATGCTTTTGGACTAGAACGAACTATCGTAGGAGCTGTATTAGCTTTATTAGTTGCTGTTATTATTTTTGGTGGTATTAAAAGCATTTCACGTATTACAGAATTGATTGTTCCTCCAATGGCAATTGTTTATATTGGTGTGGCTATTTTCGTCGTTATTAACAACCTCAATATGTTACCAAGCATTTTCATGGAAATATTTAACGGTGCATTCGGTTTAGATCAAGCCATCGCTGGTGGTATTGGAGCAGCAATCAAGTTCGGAATTCAGCGCGGTTTATTCGCAACAGAAGCTGGTATGGGTAGCTCTCCTAACGCAGCTGCAACATCAGATGTATCTCACCCTGTAAAACAAGGACTTGTTCAAGCATTAGGTGTTTTCGTAGATACATTCTTAGTATGTACATCAACAGCGTTTATCGTATTATGTTCTGGGCTTTACAAAGGATCAAATTTAGAAGGTATTGAATTAACACAACAAGCATTAAGTTCACAAATTGGACCGTGGGCAAGCACTTTCTTAGCGGTTATTATTTTCCTATTTGCTTTCAGTTCCTTACTAGGAAACTACTATTATGGTGAAACAAATATCGCATTCATTAAAGAAAGTAAAACATGGTTAATGATTTATCGCGTTGCAGTTGTCGGAATGGTTTTCTTCGGATCAATCGCTGCCCTTCAAACAGTTTGGAGCTTAGCTGATTTCTTTATGGGACTAATGGTATTCACAAACTTAATTGCCATCTCATTCCTTAGCAAATTTGCCTATGCAGCATTAGTAGACTATATTAAACAAAAGAAACAAGGAAAAGATCCTGTCTTCGTTGCAAGTTCTATCCCTGGCTTAAAAAATACAGAGTGTTGGGATGGGCAAGATTTAGAAGAGAAGAAACAAGTTGGATAACAACTAAAAGCGGAAGAGGCTCGCAGGAAAAAGCGAAGCCACCGAATATTCTAGCCGCTGGAGCTATATAATAAAAAATCCCTATTACTTCATAGTAATAGGGATTTTTTATTTACAACAGTTCATAATTTGTTCAAATTAATTCCAGCAAAAGGGTTGATTTATACAAATTACTAGATTATAATAATTATAAATTAGTAATTCATATAAAATAATAACTCAAGAGGAGATTGATCATAATGAATACACAAGTAATCGAAGCATTAAACAAACAAGTAGCAAACTGGAGCGTTTTATTTACAAAACTACACAACTTCCATTGGTACGTAAAAGGACCTCAATTCTTCACACTACATGAAAAATTTGAAGAGCTTTACACAGAATCAGCTACTCACATCGATGAAATCGCAGAACGCATTTTAGCAATTGGCGGCAAACCAGTAGCAACAATGAAAGAATACTTAGAACTATCTTCTATTCAAGAAGCAGCTTACGGAGAAACTGCAGAAGGGATGGTCGAAGCAATCATGAAAGACTACGAAATGATGCTAACTGAACTGAAAAAAGGCATGGTAATCGCTCAAGAATCTGACGACGAAATGACATCTGACCTACTACTAGGCATCTACACAGAACTAGAAAAACACGCTTGGATGCTACGCGCATTCTTGAATCAATAATATATTTAAAAGCGGAAGTGGCTCGTTCAGAACAGGAGGGTGTTGGAACTCCTGATTCCGAGGCGCTCTTTGCCTCGAATGAAGGGGTGAAACAACCGACTGTTCTAGCCGCTGGAGCTGGATACTACTTTAAAGCGGAAGCGGCTCGTTCAGAGTCGCTTTTTTTTATGTAGTGGTCGCGCTTGGTGGCACATAAAATTATATCAACGATTTTTCAAATATATCGATTATAACTCGCAATATATCAACGATTTTTCCATTATATCGACGATTCGACAAAGGATATCGACTTACCGACAAAACACGACAATAATAGCACCCCTCTCCTCTACTTTTATCAATATATTACAATCTCTTTTATGTTAAAATATAGGAAACACCCTTTAGTAATTAGATCCAAAAAGCTTGTCCAAGTTCATCATTTACTACTTAAATGACGGGAGTGGTTCAGTTGAAAGACTACTTAATTAGAGCATTTTTTGCATTAATAACAGTTGGGATTCTCTTACTCATAGCTAATATTTTCAATATACGTGTCGAGGTTAAAGACTATGCTTTCCTCGTTGTTGTAGCAATTGGTGGCGGCTGGGGTGGCTGGTACCTGTATAAGAAACAAAATAAAAATAACAATAAAGGCATTCCGAAATAATATGGAATGCCTTTATTCTATATTACATAATTAAGCTTAAACCACTAATAAAAGCAGTCCCAAAAAAACATCATAAAAACCCATATTCTATGGTAAATAAAAAGAATTCATTTTGAATATAGAAATAGTCCAAAATCTTGCATAACAGAGGTATGACCCATTTGTCGCAACATTGTGGCTATATTCCCACGGTGATATGCTCCGTGGGTGACGACGTGTAGTATTGTTTCAGAAACCGTCGTATCCAGGTGCCCAGCATATGGATTATCAACCTCAAACACTTTTTCATAATCTTGTTGACTACTTAAAAGTTCTTTATATCGTTTAGATAATTCATAAAAACTAGCTTCCATTTCCTCAATATTTTTTGTTTCCAGCTGTTCTTTCAATTGGTCTGTGTGTACCATTGCATCACTCATGCTTTTACCAGAAATAATCTCAAGCCAGGCTAAATCTGTGAGGTATATGTGAGACATTACTTTTGCCACCGAAGAAAAACCACTCTTAACTTCCTTATGGAAAATGTCTTGCGGTAGTTCTTTTAAGCGATTTAAAATAACTTCATTTGCCCATAAGTGGTAGTTATACATTTTTAATACAGAACGACCCATGCTCATTTCTCCTCCAATTTTCATTTTAATGATTAGATTATGATACATAGCTGATTAAAAATCCCCAAAAGATTACATCTATAAAATTTATTCTGATTTCGATTAAAAAAACCTCTATTACCTTCATAAAAAATATTCGCTAGCTTCCACAACCTGACCCTTTAACGGAACAATTCTATGTCACTCAATAATTCGTTACTCACCTTTTATTCAGATGTTCTTTTTTCAAGTCAGTAAAACATACCTCCATCTACTTCCCCTCTTCCAACGATTTCACATCTCAACATTAATATATTTAACCAAATTAAAAACACATGCCTTTTCAAGATAAAGCGACATGTGTTTCCATAAATCCCTATAAAAATGTACTATGATAACTGCTTCCACTTCGTCCCCAAAACAGGACGCTCATAATTTTGTATTTCATGAATTAATTTATCAGCCGTCTCAGCTGAAACGATTAACTCTTTATTCGATGGATTCATAAACCCTTCATCTGCTGCGCGTTCAACCATTTGCAGAATTGGTCCGTAAAAGTCTTTAATGTTTAATAAACCAACTGGCTTATCATGTATACCAATTTGTGACCAACATACAACTTCAAATAATTCCTCAAACGTTCCGTATCCACCTGGTAATGCAATGAAAGCATCCGCAAGTTCTGCCATTTTCGCCTTACGCTCATGCATCGTTTCTACTTCAATTAATTCTGTTAATCCTGTATGAACAATTTCACCACGGAATAAACCACGCGGCATAACACCTGTTACGCGTCCACCTAGGCGAAGAACTTCGTTTGCTACTTCTCCCATTAATCCAACGCATGAACCACCGTATACAAGCTCATAATCGTTCTCAACAAACATTTTCCCTAACGCTATTGCCTGCTCCTTAAATTCTGGTCTCTCCCCTAAATTTGAACCTGCAAACACACAAATCTTTCTCATTCCTACACCCCGAAACTATATATTGTTATGATACAATGAGTATTGTACAACATATTGAAGGGATGAGGAAGAAATGGATATCGTTGCATTTCAAAGATGGGTGGAGGAATTTTACGAAAAACGAAGCTGGTCACAGTATAATTCCTTTATTCGCTTAAATTTCTTAACTGAAGAAGTTGGAGAAGTTTCACGCGTTGTTCGCGCAATTGAAATCGGTCGTGATCGCCCTGATGAACAAACAAAAACACAAGAAGAGCTAAAACAAGAACTAAAAGAAGAACTTGGTGATGTACTATCTAATCTTATTGTTCTTTCACAAAAATATGATTTGGATTTACAAGATATTATGGAAACACACGTCACAAAGCTTTCAAAAAGGTTCGAAACACCTAAATGAGAAGATTATCAATTATGATATAATGTTCTTGTCAAAATAATAAGGGGGATTTTATGTTATCTAAAAAATTGCACGACGCACTAAATGAACAAATGAATTTTGAATTTTACTCTGCCCACGCTTATATGGCAATGGCTGCTTACTGTACAGGGGAAAGCTATGATGGATTCGCTAACTTTTTCCTTGTACAAGCTGAAGAAGAGCGTTTCCACGCAATGAAGCTTTACAACTACATTAATGACCGCGGCGAGCGCGCTATTATTACTGGATTTGATAATCCTAATAATGAATATGAGTCTGTATTGAATGCTTTTGAAGTCGCACTTGAGCACGAGCGTGAAGTAACGAAGCGCATTTATAACTTATCTGATATCGCTTGGGATGAGCGTGAACACGCAACAATTACCTTCTTAAAATGGTTCGTTGACGAGCAAGTAGAAGAAGAAGCTTCATTTGATAGCATCATTCAAAAATTAAAACGTATTACAAGCGATTCAAACGCATTATTTATGCTAGATGCTGAATTAGAAAAACGTACATTTACGCCTCCAGCTGAATAGTATCTTAATCACCTTAATGAATGTATTAAGGTGATTTTTTTATTTTCTCTCTAGCTTAAAATCACCTTAAATTTCCTTGTATTTGACATAGTACCAGTAAGAAAATGGTATTATTTTCAATATAAAATAATATACGAGGAGAGAAAAAATGAATCAGCGTGTAGAAGCTGTTGATGCAATTCGTGGTTTCGCTTTGTTTGGTATTTTACTTGTCAATATGACCTTAATTCAATTCGGATTCTTTTCCAGTGAAAAACCAACTTACATATTTGGAAAACTTGATGAAGGTGCTAATTGGTTTATTCAATTTTTCGGCACCCACAATTTCATGTCCCTATTCTCCTTTTTATTTGGTCTTAGCATTATTTTGTTGCAAAAAAGTATTATTGCGAAAGGAAAAAAATTCTTCCCCTCATACATAAGACGTATTATCATTCTTTTACTATTAGGCTACATTCACGGCACTTTTGTTTGGGAGGGAGATATTTTATTTGCCTACGGGGTTATCGGGATTTTCTTAATGTTGTTCATCAATCGAAAACCGAAAACATTGCTCATTTGGGCATCTATTTTACTAGCACTCATTATGCTCGCATCTTACCAATCGGAATCAACATCGAACCCCTATGATGATCTCGCACCTTATACCGAAAAGGAACATAAGGTCCATGAGACTGGAAGCTATATGGATCATGTCAACTTTAGATTGACTGAAAATCCTTTTGAGTATATGGGGATTAACGGTGTATTCGGATTAGTTTTCATATCAGTTTTCGCAATAATTTTTATGTCTCCACTTTTCTTACTCGGAATGTATGTGGGGAAAAAGGGCTGGCTATTTGAGGTCAATCAACATATACCTGCTGTCAAAAAAATCTGGCTTATCACTGGGATTTTCTCTTTTACAATTAAAATCTTAGCTATATTCGTGAAACATCCGATTTTAATTATGTTACAAGATAGTCTTACACCAGTAACCATGACCTTCTTTTACGGAAGCACGATTATTTTATTATTCCATTACAAAAAGGTAGCGCATTTACTAACATACATGGCGAACATGGGAAAAATGTCGGTTAGTAATTACTTAGCGCAATCTATTATCACAACAACTATTTTTTACGCATATGGATTTGGCTTATACGGTAAAATTGGCTATTTCTTCGGTACTCTTTTAACCATTGGAATTTATACGATTCAATTATTCGTTAGTACCTATTGGCTACAGAAATACCGAATGGGGCCTGTGGAATATGTGTGGAGACTGGGAACTTATTTAGAGAGACCACGGTTTAAAAAAGACTTGGATAAAGCAAGTTAAACAAAAAAAGCAATGAGCCCGCGCTCATTGCTTTTTTATTTCTTCCCGAATTTTAATAACCTTAGGCAAATCCTTCTTATAAAGACTTGAAACCTTTTCAACAAATTCATTATTAGTAAAAGTCCCGTCACCTTCCTCTACTATGCTCAAATAACCATGAATAAATTTCAAAAACGCTCTAGCATCTTCTCCCGTTAAGTTATCAATGTTCTCTATAACCTCATCAAACTCTATTAAACTATCCCTTTCTTTCAACCTAATTCCCCCTCGCTGCGCTATTATATTTATCATACCAAAATAAAAAAGTCGTTTATCCCCTGAAGCGAGAGATAAACGACTTCTTTGTTATTTATTAAAGCATAACCCCAACGATAACCGCTGATAATATACTTACTAACGTTGCACCATATACAAGTTTTAATCCGAATGAAGATACAACGTTTGATTGTTTGCCATCGATACTCTTCGTTGCACCTGCGATAATTCCGATAGATGAGAAGTTCGCAAATGATACAAGGAAGATTGATAAAATACCTACTGTACGAGCTGATAACTCACCAGCTACTTTTCCTAGATCAAGCATCGCAACAAATTCGTTCGTTACTAATTTCGTTGCCATAATTTGGCCTGCTGTTAGCATTTCTGATGTTGGAATGCCCATTACGAATGCTAATGGTGAGAAGATGTATCCTAAAATACTTTGGAATGTGATTCCGAAAATAGAATCGAACACACCGTTAATTGCTGTAATTAATGCCACGAAACCGATTAACATCGCCGCTACTGTTACAGCGATAGAGAAACCTAGCATAATATATTCGCCTAACATTTCAAAGAATGTTTGTTTCTTATCTTCTTGTAATTCTAAAATGTCATCTTCTTCGCTCACATCATATGGATTAATAATATGAATGATAATGAATCCACTAAATAAGTTTAGTACAAGTGCTGTTACTACATATTTTGGATCAATCATTTTCATATAAGAACCGACGATTGACATCGATACTGTCGACATTGAAGATGCACATAGTGTATATAAACGATTTCTTGGTAATTTGCTTAATTGATCTTTTACTGTAATAAATACTTCACCTTGGCCGACAATTGCCGCCGCTACTGCATTATATGATTCAAGTTTTCCTAAACCGTTAATTTTGCTTAATACGAAACCGACTGCACGAATGATAATCGGTAAAACTTTAATATGTTGTAAGATCCCAATTAATACTGCTAAGAAAATGATTGGTAATAATACTGTTAAGAAGAATGGTGCTTGTCCATCGTTTGCTAGACCACCAAATACGAAATTAACCCCTGCTTCAGCAAATTTTAAAATAGCGCCAAATCCATCTGCAATCCCTTTTACTAATACAAATCCGACCTTTGTATTTAGTAAGAAATACGCAAGTACCAATTGAATTACAAGCATAACTGCAATTGGTTTATATTTAATTTTCTTACGATCTGAACTTATAAGAAACCCTAGTACAAATACTACAAGTAAACCGACTAGAAACATTACTAACTTCATATGTGAATCCTCCACTTCCATGAGTTATCAGTCGTATAACGAATGACGTCTGACTATTGGTGTTAAAAAAATATGAACCCCTAAAATATTTTGAACTGTCTTCTAAAATCAGTAAGCGTTTACATAAATTGCAATTTATAACAGGTAGTCTCTTCTTCTCTACCGTATTTAACGTCTGAAATGGATACCACCTACAAATCAAATTGTAAGCGTTATCTAATCGAAATGCAATATAAATTTTAAAAGATTTTTATATGTTAATATATTCCTAATTGATTGGTTTTTTTATGTAAATTCACCATGAAAAATAGCCCTAGCTATGAGCTAGGACCATCCTTTTTATAACATAACACCAACGATAATCGCGGATAAAAGACTTACTAATGTCGCACCGTATACAAGTCGTAATCCGAATGATGAAACAACGTTTGATTGGTTTTCATCGATCCCTTTCGTTGCACCTGCGATAATTCCGATAGATGAGAAGTTCGCGAATGATACAAGGAATACAGAAAGAATACCGACTGTACGAGCTGATAAATCACTAGCTACTTTTCCTAGATCAAGCATCGCAACAAATTCGTTCGATACTAATTTCGTTGCCATAATTTGTCCCGCCGTTACCATTTCTGATTGCGGGATTCCCATTACGAATGCTAATGGTGAGAAAATATATCCTAAAATAGCTTGGAATGTAATACCGAACACTGAATCAAACAAGCTATTGATCGCTGTAATTAATGCTACGAAACCAAGTAACATTGCTGCTACCGTAATCGCAATCGTGAAACCGAGCATAATATATTCGCTTAACATTTCAAAAAATGACTGTTTTTTCTTATTTTCTAACTTCAGTGTATCTTCTTCTTCCGTAATATCGTACGGATTAATAATATGAATAATAATGAAACCACTAAATAAATTTAATACAAGTGCTGTTACTACATATTTTGGCTCAATCATTTTCATATAAGAACCGACGATCGACATCGATACTGTCGACATTGAAGATGCACATAGTGTATATAACCGATGTTTTGGGATTTTACTTAATTGATCTTTTACTGTAATAAATACTTCTGCTTGCCCAACAATTGCAGCCGCTACTGCATTATATGATTCTAATTTTCCTAAACCATTTACTTTACTTAGCATAGTACCAATAGCACGAATAAATATCGGTAAAATTTTAAAGTGTTGCAGAATTCCGATTAATACTGCAAAGAATACGATTGGTAATAAAGCTGTTAAGAAGAATGAAACCTCTCCTTTATTAACAAGACCACCAAATACGAAAACGATTCCAGATTCAGCATATCCAAGAAGTGCTCCAAATCCATCTGAAATTCCTTTTACTAAAATATAACCAACTGGCGTATTTAATAAGAAATACGTTAAAGCTAGTTGAATAACAAGCATAATCGCGATTGGTTTATACTTAATCTTCTTACGATCAGAACTTATAAGAAAGCCGAGTACGAATACAACTAGTAATCCTACAAGAAACATAACAAACTTCATTAATAAAATCCTCCATTTAACTCTTCATTAACGTTGAACGTCTGACTACTCAAAACAAGAAATAATCCGAACTTTCCATTTCTCTCCGAAACCTTCAATCGGATATGAAAAATCATAAAATCTCTTGTCTCAAAGCCATTTTCCATTCTAACACAAATTATAACTCACATCCGCACTTTTCTTTAAAAAAATACATTTTATTATAAAACACTCATTAATGTTCGTATTTTCCCTCTTCCCTTAGTTTATCACCATAAAAAAACGAGCATCAAATTTCTCTGATGCTCGTTCCTTTTTTATTATACAGCTTTTTCTTTATCTGCTACTGCTGGCTTGTCCCAGCACTCTGTGTTCGTTAAACCAGGGATAGAATCTGCACTGAAGACTGGATCTTTTCCTTGTTTCTTTTGTTTCACATAGTCCGCTAATGCTGCATACGCAAATCTTCCAAGAAGTGTAATCGCAATTAAGTTTGTGATTACCATTAGACCCATAAATAAATCTGCCATATTCCATACAACTTGAAGCGTCGCAACAGAACCGAATAATACCATTCCCACTACCGCAATACGGTAAATCGTTAACCAAGTTTTACTTTGTTTAATAAATTCAATATTCGTTTCACCATAATAATAGTTTCCTAGTAATGAACTGAAAGCAAATAAGAAAATGATAATCGCTAAGAAGCCACTTGCCCACGAACCGATTTGTGAACTTAACGCCACTTGCGTTAATTCAATACCTTCTAAATTTGTTGCCTTATATGCACCAGAACATAGTACGATAAACGCTGTTGATGTACATACTAAGAATGTATCTACTAATACTCCAATTGTTTGAATAAATCCTTGTTTAGCTGGATGTGTTACATCCGCTGTTGCAGCCGCATTTGGCGCACTACCCATACCTGCTTCGTTCGCAAACAATCCGCGCTGAATACCAAACTTCATTGCAGCACCAATACCGCCACCTACAGCTGAATCTAAACCGAATGCACCTTTAAAGATTTCTGTAAACATATCCGGTATTAAATAATAATTTTTAATAACAACGAAAATAGCTACTGCAATATAAATAAGTGCCATTGGCGGAACGATCAGCTCAGACATACGCGCGATACTTTTCACACCACCAAAAATAATAACCGCAACTAATACTGCTAATACGATTCCAACAACATAACGCTCAATACCAAATGCATTTTCAAATGCTAATGTCACTGTATTTGCTTGTACTGAGTTAAAAATTAAACCGTAACTAATTGTAATAAGGATAGAGAACCAAATTCCCATCCAACGTTTATTTAAACCTTTTTCCATATAATAAGCAGGACCTCCACGGAAGCCACTACCATCTTTTATTTTATAAATTTGCGCAAGCGTACTTTCTACGAAACTTGAAGACGCCCCAATAATCGCAATAACCCACATCCAAAATACAGCTCCTGGTCCTCCCATAGAAATAGCTAGCGCTACACCAGCTAAGTTCCCGATTCCAATACGAGCTGCTGAACTCATACAAAATGCTTGGAATGACGATACACTGCCCTTTTTACGTGTCTTTCCAGTTAAACCATCACCCATTAATCGAACCATTTCCCCTAAATGAGTAATTTGTACGAATTTCAATTTAATAGAAAAATAAAGCCCTAAACCGATTAACATTGCGATAAGAATATATGACCAAAGAATCGTATTCGTTGATGAAACGAATTGTTCTAAAATATTCATACTGTCAGTCCCCTCCCTTTTTCTTCATAAATTGAATTATATTTAAAAAATATTCAAAAATCAACATTTTTCGACAGGTTATTACTTCCATATGTTAGATTTTGTAACATAACGGTGTTATTTGTTATTATTTATGACTTTATATTTATAAAATGCACATACTAAAACAATAAATAATCCCATTGACAAAAACATCAACCTGTAACTATAATGATTACATCAAGTTGTAACAATCGTAATTACACTAAATTCATTCATTTTTAGATATACACTTTAATAAAGAAACTTGGAGGGAATCATTATGAAAATTGGAATTATCGGAGCAAGCGGAAAAGCTGGAAGTCGTATTTTAAAAGAAGCATTAGATCGCGGTCACGAAGTAACTGCAATCGTAAGAAGCGCTGCAAAAATTACAGAAGAAAATGTAAAGGTTCTAGAGAAAGATGTATTCGCTCTTACATCTAACGACCTAGGAGCATTCGATTTAGTTGTAAATGCATTCGGCGCTCCAGCGGGACAAGAACATCTTCACGTAGATGCAGGAAACGTACTTATCGAAGCAATGAAAGGTGCACCTAATACAAAATTACTTGTAGTTGGTGGTGCTGGTAGCTTATTTGTAGACGAAGAAAAAACGACTCGTGTATTTGATACACCAGGTTTCCCAAATGAATACCTTGCAACAGCTCAAAACCAAGGTAAAAACTTAGAAATCCTGCAACAAACAAACGATATTACTTGGACATTCATCAGCCCTTCTGCACTATTCGCATTAGGAAAACGCACTGGCTCTTATACAGCAGGTAAAGACAACCTTCTTGTTAACTTAAAAGGTGATAGCTACGTAAGTTACGAAGACTTCGCGGTAGCAGCACTTGATGAAATCGAAAATCCAAAACATGTAAACGAACGCTTCACAGTTGTTTCAGAAGCTGAGTAATAGAAAAAAGCTCGTAAACATAATGTTTACGAGCTTTTTTATTTCCGTTAAGCTTTTACCGCTTGTATACCTTCTGTTTTTTCAAAACCTTGTTCTGTCATTTTAAAGAACACTTCCCTACCTGTATATAACGGTCCTGGATTTACTAAAACATTCTTTTTATATACTTTAAATCGATCATCCTCTCTTTGATACACTTTTACTACATCGCCATATTCGAAAGACATTCCATTAAATTGCTCTGCGAATGCTTTCGTATTTTCAGATCCTTTTACTGATGCTTCTTTCTTTTCGTTTCCATTTTTATCATACAATGTCATTCCCATATATTTTTCACTTCGAAATGCATAATGCGTTTCACCATCTGTAGATGTCACACTCAGTTTTTTCTCACCGTGGTCCAGTGTTGCAACCGTTTTAACATTACTCTCACCAGCACCATGAGTACCGAAGAACATAATGCTGTCTCCGTAAATTACTTCTACAGGAACTTCCGTCACTTTCTTATTCCCAAAACGATCTTTCGTTTCCACTTTTACTGTTTGCTCACCGATTTTTGATGTATTCGGCTTTTCTACAAAGCCAATTACTTCTCCATCTTTCACTTTTACGAAGTTTTTCGCATCTATTTCTTCAGCATCTGTTCCGATTACTACTTTTTGTGGTACTGCCGTTACTTCTTGCTGAGCCGTCATTCTTTCAAAGCCTTGTTCCGTAACTTTAAAGAATACTTCATGAACGCCATACTGTGTATCCATGAATTCATTCTTTTTATACACTTTAAATCTATCAAACTCCTTTTGATATACTTTTACTATATCGCCATATTCAAACGTCATTCCATTGAATTGCTCTGCGAATGCTTTCGTATTTTCAGACGCTTTTACAGATACTGCTTTCTTCTCTTTTCCATCTTTATCATATACAGTCATTCCCATATACTTCTCATCTGCAAATGAAGTATGCATTTTACCTTCTGAATCTGTTGTACTAAATTTCTTCTCTTCATGATTTAACGTTACAACCGATTTAATGTTCGTTCCTCCATAACTTGTACCAAAGAACATAATGCTATCTCCGTAAATCACTTCTAACGGTACTTCTGTCACTTTCTTATTTCCAAAAGCATCCTTCGTCTCTACTTTTACTTTTTGTTCACCGATTTTCGATGTATTTGGTTTTTCTACAAAACCAATCACTTCTCCATCTTTTACTTGAACAAATTCTTTCGGATTTAGTTTTTCTACATCTGTTCCGACTACTACCTTTCGCGGTACTGCCGTTACTTCTTGCAAGCCATCTATTAACTCATATCCTTGTTCTGTAATTTTAAAGAGCTTTTCCTTTTTATTTTTTGCTTCACCTTGATCTACAAGTTTATTATCATGATACCATGCTAAATATTGAGGCTGGATGTGATACACCTTAACAATGTCTCCATACTCAAACGACATCCCATCTAACTCTTTTACAAAATTCTTTAACCCTTCTTGCCCTTCCGCTGAAACACTCTTCTTTTCATTTCCGTTCGCATCATATACCGTGATACCCACATATTTTTGGTTTCGATAATTATGATTCAATATATTCCTTACTAGTGTCGCATCAAATTTCTTATCCTTATGATCTAAAGTTAACACAGAGTTTGTATTCCAATATGTTTTAAATGCCATACTATCACCATACAAAACGTTAACTGACACAGGAATTGCATTCATATTACCTCCCGCATCTACAATTTCTACATTTACAATTTGTTTTCCATTTTCTTGCTTAGGCCATGCTATTTTTCCTGTTACTTTTACATTTCCACCTAGATTCTTTACAAGCTCATTTGCCTTTTGCTCATCAAATTCTGTACCGATTAAAATATCTGGTACCGTATTCACTGGATCACCATAAGGAGCTTTATATGGTTCAACTTGCTTTTCACGAATTGGATTACTATCTCTCGATAACCATATTTCATTTTTCGGCTCAGGTAATTGTAGTTTACTTACCTTTTCTACCGTATCCGAGTCGGCATGTAATCCCCATTTTGCAAAGTAAGAAATTAGATCTTGCCCAGACACCTTTGAAGCCATATAAATGAACATTTGTTTTTTCTCTCTATCTGAAATAACTTCGTCAGTATCTAGCATAGGGTATTCTGTATCAGATAACGTTCTATACATTTGATGAAGCTTTGGATAGAATTGATCTCCATAAATCAAGTGTAGTTGCCAGAACATTACAATTGGATCAGCTTTATCAAATTCTTTTTGGTCATTTGATCGATTAAGGTATTCAAAAGCTTGTTCATAACGACCATCTACTTCCATACGTGAATCGTTTCCAAAAGCCATTTGAACAGCTAAGCTGTAAATATTTACAGTTACTTCCCCCATACCTTTCCATTCCCACGGTTGTTGCTGATGTAAATGTCCTACTTCATGCCAAGGTCCCCAGCCATCATTTTTAAACTTCTCTAAATCTAATACATATTTAATCGATTCTTTTGCATATCCCGTATAATAATTAGTCGCATACATGTAAGAACGAAGCGAATATTTAGCTTCAATAAACTGAACATAATGTTTTCCAGACTTCGCCATTCCAACTCCATCTTCTGATAATCCAGATAAAGCATTCTCAATACGAATTGCTTCATCATGCGCCTTCATTAAATCTGTCGGATCTGTTTTTCCCATGTAATTGTTTACTTTATCATAGCTTGCAGTAATTAAACTTCTCTCACCTTTTAATTCTACTGCATAAGGATTTTTATACTGTTTAAGCATTTCATCCCAATCTTTTTTCGTATGTTTCCCTAATATAAATAAAGGAAAATGACTACCACCACTTGTAACAGTTGCAGTAACCTCACCTGTATCATTTAAATTATAAAAGTATAAAATACCTCCATTAGGAGATGAAATTGTATTTTTACCCGGCTTCAAATCAAATTCTTTCGGATCTTCCTTATCATAACTACGTGTCCCTATAAACGCTTTAATAGATTGATTCCCTTGTATTTCAATGTTAAGTTCCTCATTTTCTTTCGTATAGATTCCCGTTGGCTCATTAGGTGAAAATGCATACTCATACTTTAAACGAGCACGCTCTTCCTCCACACTACCTTTACCCGGCAATTGGAATGTTCTTTGTTCGAAATTATTCTCTTTATTTTCTTCTAAACTCCCACCTTTATTCTCTTCCAAAGGTGCCGCATATCCTTTTGATGCTTCAAAAACTACTGGTGATAATAATGTAGATATACATATACCAGCTACTAATACCCTATTCCTTTTCCTCTTTGACATAATCTGTGTCCCCTATTCCTTATGTAGTAAAAACCATCCTAGATACATTCATTTACTGTAAAATCAATTTATTTTTATACAACCATTTACTATATACAACTCAACCTCGCGCCCCGATACCTCTTATCATCGTTCACTCTAAAATGTATTCACTTTCTTATATAATAAATTTTTTTAACTAAAGATACCCCTCACTTTTCTCTATTATTTTGTGATGAGTTCTCTTTTTTATGTCAAAATAATGATGGGAGGTACTTTTATCAAGTATTGTTGTCTATACATGAAAAATGTGTATAAATATCTCTTTTTTTACAACTCATTCATAGGCATCCATCTATGGACAGTTTTTCCATATCGAATTGTACACGATTTATTTTTCATTAGATAGCCTTTTCGATTAGATTAATATTACAATTTTATGAATTTAATCCAAAAATCGTAATGTTGAGATTTTAACATTTTAATAGTATTTCAAAATAAAAAACCGTCTTCAAAAGATACTACTCTTTTGTGACAGGCTCTTATTAGTTCAGTATACGTTTCATTATAAATCCTTTTCCATTTACCCATTCACCTTCAATTTCACCAGTTAAATGAAATCCAATTGATTCATATAATTTTTGGGCAAGTTTATTCTCTGGATGTATGCTTAAATATATAGCTTTTCGATCATACTCTTTTTGCAAATAATCTATTAGCAAACGTAATAATTGTTTTGCATAACCTTTACCTTGGTATTTACTATCAATCATGAATTGATTTAAATATACAGCCTGCCCTTTTTCTTCAAACCAACCGTACATCGCGTATCCGATTGGCGTGTCACCATCATAAAACCCTACTGAAGCAGCATCACCTTTATATTTTGTGTCAACATCGACTAAACAATCTAAAACTGTACTTTCAATAAACTTATACTGTTCTCCGGTTACTTTTAAATTAGCAATTTCATTTCGATTTTCATTCGTTATTTTACAAATATGAAGAGTCATAATTCCCTCTCTCTTTCTAATTTCTCATTTTCATTATAATTTATAATGATATAAAGAAGCCAAAACAGACTAATTCTAACCCTTAAAAAGATTTTTCGTACTTATAAAAAAGAATACTATAGCAATTTTTCGCACCAAAAATTTAGGCCAAGAAAAAAGCACTGGCAAATGCCAATGCTTTTTCCACTATCTTTTAATTTGATTCGGTTTATGTGGTTCGTTTGGAGTATGCGGTTTATTATCATGACCATTTGCTTTTTTCCAACTTACCGCTAACTCAGGACTTGTTTTTTCTTCACTGCGCTCAAGTAACACAACTGCATTTTGAATAGTCGGTGTACCTTTATGTGCAATTCCTTGTAGTTTCGTTAAATTCCCTGATACTTTAAAGCTAAATCCACCCGATGGTGTTTGTTTCGGAATTAAGATGCGGAATTTTTCTCCCACATTAAATTCTGTTTTTCCCTCGCCTTTTTCATTGACGAACTTCGCGCCTTCTGGTGCGCCTGTTGCTTGCACTTTATACGTTCCACTTTTCGCATTTGTTTGCACTGTGTATAAACCTGTTTCAAAAAACTCATTTTTTAATACTGCCTCTTGTTCTTCTGATGGAACTACACTCATCGTAATTTCTTGTAGTTCCTCACTAGCGCTTGCTTTTGCAACTATATCTTTCGTTACTTTTTCTACATTTTTATTGCGGAAATCTAAATCGTTAATATCAATTTGTTTTAACGCATTCCACACCGCAAGCTGCGTTGCATAATGTGCCTCTCTCCAATCGGAAACACCTAATTCTTGTGGGCTCTTCTGCGGATACCCGTTTAATAGTACACGGTATACGTTAATATCTACTTTGCCCATTTCAGGTAAATCTTGACCACTCGGAGATTTCAAATCTACATTTAAGCAAAAAGCAATTTTTCCATCTGCTGTTTTAATAAGCTCTGTTCGAATTGGTTTTTTCTTTGACTTACTATAACTCCAATCCATTTGATACTTCGTGTGATCCATAACTTCTGCGGATGCCTTTTGAAGTGGGAATAATAAGTTCGCAAATACAAATAAAACACTCAAAAAAGCGGCCATTAGCTTGAACGATCGTTTTATATTCATGTCTACAACCCCTTATATAATAACAAATTTACTACTATGTATTATTTAGTTAGAAACGTTTTTTATGCATAAACAAAATAAAAAAAAGTGCAAACTTGTTTGCACTCTTTGAACTTACCTGTATTAGAAATCAAAGTTATCAGGATCTGGACCAACGCGGTGGTTCTGATTTAAAGCATCAATCTTTTCCATGTCTTCTTTTGTTAATTCGAAGTCGAATATATTAGCATTCGCAATAATACGCTGTTCTTTCGTTGATTTTGGAATCGTTACAACTTCATTTTGAAGATCCCAACGTAAAATGATTTGCGCTGTTGTTTTACCGTACTTATCAGCAACTTCTTGTAAAGTTTCATTATCTAATAATTGCCCTTGCATAAGTGGTGACCATGCTTCCATTTGGATATTTTGTTCTTTACAGAAAGCTTGTAGTTCTTTCTGCGTTAAACGCGGGTGATACTCTACTTGGTTAATCATCGGCTTAATTTCCGCACCTTCCAGTACGTCTTTCAGATGATGGATTTGGAAGTTACTTACGCCAATTGCACGCACGCGTTCTTCTTTATAAATTGTTTCTAACGCTCTCCACGAATCTTTATATTTCCCTTCAACAGGCCAATGAACAAGATATAAATCTAAATAATCTAGTTCTAATTTTTTTAAGCTATCTTCATATGCAGCAATTGTCGTTTCATATCCTTGATCTGCGTTCCACACTTTTGAAGTAATGAATAAATCTTCTCGAGAAATTCCTGCTTCTTTTATACCAGCGCGAATGCCTTCTCCAACTGCTTTTTCATTTCCATAAATCGCAGCTGTATCGATGCTACGGTATCCTTCTTTAATGGCTACTTTCACAGCCTCTACAAGTTCCGGTCCATCTTCTACTTTAAATACACCTAAACCGAACCAAGGCATTTCTACACCGTTATGCAATACTGTTTTACTTTGTAAATTTTTCATTATATTTTTCTCTCCCTTATTTCACTTGATCTCTTTTTTCTAATCTCATACTCCAAGCCGTTAAAATAACAGCGCCTACTACCATAATGCCACCTACCCAGGCTGTATGAATTAAGCCTAACGAGTTCGTTACAATACCGCCTAAATAAGCACCGAGGGCAATTCCTGCGTTAAACGCTGCAATGTTCATTGCTGATGCGATATCAACGGCACTCGGTACGAAACGCTCAGCCAATATAACGACATACACTTGTAGTCCTGGAACATTCATAAATGCGAATAGCCCCATAAAAATAATTGTGATAAGCCCCGCTACTTGAAATGGTGCTGTAAATGTTAGTACGAATAATACAATTGCTTGAATAAAGAACATGTAAAATAGTGCTCGAATTGGATTATGATTCGATAATTTTCCGCCAACCATATTTCCAATCGCAATTGCAATCCCGTACACTAACAAAATGATTGTAACGGTACTCGATTTAAATCCTGTTACTTCTTGTAATAGCGGAGATAAATACGTAAATGTTACGAATGTTCCCCCGTATCCTAACGCAGTAATGATGAAAACAAGTAATAGTCTTCCATTCGTGATAAGTTTGAATTGATCACGAAATGATACTCGTGTACCCTTTTTTAAGTTAGACGGAATTAGCATGCTGTTTGCGACTAAGGCAACAATCCCAATGACCACAATCACCATAAACGATGCTCTCCAGCCAAATTGTTGACCAATAAACGTTCCAATTGGTACACCTGTAATCGTCGCAACGGTCAAACCCGTAAACATAAAAGCAATCGCGCTAGCACGTTTATTCTCTGGTACAAGTGCAGCCGCAATTGTGGATCCGATCGACATAAAAACGCCATGTGCAAATGCAGAAACAACCCTCGCGATAAGTAACACAGTAAAACTCGTTGCTACCGCTGCAATTCCATTACCGATAATAAAGACAATCATAATCCACATTAATAACGTCTTTCGCGACATACTAGCAGTTAGCGAAGTTAAAACAGGAGCACCGAATGCTACTCCTAACGCATATAAAGAAACGGTTAAGCCCGCTGTTGTAACAGAAACATGTAAATCCTCCGAAATAGATGGTAATAAACCGACGCTAATAAACTCGGTTGTACCAATTCCAAACGCACTAATTGCTAGCGCTAATAAAGCAAACATACTTCTTCGATTCGTCTGAACAGCCGAAGATGATACTGCATATGAATTCAATTGAACTCCTCCTTAATACGAGAAATCCAATCATAATAGTGTGATAAAAAGGCCTTTTTATCTTCTACAAAAATAACTTTATTGCTTACAAATGCTATTATGAATGGCTTCACTCTTTTTTTGAAGAACGCACTTTAAAGTACGATAGGTACCCAAAAGTAACATAGGCACTTTTTAGTACCGTACTACTCATTTCCCTCTTACATATGCTATTATGGAACATATTCAACACGATAAAAAGTACGTACTTTAAAGTGCTATAGGCACTAAAAAGTAACATTTAACTTATTTAGCTTCTTTTGTTGAAGAACTGAAATTTACATTCATCAAAGGAGATTTTCATATGAAGAAATATAATATTCCTGTCGAGGCGACCTTAGAGGTTATCGGCGGCAAATGGAAAGTCGTTATTCTTTGCCACTTAACGAAAGGTACAAAGAGAACGAGTGAACTAAAACGGTTAATGCCTGGTATTACACAAAAGATGTTAACACAGCAATTACGTGAGTTAGAAGTAGACGGGGTTATTCAAAGAAAGGTATACAATCAAGTACCGCCAAAAGTAGAATATTCGCTTACTGACTACGGATGGTCTTTAGAATCCATTCTCGATTCTCTTTGTACTTGGGGCGAATGCCATCTTGAAAAAAACGGTAACACATCGATGCTACTTACAGAGGATGAACAATAAAAAAGGAAAAAATGAACATAAATTTGTCCGTTTTTTCCTTTTTTCATTTATATATATGTACATTTTTAAGATAGATAAAATAATTTATGCGCTTTCATTCCTTGTCATTACTAGGTTACAGGCTCAATATCAAATAATTAGGAATCATTTTTATGTTAACATACGTGTATATAGTATATAATATAGGATATATATTATATACACTTTCCGATAAGGGAACTTTCCATTATGCGGACAAGCCATGTATCGGACAGTTCATAAATAATAGGTAAGACGTTATGGTTTTAAATTTATGTTTTCAGCTTACTTGCTGTCATAAATTTAAAGGCATTTTATTGTGTTTTGTGAAACTTTGTATAAAGTTTCATAACCGTTTACTATCTTTCCTATCAAAAATAAGAGTATTGCTATCGTAAAGGAGAATTGGAGATGCCAGAAACTATGACTCAAACAAAGCCAGAACAAGAAACTGTACAAATTTCTGCTAGCCAAGGACAACTTGATGTACTTGATCAGTTGTTAAAACCTGAGGTACAAGAATCATTAACAACACTAGTAGAACAGCTTCCAAAATTAACTGAGCTTGTTAACATTTTAACTAAGTCTTATGACTTCGCTCAAACTGTTGCTACTGATGAAGTATTAAAAAACGACACTGTTAGCGCAATCCAAGAACTTGTAGAACCTGTAAAAGATACAGTGAAAAGCATGGCTGCAACTGCTATCGAAGCGAAAGATCGTGCTGATGAAAGCAATGAAGTTATCGGCCTGTTCGGTCTATTAAAATTACTAAAAGACCCACAAGCACAAAAAATGTTCCGCTTTGTGAACGCATACCTTCAAATTAGTGCAGAACGTAATAATAAATAATTTAACTTATAACAACAATTAGTAAAGACGGGGGATAACATACTATGTCAAAACAAATTGTCATCTTAGGCGCTGGTTATGGCGGTCTTCTTGCCGCTTTAAACGTACGTAAATACTACAGCAAATCAGAAGCACAAGTTACAGTGATCAACCAATATCCAACACACCAAATCATCACTGAACTACACCGCCTTGCAGCTGGTAACGTTGCTGAGCAAGCAATTGCAATGCCACTTACAAAGCTTTTCAAAGGTAAAGACATCGATCTTAAAATTGCAACAGTTGAGTCATTCTCAGTTGATAGCAAAGAAATCAAACTAGCTGGTGGCACTACGCTATCTTACGATGCACTTGTAGTTGCTTTAGGAAGTAAAACTGCTTACTTCGGTATTCCAGGACTAGAAGAAAACAGCATGGTATTAAAATCTGCTGCTGATGCAAACAAAATCTACAAACACGTTGAAGACCGTATTGGTGAATACGCGAAAACGAAAAACGAAGCTGATGCTACAATCGTAATCGGTGGTGGCGGATTAACTGGCGTTGAGCTAGTTGGTGAGCTTGCTGACATTATGCCTAAACTTGCAAAAAGCCACGGCGTAAATCCAAAAGAAGTTAAACTTCTTCTTGTTGAAGCAGGTCCGAAAATCCTTCCAGTATTACCAGACCACTTAATCGAACGTGCAACTGCTAGCTTAGAAGCACGCGGTGTTACATTCTTAACAGGTCTTCCTGTAACAAACGTTGCTGGTAATGAAATCGACTTAAAAGACGGTCAAAAAATCGTTGCTAACACATTCGTTTGGACAGGCGGCGTACAAGGTAACCCATTAATTGGTGAATCAGGTCTTGAAGTAAACCGCGGTCGTGCAACAGTTGATGCACACCTACAATCTACTTCTCACAAAGACGTATTCGTTGCTGGAGACAGCGCTGTTGTCTTCGCTGCAGACGGTCGTCCATACCCACCAACTGCACAAATCGCTTGGCAAATGGGTGAGTTAATTGGATACAACTTATACGCAGCACTAGAAGGCAAAGCATTCGAAGAGTTCGCACCTATCAACTCTGGAACACTTGCTAGTCTAGGACGTAAAGATGCTGTTGCTACAATCGGAGCAAGCAATACTCCACTTAAAGGTTTACCAGCATCATTAATGAAAGAAGCAAGTAACGTTCGTTACTTATCACATATTAAAGGTCTATTCAGCTTAGCTTACTAATCTGAATATAAGCCCGAATCATGCCCTGCATGGTTCGGGCTATTTTTATCCCGCTATTTGCCGGGCAGTAAAACTCCCACCTCACAATTTCGGCTGGAGCAAAGAAGTTAGGTGGGAGCCCTGCTGCCCGTAAACGCCCGATTGGTGAAGGCTAATAATCAGTGGGGATGAACAAAACCCCCACTGATTAAAGTTTCACTTTATCCGTAATTTTCTCTAACTTATTTATTCGGCAGAAGAATAATATAACCCTCTTTAATTATCGAAATATACTGACTTTTTTGTGTCGAAATTGTGTATATGAAAAGAGCGGAAGTAGATATCAGCCCTACTTCCACTCTTTCACAAAACTATTCTCCCAATTTCACTAAACTGTAGTTCTTCTTTCCTTTACGAATAATAATAAACCTTCCATCAAATGAATTTTGGACAGTAACATCAGTACCTACATCCGTTACCTTTTCACCATTCATAGATATAGCCCCGTTATTAATATCTTCACGCGCTTGACGTCTAGAAGGTTCAATTCCTAAATCAACTAACCACTCTACAATGTTTTTCGTCTCTTTTGAAGACTGGAATGTCGGCATCTCTTTAAATCCTTGTTCAATTTCATCAGCTGTTAACAATTTAATATCTCCGCTAAATAACGCTGCTGTAATTTTCACAGCCTGCAAAAGTGCTTCTTCTCCATGAACGAATTTCGTCATTTCTTCTGCTAATACTTTTTGCGCTTCACGTTTATGAGGCTCTGTTTCTACCTTCGCTGCTAATTCATCAATTCTCTCTTTCGTTAAGAACGTAAAGTATTTCAAGTATTTAATTACATCACGGTCATCTGTATTCACCCAGAACTGGTAAAATTCAAACGGTGTTGTTTTTTCTGGATCAAGCCAAATAGCACCACCTGCTGATTTACCGAATTTCGTACCATCCGATTTTAATAATAACGGAATTGTTAGCCCGAATACTTTCGCCTCGTGGCCTTCTAATTTACGAATTAAATCTAAACCACTCGTAATATTTCCCCATTGATCACTACCACCGATTTGCAATTGAACATCTTCTTCTTTGTATAAATGATGGAAGTCCATTGCTTGCAAGATTTGGTACGTGAACTCTGTAAATGAAATTCCTGTATCTAAACGACTTGCGACAATATCTTTTGCTAACATGCTATTTATGCTAAAGTTTTTTCCGTAATCACGTAAAAACTCGATAATATTTATTTTATGTGTCCAGTCATAATTATTTACCATCTTCACTTCGCTATTCCCGCCGAAGTCAAATAGCTTTTTCATTTGCGCTGTTAACGCATCTACATTATGCTGCACTACTTCTAACGTTTGCAATTGACGCTCTGATTGACGACCACTCGGATCACCAATTGTTCCTGTTGCCCCGCCGATTAAAATAACCGGATGATGGCCAGCTAATTGAAATCTCTTCATCATCATAAACGGAATCAAATGCCCGATATGCATACTATCACCAGTCGGATCCACTCCGCAGTATAGTGAAATCTTTTTCTCTTCTACTAACTTACGTAAACCTTCTTCATCTGTCTGTTGATTCACAGCACCGCGCCATTCTAATTCATCGATAATATTCATCTCTTGCCATCCCCTTTATTTTTTTAAAAACAAAAAAGCCCCTATGTCTACGATAGACATAGGGACGATTATTCACCGTGTTACCACCCAGTTTGCATAAATAGCATAGCTATTCATACCACTCTTAGCAATAATATCGATTGCTATTCCGCTTAGCATTACCTAAGATACTCCAGAGTGTAATTCACAAGTTTGTTTGTGCTAGGTTCCAGCAACCCCTAGCTCTCTTTGATAACAGTGACAAACTGCTACTGGTCTCTTTCAGCGTATATTTTATTTGTTAAATTATTAGCCATTATATTGAATCGAAAACGACTTGTCAACAATATCCAAATATTATTTCGAAATAATTCATATTTTTATACGTTTTTATTCAAAGGTTACTGTAGATCTTCTCCAATAATCCTTACTTCTCGCTCTAATTTCACACCAAATTTTTCTTCAACAGTTGTTTGTACGAAATGAATTAAATCAATATAATCTTGTGCAGTTCCGTTATCAACATTCACCATAAATCCAGCGTGTTTTAAAGAAACTTCAACTCCCCCAATCCGCTTACCTTGCAGCCCTGACTCTTGAATAAGCTTACCCGCAAAATTATTTGGTGGGCGTTTAAATACACTGCCACATGAAGGATACTCTAACGGTTGTTTTGATTCACGCTTAAACGTTAAATCATCCATTTTTTCTTTGATTTCTTCACGCACACCTTCTTCAAGTTCAAACTTCGCTTCAAGAATAATGTAATGATTGTTCGCAAATACACTCTTACGATATCCAAATTCAAATGCATCTTTCGTTAAAGTGCATAGCTCTCCATCACCTGTCATTACAACTGCTTCTGTTAATACATAAGCTACTTCACCGCCATATGCACCAGCATTCATATATAATGCTCCACCAACTGAACCTGGAATACCACAAGCAAACTCAAGTCCTGTTAAATTGTGATCCAATGCAATTCGTGACACATCAATAATCGCTGCACCACACCCCGCAACAATCGTTGTCCCCGTTACAGTAACACCTGTAATATGAATTAAACTTACTGTAATCCCGCGAAGACCACCGTCTTTAATAATGACATTCGAACCGTTTCCTAAAAACGTAACTGGGATCTTGTGTTGATTCGCATACTTTATGACTTCTTGAATTTCAACATAATTTGTAGGCGCAACGAACACATCTGCTTTTCCGCCAACTTTAATATGCGTATGATTCTTCAGCATTTCATCTTGCTTCACATGACCTTCAGGCAATACTGTACTTAAATATTTATAAACCTCGTGCATATTCATTTTACGATTCCTCTATTTCTATAATCTTTTTATCCCGCTATCCACAGGCCCATAATATCCCCACATAACAATGCGCTACAAATAAAAAGCCCAAGTGGTGGATAAAGTGTACATAAAGCACACCTATAAACCTCTTAAATTATAAGAGGTTCCACTCATATTAAAATATATATCGCATAATAAAGCAACCCAAATGGGCTACTAAACTTGACATGTAACCATATAGACAACAATTTGTAAAATATATAGGTTTTTCAAAGCAATACCCTTCAATATCTTACTATACCATACGAAAGAAAAGTGGTATTTTTTTGTAATTTTTACTTTATTTTCATCAATAAAAAAAGAGCACATCCCACAGAATGTGCCCTTTCTATACTTTTTAATTTATTTTTCGTTCTCTTCTTTTTCCTTATCAAACCATAACAGCTCATCATCATCAACTTCACCATTATAATTGATTAGAATCTCTTCGCCCGCTTTTATATCTTTGAAAGCAAAGAAGTTAAACGTATGATTCTCAAAGACAATATCATACGTTGCATTCGGATTATATGCATGATTAAATAACATGCCGTACCCTAAAAGGAATGCCGTATGATTTACCCCATACTCAAATGCATAGTCAGCAAGTAACGTTTTCTCAATGTGTTCATGTTGTTCATTCGGATAAGAGATAACTGGTGCTGAGTGTATCAACTCACCCTTTTTAATATCACGAGTTGCAAATACACCTCTATTAAATTCTCCATCACTAAGTTCAGAAGTCTTAACTTCAATCATATGTGTCACCTATATATTTCTTTCTTCGAAGTATTTTTCTCCTTAAGCTTGGCAGAAAACGCGGAGAAAAGCAATTAAATTCCTACCAAGTGGTCGTTTAAATGCAAAAGAGCACATCATTTGCGCTCTTTTAAATTGAAATTGTTTTTCTAAAATATTCTTTAACGACTCCACTTGCTAATTAACCGCATGTGACAGCCTTTAAGCTATTACTTTCTACACTTATACATACCAATTATTTCAGTTTAAATACCGCACTAACTGGGTTATGATCACTATTTTCAAACTTTAAGTCTTTGCCTTGTACATTTACAATCTCGACATTCGGTGAAACGATAAAGCCATCAATAATAGTGACAAAGTTTTCACCTTCCACATATTTCTTCACATCATCCCTTACCGTCATAACAGATGGATCTACAGCCCATTGAAATCCTCCGTCTGCAAAGTCCTTTGGTAACTCTACTAGCCATTCAGGACGCTCTTTCACAAACTTAGGATCACTCAATTGGACATTAGAAAGTAACTGGTTCCAATCTCCACCTAATATGACGTAATCACCGTTTTGATAACACTTGTTCATATATTCTTTTAAATACTCTGCTTGTTGCTTTCTAATTTTTCCGCCCTCATCATAAGCAGATAAATGTACGTTTACGAGCCTAACATACTTCCCATTATTAACAGGGATTTTATGTTCAACAATCGCTCGATCTAAATCGAATAAACGCTTCGGCCAAGGCTCCATTCCTGGTAGTTGGAACCGCGTTGCTGTTTGAACTGTGTATTTAGAAAATGTACTTAATCCGCCCTCAGCATATCCCAGCGGTTTTGTGACTGGGACAGGAACCCACTTAGTATCGTAGTTCTTCCCAAATGAAGAAGCATAATCAGGTAATCCTTTTTTCAAAAGCTCATGTTCATTTACATCAAATGATCGGTGGGATTTTATATCAACTTCTTGCAATAACGTAAAATCGCTATTCTCATTTTGTAAAAATGAAAGCATATTTTTCAAGTTCACTTCAGTCTGTTCTTTACTACTCGAACCAGAACCCTTTCCTCCGTCCATAAAGAAGTCTTGATCCTTATCTAATCCAGCATACCCAATATTAAATGTTGTAACTTTAAATTCATTTCCTTGCTGCAGTACACGCTCTTTATTATTTTCAACCTTTACGTCTACAACATTCGCTGGTTGTTCTTTTGTAAGTGTCATATAAGCTAAAAAGCCACCTAGAATACTAGCTACTATTAAAATAAATATTAATACTATTTTAAAAAATTTCTTCAAAACACATGACCCCTTTTTTGTAAAATAACATTTCATTTTCTGTATTTTCAGTTAAATTAAGACAGATTAAAGACTCAAGAAATATTTTACCATAAAGAAAACTTCATATCATTATATTTAGCTAACAAATAATCGTTGTACCCCTCACTGCAATTATCTTGAAACTCAATCGTAACATTTAAGAAGGCAGGACTATAAAGCAATTACAATCCACAACAGAGAAATTGCAACTTCAAAGAATATACAGATCCTACTTTTCGTTAACATATTTATTGGTAATCCAAAATAATATTTAGTACACTATAAAGTGAAACTTTAATCAGTGGGGGATGAACAAAACCCCCACTGATTATTAGTTGAACCAATCGGGCATTTACAGGCAGCCCGACTCCCACCTAACTTCTTTGCTCCAGCTGAATTTTGAGGTGGGAGCTTTACTGCCCGCAAATAGCGGGATAAATAGAACTTATAGGCGATGGAGTTCGCCGTAAATGCGAATTAGCTAATGACTCCTACCAGTATGACTACTGGTAGGAGTCTATTTTTTTTGAGTAAACTATTAGAGAGGTGAAGAAATTGAAATATATTATTGTTGGCATAGCTGGTATATTAGGAGCTCTTTCCCGTTATTATTTAGGTTTTACTATCGATACGCTTTGGCATCATTCATTACCACTCGCTACATTAACGATTAACTTAATTGGCTGTTTCTTACTTGCTTTGCTAACCACCTATGTCGCTCGGCTAAACATCTTATCTTCCGAAGTTATTACAGGGATTGGCACCGGATTTATCGGTTCATTTACGACATTTTCAACATTCAGCGTAGAAACTATACAGTTAATCAGTCATTCCTATTTTGATATCGCATTTTTATATGTATCATGCAGTATGCTAGGCGGTCTAATTATGTCTGGGCTTGGCTATAAACTTGGAGATTTTTTACTACAAAAACACCTTGAGGAAGGTGAAATATCATGATTAACGCTTTATTAGTAGCAACAGGGGGATTCTTCGGTGCCATTACACGATTTGCAATTAGTAATTGGTTTAAAGAAAGAAATAAAACTTCATTTCCAATTGCTACATTCCTCATTAATATAACGGGAGCATTTTTACTCGGATATATAATTGGCAAAGGGATAACTACAAGCTGGAAATTATTATTAGGCACAGGATTTATGGGCGCCTTCACTACATTTTCAACGTTTAAATTAGAGTCTGTTCAGCTTTTCAGCCGCAAAAACTTTGGCGTACTGTTTCTATATTTAAGTGCTACTTATATGACCGGTATCATCTTCGCATTCCTTGGGATGAAGTTAGGTGGAATATAAAAAAGCGACTCTTATCAGTCGCTTTCTTTCATAAAAAGTATGTCCCGCCATATGGAATTGAAAATAAACCAGCTGGATACACATCATAATGTATATTTTGCACAGGAAGCTGTGAATACGACATATACTGACTCTGCATCATTTGCGCTACTTGTGCTTGTTGTTGCATTTGAACAGCCTGATGCACTGCCTGAACTGTCATCTGTGCCCCGGCCACTGTAATAGCTGGCCCTACTTGTCTTCCATAATAAAAATAATGGTTCATCATTATTCAGCTCACTTTTTATTTTTCTTCCATATCGTATGTCTCTATTTCATTGTAAGTGTTTTATCCCGCTATTTGTGGGCAGTAAAACGCCCGATTGGTGCGGGCTAATAATCAGTGGCGGATGAACATCCCCCCCACTGATTATAGTTTCACTTTATCGCGCTTGCTTTTTTCGAAACATCGAGAAAATAGCCACGAACAAAATCGCAATAATTCCAGTAAAAACAAATAAATAAGCTAATGGAATTAAGAAAAATGGTTCCACTAAAGTTCCATCTGGCTTCACTTCGGAACCAATTATATTAAACATAATTATACATAACACTCCTAAAAATATCGGACTAGAAGCTAATAAATATTTTTTCTTCATCATAATCCCTCCTTTTTATACTCTAAAATGTCACCTGGCTGACACTCTAAAACTTCACATATCTTCTCTAAAGTTGAGAATTTAATTGCTTTTGCTTTTCCATTTTTTAATATCGAGACATTCGCCATTGTAATTCCTAATTTCTCGGATAACTCTGTCACACTCATTTTTCTTTTCACTAACATTACATCGAGATTTACTATAATCGTCATACCAGAGCACCTCAAATCGTTAAGTCGTTATCATCTTTTATTTCACTTGCTTTTCTAATTAAATGAGAAAGCAAGGAAGTAAAAATCGATATAACGACTGAGAAGAATAAAATAAGTAATAGAATAACTAAAATGCTCGTATGATAACTTCCAGCTGCGAAAATATATAGTAATGCTCCGATATATATAACACCTTCAGTCACAGATAAAATACTAATCCTCTTTAATCGATTCGCATTTTTTACAGTAAAGGCTTTGTGTGAGGCAATATCTGAACATATTTTCCATCCTAAAAATAAAGCGCTAAAAAATGGAATTCCTGTGATCCAAATGAACAGTACGAATGGCTTATATAGTCCCTTCAAATTTTCTGAAACTAACAATACCGCTCTTCCCGTTTCTGGCCCAATATATATGCAGAACAATAAACCAAAACATCCGCAAAGAATGATAATTAACTTTAACCATAATGACAATTCGTTTTGTTTCACAAAAATCCCCTCCTGAACTAACAGCATTTATCTATTGCTGTTTTTTCAACTTTGAAGTGATAAATCCAATTAGCAACACACCAATACCACTAAAGAACAATAGGTAGCTTACTGGTACTAGGAAAAAGAAAGGTTCTACAAGAAGCCCATTATCCGCCACTTTACTAGTTGTACCGTGCATTAATAAACAGGTAACTCCTAACGATATTAGTACGATAGCTAATAAAAGTTTATTTTTCATAATATATTCTCCTTTAATTTCACAATTAATTTTTTCGCATTCCTTTTATTACCCTCATAATAAGCCGCACCACATTTTAAGTCAACAACTATTTATCGTTTTGCGATAAATAGTTGTTGACTTAAATAGCAAAAAGACTATAGACAATCATTGTCTATAGCCTCTTCACTCTAAAATATTCTTTTTGGAACATACACATTCTTATCGCATTATGGTAGTTGCCATCAACGAAGAACTCATCTTGCAACTCACCTTCTACTATAAATCCGACCTTTTTATAAACGTGTACAGCTTTTTCATTCTCTTTATCGACAACTAAATATATTTTATGCATATTTAATACGGAAAAAGCGTAATCCATTGCTAAACGCGTTGCATCAGCTGCATAACCGTAACCTTGGTAACTCGGATCAATAATAATTTGGAATTCAGTTCTACGGTGAATATAATCGATTTCTACTAATTCGACCAATCCCACCATCTCATGATCTTTCTCAACGATAAATCGGCGCTCACTTTGATCATGAATATGTTTATCATATAAATCCTGCAATTCCACAAATGCCTCATACGGCTCTTCAAACCAATACGACATAATATGTGCATTATTATTAAGTTCGTGTACAAACTTTAAATCTTCCCGTTCTAAAGGACGTAATTTTAATTCCTTACTCATTTCTATAACCTCCAAGTAAAATAACCTCTTCACTTAATTTCTCATTTTTTTTAGATTTCAAACGTCCTACTTACATTGTAAACTTTCAAGTAACTTGAAGGTCAAGATGTAAAAATAGTGCAAACAAAAGTCTGCACTACTACTCTTTCTTCAAATCCCTCATATTGGATATGTATAAAGCAATGACTAAAACAAGAATAGACCCTGCATATAACAACGTCTCCATCGGTTCATCGTGAGACACGATAATTAATCGAATTAAAGCCGTAATCCCGATATAAATAAAATACCGTAACGGAAAATGATAATTCGATTTAAAATACTTAATAATTAATGCGATAAACTCGAAGTATAAGAAGTAGACAATGATGCTTTCAACTAATTTATACGGTGTGTATTTCTTCGCTGAAAATATGTATTGAATAAAAGTAATCGTCTCATTAATTAAAAAGATAGATAAGACAATGGATAATATGATTAGAGCTATATTTAATATCCACTGCAAGACACTAGCAATAAAATGATCGATGTTAAATGATTTCATTTTCTCTTTAAACTCCCCTTCGTATAAGTACTTGTTCATTATAGCAAACTTACAATTATAGGAGTGTTAAATCAAATATGATCGTCCTCTTTCACTATCACCATTAGGATATCTTTGCTTAATATAGTTGCCTCCCCAATCGCAAAGTACTTTTAAAACTTCTTTTAATGATTGTCCCTGTTTCGTAAGAGAATCCTCAACTTTCGGTGGTACTTGATTGTATACTTTTCTAGACACAAGCCCATCTTTTTCAAGCCCTTTCAATTACTCAGTAAGCATTTTTTGCGTAATACCAGTTATCAATCGTTTTAACTCGCCCGTTAATGCGGGATAAAAATCAAACGACTTTATTATCTCTATACAAATAGGGATTAGCAAATAATGTTACTATAACCTCAAAAAAAGAAATCTTATTTTAACTTTCCTATCGATAGGTTAACACGATAATTCCCATACTTTAATAGTCTCCCCAGAAAGTTATCCAATTCTTCATTAGAAGCAAAATGTGTTTTTAATAAATAACATCCCTCACCACTTATACGATGCACTTCAGAAATTCCTTCTTCTCCTTGAAAGAAATTCATAAACTCTTGATGATTAGCTGTTGTTACAAACAAAGTAACAACTGCAGTCACTATTTGTCCTAATTTGATTCGGTTTATTGCAATTGTATATTGCTCAATAATCCCTAAATCCTCTAATCTTCGAATTCGATTTCCTACAGCCTGCCCCGTCATGTGTATTTTTTGACCAAGTTCTTTCCATTGCATTCTTGAGTTCTCTCCTAATAATTTCAGTATCTCAAAATCTGTTTGATCAATGATATAAACCAATCCTTTCACCGTGAAAGTAGAAAGCCAGAAAGTGTTTCGCCAACTTATTCTGCTTATCGATACAATTCACTATACTTAGTTTATCCTCTTACATCACATTATTTATCAGTTATATTCACTTATAACACAGAGGACGCAACAAAAAAATACATCTAGATTTAAAGGAGGTTACAAATATGTTATTACAAGAAATTTTAGAGCACAATGAACAATTTGTAGAAAATAAGGAATACGCTCCTCGTGAAGCGACAAAAATGCCTCAAAAACGTATGGTTGTTGTTTCTTGCATGGATGCTCGTTTAATTGAGCTACTTCCAAAAGCTTTAGATATACACGATGGTGATGCAAAAGTTATCAGAAATGCAGGTGGTAAGATTGCTTCTCCTTTCGATAGTGTTATGCAAAGTGTTGTAGCATCAGTATATGATTTAAATGCAGATGAAATCTTCCTTATCGGACACCATAGATGTGGTGCGAGTCAAACTAATCCAAAAGGAACACTTCAAAAAATATTAGATCGTGGAGTAGCTTCACCAGAAATTTTATCAGCGATTGAATATGCTGGTGTTGACCTTAAAAAATGGTTATTTGGATTCGATGATGTCTGCGATTCAACTCAAGCTAATGTTGATTTAGTAAGAAATCATCCACTTATTCCAAAAGATGTTCCTGTACATGGTTTAGTTATTGATCCTCACACAGGTAAATTAGATTTAGTAGTTGATGGATATAAAGCATTAAATGGTATGAAAAATTAATTATTATTACTTAAATGGAAGGAAGTTATTAGATATGAATAGACAAGAAGCTACGCAAAAAATTATGGAAGCAAAAATTGCAAAAGGTTTAACATGGGAAGAAATTTCAAAGGTAAGTGAAAACTCTGAGACTTGGGTTGTAACAGCGTTATTAGGACAAGCTACAATGACACGTTCAGAAGCAGAAAAAATCGGTAAACTATTAGAATTAGATGAAGAAGTAGTTCAAGCATTAACAGTAGTTCCACTTAGAGGTCAAGTAATGCAAATGCCTCCTACTGACCCAATCTTATATCGATTATATGAAATGATGTTACAATACGCACCAACTCTTAGAGAATTAATCCTAGAAAAAGCTGGCGAAGGTGTAATGAGTGCAATTAATTTCAATCTAGGTGTGGACACACAAGAAGATCCAAAAGGTGGCGATCCTCGTATCGTTATTACACTTAACGGGAAATTCTTACCATTCCGTACATGGTAATTAATCGAGAAACCTATCTATATAACTAAAATAATTTTATAGATTTAAAAAATCCATCCTTTTTAATCTAACTGTATAGAAAGGATGGATTTTTATTATGAGATTCTTTTTATACAAGGGAGAATAATATGAATAAAAAATACTTTGATACGAGCTTTAGTATTCTACAGTGGTTTGTGTTTTTATTAGCAAATGCAATTGCATTGCCTATCATTATTGGTGGCATATTCCATTTATCAATAGAAGATATCTCAACATTAATGCAACGAACTTTTTTAGTTGTAGGAGTAAGTTCATTTATACAAGCATGGCTTGGGCATCGCTATCCCATAGCGGATGGGCCAGCCGGTTCATGGGTAAGTATATTTGTCATATTGGGACAAGTCGCTATGCATCAGGGACAAAGTGCAAAGGATGTATTACAACTTTTAGAAGGCGGATTAATTATTGCAGGTATATTACTCTTCGTCCTTGGTATAACAGGGCTTGTGCATCGAATTCTACGTTTATTTACACCCTTGGTTACAGGCACTTTTCTTTTAATATTATCTCTTCAGCTTAGTGGTGTGTTACTAAAAGGAATGCTGGGATTACAAGGAGCTGTAACTCATCCTGATTATACAACGGCTACTATTGCGCTCTTTGTTTTTACCCTTATTACTTTCTTATCAATTAAAGGGAAAGGATGGATAAAAAGTTACGCTGTGTTACTTGGAATTTCATGTGGTTGGCTTTTGTATGCTGTATTAGGAAAATCATCTCATATGCCTTCACACACGCCGTTAGTTAAGTTACCAGAGCTATTTTCTTGGGGCACACCTAGATTCGATATCGGAATGGCTCTAACTGCAACTTTATTTACATTTCTTTTAGTTGCAAATACGATTGCTGCTATTTCGGCTGTAAAACAAGTGGCTCCGTTATCTAAAGAAAATGAAAAGCAAACACTGAACCGTGGTGTATGGGTCGGAGGTATATCACATGTTATCTCGTCGTTGTTCTCTACAATTGGAATTGTACCATTACCTGCATCAGCAGGATTTATTCAACTAACAGGACAAAGAAAAGTGAAGTCATTCCTTATAGCAAGCCTCATATTAGCAGGAATTTCTTTTATTCCCTTCATTGTAAGCTTTATATCCTTGCTACCAGGTCCTATTGCTAATGCCGCACTTTTAGCAACATTTGTCCAAGTAATAGGCATTTCATTTCAATCCATTTTACGTGAAGAATTAAATCAACGCCGATTAACTATATTAGGAATTTCATTATTAATCAGTTTGGGAATAATGTTTCTTCCAGAAAGTGCATTTAGCGGAATTCCTTCTTCCTTACAATATGTTTTAAGTAATGGATTACTTGTGGGTACCATGCTTGTCATTCTATTGGAACAGTTTTGGAAAGAGTAAAATTTGTGACTAAGTAAAAAAGCGCCCTGCTTACAGGGCGCCTTTTTATACCTAATGACTAATACTAGCAGTTGGGTATAATGTTGTTCCTCCAATTGAAACTTTTATTTCATTTGTTAATGGAACATTTTGTTCATTAATAATTGTTCTCCACCATTCCCATGCAAGACCAGTACATTCTCTTGCTACGATTTTTATATTTTTTGAATTTGGTGGAAGAGGGATAACTGTAGAGTAATGAGCCGTTTTGTCTTTGCCGCTACCATCCCATGTTTTATGTGTTAGTACTTCTTTACCATTTTGATCAAATGTGAATTCATCCCAAGATACATCAAATTGCGCAACGTAAGCACCGTAATGATCCAGTGTCATTTTAGCACTTGAATATTCTGTAGTTGTCGTCTCGATATAATCTGTATTGTTATGAACAGCAGCAGTTGCATTATCTTTTAAAAAAGTACTTGTATATGAAATTGGGTATGCTGGATTTTTAAGACTTAATTCAGCATTATCTTTAATGATATTTCGGATTTCATTGAAATCTTTAGTAACAACCTTGTTATGCGCTTTCGCATCTCCGCCTAATACTACAGCAGTAAAGGTACTTTCTTCAAAAATATCTTTGTACTGTCCATTCGTTTCGACGCTGTTATTCTTAAGTAAGGCTTTAAAAGCAGCTTGTACATCTTTGCTCTTAGATGTTGTTTCTAATTTTACATAAACAGTTCTACCATAAGCTACATTTGAGACCATAACAGGTGGGGCCGAATTACTTACACCTTTACGAGTTAACTCACCAAAAGTAACACTATTATCAAAAAGGTCGGATGGATTGTTAGGTAGTTCAGCACTTACGGTATAAAATATTTGCTTATATGCCGCTACCATCACTTTTTTCTCTCCATTTGCAATCGCATTAAAATCAATGTTTAGACTGTTATCAAGATATTTAGCGTTAACGTTAAGGGCACTTGCGATTTGTGATTTACTATAAACCATAGATTCTGTATACTGCATTCTTGCAGGTAACGTATGTGTTTTAGAATACTTTTCATTCCAAGTAGATACTAAATCATCTACTGCTCCAGCCACATTACCATATGTCGGATTTTGGACAGTAATTGTATTTTCTTTTCTCATGCCAGGTAAGTCTATACTAATATTCAAAGGCTTTCTCTTAGCCACTAATAAACTCGGTTGATTGTCTGCAAAAGCTTTATTTGCAAGTTGTACCGCTCCTGGATACGTACGATTCACCACAGAATCAATAATCGAAATATCGACTGGTGAAGTTGTAAGTGATTTTTTCTCGCGTTCCACTACTACAAATTTACCATTTGAATTGATACTTTCTTTCGGAACAAAACTCTCTACTTTATCACCATTTACAGCTAAAACCTCTTGATTATTATATTTAAGATTTGCTATACCAGTATCAATGCCACTAGCATTTTTGGTTACATCAGTTGCATTACCTACTTGTGTTTCTGCGAAGGAAATAGATGAATAATTAATAGTGCATAGACTAACTAATAAACACGCAAGGAACTTTCTTCTTTTAATTCTTTTCTTAATATTCAGAAAAATCACCCCGTTCTTTGTTTAGTAAGATATGATAATGATTGATAAATGCTAGCTAACTAATAAACCTACATAAATGCTTTCAAAAGTTCTTGAATTAACGGGATTACGCCACCTACAAATTTCAAAACTGCCATTGCGATTTCCATATTATTTCCTCCTTTTTTATTGCTACGAAAATGTGATTTATCTTTATGCCCTCATTATAGTGACCCCTTACACTTTTATCAATACACTCTTATATGCAATATTACATACAAAAAAAACAAGCTGAATTCTTATAAAAAGTTATACAGAGATAAATTTTCCGTTTGGTAAATACTTGAAAATACGAAGCGTTCCTTTGCATTTCATGAGTAATTTACAAGTTTATTGTTGGAAGCATCGCAGGACCGGAAGTAATGAAATACATGCAGGACTGTTACGAGCAGCCAGAAATATTAAGAGTTATCATGGGCAACCGCATTAAAAAAAGCTGCTGCCTATAAAATACAGACAGCAACTTCAACTAGAGTAGCTGGCATGATTTACACAAGCTACAGTATTTTTTGGACATACTCATTTTTCACATTTTGTAACTAATAAACAGCGATTGGCCCATAAGGACCATTGATAATTTCAATTTTCGTTTCAAAAATATCTGTTAAAATTGTTGGGTCCATAACCTCTTCTACTGTTCCAAAAGCAGCAATTTGTCCATCCTTCATAGCACAAATTTTATCCGAATATTTGGCTGCAAAATTTATGTCATGCATAACAGTCAAAATTGTTCTTCCAAATTCATTAGCTGCACGTCTCAAATGCTCCATCATTTGAACAGAACGAGCAACATCAAGGTTGTTCAGAGGCTCATCCAAAAGTACATACTCAGTCTCTTGGCACAATACCATCGCTACATATGCCCTTTGTCTTTGACCACCAGAAAGCTCATCTAAATATCTATTCTCTAAACTAGTTAAATCTAGAAAATCGATATATTTAGAAATAATAACTTCATCTTCTTTAGTTAATCTTCCCTTTGAATAAGGAAAGCGCCCAAATCCAACTAGTTGTCTAATAGTAAGCCTAGTTACAAAATGATTTTCTTGTCGCAATATAGTCAAAATTTTCGCTAGGTCTTTTGATTTGGATTCAGAAACATCCATGTTTGCTACCTGAATTTGACCTTCATCCATATCTAAGAGTCTTCCAATCATCAAAAGTGTCGTGGACTTTCCAGCGCCATTTGGTCCAATTAAAGAAGTAAAGCCCGCTTTTGGTATTTCAATATCCAAAGGTCCTATTTTTACCTTATCCGTATAGAACTTTTTAACATTATCAATTTTTATCATAAAGCCCTCTTCCTTAAAACTATAGTTAAGAATACTATTCCACCAAATAATTCAATAATAACTGAAACTACACCTTGAGCATGGAATACATGATACATTAAAAAGTATGCACTCGTCATTATCAAAAATCCTATAGCAAAAGCCATTGGGAAAATATATCTATGATCATAAGTTGACGCGGCCTGATAACTCAAAGTTGCCACTAAAAAGCCGTAGAAAGTAAGTGGCCCAATTAGAGCTGTTGAAATGGACATCAAAATAGCAACTAATACAAGCGTATAAATTACACTAGGTTGATATTTAACTCCAAAAGAAGTAGCAACATCCTTTCCTAGTGACAAAACATTCAAATTCTTAGAATGAGCAAAAATTAATACTGCTACAATTATGATCATAGGAATTACAATAGGAAAATATGCAGGATCTGCGTGATTAACAGAACCAAATAATTTCGCTTGTAAAATATCAAAATCTGAAGGTGCAAGTAGCTTTCTCATGAAAGTTGATACAGAATTTAGTCCAGTACCAATAATAATTCCAACTAAAAGCATAAGTTGTAAATTCCCATATTTACCGGAAAGCAACCATCCATAAAGTATCAAACTCATGAAGACCATAACAACAACTTGGAATACAAACGATCCAATTCCATTAAAATTTATTAATGCACTAGCACCAAAGAAGAATATTGTACTCGTATGAATTGCTGAATAAAGTGATTCGAAACCTAAAAGCGAAGGAGTAATAATCTTATTGTTCGTAATAGATTGGAAAGCAACTGTCGACAAGCTATGGCAAACTGCAGCAATAATCATCGCAACAATGGCTATTATCCTTCTCTTAACAACCGGGATAAAAGAAGGTGAATCTATCGGAACTGGATTGTTATAAACTAAAAGTCCATATGAAGAAAGGAGACCTAAAGCGATCAATGTTATCAGTACAATCCAATAACGTCTTGCTTCCTTCTTAGAACGAAAAGCGCTAGCTGATCTACTTTCATTATGAAGGCTAGAATCGATTTCGACATTTTCTTTATTTCTATAGTCTAATGTGATCATCGCAGCCTCCTTGGTTTTCTTTTTCTCAATAAAATAGTAATAAATACGACTGCTCCCACTGTTGCAAGTATTAAAGAAACAGGTACTTCAAAAGGCTTTATAATTGTTCGAGAAATGATGTCACAGGCAGTTATTGTCCCCATTCCGATCACACATACCCAAGGTAAATTACTCCTAAGATCATCTCCCCTAAACATTGAAACAATGTTTGGAACAATTAATCCCAAGAAAGGTAAGTTTCCAATAACAGCTGCAACAATTCCAACTGCAACAGAGATAAGGCCAGTCCCAAAAAGAACAATTCTATTGTAATTAACTCCAAGGCTTGTTGCGACATCTTCTCCTAGTCCAGCTAAAGTCAATCTATTAGCATACATAAAAATAAGCAAAGTAACGATAACAATCAGCCATAAATATTCATATCTTCCCACCTGAACGGTAGCAAATGAACCTACGAACCAAGTTTCAATACTTTGCGTCATTTGAAAAAGGAGTCCCAAAAAAGTAGACACTGCAGAAATAACTGCTCCAAGCATCAATCCAATAATCGGGACAATTAAAGACGAACGAAGTTTAACTCTTCTTAAAAATAAAAAGAAAATCATAGTTCCTATAAAAGAAAAAATGATTGCACCAGTCATTCTTTGAACTAACGTCGGGGCAGGAAATAATAAATATACAAAAAGCAGGCCTAAGCCTGACCATTCAATAGTCCCCGTTGTAGTAGGTTCAACAAAACGATTTTGTGTAATGAGTTGCATTACGAGCCCTGCCATCGCCATTGCAGCTCCAGTAAGCATTAATGCAACTGTTCTCGGAACACGAGTGATGAAAAACATCTCCATTCCGTCCTCTTGTCCACGTATATCATAAACTCCAGTAAACAGTGATATAATCCCTAAAATTATAACAACTATAATCGCTATTATAAAAGGTTTTGTCCATATTTTATTGTGATTATAAAACTGGGGTTGAGAAATATTCTCAACCCTAGAAATCATATTTTTTGACACTGTTTCGTACTCCTTTACACTACTTAGCTAAAGTTTTTGCGATATTTCCAAATAACTCTATATAAGTCTCAATTGATTCATTTGTGTAAGTATCTGCTGGTGCATAAATAACTTGTTTTTTAGAAACAGCAGTTGTGTTTTGAAGAGCAGGTGATTTAGAAATAACATCTTGAGCAGGAGCTGAAGTAGCAGCATCAGATGTTGCAGCATCACGATCTAATACGAAAAGCCAATCAGGATTTGTTTGTGCAATAGCTTCAACAGAAACGTCATCACCTTTATGACCTGCAGTAGAATTAGACACTTCTAGTGCTGGAGTCCAACCGAAAATCTCATACATTGGTCCCCAAACGCGACCAGAGTGAGGAGCAGCAAAACCAATATTCCCACCAGTAACGATAACACTCATAACTTTATCTTTTCCATTATAAGCAGATTTTACATTTTCAATAGATTTATCAAAATCAGCTACTAATTTTTTAGCTTCTTTATCTTTATCAAAGATTTTTCCTAAAGAAATTGTAGAATCTTTAAGTCCTTTTACTAAGTTTTCTCCAGGCTTAGTAGCTTTCTCAGAAACATCAACATTAAGATCAATAACAGCTGCATTTGGCACTAATTTTTTGATCTCTTCGTAATGGCCAGCAAATCTTTGACCAACGATTACAAGTTCAGGGTTTGCCGCTGCAATAATTTCAAGATTTGGTTCGCGGTGATTTCCGATATTTTGAACTTTACTATCCTTTACATATGCTGAATCTGCAGGCATTACATCCTTTGGAGCAGCCGCCAATTTAATTCCCCAATCAGCTAAAGTTTCAAAAGTTCTATTATCCAAAGCAACTACATTTTTTGGATTTACAGGGACTTTAACAGTTCCATGTGCATCAGTGATTTCAACTGTTTTTGGCTTATCACTACTATCACCTTTATTAGCTTTCGAAGTTTCCTTACTTGAATCTGAGCAAGCTACTAACATTAAAGTGAAAATTGCTAGAATACTTACTAATTTTAAAAGCATAGTTTTTTTCATACGTATACTCCTTATAGTGTAATTTATTTCGAAAATGATGACGTCCATAGATTGAATTAGATAGTAACTGCTATTCACCTAAATCAATATTGATAATCATTTTCATTTGAACATCCTGTTAATTAGTATAGTCATTAATTATGTGAAAATCTTGTGAATGATGTGAGTTAATAAAATTAAGCATAAATTGGATACGGTCTCAACTAATGCGTGCTAGAGTCGTCCCCTCCAAACTAACCAATAGATGAGCACCTTATAAAGTGAAACTTTATAAGGTGGGGGTTTTGTTCCCCCCACTGATTATCAGCCCTCACCAATCGGGCTTTTACGGACAGCCCGACAAATAGCGGGATAAACCATGCTCTCTCCTGCAAAACACGCCCATTAATAGCTACTATTTTCATAATCCATTGCCTGATAGAAATATTCTTTTATAGTTTCCGTCTTTTAATATTTCTCAAAAACTATTTGATTATCAGATTTCATAGAAAAAAACGAGTAAAACTGAATGAAATAGTTTTACTCGTTTTTCTATTATGCTAGATATTGATTATTATGATAAACTGTACTTTACCTATTATCTTAGTTTTATCATTCAATCATTGAATAGCCCCTGCCATGTATCGTTTCAATATATCTGTCTTTCTTCTCACACTTTAACTTTTTTCTTACATACCCAATATATAAGTCCACTACATTTGGATTTACTACTACGTTAAATCCCCAAACCTGGTTCAAAAGCATTTCACGGCTCAATATTGTATTTTTATTCTTGATTAAAAATACAAGTAAATCATACTCGCGCTTAGTAAGCGAGAGATTTTTACCACCTTTTTTCACAATATTGCTAGATGCATCAACAAAGAGATCTTTAAACTGAAAAAAGTTTGTCTCATTTTGCTGGATACAGTCACTTCTCCTTAAAATAGCTTGAACCCTTGCTACTAATTCTTCTTTCACAAATGGTTTTCTAATATAATCATCTGCCCCTGCTTGTAACCCTGCTATGCAATCCTTGCTAGAAATATTGTCGGTCACAATAACGATCGGTGTCGTTTTAACAAGTCGTATTTGTCTGCAAATTTCTGGTCCCGATATACTTAATGAATCCCAATCCAATATGATAATATCCCAATCTTGTTCATATATTATATTTAAACCTTGGTTTTCATTGTGAAGTTTTAAAATGAAATAGCCTTCTTGCGTTAGACCGCTTACGATTTTCTTTGCAAAAGACCGTTCATTCTTAATTACTAACACCTGCTTCACCGATGGTTCACCTCTACTTCAATATAACTTAGTTAGATAAAAAATTATCTCAAAAAAATAATTTAAGATTTATAACTATTAAATTCCTAAAAAAGTCATTATAACAGCTTACTAGGAGAACTCTATACAATCTTACAATAGATATGGATAAAAACACAAAATATATGAAGATTTAAATACATATTATTTAATCATTAAGGGCAGCTATAGTATCTACCTGTTTATGTTTATCATCAATAACTATTTCTTCGGTTTCTGTTTCAAGGGTACTGCCCCATCCCCATCAACTTAAGCATTTTATAAAACCACAAAACAAAAAGAACCATAACCCCGCCAATCTGGCAAAGTTATGGTCCATATCATATAATGTGACTTTACCCATAAAGTTGCCGCTAAAGGAAGCATATCCTTGCCGGAAATTACATGTTTTTGAGGAGATTTAGTTGATTGTTCGAGGGAAAAGGAAGCATATCTTTGCCGTGGATAAATTATTAACCCATAAGCTTGCCGTGAATGCTGTTGGTTTGTAATAAAGTTTAATCAAAAGCATGCTACAAAAATTGATTTTTCAACAGAAGAAACCCAAACATTTTGAAAAAGTTTGATCAAAATGCTTGGGTTATTTGTTGCTAGTGAATAATTTTTTATAAAAAGTTTAATCATTTTTCTACCTGTGTTTGCTCCACAATCGCGCCCGATTCTGGAAGATTTCAAAAACGTTTATTTTTCTTTTAACATTGAATACTTTCGATAATTTTTATAGAAACTGCTACCCAAAAAAACAAACAGAAGTGTGGGAGTCAACTTCACAAGGACAAATGGAGTTTCAAATAAAAATGCCTTCCAAAATAATGAATCTCTCATACTCCAAAGACCTTCATGATATAATCCCGAACCCTTGTAAAACATATAAGAATAAGCTAAACACAGCGTACCAAACCAAAATGAATAACCCATTAATCTTTTATAATAATTATCCTTTGATTGGCGATCCGAGAAGATTTCATTTTGATCATCATCTTCTTTTTGCCAATACCGTATTCCACTAAGCCAGGACCCCTTTATATAGTTCCAACCGAAATCCTTATATATCCCTTTGTATTCAACCAACTTTTTCTTAGGTAAATAATCTTGATAATCAAGTCGCATAACATATCTCTTGTCAGTTTTTTCGAAAGTGTATATTCCTAATCCACTAATATTTGTACAACGATAGCCTTTTTGTAATTGCTCGTTCACCCATTGCTCCTCTTTTTCAATATCAAAAAACATCTTAAATATCTTCATTGGATTCACTTCCTTCGTACAGGGATAAAATATGCAATAACCTGTTTTGTTCCATTTTCAAAATGGCGCTTCCTTCTGCAGTTATCATATAAACTTTTCTTCGACCTAACTCTCCAACAGGTTCAATCCAACCATGCTTATTCAAGTTTTCAATCGCACCGTATAATGTACCAGCTGCTAAAATAACAGTGCCGTTACTTATCTTTTCTATCTTCTGCATTACGGCATAGCCATGGAGTGGCTCACGCATAGCTAATAAAATATAATGCATGGTTTCAGACAACGGTAATAATTTATGTTTCATATCCTCACCCTTTATTCAGTTCGACTATATAGTTCAACTTAATAAAAATGTAATACAGTTCAACTGAATAGTCAACAACATTTTCAAAATTAGTCAAATGAACTTAAAGTAAATAGCTTGATAACAAGGGGAAAATCAATCTAAAAAGTTACTTTCCTTACGTAAGGGAAAGTGACTTTTTTGTAGTCTTATTCAATTAAATGGCCTTTTAGTGGAGTAAGTTTATTGCCGCTCAACAGTTCCTTAATCCGCCTTTCAGTTCAGATTTTCTTTTCACTATAAAAACATCCCTTTAGATAAACAGATCCAAAGAGACAAAACATCGCGTCTTTTTTATAAACACCGTAACTTTATTTAAAAGCGACATTAAAAATATTATTCAAATCCTGGAAGCATAAGTTTGCCGCAAACAAAAAGAACCATAAGCTTGCCGAAGCGGCAAACTTATGGTTCATATCACATATAAAATAAAAAAACCACCAAATATGTATTGGTGGAGACGGTGGGAGTCGAACCCACGTCCAAAAATATCGGCACTTAAGCTTCTACGAGTGTAGTCGATATATTAGCATTTCGCGAACTCTTCGGCCTATCGACAGGCTTCCAAGTTGCTAGTCTGATTGTTCTCTTCCTTCGCCCTCAGACGGCGAACTCCGGCGTAGTCCACTTAGTTTGAGTCCCTTACCCTACCACATGGACGATGGAGGGAGGAACCTTTAGTGCAATTAAGCAGCTAAAGAAAGATTGTTTTGTTTGCCAATTATAGGCTTTGACGTTTTAACGAGGCCGATCCCCTCGACTCGCAACCTAAGCTCGAACTATCCCTGTCGAATCCGTAACGTCCCCATGATAAAAATGGAGCATACGAAGAAATATCGTGATAGCTACTAAGAGCTGTTTTTCAATGTGCAACAATCTTACATAGGTTATTATATCATACGCGCGCCGTTTTACAAATGTAAATATCTGTATTACATCTTTTGACGATCACGGAACACGCGTGCAATTTCACGTTTTGCTTCTTTCTCTTTTAAATCGTTACGCTTATCATATTGCTTCTTACCTTTCGCTAAACCAAGTGCCATTTTCGCAAATCCATTTTTCAAATAGATTCTAACTGGAACTAATGCATATCCTGTTTCTTTTGCATAACCTGCTAGCTTATCAATTTCTTTTTTATGAAGAAGTAACTTTCTTGTACGTAGCGGATCGTGATTGAAACGATTCCCTTGTTCATATGTACTAATATGCATATTATGAACCCATACTTCACCGTTATGTATACGTGCAAACGCATCTTTCAAGTTCACGCGTCCAGCGCGAATCGACTTAATTTCCGTTCCTTGAAGGACAAGCCCTACTTCGTATGTTTCTTCGATGAAATAATCATGAAATGCCTTTTTATTTTGCGCAATAACCTTACCTGTACCTTTTGGCATATAACGTCCCTCCTCTATTTTTACCATTGTAACAAATGTTAACAAAAAGCGAAAGTGGCTCGCTCAGAATGTGAGGCGAAGCCACTCTTTTATTACTTGCGCTTTTTCTTTTTCTTCTTGAATCCTGGTACATTTTCAAAGAATCCTTTTTTCTTCTTACCATTACTATTACTATTACTATCTTTTTTCCCTGGCTGACTAGCGGATGTGGATGCAGATGCTGATGCTTTTCCTTTTCCTTGGCCACCACGATCAAACTTTCTTCCTGTGCCGCGTTCACCACCGCGTTTCTTTCTGCCTGTTCTTGGCTGTTCAATCACAACTGGACGATCTTTGAACTTGCGACGAGGTGTGCCTTTCATGCCAACGATTTCAAAGTCGATTGCGCGCTCGTCTTTATTTACGTTAATAACACGAATTGTAATTTCGTCACCGATGCGGAATACGTTACCTGTACGTTCTCCAATCATCGCAAAATGTTTTTCGTCATAACGGTAGTAATCATCTGTTAAATAGCTAACGTGTACAAGACCTTCAATTGTATTTGGAAGCTCTACGAATAAACCGAAGTTTGTTACAGAGCTAATCATACCGTCATACTCTTCACCGATCTTATCAACCATATACTCTGCTTTTTTCATTTCATCTGTTTCACGCTCAGCTTCAACAGCGCGGCGTTCCATATTAGAAGAGTGCTCTGCAATCTCAGGTAAGTTTTCACGCCATTTCGCTTGCGTTTCGTTGTCTACTTTACCATTAATGATGTATTCACGAATCAATCTATGAACAATCGTATCTGGGTAACGACGAATTGGCGATGTGAAATGCGTGTAAAACTCAGTTGATAAACCGAAATGTCCTAAGCTGTCCGAATCGTAACGTGCTTGCTTCATAGAACGAAGCATAACTGTTGAAATGACTACTTCTTCTGGCTGACCTTGAACCATTTCAAGAATTTGTTGCAGCGCACGAGGATGTATTTCGTTCGCACGTCCTTTTACTGCATATCCGAAGTTTGTTACAAACTCGAAGAAACGCTCAAGCTTATCTTCTTTCGGATCTTCATGGACACGGTACATAAATGGTACGTTCATCCAGTGGAAGTGCTCTGCTACTGTTTCGTTCGCAACAAGCATAAACTCTTCAATTAACTTCTCTGATACAGAACGATCACGCATTACAACATCAGTCGGTTTTCCTTCTTCATCTACTAGTACTTTCGCTTCTTTAAAGTCAAAGTCAATCGCACCACGGCGCATACGTTTTTCACGTAAAATTTGTGCTAACTGCCCCATTTCTTTAAACATTGGTACTAGCGGCTCGTAACGTTCAATTAGCGCTTCGTCTTCATCTTCTAAAATGCTTCTTACGTCAGCATACGTCATACGCTCTGTCGTTTTAATTACACTTTGGAAAATCTCATGCTTTACAACATCACCTAGATTGTTGATTTCCATTTCACAAGATAGTGTCAGACGGTCTACTTTCGGATTTAATGAACAAATACCGTTTGATAAACGATGCGGAATCATCGGAATTACACGGTCTACAAGATATACACTCGTTGCTCTCTCCGCTGCTTCAACATCAATTGGAGAACCTTCTTGAACGTAATGACTTACATCCGCAATATGAACGCCAAGCTTATGGTTACCGTTCTCAAGCTTCGTTACTGTAACAGCGTCATCTAAGTCTTTCGCATCCGCACCATCAATTGTAACAATCATTTGATCACGTAAATCACGGCGATCTTTTATATCTTCTTCTGAAATCGTTTCTGGTACACTGTTTGCATGTTCCATCACTTCTTCAGGGAATGCTAAAGGTAAATGATGTTTATGAATGACAGATAAAATATCTACTCCTGGGTCATTTTTATGACCTAGAATTTGAATAACTTCACCTTCTGCGCTTAAACGGTTCTCTGGGTAGCCCGTAATTTTCACAACTACTTTATGGCCTTCTACAGCGCCCATAGATGCACTTTTCAAGATAAAAATGTCACTTGTCCAGCGTTTATTATCAGGTATAACAAATCCAAAGTTCTTTGACTCTGTATATGTACCAACTAGTTCCTTCGTTCCACGCTCTAAAATACGAACAATCGCGCCTTCTTGGCGTGATCCACTTGATTGCGCGCTAACACGTGCTAATACTGTATCACCATGAAGTGCACCATTTAATTCTGTAGGCGGGATGAAAAGATCATCATCTCCTGTTTTCTTCTCTTCTGGAACGACGAACGCAAAACCACGTGCGTGCCCAATTAATTTACCGCGTACTAAATTCATTTTTTCTGGAAGACCGTAGCGGTTACTACGTGTGCGGATAACAAGGCCCTTTTCCTCCATCATTACAAGTGCCTTTACGAAATCTTTAAAGCCCTCAGAGCCTTCGATTCCAAATGCAGCTTCTAATTCTTGTATCGTTAACGGTTTATACGCTTCTTCCCTCATAAATAATAACAACTTATCAATATGTTCTTGCATGATTTCTTCCAAGCAGAAATACCTCCTTTAAACCCTTATATTATTTAGTGTATCCGAAAGATGGGGGATGTATAAAGTGAAACTTTAATCATCTCCCAATGATTTTTTACAGCTTCCATAAAGTGTAACTTTAATCAGTGGAGTTTTGTCCCTCCCCACTGATTATTAGCCCACACCAATTGGGATAATAAATTCCCTTATGAAAAAAAGAGGCAACTAGATCTTACCAATCTAGTTGCTCCAAGAAGTTATATACATCCTCATGTAGCACATCACGTTCTTTATCAAGTGTAATGACATGCGTAGAGTCTTCATACCATTTAATGTCTTTTAACGTAGATTCTACACCGTTATAAATAATGTTAGCACTATCTGTATTAATCATCTCATCATGACGTGCTTGTACAACGAATGTTGGAGCATAAATCATATCAACATTATTGCGTACGTCACGAATCAACTCCTGTAATGCTTTTAATGTATTCATTGGTGTCTGTTTAAATTCAAACATTTCCTGCTCAATTCGTTCTGGTGATTTTTGCTCACGCTTTTTATATTCGCGGGCATATGCCAATATACCTTGGTACATAATTTCTTCACTTTTAATGTACATCGGTGCACACATTGGTACAACACCTAAAATCGGTAATGTATAAGCAAGTTTTAATGAGAATACTCCACCTAATGATAATCCAACCGCAGCTATTTTCTCGTAACCTTGATCTTTTAAATGCTGGTAGGCATTCATTACATCTTTCCACCAGTCTTCAGGGCCTGTACGAACAAGCTCTTGTGGTGGTACGCCGTGTCCTTTATAAATTGGCGCATGACAAGTATAGCCTTTCTTCTCTAAGAAACGCCCTAGCATGCGTACGTCAGCTGAGTTCCCTGTGAATCCATGTAATAATAAAACAGCGCGGTCTCCACCTTCAAATGTAAATGGTTTCGGAGATGCTAATTTCATCATGTACTTCTCCTCTTTCTCTTCTGTAATCTAGTCGTATTCTTTCTATTCTTAGTGTACCATATTTATAATTCTATAATCTAATTAGAAACTTTTTTTGAATAACAAATCAAAAAAAGAAGAACCATTAGCATAATCCGCTAACGCTTCTTCTTTTACTTTTATAAATTTAAGTACGTAACACCAATTGTTAGTACGAAGAATAATACAGCTAAGACAACTGTAACACGGTTTAATACCGCTTCAATTCCACGTGCTTTTTGCTTACCAAACAATTGCTCTGCACCACCTGAAATAGCGCCTGAAAGGCCTGAGCTATTACTAGACTGCATAAGTACCATAATAATCATTAAAATCGATACAACAATAAGTAAAACTGATAATAACGTATGCACTTGGCGTACCTCCTACAAAGATTCAGTTATTTTAAATGTAGCATAAATCCTATAGAAAAGCGAGAGCTATAGAATCGCTCTCGCTTTTCTTCTATTACATGAACATCATTGCGAACAACGGTCCAAGCAAACATGTCAAAATTGCTGTTAATGTCATTGTTACCGATCCAATAACACCTTCATGCTCATTATTTTTCATCGCTCTCATAACACCCATAATATGAGATGCACATCCAAAGCCAATCCCTTTACCAACTGAGTTTGTAACACGGCTCCATTTTAATAAAATTGGTCCTGAAATCGTTCCAGTAATCCCTGCGATAACGACGAAGGCCGCTGTTAAGGACGGGACACCACCAACTTGTTCAGATACACTCATCGCAACTGGCATTGTCACTGATTTTGGTAAAGAAGATAAAATTAAGCTTTTATCTGTTCCCATAAGTGTGGCGATAGCCAAATCACTTGCAATAGCAACTGTTGTACCTACTAATACCCCACCAGCAATTGGTACAACATATTTTTGCAGAACATGACGTTGTTTATAAAGCGGGATTGCAAATGCTACAACACCTGGTCCGAGTAACTTCGCAATCCAGCCACCACCACTTTCCATATAATTTTGATATGGTATATCAAGCATTATAAATAAGAAAGCCATTAATCCTGTTGCAACAAGCATTGGAATGGTAAATGGTGTTGGAAATAATTTGTAGATTTTTTTAGATAATTGATATAATAGCACCGTAAAAAGAACCCAACCGATTCCGATTAATATTTGGCTCATTGTGTCTCTTTTTCCTTTCTATTCGCAAGATATTGTCCTGTATGTCCTGCGGCAATAATAATTAAAAACGTACTCGCTACAACTGTAATGAAAAGAGAAATTCCTTTACTCATAAAAAAAGCACCGTAATTCATTAAGCCAAGCGTTGGCGGAATTAATAAAAACGGCATAATAGCAACGAGTGTTTCTGCTCCTAAATCAAACCATTTCACTGGAAGTACTTTTAGGCTAAGTAAAACAAGTAGGAGGAACATCCCAATCAAACTTCCTGGAATCGGAATATTCAACATTTCTTGCACCCAATTTCCAACCATATACAATACATAAAGAGCAGCAATTTGGACAAGAATCTTTGTAAGTTTCATGTTCATCATCCCTCATGTTTATACGATCTTCTGTTAATATCCTTATCATAGTATAAATTGTAAAAACCTGCAATTTATCAAATCGACAACGAAAATCCACTATATTATACGCTTACACCCTTGATATGACTGCGTTTCTGAATATAATTTATGTCAAAACCCTTGACCTAATATATAAAGTTTATATTTTCTGAATTTTAATGGTTATTATTTCAATAAAATAAAGTGAAACTTTAATCAGAGGGGGGTCCATCCCCCTCTGATTATTAGCCTTCACCAATCGGGCTTTTACGGGCAGTTAATCTCCCATCTAACTTCCTCGCATGTGCCGAACTTTGAGGTGGGAGTCTTACTGCCCGTTAATGCGGGATAAAATCATTCAATCCATTTTTATTCTGCCTTCTCTCTAGCACACATATATATAAAGTGAAACTTTAATCAGCCCGAACCAATCGGGCGTTTACTGCCCGTTAATGCGGGATAAAGATAGGTGGTGAACATATGTCTAAAAAAGTTCTCATTTTTTGTGATCCTGGAATCGACGATACGATAGCCCTTCTCCTCGCATTCTTTATCGATGAAATTGAAATTGTTGGGATTGTCGCTGATTACGGCAATGTTCCAAAAGAAATGGCCGTACAAAATGCTCATTTTCTTAAACAAAAATCAAGAAATAGAGACATGAAAATATTTGGTGGTTCAGACCGTCCTCTCAATGGAGGTCCACCCGCTTTTTTTACCAATATTCACGGTAAAGAAGGGTTAGGGCCAATCATCCCAATGAAAAGTTACAAAACGGAGAAATGGAGAATTTCTTTGAAGTTATCCCTCTTATCGAGCAGTATAAAGACGAACTAGTCATTGTAAGTTTAGGGCGACTCACTTCCCTAGCTGTTTTATTTATTTTATGTAAAAACTTAATGCAGCAAATTAAATCTTATTATGTAATGGGTGGTTCCTTTTTGCATCCAGGTAATGTAACTCCCATATCAGAAGCGAACTTTTATGGTGATCCAATCGCGGCTAACATTGTATTACAATCCGCATCCAACATGTACATATACCCTTTAAATGTAACTCAGTATTCCATCGTTACACCTGACATGGCTGAATACATTGAGGCCAAAGGAAAGGCCTCTCTCGTCAAACCTCTATTCGATTATTACTACTATGGATATTACAAAAAAATTTTACCACAATTAAAAGGCTGCCCTTTTCATGACACGATACCGATATTAGCTTTACTTGATACTTCTATGTTTACCTACTACAAATCACCAATTACCGTCATGACCGAATCTTACGCTCAAGGAGCAAGCATCGGTGATTTCCGCTCTTTAGTTGGATCAAGCCCATTCACCAATCGGCCCTCGCAGCAAATTGCTATCGATTTTGATTATAATCTCTTCTTTAAATACTTCATGTCACTTATGACAGACGAACAATTTTAGCAAAAAAAAACAGACCGTGATTTCTCACGGTCTGTCGTTATTTTCTACAATTATCGTTTGATATTGTAGAAAGATTGTAAACCAGCGTAAACAGCGATTTCGCCTAGCTCGTCTTCGATACGTAATAATTGGTTGTACTTAGCAATACGGTCAGTACGGCTCATAGAACCAGTTTTGATTTGGCCAGCGTTAGTTGCAACTGCGATGTCAGCGATTGTAGCATCTTCAGTTTCACCAGAACGGTGAGATACAACTGCTGTGTAACCAGCACGTTTAGCCATTTCGATTGCTTCGAAAGTCTCAGTTAAAGTACCGATTTGGTTAACTTTAATTAAGATTGAGTTAGAGATACCTTTTTCGATACCTTCAGCAAGTTTTTGAGTGTTAGTTACGAATAAATCGTCACCAACTAATTGTACTTTATCACCGATACGCTCAGTTAATAATTTGTGACCATCCCAGTCGTTTTCGTCTAGACCATCTTCAATAGAGATGATTGGGAAGTCTTTGCAAAGCTCTTCGTAGAAATCAACCATTTCTGCAGAAGTTAAGCCAGTACGGCCTTCGCCTGCAAGGTCATATTTACCAGTTTCTTTGTTGTAGAACTCAGAAGAAGCAACGTCCATTCCTAAGAATACGTTCTCGCCAGCTTTGTAACCAGCTTTTTCGATAGCTTCGATGATTACTTCTAATGCTTCACGGTTAGAACCAAGGTTTGGAGCGAATCCACCTTCGTCACCTACTGCAGTGTTAAGACCTTTGTCATGTAATACAGCTTTAAGTGCATGGAATACTTCAGCACCCATACGGATTGATTCTTTGAATGTTGGAGCACCAACTGGTAAGATCATGAACTCTTGGAAATCAACGTTGTTATCAGCATGAGAACCACCGTTGATGATGTTCATCATTGGAGTTGGTAATTGTTTTGCATTGAATCCACCAAGGTAACGGTATAATGGAAGACCTACGAAGTCAGCTGCTGCGTGAGCTACTGCCATAGATACACCAAGGATAGCGTTAGCGCCTAGTTTACCTTTGTTTGGAGTGCCATCTAATTCGATCATAGCACGGTCGATACCAGCTTGGTCAGTTACGTCGAAACCAACGATTTCTGGAGCGATTGCTTCGTTAACGTTGTTTACTGCGTTCATAACACCTTTACCAAGGTAACGAGATTTGTCACCGTCACGTAATTCTACTGCTTCGTGCTCACCAGTAGATGCACCACTTGGTACGATAGCGCGTCCGAATGCGCCGCTTTCTGTGTAAACTTCTACTTCTACAGTTGGGTTACCACGAGAGTCAAGGACTTCGCGAGCATAAACATCAATAATTGTTGACATAATAAATTCTCTCCTTTTTATATAAGCAAATTATTTAATAATTGTTTTACCTGTCATTTCTTTCGGTTGTTCCACATTTAAAAGTGTAAGCATTGTTGGAGCGATATCTCCTAAAATACCACCTTCACGAAGCTCTACATCATTTTTTGTAACGATGAAAGGAACCGGGTTAGTTGTATGAGCTGTCATTGGTCCACCCTCAGCAGTTAACTCCTGATCGGCATTACCATGGTCAGCAGTAATAAGTGCTACACCATCTTTTGCAAGAATCGCTTCTACAACTTTTCCTAAACATTCGTCAGTTACTTCTACTGCTTTAATTGTTGGTTCCATCATCCCAGAATGGCCAACCATATCACAGTTTGCAAAGTTAAGAATGATAACATCATGTTTATCATTTTCGATGTCATTTACTAAAGCGTCCGTTACTTCATAAATGCTCATTTCAGGTTTCAAGTCATACGTTGCAACCTTCGGTGAGTTAATTAAAATACGCTCTTCTCCTGGGAATTCAGCCTCACGACCACCGCTAAAGAAGAATGTAACGTGCGGATACTTTTCAGTTTCCGCGATGCGAAGTTGCTTTAATCCCGCTTGCGCAACAACTTCACCTAATGTGTTATCAAGGTTCATTGGCTTGAATGCCACGTAACCATCTACAGTTTCACTGAAATGTGTCATACAAACGAATTCAGGAATGTGAGGTACTTTTTCACCACGATCGAACTCACGGAAGTCTTCGTTTGTAAATACACGAGCAATTTGAATTGCACGGTCTGGACGGAAGTTATAGAAGATAACTGCATCATCATTATTGATTGTTGCAACTGGCGTGTCATCTTCGTTAACAATTACAGACGGCAATACGAATTCATCATGAATACCATTTGCATAAGAGTCTTCTACACACTCTTCTGCTGATTTATAAGTAGGGCCTTCACCATTCACCATAGCACGGTAACATTTTTCTACGCGATCCCAACGCTTGTCACGGTCCATGGAGTAATAACGACCAGAGATAGTCGCGAATTGTCCTACTCCTGTTTCTTTAATTACTTCATTTGTTGCATCAATATAACCTTTTGCTGTTTGTGGTCCAACATCGCGGCCATCTAAGAATGCATGGATATATACTTTCTCCACGCCTTCTTTTGCTGCTAAGCGAAGAAGAGCAAACATATGGTTCATGTGACTATGCACACCACCATCAGAAAGTAAACCGAATAAATGAAGAGCAGTACCTTTTTCTTTCACGCTTTTAATTGCATTTTGGAAAGTTTCGTTCTGATCGAACTCACCTTCACGAATTGCAACGTTTACGCGTGTTAAGCTTTGATATACGATGCGGCCAGCACCGATATTTAAGTGACCAACCTCTGAGTTACCCATTTGACCTGCTGGAAGACCTACTTCCTCACCACAAGCTGTAAGCGTTGTGTGAGGGAATTTGTTCCAGTAACCATCAAAATTAGGTTTCTTAGCTTGTGCTACAGCATTCCCGTAAGTTTCTTCACGTAGTCCGAAACCATCAAGAATGATTAAAGCTGTTGGCTTTCTCATTTTACCGCCCCCAGAAGACCTAAGAACGAAGCAGGCTCTAAGCTAGCACCGCCAACTAAAGCGCCGTCGATGTCAGATTGTGCCATATACTCTTTAATGTTTTCTGGTTTTACGCTACCGCCGTATTGAATACGAACAGCTTCTGCAGCTTCTGGAGAAACAGCTTCTGCAACAACTTTACGGATGTGCGCACATACTTCATTTGCATCTGCAGAAGAAGAAGATTTACCTGTACCGATAGCCCAGATTGGCTCATAAGCGATAACAGTTACTTTAACTTGCTCTTCTGTTAAACCTGCAAGTGCTTTTGTCACTTGACCTGCTACTAGATCAAATGTTTTTCCGCTTTCGCGCTCTTCTAAAGTCTCTCCACAACAAACAATTGGTGTTAAACCATGTTCAAATGCTGCAAGAGTCTTTTTGTTTACTGATTCGTCTGTTTCAGCAAACATTTCACGACGCTCAGAGTGGCCAAGTACTACGTAGCCTACTTTTAAGTCGCTAAGTGCTACTGGGCTAATTTCGCCAGTGAATGCACCATTTTTTTCGAAGTGCATGTTTTGTGCACCTACTTGTAAGTCAGTTCCTTCAGCCTTAGCTACTAAACGCTCTAAGAATAGAGCTGGAGAGCAAACTACTGCATCAACAGCTGAAGCTGCTGGGATTTGACCTTTAACTTCCTCTACGAAGCTAACTGCTTCAGCTAGAGTTTTATTCATTTTCCAGTTACCTGCGATAATTGGTTTACGCATGCTTTGCACCGTCCTTTTTCTTTGGCTGCTACTTATTTGTCGTTAAGACAAACTACACCTGGAAGTTCTTTACCTTCCATGAATTCTAATGACGCACCGCCGCCAGTAGAAATGTGGCTCATTTTATCAGCCATACCGAATTTTTCAACAGCTGCTGCAGAGTCACCACCGCCGATAACAGAGTATGTACCTTCTGCATCTGCTAATGCTTGTCCTACTGCTTTTGTACCTTCTGCGAATGGAGTCATTTCGAATACACCCATTGGTCCATTCCATACAACAAGCTTAGAGTTTTTAATTACATCTGCATAAATTTCACGTGTTTTAGGACCGATGTCCACGCCTTCCCAAGTAGAAGGAATAGAGTCGATACCAACGATTTGAGTTGTTGCAGTTTCAGAGAATTCCTCAGTGATTACAACATCAACTGGCATGTAGAAGTTTACGCCTTTTTCTTTTGCAAGTTGCATAAATTCTTTAGCTAGTTCAGTTTTGTCGTTTTCACATAGTGATTGACCAATTTCATGACCTAAAGCTTTAACGAATGTATAAGCAAGTCCGCCACCGATGATTAAGTTATCTACTTTGTCTAATAGATGACGAATTACACCGATTTTATCTTTTACTTTCGCACCACCGATAATAGCTGTGAATGGACGTTCTGGGTTAGAAAGTGCTTTACCTAATACATCTAACTCTTTTTCCATTAATAAACCAGATACTGCTGGTAGGTAGTCTGCGATTCCTGCTGTAGAAGCGTGAGCACGGTGAGCTGCACCGAATGCATCGTTTACGAAAATATCAGCAAGAGCTGCAAATTCTTTCGCAAGTTCTGCATCGTTCTTTTCTTCGCCCGCATAGAAACGTACGTTTTCAAGAACTACTACGTCGCCTTCGTTCATTGCTGCAACCATTTCTTGTGCAACTGGTCCGAATGCTTCGTCCGCTTTTTTAACATCTTTACCAAGAAGCTCGCCTAAACGTGCTGCTACTGGAGTAAGACGTAATTCTTCTACTGCTTGACCTTTTGGACGGCCTAAATGACTTGCTAAAATTACTTTCGCACCTTGCTCTACTAAATATTGAATTGTAGGAAGAGCTGCACGGATACGAGTTTCATCTGTAATTTTGCCTTCTTTCATAGGTACGTTGAAATCAACGCGGCAAAATACACGCTTACCTTTTAAATCTACGTCACGAATTGATTTTTTGTTCATTGGATTTCCCTCCGACTACTAGTTAGGATTGACAAAACCCATTCAAAAGCTTATCACATTTGCTTCTAAAACGAAAGAAGAGAGAGAGGGAACAAACCCTCTCCCTCGTTTTGTCATTGATTGCTTATATACTTAAGAATTAAAGACCTTTAGAAGTCATGTATGCAGCTAGGTCTACTACGCGGTTAGAGTAACCAGTTTCGTTATCGTACCAAGAAAGTACTTTAACCATGTTACCTTCCATTACCATTGTAGATAATGCATCGATTGTAGAAGAATCTGTGCAACCGTTATAGTCGATAGATACTAATGGCTCTTCGCTGTATCCAAGGATACCTTTTAATTCGCCTTCAGAAGCTGCTTTGAATGCTGCATTTACTTCTTCAACTGTTACTTCTTTGTCAAGTTCAACAACTAAGTCAACTAGAGAAACGTTAGCAGTTGGAACACGTACAGCGCCACCGTTTAATTTACCTTTAAGTTCTGGTAATACTAATGCTACAGCTTTAGCAGCACCAGTAGATGTTGGGATCATGTTTTCAGCTGCTGCACGAGCACGACGTAAATCTTTGTGTGGTAAATCTAAGATTTGTTGGTCGTTAGTGTAAGAGTGAATTGTTGTCATCATTCCGCGTTTTACGCCGAATTTTTCGTTTAATACTTTAGCGAATGGAGCTAGACAGTTTGTAGTACAAGAAGCATTAGATACTACATTGTGGTTAGCTGCATCGTATTCTTCGTGGTTAACACCCATAACTACAGTGATATCTTCGTCAGAAGCTGGAGCTGAGATGATAACTTTCTTAACTGATCCACCTAAGTGTTTCTCAGCGTCTGATTTTTTAGTGAAACGGCCAGTAGATTCTACTACTACTTCTACTCCGTAGTCGTTCCATGGTAATTGTGCTGGGTCACGCTCAGCGATAACTTTAATTTCTTTACCGTTAACAATGATGCTGTTTTCGTTAGCAGATACTTCTGCATTTAAAGTTCCGTGAACTGTATCATATTTTAAAAGGTGAGCTAATGTTTTAGCATCTGTTAAGTCGTTGATTGCTACTACTTCTACCTCAGAGTTGTTAAGAGCTGCGCGGAATACGTTACGTCCGATACGTCCAAATCCATTAATACCAATTTTAGTCATTTAAATTTCCTCCTTGGGGGATTATATTAAAGGGTATTACCCTTTGTTAATTGTTTTGCTGCACCTTCATCTGTAATTAGAATTGAAGTGTGCCCTTGCTTTATTACAGCCTGTATTGCTTTTGCTTTTGAAGAACCTCCAGCGACTGCGACAACGTGAGATACATGTTGTAAATCTTCAAGTTGCATACCAACTGTTCTTACTTTATGAACAACATTTCCTTGTTCATTAAAGTAGTAACCGAAAGCTTCACCAACTGCTTCGCTTGCCTGAATCTTTAACCAATCTGCTTCTGAAGTATTTCTGCGACGTGCCATTGTTAATGCATCACCGATTCCATGAATGACGATATTGGAAGATCGAATCAACTCAAGAACTTCTTTCACGGAGGGCTCTATTACAATAGACGCATATGCTTCGCTACTAACGTGATCTGGAACATACAATAAGCGATAATTACTCATCGTATTTTGTGCCATTTTGGCGCAAATGGTATTGGCTTCTAACTCAACACCTTCTCCAATTCCACCACGTGCTGGGACAAATAGCATATGTAAATCCTTGCAATCAAGTTGCATCATGTCCGCAGCAGCAGCTAGCGTAGTTCCTCCAGCCACAGCAACGATATTATTCACTGTCAGACGGTCTTTTATACAAGTCACACAAGCACGGCCCATCTCCAGTTTGACCCAAGGTGATTCATCACTATCACCAGGGACAACGAAAACTTCATCCAAGTCTAATGTTTCCTTAAGTTGTTTTTCTAAAACCTTTAACCCGGAAATTTCTTTCATAAAGTCTTCCAAAGCAAGAACTAAAGCTGTTCCTTCTTCTGTCAAAGTCATTCCAGAAGAAGCGACGTGAACTAAGTTTTGTTCTTTCAAAACTTGAACTTCACTTCGCAATACTCGTTCTGTCATACCGAGACTTGCAGATAAGTTTCTTCTTCCAATCGGCTGCATAAGCCTAATGTACTGAAGCACTTGCATTCTCGTTTGCATAACAGGTAGCAGATCAGGTAATAATTTTTTTGTGTTCTGAATCCATGAGCGCATATCTTTTCTCCTCACTACATCGGTTCATTTCCCTCTGTGGTCGCTTTATGTCCCGTAGTGACATTTTGCGTCCCACTTAGGTTAAAAAAATAATCCCTGCTACGTGTATTATTGTAACAGGAGACAGAAACTTATTCAACTCTTAACTGCATTGTTTATATAGTTTATTATGACACCTTTGTGAAGGTTACCATATTCTACTTGTCTTCCGCCTATTTCTACAACAGGAATCATTAGATGGTATTTCTCTAAAAGGTCATTATCTTCATATATATCTATTTCCTCAATTTGAAAAGAATATTCACATTGTACTTCCTTTAAAATTTGTTTCGCCTTCACGCAAAGACCACAATCTTTTTTTGTATATAGTACAACCTTCATCTTCTTCACCTATCCAATTGTTTTTCTTAGAGACGAAGCAGGAATATGCATTTGTTCTCTATATTTCGCAACCGTTCTGCGAGAAATAACGATTTCATGCTCTTCTTCTAATAATTTTGAAATCTTTTGATCTGAAAGTGGCTTTTTCTTATTTTCTGCTCCAACAAGCGTTTGAATGAATTGTTTCACACGCTTTGTAGAAACCGCCTCATCTTCCGTCGTAGAAATAGAATTACTAAAGAACGATTTCATCTCAAATAAACCGTGCGGCGTTTGCACATATTTATTACGCGTTGCACGACTAATTGTAGACTCATGCACACCTAACTCTTCCGCCACCTCTTTTAAAGCAAGTGGTTTTAAATACTCTGGACCTTTCCAGAAGAAATCATGTTGTTTTTCCATAATAATATTCATCACTTGTAAGAGTGTTTGTTTTCTCTGTTTCAAACTGCGCATAATCCATTGCACATGCTGATACTTCTCCGATACGTAAGAAGCCACTTCACTTTCACTATTATTTAGTAACGCACTATACTCAGAATGAATTTCAATTCTTGGCATATTTCTCTCATTCATCTGTAAAACGAGATGATCGCCATCTTTTTTTACCGCCATATCAGGCACGATATAAAGTGGTTTATCAGAAGAAAATGCAAGACCTGGTTTCGGCTGTAATGATGTAATACAGTTCACCGCACCCTGTAATTCCTCGTTAGTACACTTCAACACTTGAACGAGCTTTCGCCAATCTTTCTTAACGAAATAATTAAAATGATCATCTATAATTTCTTCCGCTAAACCATCTCTTCTTTGTAAGCGCTTCAATTGTATTGATAGACATTCCTGAATATTACGCGCACCTACCCCTGCTGGCTCTAACGATTGAACAAGCTCCACGGAACGGTCCACTACATCAATTGGCGCAGAAAGAAGCTCTGATAACTCTTCATTTGTTTCTTGTAAATAGCCATTTCCATCCATGTTCATAATAATGAAAGAAGCTGCTTTTCGCTCTTCTTCATCTATTTTATAATACTGTAGTTGATTTAATAAATGTTGCTGAATCGTTGTAGAATCCACACTGTAGATTTCCATTTGATTCTCGACTTGTTTGCGGGTACTTTTACTTGTGTTAGAGCTCTTTTTCTTCTCCCTCTCGAAACCACCTAACTCAATAAGGGGATTCTCTAACGATTGCTCATATAAAAACTCCGATAATTCTTGTACATTATACTGGAGCATTGTAATCGCTTGCCTTAACTCTTGTGTCATTGCCAAACGTAAGCTTTGTTCTTGTAAAAGACTTGCCTTCAAACTAATCTCCCCCTTGTTTCTATTGTACAATAAGTTTGGTAAAAGGAGAATCCTATCGCAGACACCCATTCCAAAATATTATTAATTTATATGTATTAATGAAATTTACATCTTACAACCGAAAAATGAATAATATTGAAAGAAAATAATAACGCATAAAAATTATTACCACATACTAATAGTAAATCTTATAACCAGATATAACAAGAGAGAAATAAAAAAGGTCCTAACTTACAAATGTAAGTTAGGACCTTTTGACGCGCCCAGAGGGATTCGAACCCCCGGCAGACGTGGTACCGGAAACCACCGCTCTATCCGACTGAGCTATGGGCGCATGATTATAAAACAGACTTCATTTTCTTCTCATAATAATAGCAATAAAACCCATCTAAATCAATAAAAATATCCCCTACTTCCTTTATACTCCATAGCAATATTTATATTAAATACATTCCTTCCCCTAAATTTTCCAAACATAAATTCACCCAAACCCACAAATTATAATCTTTGAATTGATATTCCAAAGGAGGCTTCATTCAATGACTGTAATTACAAAACTAAAGCAAACTGTTTCTGGATTAAAAAGTGCACAAGCTAGCTTAGAGGGATTCGCTCTTGATACGGATAACCAACAAGCAAAGCAACTCTTCCAAACAACTGCGCAGCAAACACAAACAATTATTGATTCTTTAAACCCACGTGTTGAAGAAGTCGAGCAAGAAGAACCACAATACACACAGCAATAACCAAAGGTGCCATTGTATCTAATGGTACACAATGCGAGAAAAAGGATGATATGCAATCATCCTTTTTCTCGCAAATTACATACTGCAATAGAAATGGAATGATTATAATGCGAAAACTCGGCCTCATAACCGCGTTATTTGTTCTTCTATTCGGTTCACTTACCGGATGCGATAACAGCCCGTTAGATAAAAAAGTAAAGAAAGAAGAAGCTAAAAGAACAGATGAAAAAAAGGGCCCTAAGTTAACAAAAATGAGTACAGAATCCTTTAATCAATCTATATCGCAAGACTCTAAGAAAAAGGCCCTCGCTATAGATGGCATTATAAAAGCTACCGCAGTTAATACCAATTTAGATCTTTACATAGCCGTCAAACCTGAACATCATGAAAGATTTGGTTTAAAGCCTTTACGAAGTAAATTAAAAAAGAAATTAAGTGATGAAAATCCTACTTTCGATATTCGTGTAAGTACAGACAAAAAGATTTTTATGCTCCTAGAAGAACTTGAAAACAAAATTAAGAACAAGAAAGTAAGTAAGGATGGTATTAAAGAACAATTGAAACTCATTCAATCAGAAATGGGATCTAATATTTAAGCTTTCTAAAAGAAAAGGAAGGATTGTCATGTCTAGTAAAGATAAAAACTTAACTCCTGTACAACAGGAATATAAAAAATTCGCGCAAGAACGAGAACCGAAGCGTCCAGTCTTAAAAAATTGTATAAAAGCTTTTTTCGTTGGTGGTTTCATTTGCTTCATCGGGCAGCTTATTTCTACTTTTTACATCACGTATTTTGATTTCACTGAGCGCTCAGCAGGGAATCCGACAGTAGCAACTCTAATTTTCATTTCCATGTTACTAACTGGATTCGGTATATACGATCGCTTTGGACAATTTGCTGGGGCTGGCACAGCGGTACCAGTTACCGGTTTTGGTAATTCTGTTATCGCAGCATGCATTGAACACCGAACGGAAGGGTTCGTCCTAGGTGTTGGCGGTAACATGTTTAAATTGGCTGGCTCTGTTATTTTGTTTGGTGTATTTTCCGCTTTCGTCATCGCACTTATTAAAACGATTCTCGTTCAATGGGGAGGGCTATAAATGTTACAAGGACACCGAACATGGATATTTGAAAACAAACCAGTCATTATCTCAACCGGGGTAGTCGGTGGACCATTTGAAGCGAAAGGTAATATCCCTGAAGACTTCGACACCCTCCATGAAGATTTATGGCTTGGACAAGATTCTTACGAAAAGGCTCACAAAATTTTATTTGAAGAAGCTTGTAGCCGTGCTACAGAGAAAGCAAAACTTCGGAAAGACGATATTCAATTCGTACTCGCAGGAGATTTAATTAATCAAATAACCCCAACGAGCTTTGCATGTCGTACACTCGGAACACCTTATCTTGGATTATTTGGAGCTTGCTCTACTTCTATGGAAGGATTAGCGCTCGGCGCAAGTATTGTAAATGCAAAAGGCGCAAAATATTTATTAACTGGAGCATCAAGCCATAACGCTGCCGTGGAAAAACAATTCCGTTACCCAACTGAATATGGTGGACAAAAGCCCCCTACAGCGCAGTGGACAGTGACCGGTGCAGGTGCAGCAATTTTAAGTGATACAGGAAATGGTCCAAGAGTAACTTCCGCCACAATTGGGCGAGTTGTTGACATGGGTTTAACAGATCCGTTTAATATGGGCGGTGCGATGGCCCCAGCTGCTGTCGATACGATTGAAGCCCATTTACGCGAACGACAAATCGACGCCTCTTATTACGACTTAATCGTAACAGGTGACCTTGGACATGTAGGACGCGAAATCGCTTACGACCTACTACATAAACACGGTACAAAAGTAAAGAGCGAACAATTCCAAGATTGCGGAATCATCATTTATAGAGAAGGTCAACCTGTCATAGCTGGCGGAAGTGGTCCTGGGTGTTCTGCAACAGTCGTGTACGGACATTTATTAAATAGAATGAAAAAGGGAGAATTCAAAAAGATGCTAGTTGTTGCAACAGGTGCTTTACTATCTCCACTTACATTCCAACAAGAAGAAACAATTCCATGTATCGCTCATGCTGTATCGATCGAATTTGGAGGTGCAACACAATGATTTTTTTCTGGGCTTTTGTTATTGGTGGCCTTATATGTGTAATTGGTCAACTTATGTTTGATGTGGGTAAACTTACTCCTGCCCATACAATGGCAACACTCGTTGTTGTTGGGGCTATATTAGATGGATTCAATCTATATGAACCATTAATTGATTTTGCGGGTGCAGGAGCAACTGTACCAATTACAAGTTTCGGTAACGCCCTCGTTCACGGCGCTATGGAAGAAGCTGCAAAACATGGAATTGTCGGCGTTATTACCGGTATGTTTAAAGTAACAAGCGCTGGTATTTCTGCTGCTATCATTTTTGGATTCATCGGAGCATTGCTATTTAAACCGAAAGGATAAGAGGTGTTTTCATGACTGTTATCGCTAGTGTAAAAACATGCCTCGCTAGTTTAAGGGGGGCTCAAGCAAGCTTAAGTTCCCTTTCGCTAAATTCAGAAGACGAAGAAACAAAACGCGTCTTTCACGAATGCATGTTAGAAATGGACAGCGTCATCGCTGATTTAAAGGATAGAGTTTCATTATTAGAACGTGAAGAACCTCAATATAAAGGGTTTTAAGCAGACTGGAGGAAATTACTATGTCTCATCTACCCGAATGGTCACTTGTCATTCTCCGTTCTGTATTCATATTAATTCTTTTATTCGCTATTACAAAATGGCTTGGAAAAAGACAAATCTCCCAACTTTCCTTTTTCGAATACATAGCTGGAATGACGATTGGTGACATTGCTGCCCAAGTATCTACAGGGCTAGATCAAAAGTTTTTCCATGGTGTATTTGCTATACTTATTTTCGCTTCGGTACCTTTTTTCGTAGGAATTCTTTCCTTAAAAAATAAAGCCGCGAGAGATTTCTTTGAAGGAAAGTCTACAGTTTTAATAAAGGATGGCAAAGTACTTGAGGATAATTTAAAGAAAGAAAAATATACAAGTGATGAGTTACTTGAACTTCTTAGAGGAAATGGTGCATTCAGTATAGCTGAAGTCGAATTCGCTGTCTTAGAACCGAGCGGAGAATTAAATGTATTATTAAAGAAAGATTCTCAGCCACTTACAGCAAAAGACATCGGTTTAAAAGTACCGAACGAGAAGGAACCACAAACTGTTATTATGGATGGAAATGTACTAGATGAACCTCTTTCTGCAAGCGGGCACAACCGCGCTTGGTTACATTCTGAATTAGAAAAACTCGGCGTTGTCATTGAAAATGTGTTTCTCGGTCAAGTTGATTCATACGGACAACTTACTATCGACATTTATAATGATAAACTCCAAATGCCTTCTCCTCAAAACAAACCTTTACTATTGGCATCTTTAAAAAAATGCCATGCTGATCTTGAACTATTTTCTTTAGAAACAAAATCGAAATCAGCAAGTGAAATGTATAGTAAAAACGCGAAACAAGTCGAAACAATTTTAAATAAAGTAACCTATCTTTTAAAAGAATAAATACCGAAAGAACGCTTCAGTAAAAAGGCGTTCTTTTGCCCTTTCTACACCTTTAATCACGTTTAAATTTATGTAATTCGGTTATGATGTTGAAGATACATAAGCAGGGAATTTTAAAAACATAGCGAATAAATCATGATACAACTACATATTTTTTTGATTTAAAGTGGTTTCGTTTGACCTTTATTGACCATAATTGTATTATAAACTAATAAAGCTTTCAAAGGAGGAAATAACAGATGAATTTAATTCCTACAGTAATTGAACAAACAAATCGTGGAGAACGCGCTTACGATATTTACTCTCGACTATTAAAGGACCGCATCATTATGCTTGGTAGCGCAATTGATGACAACGTAGCAAACTCAATCGTTTCCCAGCTTTTATTCTTGGAATCTCAAGATCCAGAAAAAGATATTCACATCTATATCAACAGCCCTGGTGGTTCTATCACAGCTGGTATGGCAATTTACGATACAATGCAGTTTATTAAACCACAAGTATCAACAATCTGTATCGGTATGGCTGCATCTATGGGTGCATTCTTACTTGCAGCAGGTGAAAAAGGAAAACGTTTCGCTCTTCCTAACAGTGAAGTAATGATTCACCAACCACTTGGCGGTGCACAAGGTCAAGCGACTGAAATCGAAATCGCTGCAAAACGCATCCTATTCTTACGTGAAAAATTAAACCAAATTCTTGCTGACCGCACAGGTCAACCACTTGAAGTTCTACAACGCGACACAGACCGCGACAACTTCATGACAGCAGAAAGAGCTCTAGAATACGGCTTAATTGATAAGATCTTTACAAGTCGTTAATAAATTAAAAGCGGAAGCGGCTCGTTCAGAATCGCAGGGCGCCTAAGCCCCTGATTCCGAGGCGCTTTTTGCCTCGAATGAAGGGGCGAAACGACCGGAGATTCTAGCCACTGGAGCTGGATATAATTAAAAGCAGAAGCGGCTCATTCAGAATGAGAGGGGGATGGAGCTTCTGACAAAGAGTTGCTTTTTACCTCGACGGAAGAAGCGAAGCCACCGATCATTCTAGCCGCCGGAGCTGGATATAACTAAAAGCGAAGGCGCCCTATTACAGGGCGCTTTTTTATTATCATGTATTCTCCCTCCGCATACCCCATCCGGTATCCACCTGAATATATCGACGATTTTTCAAATATATCGACCGTAACTCAAATTTTATCGGCGATTATTTTAATATATCGACGTTTCGACACAACATATCGACTTACCGACAAGCGCGAACTAGCTACATACCCCACCGATCATTCGTTACCCCACACCAGCCAAGCTGCTCACAAACAACAGAATAAAAAAAGCTATCGCACATTCGCGATAGCCTTTATTGTACATATGCAGCTAATGCTTCCAAAGCCTCTTCTGCATCTGAACCTTCTGTTGTGATTGTAATCATGCTACCAGTTCCGATCGCTAAGCTCATAATCCCCATTATGCTCTTTGCATTAACTGTCTTTCCATCTTTCTCAATGAAAATATCAGAATGAAAGCGATTTGCCTCTTGTACAAACAACGCAGCCGGACGTGCTTGTAAACCGTTTTTTAATGCAACTTTAACCACTTTTTGAACCACAGCTCCATTTCCCCTTTAACCTCTTATTTTTTTGCTACCGTTTCCCCCGCGCGTAATTTCTCTGCAATTCCATCGATTTTACGCAAACGATGATTAATACCCGATTTACTAATTTTCCCCCCGGATACCATCTCACCTAACTCTTTCAATGTTACATCTTGATAATCTCTTCGTAACTGTGCAATTTCTCTTAATTTATCTGGCAAAATATCAAGCCCAACGGTCTCATCAATATAGCGGATGTTCTCAATTTGCCTTAGCGCTGCACCAATTGTTTTATTTAAATTAGCTGTTTCGCAGTTAACTAAACGATTTACCGAATTACGCATATCGCGAACAATTCGAATATCTTCAAATCTTAAAAGTGCATTATGGGCACCTATAATATTTAAAAACTCTGTAATTTTCTCAGCTTCTTTCAAATACGTAATGTACCCTTTTCTTCTTTCCAACGTCTTACTATTTAAATCAAATCCGTTCATCAGTTCACATATAGAATCATTATGTTCCTTATATAACGAAAAGATCTCTAAATGATAAGATGATGTTTCTGGGTTATTTACCGAACCACCTGCTAAAAATGCACCGCGTAAATACGATCGTTTACAACATTTCTTCTCGATTAATTCCTGCGATATATTTCGAATAAACGAAAAGTCATCTCGAACAATGTGAAGATCTGCTAATATTTCGCGAGACTTCTCAACAAGCCGCACGATATATACATTATTTTTCTTCAATCGCATTTTTTTACGAACAAGTAATTCTACCGTCACATCATATCCTTTTTTCAAGAGCGTATAAATCCTTCTTGCAATTGCTGCATTTTCCGTTTGAATATCGATAGATAGGCGACGGTTTGAAAAAGAAAGCGATCCGTTCATTCGAAGCAACGCCGATAATTCTGATTTCTCACAGCATTCCTTCATTTCAAGGTTGGTCAACTCTTTCTTTGTTTCTGATGCAAATGACACAGTCAACACCTCCTTATACTATTACTTTGGAACAAAAATCTTGTCCTATATGAATGAGGAGCGTTACCTCAAACGAGGCAACGCATATTTATAACAATGAATATAAAATAGAAGCTAACTTTAATGTATCATGTCTTACAACACGCTCATCATATTTCGCTAATCGCTCTTGAATGATTTCGATATTATGTTCAGCAAAACGATCTGTATCCATTGCAACTGGTTCCGACATTTCTTCCTCATATAGCGTACGTAATTCACGAGGAATATCACGATTATTTACAATCGCAGTGTCGATAAATGGTTTACCTAAATGATCATGTAACGCCTGCACATGATCAAACGCAGTATAACCCTTCGTTTCGCCCGCTTGCGTCATAACATTACATACATATACCTTCTTCGCTTTTGCAGCAAGAACAGCGTCTCCAATTTTGTTAACAACTAAATTCGGTAATATACTTGTGTACAGACTTCCTGGACCGAAAACAAGCAAATCAGCTCGTTTAATTTCCGTCAACGTTTCACATAACGGTTCTACATCTTCTGGAGTTAAAAATACACGATTAATCTTCTTCCCGAAATAAGGAATCTTTGATTCACCTGTTACAATTTCTCCATCTTCTAATTCTGCATGAAGTACCGCACTTTGATTCGCTGCTGGTAATACACGTCCTCTGACATTTAATACTTTACTCGTTTCCGTAATCGCGTGGTAAAAGTCTCCTGTAATCGAAGTCATACCTGCCAATAGTAAATTTCCTAACGCATGCCCTTTCAGTCCGTCTCCAGTTGTAAAACGGTGCTGAAATAAAGCTTCCACTAATGGTTCTACATCCGATAAGGCAACAAGTACGTTACGAATATCACCTGGAGGTGGAATTGCTAGCTCATCACGTAGTCTACCTGAACTGCCTCCATCGTCGGCTACTGTTACAACTGCTGTAATATCAACCGGATATTGTTTTAAACCTCTTAATAAAACAGAAAGTCCAGTTCCACCTCCCATGATAACAATTTTAGGTTTTCTCTCTTTTTTCATCCCTTAATGGCCCTTTCTCTTCTCCACATCACGATGAGATACATGAACGCTATACTCTGGTTTCAAATGTTTCCCAAGGTACTCTGTAAGCGTAACAGAACGATGTTGCCCACCTGTACATCCAATCGCAATTACAAGTTGACTCTTGCCTTCTCTTTTATAATGAGGCAGCATGAAAGTGATAAGATCCGTCAATTTCTCTAAAAACTTATGTGTTTCATTAAATTTCAACACATACGACGAAACTTCTTCATCCAGTCCTGTTAATGGCTTCATATGTGGAATATAATATGGATTTGGTAAAAAACGAACATCAAATACTAAATCAGCATCAATTGGAATTCCGTACTTAAATCCAAATGACATAACATTTACACGAAATGCTTGCTCAGTTTCTGTTGAGAATAAGTGAACAATTTTCTCTCGTAATTCTTTCGGTTTCAACTCAGATGTATCAAGCACAATATTCGCGCGCGCCTTCATATCAGTTAATAGACCACGCTCAGCTTCAATTCCCTTTAACGGCAAGCCAGTTGGCGCAAGTGGATGCGAACGTCTCGTTTCTTTATAACGAGTTACAAGTGTGCCATCTTTCGCATCTAAAAATAAAATATGAGGAATAATCCATGTACGTTCTGATAAATCATCAAGTGCTCCCCATAAATATTCAAAAAACTCTCGGCCACGTAAATCAATACCGAGTGCTACTTTATTCATTTTACCTTTTGAATCTGCCATAAGTTCAATAAACTTCGGCAATAACATCGGTGGTAAATTATCTACACAAAAATAGCCTAAATCTTCAAAACTTTGTAACGCTACCGTTTTTCCAGCTCCAGACATCCCTGTAATAATTACCATTTTTATATCATTATTCTCTGTCATCGTATCCTCTCCTTGCAGGTTTAACTCGGATCTAATCGATATGAAAGCAACTCAAAATCTGGGGTATATACAAATGTACCGTAGATTATACCATTCCCTTTAATTAAATAATCAATAATGTGATAATCTCCTGGTGCCATTGCTAAATCATCAATTTTATCAAATGTATGCCAACCAATGATGCCTTCTTCGCTCTCTAATTTGTTTTCTCCTGCAAAATCTGTTGCTAAAAAGGAGAACATCATCCATTCAGAAACAACTTTATCACCCTCTTGGATGACAAAGGTGAAGACCCCTTTTAACGCTGGGTTCTTTAAATAAATACCTGTTTCTTCACGATACTCGCGAACAACGGAATCTCTTACCGTCTCACCACGTTCCATTTTCCCGCCCGGTGCAACCCACCAATTCCGGCGAGGTTTTTGGAGTAAGAGTACTTCATTATCTCTAATTAACACACAGTTTGTCACTCTTTGCATGTTTCTTCACCTCAGCTACTTGCAGCAAAATTTCTCACCGCATACTCATTTCATTATACTATCAAAAACAGTTTGCTACAACGAAGGTGCCAGTCCCCTTTCGCTAAGCAATTGTAAAAAATCTTTCTATAACAAGCAATCAAAATACCTTACTTCCCATGAACAGTAAATAAAAATCCCCTTAACGATAAAAATCGTTAAGGGGATTAAAACACTTATTTCTTACCGAAATAAGTAACAACCGCAAATCCTAAAATAAAAGTAATAATTGAACTTACAATTGAAATACCACCAGTCGGAATGCCAGGGAACACAATGACAATCGACCCGATAACGAGCCCAATAATTGCCGCAAATGTCATACTTTTATAACGATCTAACAAATAACTAATTCCTTTACTACTTACAACAAATCCGGCCATCACGCCGGCACCGATAACCACGATTAACGGTAAATTGAGTGTAGTTAAAGCGTTAATTGCTGTTGGATACACACCAATAATTAATAAAATAAACGATCCACTAATTCCAGGAAGAAGCATAGCCATACTAGCCACCCATCCTGCGAAAAACAAACCAATTGCATTTAAAATTGTTAACGTCGTAATCGGATCAGCTGCCTTATCTGGTTTAAAGAATGCTGTTATTGCAACAAGAATTGCTGCAATTATTAATAAGGTAATATGACTACCTTTAAACGTTGCCTTTGCATCAGCTTCTCTCATTAACATCGGTAATATACTAATAATTAAACCGAGGAAGAAAAATTGAGTCGGTTCATAATGATTTGCTAATAAATATTTAATAACGTGACTTAACGTTAGAAAAGCTGCCGCTACACCAGCTGCAAGTGGGATTAAAAACGCTAAATGTTTTTTCCATTCACGACTAAAGAATCCGCTAATTGCTGCGAGCAATTGTTCATAAATCCCTAACACAACAGCGATTGTTCCGCCGCTCACACCAGGAATTAAATCACTAACGCCCATACAAAATCCACGATATATATTACGCCATTCCATACTGAATAAATTCCTCATTTCTTATAGTGATTTTTTCCGTAAAGTCCAGTATATCAATAAGAAAGCTTATAATCCTAATTGTTTTTGACAAAACTTTGACATTTTCACAAAAAAAAGAAAGCTCCTATCGGTAGCTTTCTTTTCAAAAGGTATATTACCCCTTATTTTTCTGTTACAGTTTTTAATTCTTCTACTAACTCTTCTATATAATGCTGTGCACTCTGCGCTGCAATACTACCATCGCCTGTTGCAGTTACAATTTGACGAAGCATTTTTTCACGAACATCACCAGCTGCGAAAATACCAGGAACTTTCGTTTCCATACGCTCGTTCGTTTCAACATAACCATTTTCATTTGTAATACCTAGCTCAACAAACGGTTTTGATAGTGGTAGCATACCGATGTATATGAAAACGCCGTCAGTTTTAACTTCTTGTTCTTCTCCGCTGTTTACATCTACAAGTGTTACGCTTCCTACTTTACCATTTGCATCGTTAATTTCTTTTATAGTGTGATTCCAAATGAAATCTACTTTCTCATTTTGGAAAGCACGATCTTGTAAAATTTTCTGTGCACGAAGAGTGTCACGACGGTGAACGATTGTTACTTTTGATGCGAAGCGTGTTAAGAACACACCCTCTTCAACAGCAGAATCTCCGCCGCCAATAACAACAAGTTCTTTCCCTTTAAAGAATGCACCATCACATACTGCACAATACGATACACCGCGGCCGCCAAGTTCTGTTTCACCTGGCACACCAATTTTTTTATACTCTGCACCGCTTGCAACGATAATTGCACGTGCTTTATATTCTTTTTTACCAGCCATAATTGTTTTGTACTCTTTACCATCGATGATTGCTTTCACATCACCGTATGCATATTCAGCACCAAATTTCTTCGCATGCTCAAACATTTTATTTGATAAGTCTGGTCCTAAAATAGACTCATAACCTGGATAGTTCTCTACATCTTCTGTATTTGCCATTTGTCCACCTGGAATACCACGCTCAAGCATCAGTGTGCTTAAATTCGCACGAGATGTATATACCGCAGCTGTCATACCAGCTGGTCCTGCACCAATAATAATGACATCATAAATTTTTTCTTCTGACACACTATTCACTCCCATTCATTCATACACATTAAGTTACCCTCATTATACTGTTAGCATCATTTTTTTCCCAATGATTTGCCTACCCTACGTGTGCGTGCGCTTAACAGCCTGCACATACTTTCGTACAGTCGCTACAGATACATTATATACATCACCAAGCTCTGCCTGTGTCATCTTATTTCTTTGTTCGCCGCGCACAATATATTCAATTGCCGCTGACCAACCGTACACATTTGTAAAAGTCGCTCCAGATGTATATAAACGTATGAACGTACAAAACCAAAAATTTAAACACTCTTCGATTAATTCATCATCTTTTTTCGTATAATTGTATAATGCATCCGCGATTCGTACGCACTGTTCAAATTGCTGTAAATCAGCTGGGATGCTTTTATGACTATTAAGTAAAAAGAAATATTTTGCAAGTTGCGATACGATTGGAACACCATTTTTCGCTTGCGTTACATCAAAGAAGAACCCAACCTTCTCTGGTGTTGACAATTCATTCATTAAATATAAAGCTAGCATTTTCTCTTCTAGCGTCGTACTTTTCTGAAATGATTTTCGTAACTCTTCAAATAAAAGATTTTGTCCTTCATCTGCTAAATTCAGTGCATTCCACGGTTCTTTTCCTTTTTTATCAGGATGCAATTCTACAACATGTTGCCACATTTTTTCAGCTACTTGCTGTTCCTTCACCATATACGCCGAGTATGCAAACCAGTAATAAAAACTAACGTCTCCCTCGTATCCTTGACGCTTTAATACTTTGAACCATTTATATGCAGGTTCAAAATGACCAATTGTTGCAAGCGTTGTTCCAAGTTTCAAACGATGCTCAAATGAAATTGGATATACCGAAACTAACTGCCCTGCTAATGACTCTACTTGCTTATGCTCTCCAATTGAATATAGAAAAATAAGCGTATTACAAAGCGCATGCATATTACCAGGACTTTTCTCTAAAATCATTTCTGTTAACTTAAGCGCTTGATCTACATTACCTGATTGAAAATGTGCAATCGCTAAATTATTATGGCCCGACCAAAATTCTGGGTATTCTTTCGTAACAACTTCTAGTGTAGCAATCGCCTCTTCTAATTGGCCGTTACGAATGTAGCGGTTCGCTTCTTCCTGCATAACAATTAGCTCATCTTCATCCTCAATCTCTTCCTCACCCATTGCTTCTTCTTCCATAATCTCAAGCAATTCTAATGTATCTTCTACGAATTCCTTCTCTTCCGCAACTTCTAAATATCGGTCTGCATACTTCTTCGCCTGTTGAAACAAGCCCATATATGCATAATTATTTGAAATAAAATAATAGCATTGCTCAAGTTCAGGATTGGATCTAACAAGCTTTAGAAATATCTGATTCGACTCTTGGTATTCACCAGATTCAGATAATGCTATTGCTAGTTGGCATAAAATAAACGGCTCCTTCTCGCTTTGTGACGCTCTTCGAAAATATTTAATTGCATCTTGCAATTTTTGCCCTTTATAAGCCCTCATCCCTTTTTTATAAAAGAAGTCCGCTAATTGATTAAAAGAGATAACTTGTCCGCTCTCCTTATATATTCTTTGATTTTTCCCCATATATCCTCCAGTTTTTTGTTTTCTTCGCTCACACATTCTTCTATCTATAAGTATAAACGATTCCGTAAAAAACAAAACAGTATATTATAATCAAATATTTCCTTTTTATTCATAAAAAGAGAAGAGAAATGTTAAATTTTTAACATCAACCTTCTCTAGTGGCCATTTCCTCTTTCGTATAAATAATACGCATCGGATTTCCGCCTACGAAAGCGCCGCCTGGTACATCTTTATGGACAAGTGTGCCTGCAGAAACGATAGCACCATCTCCAATCGTCACACCTGGTAAAACTGTCGTATTCGCTCCGATCATAACTTCATTCCCTATGACGATTTCTCCGAGTCGATACTCACGAATTAAATATTCATGCGCTAAAAGCGTTGTATTATAGCCGATAATTGAATTGTCTCCCACAGTAATCTTTTCTGGAAACATAATATCTGGCATTACCATAAGTGCAAACGACGTTTTCTTTCCTACTTCCATCCGTAAAAACGTGCGATATAACCAATTCTTCACGGATAAAAATGGCGTGTAACGTGCGATTTGGATGATAATAAAGTTTTTCATTACCTTCCAAAAAGAAACTGTTTTATACACATTCCACAATGAATTTTCTCCTGAAACAGGATAGCGCGTTGTCCGTCGCACTGAACTCTCTCCTCTACTTATATAAAGTGACACTTTAACCGGTAGGAATCCTTTTCTCCACTGATTACTAACTCTCATCAATCAAGCATTTACAGGCAGGAATCTTACTACCCATTAATACGGGACAAAATCGGTAGTAAATCACTCATTTTATCTAGCACATAATCTGGTTTATACGCTTCTAAATATGCTCTACCTTTCACTGTCCATGAAACCGCTACTGTTTTCGTACCTGCATTTTGTCCACCGACGATATCATGATGATTATCACCAACCATCAATGTTTCTTCTGGCTTTGCATCTAATAATTCGAGTGCTTTTTGAAGTGGTTCTGGATGTGGTTTCACATGTTCCACATCATCAATCGTCACGACAACATCAAAAAACTGATCAAGTTTCGAAAGCTTTAATCCCATTTCAACCGTCTGTCTCGCTTTCGTTGTAACGATGCCGATCTTATAACCTTGCTTCTTCAATTCTTGAACCGTTTCATATACAGTTTCATATTCTTCCACTAATTCATCATGATGCTCATGATTAAATTGACGATAACATGTAATCATCTCTTCAACCTTGCTTGCATCAATCTTACTAAAAGTGTCATGCAAAGATGGACCGATAAATGCTAATACATCTTCACGCTTATACTGATTAGAATAATAGTGATTTAACGTATGTAAAAAAGAAGAGATAATAAGTTCATTTGTATTAATTAACGTTCCATCTAAATCAAATAACACTGTATTTATTTTCATCGTCCTTAATCCTTTCATTACCTGAATATGAAAGAAGCAGCATCTTATATAAGATGCTACTTTTCTCTAATTTTCTAAATATCTTTTATCAGCTTGCCCCATTTTTCGTCTCACAATAATGAAAATGATAGAAATAACAACAATTCCAATAGACATTACTTGTGCAATACGAAGTGGTCCTAACATTAAACTATCTGTACGCAAACCTTCTACGAAGAAGCGTCCCACTGAATACCAAATTAAATATGTGAAGAATAATTCACCACGGCGTAAATTCACTTTTCGTAACGCGAGTAGTAAAATAACACCTGCAAAATTCCATAATGATTCATATAAAAACGTTGGGTGATAATACACACCATCAATGTACATTTGATTAATAATGAAATCTGGTAAATGAAGACCTTCTAAAAACTGTCTCGTTACTTCATCACCATGCGCTTCTTGGTTCATAAAGTTTCCCCATCGGCCAATTGCTTGTCCTAGTAAAATACTCGGCGCAGCAATATCCGCTAACTTCCAGAATGAAAGCCCGCGTCGTTTCGCAAAAAGGATTCCTGTAATAACAGCCCCGATTAAACCACCATGAATCGCCAAACCACCTTGACGAATATTAATAATTTGACTCGGATTTTGCGAATAATATTCCCATTCAAAAATGACATAATACATTCTCGCAAAAAGAATCGCGATTGGTACTGCAATTAATACAAGATCGATAAATGTATCTTTATGAATACCAAGCCTTTCTCCCTCGCGAGTTGCTAGCCAAAGACCTAATAGCACACCTGTACCGATAATAACCCCATACCAATAAACAGGGAACGGTCCAAGTTGGACTGCTATACGGTCAAGCTGCGGTACAGAACCTAACAGCATATATATGACCTCCCTCTCCAGAGTCTATTCTTGATTTCCTGACTCAATCGCACTCATTAATCGTTCAGAGAACTGCTGTGCCGCATTGACTCCCATACGTTTTAATCTGAAGTTCATCGCTGCTACTTCAATAATAACAGCCAAGTTTCGACCAGGACGAACTGGAAGTGTAATCTTCGTAAGTTCTGTATCAATAATCTTCATCTTCTCTTCATCAAGACCTAAGCGATCATAATTTTTCTTTTGATCCCAAATTTCAAGATTAATAACAAGCGTAATACGTTTATAATTTCGTACTGCCCCTGCACCGAATAACGTCATTACGTTAATGATACCTAGACCACGAATTTCTAATAAATGCTCAATTAAATCAGGTGAGCTTCCTACTAATGTATCTTCATCTTCTTGACGAATTTCTACGCTATCATCCGCAACAAGGCGGTGACCACGCTTTACAAGTTCAAGCGCTGTCTCACTTTTCCCGACACCACTTTGACCTGTAATTAAAACACCAACGCCATAAATATCTACTAACACACCATGAACAGCTGTTGTTGGCGCTAACTTACCTTCTAAATAGTTTGTTAAACGACTTGATAATCTCGTCGTCGTTTGAGCAGAACGTAATAAAGGCACGCCTGATTCACGTGATGCTTGTAATAACTCATCCGGTACATCTTGATTACGAGTTACAATAATACAAGGCGTCTCTTCAGTACAAAGCGCTTTCATTCTCTCTTGCTTTTGCTCTGTCGTTAACGTATCAAAGAACGTAAGCTCCGTTTTTCCAAGAAGCTGCACACGATCAGCTGGATAATATGTAAAAAATCCTGCCATTTCAATTCCAGGTCGTGATAAATCACTCGTATCAATCGCACGATGAATCCCTTCTTCACCACTTACTAACTCCAATTGAAATTGTTCAATTAAATCTTTTGTCCTTACTTTCGGCATATGTATAAACCTCCACTCCGCTGCGGGTTCAGTCTCATTTGATGTGAAATTCCATTCTATCGGATATTGTACCATTTTTTTCTGGAAACAAGAAACATGGTTTCTAATAAATAGAAAAAAACATTTCATATGAATCATGAAATGTTTTTCTTTTTGTCATTTTCTCTTTTTTTCATGTAATGGTTCAACAATTACCTTTTCAATTATCATATTAAAAATCGAAATACAAATTGCCGCAACAATCGCTACACCAAATCCAGATATATTAAAGGCGTCCCCTAATAATGAATCCGTCATCTTTAACGTAATCGCATTAATAACAATTAAGAAGAAACCGAAAGTTACAAGAGTAATCGGTAGCGTAATTAAAATTAAAAGCGGCTTTACAAATACGTTTAAAATCGCCAATATAATACTCGCAATAATTGCAGTTTGTATATTTGCTATGTAAAATGCGTCTGGTGCAACCCCTTTTAAAAGTCCGGATACAGCGATTAACACAACGCTATTTACAAGAAGTGATACAATCCATCTCATTTCCTTACACATCCTTTTAACATATATATTTCATCATACGCTAATAGACAATAAACGCAAGCAACATACAAATACTTATATCAGCTTATTCTATTATCCACGCTTGTATACCTACTAACACTCTTACCAGTTTTCCTTAGTGAAATAAAAACCGAGTGTCATTCCCACTCGGTTTTTAGTAATACACTTATTGTGATAACTCTACTTCTTTTATTTTCTCTTTCATTCTTGCTTTATCACGATCTAAAATCTCTTTTAAATACTTACCTGTATACGAGCGTTCTTCTTTCACTACTTGTTCTGGCGTTCCAGAAGCAACGATGTGTCCGCCTTTGTCTCCGCCTTCTGGTCCAAGATCAATGATATAATCAGCTGTTTTAATAACATCTAAATTATGCTCAATTACAAGAACTGTCTCGCCGCTTTCAACAAGACGCTGCAACACTTCTAGAAGACGTGCAATATCATGGGCATGTAGGCCAGTCGTTGGCTCATCTAAAATGTATAACGTACGCCCTGTAGAACGACGATGTAATTCAGAAGCTAATTTCACACGCTGCGCCTCACCACCTGATAACGTCGTAGCTGGTTGCCCTAATTTCATATAACCAAGCCCTACATCTACAAGCGTTTGAAGTTTACGCTTAATTTTCGGGATATTAGCAAAGAACTCTACCCCATCTTCAATTGTCATCCCTAACACTTCAGAAATATTCTTATCTTTATATTTCACTTCTAACGTTTCACGATTGTAACGTTTACCGTGACAAACTTCACACGGAACATACACATCTGGTAAGAAATGCATTTCAATTTTAATAATTCCATCACCACGACACGCTTCACAACGGCCGCCTTTTACGTTAAAGCTGAAACGTCCTTTTTGATATCCACGCACTTTCGCTTCATTCGTTTGTGCAAATACATCACGAATATCATCGAATACACCTGTATATGTTGCTGGATTGGAACGTGGTGTACGCCCGATTGGTGATTGATCAATATCAATAACTTTATCTAACTGCTCAAGACCTTTAATTTCTTTATGAGACCCTGGCTTCGCTTTCGCCTTATATAACTTTTGAGCTAACGATTTATATAGCACTTCATTAATCATCGTACTTTTTCCAGAGCCAGATACGCCTGTTACTGCTACAAATGTTCCTAGAGGGAATGACATCTTCGCATTCTTTAAGTTATTTTCTTTCGCACCGATAATCTCCACTTTACGTCCGTCACCTTTACGTCTTTCAAGTGGTACCGGAATAAACTCTTTACCGCTTAAATATTTCCCTGTTAATGAATTATCGTCTTGCATAACTTCAGCTGGTGTACCCGCTGATACAACTTCTCCACCGTGAATACCAGCCCCTGGTCCGATATCAAGTAAATAATCGGCAGCCATCATCGTATCTTCATCATGCTCAACAACAATTAACGTATTTCCTAAGTCACGCATTTCCTGTAATGTGCGAATAAGACGATCATTATCACGCTGATGCAAACCGATAGAAGGCTCATCAAGAATGTAAAGTACACCCGTAAGACGAGAACCAATTTGTGTCGCTAAACGAATACGCTGCGCCTCACCACCTGATAGAGTTCCTGCGGCACGACTTAACGTTAAATAATCTAAACCGACGTTCACTAAGAACCCAACGCGCTCCTGAACTTCTCTTAAAATTAAATGAGCAATTTTCTGTTGTTTCTCAGTTAGCTCAACAGTTGAGAAGAATTCCTGTACTTCTTGAACAGAATATTTCGTTACATCGGCAATCGTTTTATCACCAACGAAAACAGCTAAACTCTCAGGCTTTAAGCGTCCACCTTTACACTTCGGACAAGCTTGCTCTGCCATATACTTCTCCATTTGCTCACGAACATAATCCGAACTCGTCTCACGATAACGACGCTCGATATTCGGAATAACACCTTCAAATAAAATCTCATTTTCTTTCACTTGACCAAATTCATTCACATAGCGGAAATAAACCTTCTCTTCCCCGCTTCCGTACAACACTTTATCAAATAAATCCTTCGGTATATCTTTCACCGGCATATCCATATCGATGCCGTAATGATTACACACAGATTTTAATAATTGCGGGTAATATTGTGAACTTGTCGGTTCCCAAGGAGCAATCGCATGTTCATTTAATGATACATCCCAGTTCGGAATAACAAGTTCTAAATCTACCTCGAGCTTTGAGCCAAGTCCATCACAAGAAGGACACGCGCCGAACGGACTATTAAACGAGAACATACGCGGCTCTAATTCTCCGATTGAAAAACCACAATGTGGACAAGCATGATGTTCACTAAATAGAAGTTCTTCCTCTCCCATTACATCGATTAAAACTCGGCCCCCGCCAAGCTTTAAAGCACTTTCTAGTGAATCTGCAAGTCGGCTTGCAATTCCTTCTTTCACAACAATACGGTCAATAACAACTTCAATTGAATGCTTCTTATTTTTATCTAACGTAATCTCTTCAGATACATCCAGCATCTCTCCATCAACGCGCACACGAACATAACCTTGCTTCTTAATATCTTCTAATACTTTCGCATGCGCACCTTTACGCCCTGACACGATAGGCGCTAGCACTTGCAACTTCGTACGTTCAGGATATTCAAGAACACGGTCTACCATCTGTTCCACTGTTTGTGATGTAATTTCAATTCCATGATTCGGACAAATCGGCGTACCAATTCGTGCGAATAATAAACGTAAATAATCATAAATCTCTGTTACCGTTCCAACTGTTGAACGTGGATTACGACTCGTCGTTTTTTGATCAATTGAAATCGCTGGAGATAAACCTTCAATCGTATCAACATCCGGCTTATCCATTTGTCCTAAAAACTGGCGCGCATACGCGGATAAAGATTCCACGTATCTGCGCTGCCCTTCTGCATAAATCGTATCGAATGCTAACGATGATTTTCCTGAACCAGACAATCCCGTCACAACAACAAGCTGATTTCTCGGAATGGTTACGTCAATATTTTTTAAATTATGCGCTCTAGCACCTTTTACAACAATAAAATCTTTACTCACTCTTTTCACCCTTCCGCTTTTAATTCTAATAGTAAATCTCTTAATTCAGCTGCACGCTCGAAATCTAACGCCTTTGCTGCTTCTTTCATCTCTGCTTCCATCTTCGCAATTGTATTTTCACGTTCTTTTTTCGTCATCTTCTTAGCTGGTGTTACTTCATATGTTTCCGTATCCTCAGCTGCTGTTGTCGCACGAATAACGTCACGTACTCCTTTTTGAATCGTCTTCGGCGTAATACCATGCTCTTTATTGTAAGCTTCTTGTATACTACGACGACGCTGCGTTTCTTCAATCGCAATTCCCATTGATCTCGTTATGCGATCTGCGTACATAATAACGCGGCCGTGTTCATTACGTGCCGCACGACCAATTGTTTGTATTAATGAACGCTCTGAACGTAGGAATCCTTCCTTATCAGCATCTAAAATAGCTACAAGTGATACTTCCGGAATATCTAATCCTTCTCGTAATAAGTTAATACCGACAAGTACATCAAACTTACCAAGGCGAAGGTCACGAATAATTTCAATACGTTCTAACGTTTTAATTTCAGAGTGAAGATAGTTCACTTTAATTCCTACATCTTTTAAGTAATCTGTTAAATCCTCTGACATTTTTTTCGTTAAAGTCGTAATTAATACACGTTCATTTTTCGCAATCTGGTCATGGATTTCTCCTAATAAATCATCTATTTGTCCTTCAATTGGTCGTATATCAATTGGTGGATCTAAAAGCCCTGTTGGACGAATAATTTGTTCTATTGCTTTCGGTGACTGCTCTAACTCGTACGGTCCTGGCGTTGCCGAAACGTAAATAACTTGATTCGTTTTCTCTTCAAACTCATCAAACGTGAGCGGTCTATTGTCTAAAGCTGATGGCAGACGGAATCCATGATCAACAAGCACTTGCTTACGTGCTTGGTCCCCGTTATACATCGCTCTTACTTGCGGAACCGACACATGCGACTCATCCATAACAATTAAGAAATCCTTTGGAAAATAATCTAAAAGCGTATACGGCGTTGAACCTGCTGGACGAAGTGTTAAATGACGGGAATAGTTTTCGATTCCTGAACAAAAGCCCATCTCGCGCATCATTTCTAAATCATAACGCGTTCGCTGTTCTATGCGCTGCGCCTCTAACAACTTACCGTTATCATTTAATTCTTTTAAACGCTCTTCTAATTCCTTTTCGATATTTTCAATAGCAACCTTCAGCTTTTCTTCACGTGTAACGAAGTGAGATGCCGGGAAGATTGCCACATGATCACGTTCTGCTAATACTTCACCTGTTAATGCATTTACTTCTCGAATACGATCGATTTCATCACCGAAAAATTCAATTCGAATACAGTGTTCGTCAAGTGATGCCGGAAAGATCTCAACTACATCTCCGCGCACACGGAATGTACCACGCTTGAAATCAATATCATTACGTCCATACTGTACATCAACAAGTTCACGAAGTAATTGATTACGGTCCTTTTCCATACCAACTCGAAGTGAAACAACTAACTCGCGGTATTCTTCCGGAGAACCTAAACCGTATATGCATGACACACTCGCAACGATAATAACATCATCTCGTTCAAATAAGGAAGACGTTGCCGAGTGGCGTAATTTATCAATTTCATCGTTAATTTGCGCATCTTTTTCAATAAACGTATCCGTATGTGGCACGTACGCTTCCGGCTGATAATAATCGTAATAACTAACAAAATACTCCACAGAATTGTTAGGAAAGAAATCTTTCAGCTCACTATATAACTGTCCTGCTAACGTTTTATTATGAGCCATTACAAGTGTTGGCTTCTGCACCTCTTTAATGACATTTGAAATCGTAAATGTCTTACCCGTTCCTGTCGCTCCAAGCAACACTTGCTTTTTCTTTCCACTATTAATTCCCTCTACAAGCTTCTCAATCGCTCCCGGCTGATCACCTTGCGGGGAATACTCTGAGATAATTTCAAATGGATGTTCCAACTAAAAACCGACCTCCTCATAAAAATCTGTATTATTATTTTACCACGAATGCCCATAAAAAACCTAAAAAAACGAACAGATATTCGGTAAAGTTTTCGACAAGTTATACATAGAAAAAGGAAGGAGTAAGTACTTCCTTCCTTTACAAATTTTATTTTAAAGGGACATGTAACAAATCATATCCATTACGCCTTTCCTCGTTCATATACTCTACTAGCCTATAAGCAATATCTACCTCACATGTCTCTTTAACAATCCTTTTACAACTATCTCTTTTTTCCTACTGTCATCCTCTCCCACACAAACTATTTGTATACCCCAAAAAAGAAACCTATACTAAATTTGCAAAAAGCTACTTTCCTCTATGAAAGTAGCTTTTCTTTCCCTTTCTCCTTCTTCGGAAAAATCACATATGAAAATGAAATTACAGTATCCGCTAAAAGAATAATAGCCCACACTTGGCTTACACGGCTTGCAGCTTTATTTAAAACGATTCCTGACTCTAACCAATTTCCCCACTGTTCTACTGGAATAAGCCCATACATGAAGAAAAAGAATATATGAACAGCAACAAACAACATAAGATGTAAAACCCAATTTTTCATTTCCTGCTTCGCATGCGCCCTACCTGTTACTTCAAGTGGTTCTTCGATAATAGGCGCCGGTTCATTTCGCCACTTCGCAACTAGTTTTTGTACATATATATCTAGCTTCTTCAAATCCTTTTTCCCGTAAAACACAGCATACAATAATATAATTACAGTAATGATTTGAAAATTAGAGAACTTCCCTGTTTGATAATAGTCCACTACTCCTAAAGTTAAAATAAACACTTCATTTACGAGTAGCACAATTCCCATAATAAAACTCGCCTTTTTCAAGCGAAATCCATACCTTAGTAAAAAGAATCCAATAGCTGATAACCAAAATACAATCTCTGCCCCAATTAAAAAATACCAACGATATTCTGCGAGTATACTCATTTATCCCTCTCCCTTTCTTCATATATACGAAAAGCCTCATCCATATATAATAGAAGCTCTTCTTCAATTGGATACATACTCATTTTCTGTGAATCTTCTTTTGACTTTCTTACTTCCCACAATTTATCTAAAAATGCTTCCTTACCGTCTTTCATAAAGTTACGTAGTTGCTTTAATAAATCTATCCACTCTAAAACATTCGGATCTTCTTCACTCATGTTTGGCAAATTATGAAGCAACTTTTTTTCTTCCTGAGAAAAAACTTCATTTTGGAATATTTCACGTATACGTGGAGACTGTTTCGAAAGCTGAATGAGTTCAAACATAACTTTCCAATCCAGTTCTCCTTCGACGTCTACTGAATAAACAACCGCCTGTAAAATACGTTCCATTCGATTGAATTTCTTTTGTTCTTCCTGTACAAATCTAAGTTGCTTTTCAAGCGAGTCTTTTAAGTTAAATTCACCTTTTACTAACATATTCGTAATCTCTTTTAATGAAAAACCCATTTCTTTTAAAAATAAAATTTGCTGCAAACGAACAACATCTCTCTCGCTATATAACCGATGCCCCCCATCAGTTTTCCCACTCGGCTTTAATAAATCGATTTGATCATAATAACGTAACGTCCTTACTGTAACCCCTGTTTCCCTCGTTAGTTCTTGAATTGAAATCAACTCCATCACCTCTTCTCCTTCATTATAAAAGGTGACGTAACGTAACTTTCAAGTAGTTTGTAAAAAAATACAAAAAGCTGTCTATACCTTTTGTATAAACAGCTTTTATGGAAGAAAACCCTTTTGTATAGCACGTCCACAAGATAAAATAATTGCCCCTACAACAACACTGGTTGCTGTTTTATGGTAATGCGCTAACATTAATAAATAGTATGATAAACCTACAGCACCAATCATAATACATACACTTGGCCCTGGATTACGAGAGAAGTTTTGCATCCCCCACCAAAGTGCAAATATAGCCGTCGCAACACATAATACCGCTAATCCCATCCCGTTTCCCCTTTATATATTTATTTGATTTCCCTTGTTGCTAATACACTCGTCGATGCCATGCTAAATAACAGTCCAAAAATAACTATATATAATAATTCATTTACATCCACGATTTGTCTATCTAAATACTTATTTACAGAAAGATACATAATGAACAAGAAAACGAAGCTTGTAATACAAATCGCAAAATACGACTTCATCTTGTTCACAACCCTCTCATCAATCAACGGTACTCCCTCTTCTTTCAAACGCTTCTGTTCTCTATATTCCGAAATTCCATATAAAATAACTAATGCGACATTTGATATGAAAATTACTTCCCATGAAATACTTAAAATTATTAAACTCATATTCAAAATCAAACCTGCTAACAATAAGCTACCGATAAACTTTATAACATCATGTTTACTCATACACGATCAGCCTCTTTACTATTTCTATATTTCCATTTCGGCCAATACTTCACAACGAAATAAACAAACTGCCCGAGTACAAATAAAACAAACGGCATACCAGCATTTCCATAAACAATTAAATTGTACAAACTCCATATTGCTAAACTTACCACGAAAAATAACCCTACATATTTAAACGCTTTGTCAGATTGAAATCTCTCAAACTCATCTTGCATTTTCATTCCTCCTATCGCTATGCTCGTTTTCCCGCCATAACTCCTACGATGAGACTACCAGCAAATAAGAAACTACATACAATGAATATTTCTGGAATCGGTATAACAGCCCTTCCTATTCCTTTGCTCGCAACAATATAAACTATAAGTAAAATAAACGCGAATATAAATGAGACATTTACATACTTTTTTATATTTTCATTTACTCGCTCATCTATATCTGGAAGTTCTTCTTTTTTGTGCTTATGCTTTTTGTAATACACATACGCCGTCAAAAATACAATTGCTAAAATGTTACTAACTATTAGCGATAACATCGGTATGGATGGGTCCATAATACGAACTAAAACGTCCCCTCCACATAATCCTAAGACCGTAGCGATATACAACTTTTTAGTATCGTTCATTTTCTCTCCCCTTACTCCAGCGTAAATATTTCCTCTACCTTCATTCCAAAATATTTGGCGATTTTTAGGGATAACTCTAGACTCGGGTTATAGTGGTGGTTCTCAATTGCCACGATTGTCTGCCGCGTCACTTGCATCGCCTTTGCCATTTCAATTTGCGTTATATGATGTTGTTTTCGCAATTCTTTAATCTTATTTTTCACACCCATAGGCTCCACCTTCGAAAGTAAAGATATCTTTACTTTAATTATAAATATTTTCCAATTCTAAGTAAAGATACCTTTACAAATTTTAGAAAAACATTTCACTGAACACCTTCTCTAACACATTAAGACAGGAATTAAATTTATATCAGCGATTTTTTAAATATATCAGCGCAGCTTAAATTATATCGGCGATTTTCCAAATATATCAGCGCAACTCCATTTATATCGGCGATTTTTTAAATATATCGACTTACCGACAAATATCGACATCCGTAGCACTATAGGCATAAGAAAGAAGCTGTCCCAAAATATCCTTTGGGACAGCTTCTTCGTCTTACTACATAAATCCTAATGCATATACAAGAACATACCCAAGTACCGAAAGGCAAACCGAGCCAATTAGCCCTGCCACGAATGCCCTACTTCCTAATTTGCGGAATGTTTTAAACTCTACATTTAAACCTAGCCCTGCCATCGCCATTGCAATAAGCATGTACGCAATTACTACAATATATCCGGCAACAACTTCTGGGATAATCCCAAGCGAATGCACCGCACTCATTGCTAAAAATCCGAAGATGAACCAAGGAATCGGAAGGTCGCGCCACGATCTTTTTTCTTTGCTGTCCTCGCTCTTTCCAAACCATAATCCAATTAAAATCGCTACTGGCACAAGCATCGCTACGCGCGTTAATTTCACAATAACCGCGATGTCTACAGCCGTGCTACCTCCTGGCGCCGCAGCAGCGATAACATGAGCGATTTCGTGCAATGTCGCACCTGAGAACACGCCGTAACCGTACGGAGAAAAGCCAAGCACTGGGTATAATAGCGTATAAATAAGTGTAAATATTGTACCTAAAATTGCAATAATCGCTGCCCCAACCGCTGTTTCTTCATCTTTCGCTTTCACTTGCGGTGCAATTGCCACGACCGCAGCCGCACCACAAATTGCCGTTCCGCATGCCGTTAAAATTCCAAGTTTCTTTTCTACTTTAAACACTTTCGTTAGCCCATATACAACAAAAATTGTAAATGTAATAACAACCGCTGCGATGACCAATACTTTCGGCCCCGCCTTTGCAATATCTACAAGGTTTAACCGCATTCCAAGTAAGATGATCCCAAAGCGTAGCAACTTCTTACTCGCAAAGTTCGTTCCCGCTATCGCTTCTTGAGGAATCCCGATTGCCGCGCGCCAAACCATCCCGATTAGAATAGCGATTACTAATTGTCCCATAATATTTAAAAATGGAAGCTCTGCTAAATATTTCGCGGCGATTGCGATTAATAACGTAATCCCAACACCTTGCGAAAATCCAAAGCCCTTCTTCTTTTGTATAACAAGTGTTTGTTCCACTTTATACCACCCCAATAATCGTATTGGAACATGCATGTTCTTTCTAGTTACATTATAAGAGAATTTTTATAATAAGTTTAATATCAATTTTGAATCCCTATCATCAGAAATACTTATGATAAAATGAAAATAAAAATAAAGGGGCCTAACAAATGAACGTCGACATTTTAAAAATATTTGTTACTGTCGTTGAACAAAAACATTTTTCGCGTGCTGCGGAACTATTAAACCTTTCACAACCCGGCGTTAGTATGCACATTCGCAACCTGGAAAATGAATTGGGGACTACACTTATTCAGCGCTCCCCAAAGCACGTCCAAGTTACGGAAGCTGGAAACATATTATACATACACGCAAAGCAAATGCTTTCACTTTATGAAGATGCGAAACAAGAAATTAATGAATTGCACAACGTCGTAACGGGAACGCTGCGAATCGGCGCTAGCTTCACAATTGGCGAATACTTACTTCCGAAAATACTTGCGCGCTTTGCCAATGAAAATACACATGTCGAAGTTCATACATTTATCTCCAATACAGAAGAAGTTTTACAAAGCCTTCGCTCTAATCAAATTGATATCGGCTTAGTGGAAGGGCAAGTCGTATACGCTGACGTAGATGTTGAAACTTTTATGCAAGATGAAATGAAACTCGTCGTCCCGCCAAACCACCCATTGCTCCATATCGAGGGAATTAACGAAAATACATTGCAAGATCAAGTCTGGGTATTAAGGGAAAGCGGTTCTGGCACACGTGCCTATAGCGATCGCTTTATACACCAACATCACTTAAAAATGAAACGCTTCTTTACATTCAGCAGTATTCAGAGCGTGAAGGAAGCCGTCGCTGCCGGGCTTGGCATCGCTATACTTTCGGATTGGACTGTTCGAAAAGAACTGTTGGCAAAAGAAATATTCCACGTCCCTGTTCCGGACGAAAGGCTAATCCGCCCATTCTCCATCGTGCGCGGCAAATATTTTATCCCGTCTAAAGCTATTCAAGTCTTTTTAAATCATGTAGATTCTTTTGCAAAAAAACAGAGTTGACCTTTACATTAGTGTGAAGGTTTACAATATCTTTAAAAGGAGTGAAACGCAGTGCAAATTGGGGTGTTATCAAAGAAAACTGGGGTTAGTGAACGTTCACTAAGACATTACGAAGAAAAGGGATTACTCCCTTCAAAGCGCCTTGAAAATGGTTATCGTGATTTTGACAAGAGTGCCATCGAAAGAGTAGAGCTTATTCAAATGTACTTACAACTTGGCCTAAACTTAGAAGAAACAGCAAGAATGCTGCGCTGCCTCGAAATCGAGCCACATTTATACGAAAACCCATGCAGTAGTATTCTTACACTTTACGAAGATAAACTATGTGAAGTTACGAAACAAATCGAATTGCTCTCTAGTATTCAAGCCAACTTGCAAAAACACGTTTCACTCCTAAAACCAGCAAAAGAAAAGGGATGATTACATGTTTGTTATACATGGTAGTTCAAGACAAAACGGAAATACGGAAGCTTTAACACATATGGTGATTGATGGAATTGAAACAGAACAAATTTACTTGCGTGATCATATCGTCCACCCAATCATAGATCAGCGTCATGATGCAGAAGGATTTCAACCTGTAAATGATGACTATCAACAGTTAATTGAGCGCATGCTAGAGCACGACACGATTATCTTCGCTACACCGCTATACTGGTACGGAATGAGCGGCCACATGAAGAACTTCGTTGATCGCTGGTCACAAAGCTTGCGTGATAAATCTCTTCATTTCAAAGAAAAAATGAAAGGCAAAAAAATGTACGTTGTCATCGTTGGCGGAGACAGTCCAAAACTGAAAGCATTGCCGCTTATCGCCCAGTTTCAATATATCTTTGATTTTGTTGGTTCATCATTTGAAGGGTATATTATTGGGGATGCGAATGGACTAGATGAAATCAAGAACGATGCTGAGGCGCTGGCAAAAGCACAATTGTATAATAATAAATTCAAAAATAGCACCCAGAAATAAGTTTGACAAATCCATTTGTATGCGCATACAATAAAAATAATATTATGAAAGGAAGGTACTTTGACCAATGAAGTTCTAATTCTCTTATTTATTTCATCCATCACAAATAGTGAACAAAAATGATGAAAACTAGCAGGGGATTAGTCTGTCCATTTGTCGATACTTTCTTTCGATACGATCATGTGAAAAATCGTTTATTTATGTACGATTTTTACATTGAAGGGCGACTTTTATCCTCTCTAGTGACACTAGGGAGGTTTTTTTATGACTATTTTAATCGCACGTAATATCGAAAAGAGCTTTGGTGATCGCACCATATTTACGTTACCATCACTAGAAATTCAAGCAAACGATCGTATAGGAATTGTCGGAGTCAACGGAGCTGGAAAATCTACGTTATTACAAATATTAAGTAAAGAAATAGAAGCTGACAAAGGAACAGTAACTCATCATAGTTCTATCGCCATCATTCCTCAGCTTAGCGAAGAAATACCGGAAATCGCTTCTTCCCTCGCTAAAGGAAAATGGAATATTTCAAGCGTCGCAAATTCAATGAGCGGCGGTGAACGAATGCGCCTAAAGATCGCCCATGCCCTCGAACAAGATGCAGGCATTCTATTTGCTGATGAGCCAACAAGTCACTTAGATATGTTTGGTACAGAGCAATTAGAAAAGGCATTTTTATCTTATAACGGTGCACTTGTTTTAATATCGCATGATCGTGATTTTTTAGATGCCATATGTACAAAAATCATCGAAGTTGAAGACGGTACTATTCAAGAGTACAAAGGGAATTATTCAAACTATCGAAAGCAAAAAGAACGTGAGCGAATACAAAAGCAAGCAGAATATGATCAATATATACAAGAAAAAAATCGGTTAGAACAGTCAATTTCACAAAGAAAGCAACGTGCTTCTAGCATGACAAAAATCCCAACACGGTTCAGTTCATCTGAATCTAAACTTTATAAGTTAAGTGGGGCTCATGGGCAAGAAAATGTTAGCAAAGTAGCGAAAGCACTAGAAACACGCCTCGAAAAGTTAGAAAAGAAAGAAAAGCCGAAAGACTTTTCTCAAGCTCAGTTTGACGTACAATACCACACACCAATTCATAGTAAAGCAGTTGTTCAGTTTAATAAAACAACGAAGAAAATAGGGGATCGCACACTATTTAAAAATATGAATGGAACAATTGTCCCTGGGGCAAAGCTTGCTATTTTAGGGGCAAACGGAAGCGGAAAAACAACTTTGTTCAAAATGCTTCTCGCGAACGAGCGTGGCATTCAGCTTTCGAAAAGTTGTAAAATTGGATACTTTGAACAAACATTATCTATTTTAAAAACAGATAAAACAATTTTAGAAAACGTTCTAGAAGAAACAAACTATACAGAATCGTTCGTTCGAACAATACTTGCAAGGCTCCTATTCCGCCGTGAAGATGTTCATAAACCTGTGCACGTCTTAAGTGGTGGAGAACGCATGAAGGTTGCACTCGCAAAAGTATTTTTAGGAAACTATAATATGCTTCTGCTCGATGAACCAACAAACTATTTAGACTTAGCAACACAAGAAGAATTAGAAATTATGTTACAAGAATATCCTGGCACAATACTTTTCATTAGCCATGACCGCGCCTTTATTCGATCTGTTGCAGACCATATTATACAAGTAGATGAGAGTGAACCAAGAGTATTCCACGGTAATTACGAGCATTACACAAAAAGAACAACTGGGGATTCTGTAAACGTTACTGAACAAGAATTATTACGGTTACAAACAAAACTAACAGAAATCATCGGCCGAATTTCCATACCAAATCATCACGATGACATCACATCTCTCGAACAAGAATACGAAACAGTATTAGTTCAAATTCGAAAGTGTAAAGAAGCGCTCTAATGTCTTCCCTATATATCGACAGGGCCTTCCGCATTTCCCAAGAAATATTGAAACTTCGACATAGAATATCGATTTAAGCCCGATATTAGCATCAATAACAGTAAAAAGCCGTGCACCAGCACGGCTTTTTACCTATATACGGACAGCAGTCCCACTCACCGCAACCATTAGCATCCCTTCGCGAACTACTTCGTAGTCCACGTCGATACCAACAATGGCGTTCGCATTTTTTTGTCTTGCGAGAGTTTTCATCTCTTCCATTGCAATGTCGCGCGCTTCTTTTAATTTACTTTCGTAAGCGCCTGCACGGCCACCGACAACGTCACGGACAGAAGCGAAAAGGTCACGCACGATATTCGCCCCCATAATTGCTTCGCCATTGACGATATCGATATAATCAATAATTTCTTTTCCTTGAATGGTAGAAGTTGTTGTTACAATCATGCTTTATAGCCTCCCATATAAGATTTCCACTTACTTATGGTGCACTAATTCAGCAAAAATTATATTTACAAACTAAACTGTGCTTCGTATAACCTGCTATACCCTCCGCCACGCTCAATTAATTCAGCATGTGAACCTTGTTCTGCAATACCATCTTTATTTACAACGACGATGCGATCCGCATTTTTAATAGTTGCAAGCCTATGAGCGATAACTAACGTTGTACGACCGACAGATAGTTCAGCAAGTGATTTTTGAATCGCAAGTTCCGTCTCTGTATCTAGCGCAGAAGTTGCTTCATCTAAAATTAAAATTGGCGGATTCTTCAAGAACATACGGGCAATTGCTAAGCGTTGCTTTTGCCCTCCTGAAAGTTTCACACCACGCTCACCAATAACTGTATCTAAACCGTCTGGTTGCGAGTAAATTAAGTCCTCCAACTGGGCACGTTTTACCGCCTGCCAAATTTCAGATTCTGAAGCTTTTAAGTTTCCGTAAGCGATATTTTCACGAATTGTTCCTGAGAATAAGAAAACATCTTGCTGCACAATTCCGATTTGCTTACGAAGTGACGATAGCGTCATCTCTTTCGTATCAATGCCATCAATTTGAATCGATCCAGATGAGTGTTCATAAAAACGCGGTAATAAACTACATAATGTTGTTTTCCCTGCCCCTGATGGCCCAACGAAAGCAACTGTTTCACCTGCATGTATTTTCAAACTAATATCGTTTAAAATCGGCTCTTTATTTTCATATCCGAACGTGATGTTATTGTATTGAATGTCGCCGTGTACATGTTTAACTTCGATTGCATCTTTAGAATCTCCAATATCCGGCTCTGTTTCCAGAAGCTCTACATATCTTTTAAAACCAGCGATTCCTTTCGGATAACTTTCAATAACCGCATTAATCTTTTCAATTGGGCGGAAGAAAATATTCGTTAATAAAACGAATCCAATAAATCCGCCGTACGTTAATTCACCTTGCAGAACAAACCATGTACCACATATTAATACAAAGAGTGTTACAAGACGCATCAGCATATAACTAATAGATGAATTTAACGCCATAATTTTATACGCCATTAATTTTGTTGTACGGAAACGAGCATTATTTACAGCAAATTGCTCTTTCTCAAACTTTTCATTTCCGAATGCTTGTACAACGCGGATACCACCAACATTGTTCTCGATACATGCATTGAAATCAGCAACGTCTGCGAATAAACGTCTAAACGTACCTGTCATTTTTTTATTGAAGTAAAGTGCCAACCATAATAAGAACGGGATTACGAAGAATGTTAGAAGTGCTAACTTCCAGTTAATCATCATCATAAATGAAAATGCTCCGACTAAAGTCATAATAGCAATGAATAAATCTTCTGGTCCATGGTGAGCAATTTCCCCAATTTCCATTAAATCGTTTGTAAGGCGTGAAATTAAATGACCTGTTTTATTATTATCAAAAAATCTGAATGATAGCTTTTGAATGTGATCAAATAATTTCTGTCTCATATCAGTTTCAATGTTAATACCAAGCATATGTCCCCAATATGTAACAACGTATTGCAAACCTGTATTTAACACGTAAACTGCAAATAAACCGAAACAAGCCCATAAAATAAGCGTCCAGTTTTGCCCTGGTAATAACTTATCAATAAATTGATTTACGATAAGCGGGAAACCAAGTTCGAGTAAGCCTGCGATAACTGCACAGGAAAAATCAAGTATGAATAAACCTTTATATGGTTTATAGTAAGAAAAAAATTTACGTAACATATCTTTCCTCCCTTTTCCAAATTAAAAGACTCTCTAAATGATAACCATTATCAAATAATTATTCAAGTTATCCGTCTATGAAACTAAAAAAAACCTTCATCTGTGTTTAATGAAGGTTTCCATTTTATTTTACATCGCTTCCGAATCCCACTCATGCTCTTGCTGGACAAACACAACACCTAATTCGTGATGTCCCCCAGCATATAACGCCGTTTGAGCAAGACGAAGCTCACCATTTGTATCTACTACTTCTAATTTACAAAACGCCCCTGTCGTCTTCGTTTGAAGCGCGTCATAAAACTCTTCGGTACTTCTTGGAATGATTCCATTTACTTTCGTAATAACTTCTCCAGGCTTTAAATTCATCTCTGCCCCAATTGTATTCGGAATTGTATCTAACACAACAAGTCCATCATTACGTGCGGCAAAGTATGCTGGTCTTTTCTCGTCTGCAATTTTCTCTTGCATCGAGATTGTAAAGCGTCCAAGCATTGCGACTCCCATCGCGATAATTGCAAGTACGTGCCACCAATAACTTGCGATACCTAAAACGAGTACAAGCCCTGCTAATCCATAGACACGTCTTCCTGTAAATAATAAAGCTTCCGTCGGCTCATAACTTCTAACTTTTCTCATAAATCCAATTAAAAATGGTACGAGGAATAAAGAGTATGTAGTCGAACCTATTGAAACGACAGGCCACCAAGAAATAAATCCTGTCACCGCATCTCCTGGTATAAGAATAAATACTGGTACAAGCCATAAACGATTTGATTCATGTAGTCCAATTCGTAGCCCACGCTTACCTTTGTTAATTTTTGGCGTAGAATAGCGAACCGCATTTTTAGAGATTAATAACCCCTCTACAACGAGCATAACGCCTAGTAAAATAGCAAGGGATACAATCGTACCCTCTTCACCTTCTCCAAGCTGTAAGAAGGAAACTGGCATCTTAGACGATAACAACACGAGTGCAATAGCGATTCCGAAAGTATAAGCTACAGATAAATATCGATACATAGCAGTTAATCCAAATAATAACGTCCAAAGTAAAATTGCCCATAAACTCGCTTTTGAAACAACTAGCCCGAGTCCAATCGTAATAATAGATACGATTAATCCGTACCCAATACCTGCAAATAGAGTTGTTCGTAGTTCAAACCAAATATCATATACTTTAAAAGAAAAATCTTTTCGTTCTCGTAATATACGTAAGTATCCAACGAAGATACTACTAATTAAAAATACATAGACAGCAGGGTGTAAGAAAAAACGTCCAACTGCTCGTAGTATTTCAAAAAGCCATGCCTCCACGAATTCATTCACCACCATTTATATCATTTTTTCTTTTTATCTTATCATAACTAAAGAAATGTTTGTTTAACACATAAAAAATACAGGCATCAAAGTGCCTGTATTCTTTCTTATTTCGCTATTAATTTCAATGCCGTCTGTAATTGTAAATCATTTTCTCCAGAACGGATTTTTTCAATAATTTTAGTTTGAAGCGCTTCAGCTGTCTTTTTATCGAGTTGTCCTGTTGCTTCCATCTCATTCGCATTTTGGAATGCTTTTAGTGCTGATTCTGTCTCTTTGCTAAAGTACCCATCTTCACGTCCTGGTACATAGCCTAAGCTCTTAAGCATTTCTTGCGCATGTTTTACTTGTACATCATTTGAATTGTATGAAAGTGTCTTTTCAATTTGAATTGGTGTCGCATGATAATAATCTGGTTGCTTCACTTCTACAGTTGGAGCGATTCCTTTTTTATGAATCCAATTGCCATCTGGTGTTAACCATTTAAACATTGTTAATTTAATATTGCTACCATCTTTAAATGGAACAGCTTGTTGGACAGTACCTTTACCAAACGTTTTTTCACCAATTAAATCGTATCCTTCTCCCTCTTTCAGCGCACCCGCTAAAATCTCTGAAGCAGAAGCACTTCCATTATCAATTAATACTGAAATTGGATATGGCTTTCTTTCTTTCAGTTCCGTAGAGAATTTCTTCTTCTCACCATTTCGCTGTTCTACTTGTAGCATTGGCTTTTTATCTGTCATGATGTCTCCTAGTATGTCTTCTACACTATTTAAATAGCCACCAGGATTGCCACGTACGTCAATAACTAAGCCTGTTATATGCTTCTTCTCTAACTCTTTTAACTGATCCTTAAATTCTTTCGCAGTATTTTCAGCAAAAGAAGTAATTTGCATATAACCGATGTCTTTTCCGCTCTCTTGCTTTACGGAACTAAATACAGTGAAAATCGGAATCTTTTCTCGCTTAATTTTAAATTCTATCGGATCAGCCACTCCTGCGCGCTTAATTTCAATTGCAACAGTCGTTCCTTTTTTACCACGAATTTTTAATACTGCTTCTTCACGTGATAAATCTTTCACACTATTTCCATCTACAGATAAAATTTGGTCATTCGGTTTAATTCCTATCTTTTCTGCTGGTGAACCTTTAATTGGCGATACGATAATAAGCTTACCGTCCGTCTTGTTTACTTCAGCTCCAATCCCTTCAAGTTCAGGATCTAGTGACTGACTAAACTGTTTTGCCGTTTCTTTATCCATATACGTGGAATAAGGGTCCTTCAGCGTAGACAACATTCCTTGTATCGCACCTTCGACTAACTTGTCGTCTTTCACGTCTTCCACATAACGTGAATCAATTAGTGCATACGCCTCATTAATCTTTGCCAAATTCCCTTGTGCTGTGCCAGCATTACCATTCGATACTGTTTGCGTTACATACGCTGGGTTTATCCCAAGCCAGTACATACCACCAAACATCCCGCCAGCACCAATTAAAAATGCAACAACCATTCCAATAATTGCAACTCTACGTTTCAATGCGGAATTCCCCTTTCCAGAACACACAGGTGGTGTAGCAAAAGGCATCACACGATGTGTGATGCCTTTACCTATTTCTACTATATGATAAGCTTGTACGAATTATGTTTGCAACTTTTTATACTTTTAAGAAGCGACGAATTGACATTACACTTCCCCACATACCGATTAATGCACCGATTAACATTAATAAACCAGCTAATTGGAATACGAATGGGTTGTATGGTAGAAGCTCGAAAATTGTTCCGCCAAGTTTTTCATTAAACACACCTTGCAATGAATTATATATAACTAAAATTAGGCCAATTGGAATAATTGATCCTAATACTCCTAGGAATAATCCCTCTAACAAGAACGGCCAACGAATAAACCAGTTTGTTGCACCAACAAGTTTCATAATTTCAATCTCAGTACTACGAGCATAAATTGTAATTTTAATTGTGTTAGAGATTAAGAACATCGCTGTGAATAGAAGACCAGCAATTAACGCAATCCCGATGTTACGACCAGTTTTTACAGTATCAAATAATTTTTCAACTTGACCTTTACCGTATTGAACATTACTTACAAACTGCATTTTCTCAACCTTTTTCGCAATCGCCGCTGTATCTGTTGGTTCTTTCGCCTTTACAACAAATACATCTTTCAGTGGATTATCTTGCTCAAATAACTCGAACGTTTTTCCACTATCGCCTAAGCTTTTAATTAAACGTTTCAACTCTTCTTCTTTAGAAGAATATTTAATAGAATCTACTTTCGCAATTTTACTCATATCTTCTTCTAATTTCTTTTGATCAGCTTCTTTTGCTGCCGGATCAACATGCACACGAATTTCTACATCTTGCTCTACTTTCGTCGCAAAATGGTTCATATTCATAATCGCTGCCAAAAAGACACCTACAAGTAATAACGTAACTGTTACTGCACTTACAGAAGCAAATGTCATCCATCCGTTACGGGATAGATTTTTCACACCTTCTCGCAAATGTCGACTAAGGGTTTTAGCCTTCATATCCGTATCCTCCCTCAATCTCGTCTCGAACAATTCTTCCGCCTTCAATTGCAATTACACGATGACGAATTGTATTTACGATATCTGCGTTATGTGTCGCCATAACAATCGTTGTACCACGCTCATTAATACGTTTAAAAATACTCATAATATCAAGCGCTGTTTCAATATCTAAGTTACCTGTTGGCTCATCAGCAATTACAACCTTTGGTCTATTTACAATCGCTCTTGCAATCGCCACACGTTGTTGCTCTCCGCCTGAAAGTTCGCCTGGAAGTGCATCTGCACGATCATCTAGACCTACAAGACCTAACACTTCTGTAACACGTTCACGAATCGCATCTCGTTCTTCTTCAATTACTTCTAAAGCAAACGCAACATTCTCATATACCGTTAATTTAGGTAGCAATTTAAAATCTTGGAAAATTACGCCTAATTGACGACGGAAATATGGAACATCTCTTTCTGCTAATGTTTCAATTACAAGTCCATTTACATTAATTGATCCTGTAGATGGCTTCTCTTCACGATACATCATTTTAATAAATGTAGATTTTCCGGCTCCACTCGGTCCAACTACGTATACGAATTCACCTTGTTTAATGTTAACTGTGAGACCAGCAATGGCTTTCATACCATTTGGGTACTCCTTATAAACATTCGTCATTTTTATCATTATTTATCACCCAATACTTAATGATTTTTTTCGAAATACTTTTCTGTACATTTGAAAATAAAAGAAAAACCTTTATTTTCGCTCGACCATTCTTGTTGAAGGTAGCTTCCATACATGCTTTTTATTAGCAACGCTACTCTATGTAATATATTTCATCAAAATTCTACAAACCCCATTGTAACATCAATCGGTTTCCAGTTCGGATACAATTTTGTTACAGTTATGTTACATCTCAACAAAAGGTAAACGAGCTCCTGTAATTACTTAACTCGAAGCACTTTTCGGTCAAGTTATACAATCAGCTCGTTTATTAATTACGTTTCTTATTTATGCTCCGCTAACCATTCAGCTACTTTTTTCGCATCTTCACCTTGAATAATTCCTGGTGACATTGAACCGCGACCTTTTTCAATAACCTTTTCAATATCTGCTGCGTCGTATTTCTGTCCTACTTTTCGTAAATCTGGTCCCGTTGCTCCTGATAAATCTTTAGCGTGACAACCTATACAACTTTTTTGGTAAATTTGTTCTGCGCTATCTGTGCTTGCAGATTGTTTTGATGGTTTACTCTCTTCTTTATTTCCACATGCTCCTAAAGCAAAAACGACTGATGTCCCCAGCGTAATAGCCAACAATTTCTTTTTCACTTCTATCACTCCCCATTGTTGATATTCTTTTCATTCATAACTAGGCAATAGTTTTCATAACACATTCAATATTCATTATAAGCATTATCTTTATATAGAAAAACTAAGGTATATTTCATATTTTTCACAAATATAGTGAGAAGCCTAATAAAATAAGCTTTCATAAATTGTTTCAATTCTGTGAACACCTTAAAAAGTTCTATAAAGAGCCTTTTTCTCCAAACCAAAAATGAGAATCCCTATATAAAGCCCTACTCTATTACCGCTCTGTTTTACTATTCTCTACTTTTTACAAAACAATATACGGCATTGTATTCTACATGTAATCTCATCAAAAAGAGAAGTTGTCGCCTCCAACTTCTCTTCCTCTTTATTTCATCAATATAAATAAGATAAGCCTCTTTATATCCTCTTGGACCTCAACATGTGCCAACAATTCTGTTGGCTTTTTCTCTTATTAAATACGAGAACGTAAATACGCATCAATAAACGGATTAATTTCCCCATCCATAACTGCTTGTACGTTACCAACTTCTGTATTTGTACGATGGTCTTTCACAAGAGAATACGGGTGGAATACGTAAGAACGGATTTGGCTGCCCCATCCAATTTCTTTTTGCTCTCCGCGAATCTCATCTAATTGTGCTTGTTGTTCTTCTAATTTCTTTTGATATAATTTCGCTTTCAGCATTTTCATCGCATGTTCACGGTTTTTAATTTGAGAACGCTCTGACTGACATGTTACAACCGTATTTGTTGGTAGATGCGTTATACGAACTGCTGAATCTGTCGTATTAACATGCTGTCCGCCTGCACCACTTGCACGATACGTATCTATTTTCAAATCTTCTGTACGCACTTCAATTTCAACTTCATCATTGAATTCAGGTACAACTTCACAAGATACGAACGATGTATGACGACGACCTGAAGAATCGAACGGTGAAATACGTACAAGACGATGTACACCTTTCTCCGCTTTCAAGTAACCGTAAGCGTTATGACCTTTAATTAATAATGTAACACTCTTAATACCAGCTTCATCGCCCGGTAAGTAGTCAACCGTTTCTACTTTAAACCCACGTTTCTCAGCCCAGCGTGTGTACATACGTAATAACATAGAACCCCAGTCTTGTGACTCTGTTCCACCTGCACCTGGGTGTAATTCTAAAATAGCGTTATTTTTATCATAAGGATCGCTTAATAGTAGCTGAAGCTCGTACTCATTCATTTCTTGAATTAAAGTTTTCACTTCAGATTCTAATTCCTCATGTAAATCTTCATCATACTCTTCTTTAAGTAGGTCATGCGTCATTTCTAAGTTTTCGAACGTCTCATCTAACTGACGGAACCTTCCAACCATATCTTTCAGCGCATTCGCTTCATTAATTACAGCTTGTGCGCCTTGTTGGTCATCCCAAAATCCAGCGCCCATCATCGTTTCTTCTAATTCTGCAATTTGTTTTTCCTTAGTAGGGAGGTCAAAGAGACCCCCTAAAAGCCGATAATCTCTTAGCCATTTTTTCTAATTCTTGCCTAATTTCTACTAATTCCATTTCCTTCACCTCTATGTAATTGCTGTTACTTTCATATGAAAACAAGGGAAACTCTCTCCACTTATTACGGAGAGAGTTTAAACCTTTTCATTATACATTTTTGATGTAAAAGTTTGCAAAGCAGCCTAAACTACAGTTCCCTATTACTGCCCAATGCCACAACAGTTTTTATATTTCTTGCCACTACCGCATTTACATAAATCGTTGCGTCCCATTTGGTCACCTTTTACAACCGGTTTTTTCTTCGCGTCTTCGCCATCGCTTGATGGATGAACAGCTTCACCTTGAACAACTTCTTGACGCTCTAAGTTTTGCTCAATTTCAGCTTTCATAATGTAACGAGAGATTTCCTCTTCAATAGAAGCGATCATCGACTCGAACATTGCGAATCCTTCCATTTGGTATTCACGAAGTGGATCGATTTGTCCGTAAGCACGTAAATGAATACCTTCACGAAGGTGATCCATTGCATCGATATGATCTGTCCATTTCGTATCTACAACACGGAATACAACAACCTTTTCGAATTCACGCGTCTGCTCTTCAGGTAGAAGCTTCTCTCTTTCGTTATAACGCTCTAACAATTTCGCGATAATTGATTCGCTCATTTCTTCTGGAGCAAGGCGACGTAACTCTTCTTCTTTTACATCTCCTTCTTCAAGAAGGTTTGTATTTAAGTAATCGACAAGACCTTTAATGCTCCAATCTTCTTCGATTTCTTCTTGCGTATGAAGTGCAACAGCACGTTCTATCGTAGATTTCATCATACCTTCAATAATGCTGCGTAAGTTCTCTGAATCCATTACTTCTTGACGCTGTTTATAAATTACTTCACGTTGTTGACGAAGTACATCGTCGTATTGCAATAGCTGTTTACGTGCATCATAGTTATTTCCTTCCACACGTTTTTGCGCAGATTCTACCGCACGAGAAACCATTTTACTTTCGATTGGCTGTGAATCATCCATACCAAGGCGATCCATCATCGCTTTCATATTGTCAGAACCGAAGCGGCGCATTAGTTCATCTTCCATTGATAAGTAGAACTGTGTTACACCAGGGTCTCCTTGACGACCAGAACGACCACGTAACTGATTATCAATACGACGACTTTCGTGACGCTCTGTACCGATAACTGCTAGGCCAACGTTTCTAATATCGTCGCCTAACTTAATATCCGTACCACGACCAGCCATATTCGTCGCAATTGTTACAGTGCCTTTCATACCAGCTTCTGCAATGATATCTGCTTCACGCGCATGGTTTTTTGCGTTTAAGATATTATGACGTACACCTTTACGTGTTAACATTTTTGAAATAAGCTCTGATGTTTCAATTGCAACTGTACCAACAAGAATAGGTTGCCCTTGCTTATGACGATTTACAATATCCTCAACAACTGCATTGAATTTACCTTCCATTGATTTGAAGATTAAATCAGCACGGTCATCACGAATAATATCTTGATTCGTCGGAATTACGATAACATTCATATTGTAAATACTACGGAATTCTTCTTCTTCCGTTTTCGCTGTACCAGTCATACCAGATAATTTTTCGTACATACGGAAGTAGTTCTGGAACGTAATTGTTGCAAGCGTCATACTTTCATTTTGAATTTCTACGCCTTCTTTTGCTTCAATAGCTTGGTGTAAACCTTCGCTATAACGACGACCTTTCATAAGACGACCAGTGAATTGGTCTACGATTACGATTTCGCCTTCTTGTACAACATAATCTGTATCAAGGTGCATAACAACGTGTGCACGAAGCCCCTGATTAATATGGTGAAGAAGTGCTACATGTTTTAAATCAAATAAGTTTTCAATATGAAAAGCTTTCTCTGCTTTCGTAATACCATCTTCAGTTAACATTACATTTTTCGTTTTCACATCAAATGAATATTCTTTTTCATTTTCTAATGTACGAACGAATGCATTTGCAAACATGTATAGCTCTGTTGATTTTTGAGCTTGTCCAGAAATAATAAGCGGCGTACGCGCTTCATCGACTAAAATGGAATCGACTTCATCGATGATAGCAAAATTAAGTGGACGCTGAACGCACTGCTCTCTATATAACACCATGTTGTCACGTAAGTAATCGAATCCAAGCTCGTTATTTGTGCTATACGTAATATCAGCAGCATAAGCGGCTTTTTTCTCTTCACGTGACATACTATTTAAGTTAATCCCTACAGTTAGGCCAAGGAACTCATGAAGTTGTCCCATTTCACTTGCATCACGTTGTGCTAAGTATTCATTGACTGTAACAACGTGAACACCTTTTCCTGTTAATGCGTTTAAATATACAGGTAAAGTAGATGTTAACGTTTTACCTTCACCTGTTTTCATCTCAGAGATATTTCCTTCATGTAAGGCGATACCACCCATTAGCTGTACGCCATATGGACGCATTCCAAGAACACGATTTGCTGCTTCACGAACAACCGCAAAAGCTTCAGGAAGTAGATCATCTACTGTCTCACCTTTTGTTAGACGTTCTTTAAATTCAATCGTCTTTCCTTTTAATTGTTCATCAGTTAGCGGCTTAATAGATGATTCTAATGCATCAATTTGCTCCACTGTCTTCTGCATACGTTTAATTTGGCGTTGGTTGACATCAAATACCTTTTTTAAAATACCGATCATAGGAAATACGCTCCTCTTTTATTAAAATAAAACTTCCGATTGCTTTCTTTTTCTCTTTACAATCAGTCGTTATAAAAATCAAATTTATGTTATGCCAATTTTTCTCCTAATTAAAAAAACTAAAATGTATAAACCTAATGATAATTGTACCACTTGTCTTGTAACTATGACAACAATCGTCCAAATCTCGAGCCGTAGATTCAGAAAAAGTTTTTATTTTATTTGTTCCAGCAAACTAATATCTCTTCGTTACAAATTTTGTATTAAATCTAAGTAGTATTCTTTCAAGTTCTCTTTTAAAGAAGATGGCTCAATTATTTTTATAGTTTTACCAAAACTAGCTAGATACGAGATGATAAAGTTGATTTCAGCAGGCTCATAAGTTCCTATTAAGTATGTATCTTCGTGTTCTTCCCATAATTTCATCGAAGGATATTGTTGTTGCTTGAATATCTCTATCCCCCTCGCAGTAATTGAGCATTTAAATTGAATAGCTTGTTCAGTTGCCTTCCAAAGACTATGTGCGTTATGTATATTTATGTTTTCCAAATCCAGACTATCCTGATCACCTACCATTTCTAACGACCGAATACGATCACAGCGAAACACTCGATAAGTCGATTTATCTAAATCGTAAGCCTGGCAATACCAATAACCTTTCATTGCATAAATCGAAATCGGCTGAATACGGCGCATTGTCGTTTGTTTCGGCGTTACATAGTTTATAGTTAAAGCCCTATTTTGAACAGCAGCTAACAAAATCTCTTCTAGATAACCACATTCATGTGCTTGTTCCAAATGAAAAAAGGACACTCTTTTTTGCAAGTTTTCAATTTGCTCACGTTGTTTTGACGAAACACTATCTAAAAATTTCTTATTAATGGAACGAAACGAGATTTGAAAGGGAATACTTACAAAACTACTTAGTGCTTGCATTGCAAAATAAAGTGCAAAAACTTCATGATTTGTAAATGAAATCGGTGGTAATGTCATCGTTTTTATTAAACGATAACCTCCATACCGACCATACTCTGCAAAAAGAGGGACACCCATTTCCTCTAATGATGTAATATCACGTAAAGCTGTCCTTTTTGAAATTTGAAATTCATCCATTAAATCTTTCAATGTGAATATTTGTTTTTGATTAATAAAACGTAGCATCTGATTTAAACGTTCAACTTTTTTCATAAATTCTCCCTATAGGTGTCGTATGTTGGCACCTTATATTTGTATAGTAATAAGTGTAAACATATATGAAGGAGGCAATACAATGAACTTTGAAGTAATCCCTTTTTTATCATTAAATGGGCAAGGTGCTAAAGCAATTGCATTTTACGAACAGTATTTAGACGCAAAAGTTTTATTTAAAAAGAATTATAAAGAAATGAAAGAAATAGATCCGAATTTCACGTATAAAGAAAGCCAAAAACATTATATTACCCATTCTGTTTTACAAATTGGCACTAATAAAATTATGATTGCAGAACAGGCAGTGGATTCCACACGCCCTTGGCAATTAAGTAATAGCTCATCATTATGCATTCAATCTAAAGATTTCCAAACCATGGAAGCACTCTATCACAATCTAATTCAACATGATGAGGTTTATATTTTAACACCTTTTGAAAAAAACTCCTTCAGCCCGGGTTATGCCATTGTGCGAGATCCTTTTGGAATAGTAATACAACTGACCGTGACAAAACATGACTTCTAAATCTCATTACGAATGAGCCATTTAAATTTATATCAATATTACAAGATAGGAAGGCAAAAATATATAAAGTGAAACTTTAATCAGTGGGGGTTTTGTTCATCCCCCACTGATTATTAGCCCTCACCAATCGGGCGTTTACGGGCAGCAGGCCCCCCACCTAACTTCTTTGCTCCGGCCGAATTTTGAGGTGGGAGTTTTACTGCCCCACAAATAGCGGGATAAAAAAAGCGCAGCCATTTCGGCTGCGCTTTTGAATGATTATTTAGTTTCGATTAAACCATATTTCCCGTCTTTACGGCCATATACAACATTAGTTTCATTTGTATCAGCATTTGTGAAGACGAAGAAACTATGTCCTAGCATATCCATTTGTAAGATCGCTTCTTCAACGTCCATCGGTTTTAAATCGAATCGTTTTGTACGTACAAGTTCTAATTCATCCTCTTCTACCGCATCCAGAACAGCTACTGCTTCTGGAAGGATAAAGTTAGTTTTCACAGAACCCTTTTCACGTAATTTACGGTTTACTTTTGTTTTATGTTTACGAATTTGTCGCTCAATTTTATCAACTACTAAATCAATCGCAGCGTACATATCGCTATTTGCTTCTTCTGCACGAAGTAATAAATCTGTAAATGGAATTGTTACCTCGATACGTTGCTTGTCAGAGTATACCTTTAAATTAACTTTAATCTCTGGGAATGTATCAAAATAACGCTCTAATTTACCTAGTTTTTTCTCTACATATTCCCCTAATGCTGGAGTTACTTCAATATTTTCACCACGAATGTTGAATTTCATAGATGAATTCCTCCTTTCAAGCCTATGTACTATAATTTCGACATTGACTTAAAAACTCCTTCTAACTTTTTTAAAAAAATTAGTGGAATTGCGATTTTTTTATCGTTTTTTGTTGAAATGAAAAGATGCATCGTTTCTATCTTTATTTTATCCTATTAACATCGTGAATAACGAATGTAACTGTGGACAATTGGTTACAGAAAAGAAACAACTTTTTGACAACTTCTTCGCAACAAAAAAGCCCTTGGTACGAGCAAGAGCTTTCACCATCTATATAATGCTGCCAAAAATACAGCTCTATCTTTTCCAAAAACTTAATTTTTACAGTTTCACAACATTAGCCGCTTGTGTTCCACGTGCTCCATCAACAATATCAAACTCCACTTGTTGACCTTCTTCTAACGACTTATACCCCTCTTGTTGAATAGCAGAAAAATGAACAAACACATCATCACCATCTTCACGCTCAATAAACCCAAATCCCTTTTCTGCATTGAACCATTTTACTCGTCCTTGCATGTTCATTCCATTCCCTTCACTCTTAAAATCAGGGCATTCGCCCCATATTTTAACTATAACGAATGACAAGACTGTTAGTCAAAGAAGATCTGTCGTCTTTTTATTATTCCTTTCGACATTCACATATTAACCTCTACAAAGCGTCAAACAAGAAACCTCTCTCGCTCCTCGATCATACAAAAGGCTTCCAATTTGCCTAACAGTAATTCCTGTCGTATACACATCATCCACGATTAAAACATGTTGCTCATGAAACATCTCTTCTCCCTGAAAATAAAAAGGATTAACTCCCGATATCCTTTCTTTACGCTTCTTCTTACTTTGTTTTTCTGTTTCAATTCTTCTTAATGATGTACAAAACATTTTGATAGGCAAACAAGAAGCTAGTAACTCCGCTTGATTAAAACCACGCTCGTATTCTCGCTCTTCACTAAGAGGGACCGGAATGACAGCTGAAACATTCGCAAAATATTTTTGAAAAAGACTTCGAAAAGGCTGATGAAAAATATGCACTAATTCAGCATCTCCTCGAAATTTAAACTGTGCTAATATTTCTTTCATCCCTTCATCATACACATACAGCGAACGATTTATGAGAGGCGGAAACCTCTGCTCGTTCGTCCACCTTATGCAGTCCATACAAATATCCCCTTTTTTATATTCAGCTGGTACAAGTTCTAAAGGCCGACCACACTCCTTGCAAATATCGCCTATAATATAGGAAAGTTTTTGTTCACATCTATCACATATATACTTTTTATGAAGCTTAACAAAAAAAGTGTACCAACTAATCGCATATGAAACATACTCATCACAAAGTAGACAATGCATCAATCTATCAATCCTTGTTCTTTAGCATTCTTATTCATACTTTGAATATGTTTTTTCGCACGCACCATCGCCGCTGTCTTTCCATAATGAAAATAGATGACATCTCCATGCGGTTCATCAGAGCTTCTGCCAGCACGCCCTGCAATTTGAACGAGAGCACTTTCTGAAAATATTTCTTCCTCAGCTCCTAAAACTGCTACTTGTAAATTTTTCACAGTTACTCCTCGTTCCAAAATCGTCGTTGTAACTAATAAAGGGATTTCTCCCTTTCTAAAAGCTGCTACCTTCTCTTTTCTCGCCATATCTTCTGCATGCACACCGTCAATTTGATTATTTAATGATTTTAATAACTGGCTAATTTCTTCTACATATCGCACATGAGGAACAAATAGAAAAATGGGGTATCGTTTAGATAAGTACATATTTAACCATTGTAATAAAGCACGAGGGATTTTTTTACGCATAAGACCCTTTTTCCAATTTCCGCACCACCGAAATATCGGGACTGGCAATGGCTGACGATGATAACGTCCTGAAATAATAACCCCTTTTTGCTTACCATTCCGCAATTTACGCTTCCACTTTTCATCTGGAGTTGCAGTTAAATAAATACGTGCTGCCTCCTCTTTCATCGCTTCGTTTACTGCATAATGCAACATCTTATCTGTATGATACGGAAAAGCATCTATCTCATCTACAATCATGACATGGAACGCCCTATAATAACGTAACAATTGATGTGTAGTTGCAACGATTAACGCCGCATCTTTTTCTCGGTCTAAACTCCCTCCGTATAAAGCAGCTACATTTATATTTGGAAACACTTCTTGTAATCTTGGTGCTAATTCAAGTACAACATCCGTTCTCGGCGTTGCAATACAAACTCTCTCTCCCTTTTGTAGTGCCTCTGCAATTCCGCGAAACAACATTTCTGTTTTTCCAGCCCCGCACACCGCCCAAATAAAAAATGATTCTTTCTGCTTAACAGCGTCAACGACACTTTGCGCAGCTAACTCCTGACCAGCAGACAAAACGCCTTCCCACTGTAACGGATTCAAATAATTTTCTCCGCTTATTTCAGCAATCCCGCGAACAAGTACAGCACATTCACTTACCCTGCCCATCGTTATACATTTCCGGCAATACGTACATACTTTATTGCACCTTTTACATAGAAATGATGCAAATAGTCGCTGCTCTATATTTCCACAGCGCTGGCACATATATTTTGAAGATTTCTTAATTACCCCTTGTACACAAACGACTTCTCGATTCCTTTTCAAATGATCCAATTTATCCTGCAAATCTGAAGAAAGTTCTTCTAACAGTAACTGTCTACCAGCTAACACCATCAACCACCTCCAGCACTACTATAAACCCTTCTCTTTATCTCGTAAAAACTCAAAAAAGCCGATAACCTACTTATAAAATAGTAAGCTATCGACTTTATATACGTGCTTTATTCAATTATAAATCCTAGAATCTACCGTAACCTAAGAAATGTTTCTGGTTGTAAGAATTGTTAATATCGCCGTAAGCAATCCCTTTATCACCAGCATGAATCATTTGTCCATTCCCAACATAAATACCAATGTGAGATGGACCGTCTTTATAAGTGTTTTGGAAGAAGACTAAGTCTCCCGGCTGCGGGCTACTTACTTTAGAAACTGAATTCCAATATCCCTTAACATCTTGACGACCTACACCAAAGATGTAAGAAATGAATCCACTACAGTCAAAACCACCGTTTGATGGAGATGCACTACCCCAAACATATGGCTTACCTAAGTATTGTTGCGCTTTACCAATTACGCCAGGAGCCGGAGTTGGACCTGGTGCTGGCTCTGGTTTTTTGTTTTCTTGTTTAGGTGTCTCTTTTTTAGGCTCTTCTTTTTTAGGCTCTTCTTTTTGAGCTTGTCCACCATTGTTTGCTGGAGCAGCTTGCTCTGCTGGCACTGCAGCAGGTGCTTGTTGAACTTGTGCTTCTTTAGCAGCTTGTTCTGCTTGCTTTTGAGCAGCAGCTTCTTGTGCAGCTTTTTCTTGCGCTTCTTTTTCAGCGATTTGTTGTAATTTTAATGCCTGTTGTTCAAGCTCTTTCAATTGACCTTCCGTACTTGTCATTGTAGTTACAACTGTATCCATTTTACCGCTTAAATCGTTTACTGCTGTTGCTTTTTTCTCTTTTTCAACGTCAAGTTCTTTCTTAGCAGTTTCAATTTGAGATTGTGCTTCTTTTAATTCTTTTTGTTTTTCTTTTACTGTCTCAACATCTTTTTTCACGTTCGTTTGATCTTCTTGTTGAGTTTTCATGATATCTTCGTCAGACTCAAGAATTTTAGAAACAGAATTTAAACGATCAACTAAATCTGCAATGTTTTTAGAGTTTACAAGAACTTCTGTTACAACGTTCGTGTTCGGTTGTTCTTGTAGTGCAACTAAACGTTTTCTTAATAACTCTTCACGTTTTGCAATCTTTGTTTGTAGTTCTGCAATATCTTTATTTTTATTTTCGATTAATTGCTCAGTATCAGAAACTTTTTTTGTTGTTTCATCAAGTTTTGAAGCGTTCTCTTGCACAGACTTATCCAAACCTTGGATTGTTTTGTTTAAGTCATTCATTTGTTTTTGTAATTCATCACGTTCTTGTTGTTGTTTATGTAAAGTATCATTTTGTGTGTTAATTTGTGATTTTACATCAGAAATTTTATCTTCTGCAAATACATTTGGTGTTAGCCCTGAAAACATTAACCCTGCAACTAGTGCGCAAGATGCCATTTTTAGCTTTTTCATTTTATTTTTTACACCGCTTTCTTTTTTCGTTTTCCGTATATAACCTATTAAAATTTATACCATAATTCGGGAGTTTTTTTGCTAATGTTACGGTTTTGTAAAATAAATGTAATATTACATTTATCTCTACAGCAAAGTATATCTAAATTTGTATATATATGTAGAATTTTAAGAGCCTTACGCCGTTTTTTATAGAATTGAAAAAAACGTAAGGGAATCCCTTACGTTTTGAAAATACTCCAATATGAATGAGATAGAAACGTTACTTCATCCATTTCTCAGCCCAATTTTGGACCTCATCCATAACACTTTCCAACGCTTTCCCTTTATCAGTTAAACCGTACTCGATTCTAACTGGTACTTCTGGGTAAACACTACGAACTACAATACCTTCACCTTCTAATTCCTTTAAACGTTCTGACAACATACGATCGCTCATATTCGGTATAATATCTGCGATTTCTCTGAAACGTTTCGGCTCTTCAAGCAAAGATTTAATAATTAAGCCAGTCCATTTCTTACTAAGCATTGTAAAAGCTGACTCAAACTTTGGACATAAACAAGAATTATGCTCCATATGTTTCACCTCTCTTCAATTATAAGATAGTTTCTTGTAAAAAGTAAGTAATAAAACTTTCCTCATTATTTAATTTTACGTACATTTTACCATTTCCAGATATTAACTTGTCAAATCCCCGTAAAAAAACCCTCTTCAAGTAAGAGAGCTTTTATATCTTTATCATTTCGTATACCAACCTAAACCAAGCGCACCTTCACCTAAATGCGTCCCAATTACAGCTCCGAAATAACTCGTGCGAATTGTAACATGAGGATATATCTCTTCTAATTCTTGTTTCCATTCATTAGCTTCCTCTTCACGATTCGCATGAATAATAACAGCTTCCATAGGTACACCTTTATTTGCCTGCTCATCAAAGATTTCAACGATACGCTTTAACGCTTTTTTACGCGTACGAATTTTTTCGAATGGAATAATTACTTTATCTCTAAAGTATAATACTGGTTTTACTTGTAACAAACTACCGATGAAAGCTTGTGCGCTATTTAATCTTCCACCACGTTGTAAATGATGTAAATCATCCACTACAAAATATGCATCCATCGTTTGCTTCATTTCATCAAAGCGAGCGATAATCTCTTCTGGGGCTTTCCCTTCACTTACTAATTTCGCCCCTTCACGCACGTAAAACCCTTGTACTTCACAACTAATTTCAGAGTCGTACGTATATACATCAATACCATCTACCATCTGTCCAGCTGTCGTTGCTGTTTGGTATGTACCACTAATTCCGCTGGAAAGGTGAATGCTAATAACTGCATCATATTCTTTAGATAACTCTTCATATAGCTCTAAAAACTTTCCAATTGCTGGTTGCGAAGTTTTCGGAAGATCTTCTTGTTCACGTACTTTTACATAAAAATCATTCGCTGAAACTTCAGCCTCTTCTTGATAAGACTCCGTTCCAAACACAACGTTTAATGGAATCATATATATATTGAGTTCATCACGAATATGCTTCGGTATATATGCTGTACTATCGGTAACAATAGCTGTTTTCATTTTCGTACCTGCCTTATAAAAAATTTTTATCCCCTAATTTTACACGAAAACTAGAAAAGGTGCATCCATACATAAAAATGCCTGTTAGAAACTACAATCACCCGCTCGACAAATTACAACAAAAAGATAAAGTGAAACTTTAATCAGTGGGGGTTTTGTTCATCCCCCACTGATTATTAGTTGAACCAATCGGGCTTTTACGGGCAGTTGACCTCCCACCTAACTTCTTTGCTCCAGCTGAATTTTGAGGTGGGAGTCTTACTGCCCGTTAATGCGGGATAAAATACTCACCAAAAATTTCAACATATTTATAAAAAATGTTTGAATATAAAAACAACCGCTTTTAAAATGTAAAGTACTAGTTATTTTGAAAGATAGGGGCGTATATCATTGTTATTACAATATTTAACAATCAAAGGCTACGGTGAGCACGAGATCATCATTCAAAAATCAAGATTCATTTGCTATGTGAGTCGCGCCACAACGGAAGAGGAAGCTCAAGCATTTATACAAAAAATAAAAAAACAGCATTGGAATGCAACACATAATTGTTCCGCATATTTAATCGGCGAACAAGATCAAATTCAAAAAGCGAACGATGACGGTGAACCGAGTGGCACAGCTGGTGTGCCTATGTTAGAGGTATTAAAAAAACGAGGTCTAAAAGATACTGTCGTCGTCGTTACACGCTATTTTGGCGGCATTAAACTTGGTGCTGGCGGATTAATTCGCGCATATGGAAAATGTACAAGTGAAGGTCTTAACCATGTAGGCGTTGTTGAACGAAAACTAATGCGCGTTATGCAAACAGAAATTGATTACACTTTGCTTGGCAAAGCTGAAAATGAATTACGCAATTCAGAATATGCGATTAAAGATATACATTATCTAGAAAATGTCACATTTGATACGTATGTAGAAGAGGACAAAAAACAACCATTCACAGATTGGATGATTGAATTAACAAACGGGAAGTGTACAATTAAAGAAGGAGATATGTTGTACTTAGAACAAGGCGTTATCTAAGAATAGCTAAAGTCTCGCCTTTAAAGATTAATGTAGTGAATTAATTCCCTACAAATGAACTAAGGAGATTATATATGGAAGAACGTTATAATCATCTCCAAAATAGCAGAATAAAAAAGAAACGTAGAAGAAAACTTTTCTTCTTTCTTATTTTCGCATTTTTATTTGGTAGCGTAGGACTTTATATGTTAAATTCCTACTCTTCTCTCATGGGGATGTACAGTGGATTTAACCGTGAAAAATCGGATTTAAGAACCGAAGATGTAGAAATTACAAAGGAACCTTTTACAATCCTCATTATGGGGATAGAGGATTATGCAACAGACGGTCAAAATGGTCGTACAGATTCATTAATGTTTGCGACAGTCAATCCGAAAACTCAAAAGGTTTCACTTATGAGTATTCCTCGTGATACTCGCGTTCCAATCGTTGGAAAGAACAAAGAAGACAAAATTAACGCTGCGCATGCTTACGGTGGAGAAAAAATGGCAATCAAAACAGTCGAAGGTTTTCTGAAAGTTCCTGTAGACCATTATATTAAAATTGATTTCCAAGGCTTTAAAGGTATCGTTGATGCTGTTGGCGGTGTTACCGTTGATGTCCCTTTCGATTTCTGGGAACGTTCTGACGTGGATTACTACAAAAAAATCCAATTTAAACAAGGGAAACAAGATTTAAACGGCGAAGAAGCACTTGCTTACGTCCGTATGCGAAAACAGGATCCAAACGGCGATTATGGTCGGGCCGCTAGACAAAGACAATTACTAGCCGCTGTTGCTCAAAAACTAAATTCCGCCTCTACTGTATTTAAAATTAAAGATTTAACGACTGTCGTTGGAAAATATATAAAAACCGACATTCCTATTTCAGACGGACTTGCTCTTTACAATAAACTCTCTGGATTCGATCCTTCTACAATACAAACGTTAAAGATTGAAGGAGAAGACAAAAAAATAGGTGGTATTTATTACTTCCTTCCGGATCCAATCAGTGTAGAGACGGTACGTAAGGACATTGAAAAAGAAATAGGGGAAAAAGAAAAGGCTTCAACAGAGACTACGAAAAATGAGAATACAAATTCCGATTCAAATTCTAACTCCAGCGCAAAAACAAAGAAGGAACCGAGCGAGAACAAAACACCACCTCCTCCCCCCCCTTCTACAAATGCTCATGCAGAGTGGATTATGAGAAATCAGCAATAAAAAAGAGCCAAATCGCATCACATACGATTTGGCTCTTTTTATTTCCCGCAATTGTTGTGGGCTAATAATAAATGGAGGATAAAAATCCCATTTATTAAAGTTTCACTCTACTTGTTGAAATGTTGTAAAATCGCTTCTACAATACGCTCTGATGCACGACCATCTCCGTAAGGGTTAGATGCTTTCGTCATCTTATCATGAGCTTCTTTATCTGATAACAACTCATCAGCAAGACCAAAGATTGTCTCTTCATCTGTTCCTGCTAATTTCAGCGTACCTGCTTCGATACCTTCTGGGCGTTCCGTCGTGTCACGAAGGACAAGAACTGGCACACCTAGTGATGGTGCTTCCTCTTGTACACCACCAGAATCAGTTAACATTAAGTATGAACGAGCTGCAATGTTATGGAAATCGATTACATCTAGCGGCTCAATTAAATGAATGCGGCTATGCTCGCCTAAAATATCATTCGCTATTTCGCGAACAACAGGATTCATATGAACAGGGTATACAACTTGTACATCTTCGTGTTTATCAACAAGACGCTTAATTGCACGGAACATATTGCGCATTGGTTCTCCTAAATTTTCACGACGGTGTGCTGTCATAAGTACAAGACGATCATTTCCAAGTTTCTCTAACACCGAATGGCTATAAGTTTCTTTTACAGTTGTCTTCAGTGCATCGATCGCTGTATTTCCTGTTACGAAAATGCGTGACTCATCTTTATTTTCTTTTTGTAAGTTCGTTGCTGATTTTGTTGTAGGTGAGAAATGAAGATCCGCCATTACACCTGTTAGTTGACGATTCATCTCTTCTGGATATGGAGAATACTTATCCCATGTACGAAGTCCGGCTTCCACATGCCCTACTGGAATTTGATTATAGAAAGCAGCTAAGCTTGCAATAAATGTCGTCGTTGTATCACCATGCACAAGTACGATATCAGGCTTCGCTTCTTTCATTACTTTATCTAAACCTTCTAAACCACGTGTTGTAATATCAATTAAAGTTTGACGATCTTTCATGATATTCAAATCGAAATCTGGCGTAATTCCAAAGATATTTAATACTTGATCTAACATTTGACGGTGTTGTGCTGTTACAGTCACAATTGATTCAATCTTTTCTGGGTGCTTTTGCAACTCTAATACAAGAGGTGCCATTTTAATTGCTTCTGGTCGTGTCCCGAAAATTGTCATTACTTTTAAACGTTCAGTCATTTCATTGCCTCTTTTCTTTCACTAGTTAAAACTTCTATTATCGCATATAAAAATATGCATGTAGAAATACACTTTTTAACGAACCTGAGAAACATTACTATTACAGGCGGCGCCTTTTCGCCCAACTGAGTAATAATCTAATCCATGCTTCTCAGCATCCTCATTAGTATAACAATTTCTCCCATCAAATAGAATAGGTTCCCTCATAAGCTGTGCATACTTTTCTAGCGGATAATTTCGAATTGATTCCCATTCTGTTACGATAAAAACTGCATGCGCCTCTCTAATCGATTCATCTATACACTCAGCGTATCGTATCGTATTTCCAAATAAACTTCTTACATTTTGAATAGCTTGCGGGTCATATAAAACCACATCCGCACCTACATTAATTAATTCTTCTATTATAATAAGAGATGGCGCTTCCCTAATATCGTCAGTATTCGGTTTGAATGCTGCACCAAGAACCGCAATTTGCTTCTTCTTCATATCTATAATTTTCTTCGCTTTTTCAACTAACAACAACTGTTGTTTATTATTCACTTCAATGACTGCTTTCAACAAGCGAAAATCATGAGAAACATTCCCTGCAATTTGCACAAGTGCTTTCGTATCTTTTGGAAAACAAGATCCTCCATATCCGATGCCTGCATTTAAAAAAGATGCACCAATTCTCTTATCCATCCCCATCCCTGTAGCTACATCTAATATATCCGCACCCACTTGCTCACATATATTAGAAATTTCATTAATAAAGCTAATCTTCGTAGCTAAAAAAGCATTAGATGCATATTTAATCATCTCAGCACTTCGAATATCTGTAATATACGTTTGTAAGCTTAATTCGCTGTACAAATTCTCTACTTTCCTTGCAGCTTCTTCACTACATGCTCCAATTACGATACGATCACCATGAAAAAAATCATAAATACCAGAACCTTCTCTTAAAAACTCTGGATTGGATACAATATATAATTCATGTCTACCTTGTAGTTTATCCTCAATCCATTCTCTCATTACATCATTTGTCCCTACAGGAACCGTACTTTTCGTAACAACAATAATATCGTTATTCACATATGTTCCAATATCATCACAAGCACTACGAATATACGTTAAATCTGCTGTTCCATCTAATAAAGATGGCGTTCCAACTGCAATAAATATAAACTCCGCATCATTAAATGCCGTTGATTTACTTGCTGTAAAAGTTAAATGATTATTCTCGTATGCTTCATTTATTAATTCATTTAATCCACATTCATAAATAGGTAACTCGCCTTGTTTAATCCGTTCAATTTTTTCACTATTTATATCGAAACATGTGACTGAATGTCCCAACCTCGCCAATCCTACTCCCGTAATCAATCCAACATATCCGGTACCTATTATCGTAATTTTCATTTTCCTTTCGCACAGGAATATACATAAGAAAATATACGGATACATAGAATTCTCCCTGTGCTTCCCCCTCTCACACTAAAAATGAGAAAACTCTTTTATCTCTTTATTATATGAATTGTTTTTTTATTCTTTTTTAAGATTTTGTAAATTTAAATGATGCAATATATACAAAATGTAAATTTCCACATTTTAACATGGAACTTACTCATTTTTACGTGCAACACTTATAATAAAATACTTGTTATAAATGAGGCAGATACACTGCCATATTCCAAGTCGTAATATGAACAACCTTCTCAAACGATCCAACATTCTATGTACAATTGTCATATATTCTATGCACTTCCATTTACAGCTAAAAGAAAAAAAGATTGAATTCTAATCTTTTTGTGATACCATATGTTATGAGCCTGTAAATAAACATCATAATTTTCAGATAAATACAATTAGAAAAATTACGTTAAACTATAAAGGGTGGGGTATTAATGGACTCACAAGTGATTTATGCCATTTTGGCATCTTTCATCACTGTACTCGTCGTTACTCCTTTAGTTATTAAATTAGCTTTCAAAATAGGAGCAACAGACAAGCCAAATGCGCGTAAAGTACACCAAAAAATTATGCCTCGTCTTGGCGGGTTAGCAATTTTCATCGGTGTAGCCGTAGGATTTGTTGTCGGTGGATTGTACGAACAAAGAATGTTATCGATAACTTTAGGTGCTATCATCATTGTTATCATCGGGATTTTAGATGATATGTACGAACTATCTGCGAGGGTAAAATTCGGTGGACAACTATTAGTTGCCATCATGATTGTCAAAAGTGGATTATTAGTGCAAGTATTATATATTCCAATCCTTGGAGATACTGAACTCGGATGGCTTGCTTATCCAATTACTGTATTTTGGATTGTCGGTATTACAAATGCCATCAACTTAATTGATGGATTAGATGGATTATCCGCAGGGATTTCATCTATCGTACTTGCAACGCTAGCATATATGGCCTTCACTAGCCCATGGGGTACTGGAGCAGCTATTATATTACCTCTAGCACTGATTACATTAGCAAGCACAATTGGATTTTTATTCTACAACTTCCATCCAGCAAAAATTTTCATGGGAGATACAGGAGCACTATTTTTAGGATACTGTATTTCTGTTATATCGTTACTTGGATTATACAAAAGCGTAACGTTATTCAGTTTTATCGTTCCAATCATTATTTTAGGTGTACCTATATTTGATACGACATTTGCAATTATCCGCCGTATCGTAAATAAAAAGCCTATTTCAGCACCTGATAAATCGCATTTACATCACCGTTTGCTTGCAATGGGATTCTCTCATCGTAAAACGGTACTAATTATTTACGCATTGGGTATTTTCTTTAGTGTAAATGCAATTATTTTCAGTAGTGCAACATTATGGTTATCCATTATTCTTCTTTTCATTTTAATCTTCTTTACAGAAATCATCGCTGAAGTAATCGGTCTTGTACACGAACGTTACAAACCAATTATTTCCTTCTATAAAAAAGTGAAAAAACGCGAAGACTAATTGTAGTATAGCCTTTACTATTATGAAATATTCAAATAGCATCCTCTTCCAAGGAAGAGGATGCTATTTTTTTGTTTTTTATTCCTTATTTCCTATTTCCAAAATATAGATTGTTTGAGAGTGCCTCTATTGGAGAAAGATATACGTATATCGAAGGTAATGAAAAAAGTATCAAATTTTCATTTTTACATCTTGATTGTCAAACTGAGGGTGAATGTTATGATCAAGCGATTACTTCAATGTATAATTTTATTTTCAACTATTACTATGTACGCATCATCTAATACAAAAGCAACTACAGACATTCAAGCAGAAGATTACCAAAGCACTCAAACTACCTCTTCTACAACAAAAATTGCGTACTTAACATTTGATGACGGACCAAATAAATACACACCACAAATTTTAAATATTTTAAAAGAGAAGAACGGAAAAGCAACTTTCTTCGTTATTGGTGGAAAAGTGCCACATTATAAAAAAACGATGGAGCGATTGATTAAAGATGGACATTATATCGGTCTCCATAGTATGTCACATGATGTAAAACGTCTTTATACTGGCGATCCATCTGTTTTAATCGCAGAAATGGAGCAAACCCAAAACATCGTCCAACAAGTTACACATTTAAATACACATCTCGTTCGTGTCCCATACGGTAGCATGCCTTACTTAAAAAAGAATTACCGCGACGCACTCGTATCTGCCCAGTATAAAATGTGGGATTGGACAATTGATACATATGACTGGAAAAGCTATGATAATCCTTCCGCAATACTAGAAAGAGTACGAAATCAAAGCGATGAACAAGTAGAGGTTATTTTAATGCATGATTCTAGTGTCACAGTGCAAATACTCCCAAAAGTAATTGATTATTTGCACTCACAAGGATATAAACTACTTCCTTACAATCCATCTTCCCATCTCGAAGTGAATTTTTGGAAAGACACAAGATTGTAACAGCTTTAGTGCCTATGTACTAAAGCTGTTTTATCCCGCGTTAACGGGCAGTAAGACTCCCACCTCAAAATTCAGCTGTAACAAAGAAGCTAGGTGGGAGTCGGGCTGCCCGTAAACGCCCGATTGGTGAAGGCTAATAATCAGTGGGGGATGAACAAAACCCCCACTGATTAAAGTTTCACTTTATTTTTCTCTTCCCACACTTCTCATTTTTGTGTAAAATTTTAAATAGTGATGAAGTTTCGAGGTGAATAGAAATGAAACGAATAGATCTCATTTTTAACGCAATACAAAAAGGGAATTATACAGAAGGTGTAACAGCATCAGAACTCGCTACACTTCTACAGTTAGACCGTGCAAATGTTAGTAGCGATTTAAACAAGCTTGTGAAAGATAATCGTTTATTAAAAACGAGTACACGCCCTGTCCGTTTTTATATAGAAACGAACACTTCATTGGAAACGCATTCAACAAAGGGCACTTCATTAGATACATTTGCTATTGAAAATACAAGCCTAAAAATTGCAATTGAAAAAGCAAAAGCTTCTATTCTCTATCCTCCAAACGGTATGCATACTTTACTACTTGGAGAAACAGGTGTCGGAAAATCGATGTTCGCTTCTTTAATGCACGAATATGCAATTGAAGTGGAACAACTTCCAAAAGATGCACCTTTTATCGTCTTTAACTGTGCTGATTATGCAAACAATCCACAACTACTACTTGGACAGTTATTTGGAATAAAAAAAGGAGCTTACACAGGTGCCAGTGATCAAAAAGGGCTAATTGAAAAAGCACATGAAGGAATCCTTTTCTTAGATGAAGTACATCGCCTTCCTCCAGAAGGACAAGAGATGCTCTTCACATTTATTGATCGCGGAGTATACCGCCGCCTTGGAGAAACAGAAAATGAACGTAAGGCACGAGTGTTGATTATTACTGCAACAACCGAAGAACCAAATTCATTTTTACTAAAAACATTTACAAGACGTATTCCGATGACCGTTACGCTTCCACCACTTCGTGAGCGAACACATAAAGAACGGTTTGCTTTACTACAGCTATTTTTCACAAATGAAGCAATTCGTCTAAGGAAAGAGATTCATGTTAGTCCAAATACAATGCGTGCTTTCGTCTTTTACAATTGTCCAAATAACATCGGCCAATTGAAAACGGACGTACAAATTGCCTGTGCGAAAGCTTATTCTGATTTCGTAACAAAAAAACGTGATTCTGTCTGTGTTTCAAGTACAGATTTACCTTGGTATATGAAAGAAGGATTATTTATTGAAAGAAAGAGCCGTCATCTATATCAAATACCAAATGAAACGTTTGTATTTACAGGTGATGAAGGTTGGAGTAAGCATACAATAGAACCCGAAGGAAGTCGCTCTTCTATTTACGATTATATTGATTATAAATACGAAGAACTTCAAGCACGCGGTATTGAAGAGGAAGAATTAGAATTACTAATAGAAAATGATATTCAAAGCTTTTTCGTCCAATACTTTAACCAAATATCTAAAAAAACAAGTCATGAAAATGTTTTTAAAATTGTGGATCGTAATATCGTTTCCGTATGTGAAAAAATTGCGAAACTAGCTGAAAAATATTTATCTAAAACTTTCGATGAAAAAGTATTTCTCGCTTTAAGCTTACATGTACAGACAACTCTACAACGTTTACAGGGCGGGAAACAAATTCACCACCCACAATTAAATCAAATTCGTACGAAATATAAAGAAGCTTTTTCCGTAGCTATGCAATGTATTCAGCTATTAGAAGAAGAATTACAAATAACAATGCCTATTGATGAAGCTGGCTTTTTAACAATGTTCTTCGTTGTTGATCCAATTCCTGCCTCACAAACAGAAGTAAAAGTATTAATATTAGCACACGGTAATGGCATCGCAACAGAAATGGCCAACGTTGCAAACGAACTTCTCGGTATCGATGAAGTAACTGGTATCGATATGCCCTTGCATGAATCACCAAAAGACTTCTTAGAGCGTGTTAAAGTGTATATGAAAACACTTCAAAATGTAAACGGGCTTCTCTTACTTGTTGATATGGGATCTCTCGCTTATATTGGTGATATATTAGAAACTGAATTCAAAATCCCTGTCCGTGTTCTTTCAATGACAAGTACACCACACGCACTAGAAGCAGCTCGAAAAGCTCAGCTTGGCTACTCATTAGATGCACTATACGAAACAGTGAAGAACTTAACGCCGTTCTATTTAAACGTACAGGAAGAAAAGAAAAAGCCACTGTCGCCAATGAAATCCGTGATTTTAACAGCTTGTTTAACTGGCGAAGGAAGTGCTTTAGCAATTCAAAAAATGTTAGAGAACTATTTACGCTTTGATAAAGACTTAATTGAAATTATTCCGATTAGCATCGTTCACGAAAAAGATTTAACAAAAATGATCGAGAACATAAAAAAAGAGCGTAACATCATTTGTATCGTCACAAATTTCGATGTGCAAGTGCCATGCTTAACATATCATTTCCAAGACATTGTGAACTACACAGCTATTCAGCCAATTCAAGAATTGATTACGTATGAAGAAACATATGAGAAAATGGCTGATATTCTTGAACAACAAATGCAACGTAACGATGGGGCATTACTTATTAAAACAATTCGTTATGCATTAAATACAATTCAGGAATTGATTTCTTTACAGCTAACTCCCGACAGTTTAATGGGTGTAATTTTGCATATGAGCTGCATGGTTGATCGTCTTCAAAAAGGCGAAAGTCTCCTCCCTCATCCTGATAAAGAAAAACGAAGACAAGATGAGTACTGGATGTATATGAAAGTGAAAAAAGCATTGCAACCTATCGAAAATACATTTGAAATACAAATACCAGATGACGAAGTATTTTATGTAATGGACTTCTTCATCAAAAATCAACCTGTAAAAAATTAATCGAGGCAGTTTTTAAATATATCGACCGTAACGCGAATTATATCAGCGATTTTTCAAATATATCAGCGTAACTCGGATTATATCAGCGATTTTCAAAATATATCGGCGATTTTCAAAGTATATCGATTTACCGACAATAATCGCTAAAATTTGCACCTTATAGCAGAAAAGGCTGTTCCAAAATGTTTTTTGGACAGCCTTTTCGCTTACTTCTTTACTTCCCTTATTCTCCCCCTTATTTCTCCCTTTTTATTAGATTTCGTATTAACATTTACATATACATTTGCTTGCATTATCTCTTGAAACAAGCTGTCAAATGCTCTCCCCTGTAAAGGCCCTTCAAAATCCTCCACTTTAGCTACACCAGTAACGACTCCTTCATTCACACTAATTCCTTGCTCTAACGGACCAAACAAACTTAAAACAACTGGACCAATTTGATTCGCTTTTCCTAAATGAATTTGGCATGCCGTGATTTTTTTTATGTTTTTTAATATGACCCGATATTGCAACTTCTTTAAATCTTCACTAAAAATGAGCTCTGTTACACCGTAAGCTTCTGTATTTACAGGAGGTACTTCCCTCTTCCCTGTTAACCTAGCAAAGAAATGTGTTGTCATACGGGCATTCTCCTCATATAAATTTCCCAGCACTACTTCTACTACCTTATGGTTTAGACATAATCATTTATGACTTTTTCAATTTTTAATTACAACTAAAAGATTCACAAAATCTTTACATAGAAATCATTTCATTCACTTTACTGCCTCTTGTATAATGCACTTAGAAAAACATTCTAGGAGGGTCTTTTGAAAAATAACAACTACTCTTTTCGATTATTAATGGAGATTTTTCTCGTATCATTTAAATTAGGGCTTACTTCGTTTGGAGGCCCTGTCGCCCATCTTGGTTATTTCCACCACGAATACGTGCAAAAAAGAAAATGGATGGATGAACGAAGTTATGGAGACTTAGTAGCACTATGTCAATTCCTCCCTGGGCCTGCTAGCAGCCAAGTCGGGATGGGAGTTGGATTATTGCGCGGCGGATTATTAGGAGCCATTATTTCATGGATCGGATTCACTCTCCCGTCTGTTCTCGTTTTAGTCTTTTTCGCTTCCTTCCTGAACCAATTCGAACTTGGAAGTACAGGCTGGATTCATGGGCTGAAACTCGTAGCGGTCGCAATTGTCGCTCATGCAATATGGGGAATGGCTCAAAAGTTAACACCGGACCGAAACCGTGCAACAATCGCAATTGTAACTGCCGCAATCGCCTTATTATGGCCAAGTAGCTGGACACAAGTAATTCTCATTATAGTATCTGGCTTTATCGGCTGGTTTTTATATCGCGACCAACCCGTTAGCCAAGTAAATAAAATAAAAGTACCTATTTCAAAAATGGTAGCCATGTCTTGTCTCATCTTATTCTTCGGGCTATTAATACTGCTACCAATGTTACGACCGTACTCTTATTTCATCTCTTTATTTGACAGCTTCTATCGCTCTGGTGCACTTGTATTCGGAGGAGGGCACGTCGTACTTCCTCTTCTTGAAAGTGAGTTTGTACAAAACGGGATGATGACAAAAGAACAATTTCTAGCTGGATACGGATTAACACAAGCAGTGCCAGGGCCACTATTTACATTCGCTTCTTATATAGGAGCAGTGCTAAATGGAACCGCCGGAGCAGTTGTTGCAACGATCGCTATCTTTCTTCCTGCCTTCCTGCTCGTTGTTGGCGTTTTACCATTTTGGGACAGTGTAAGGAGAGTATCTTACATACAAGGTGCACTACTTGGAGTAAACGCAGCCGTTGTCGGCATTTTACTTGCAGCTTTTTATGATCCAATTTGGACGAGTACAATTATGAATTCTGTAGATTTCGTTTTTGCTTCTCTTCTATTTTGCTTACTCGCTTTTTGGAAAACACCACCTTGGGTTATCGTTATACTCGGAGCCTTCGGTGGATATGTTCTATCCATTTTGTAAGCACAAAAAACGACGGCCCCATTTAGCCGTCGTTTTCCTATTAAAACTTCACAAGCTCCATTCCCTCAGGCAACTCGCTCTCCGTTAAAATACGCAACTCTTTCACGCGATCCATTACGTAAGAAGAACGCTTCACAAGCTCTGGGTCAATATAAGCTGGATGCACCATAATTTCTACCGTTTGCTCGTCCTGTACTCTTTCTTTTAACTTCACAAAGTAATCTTCCGTTACACCGTCAGCGTAAAAATCACTGTAAAACACATCTGAAAATGGGTGCACCGCTCGCTCTTCCTCACAACGACGAATCGGAACATTATATTTACTTGCTAAGCTCTCAAGAACGTCGTGTAAAAGCGGTAATCCATGCACGTGATGATGACTATCTAAATGAGTTGGTGTTAAACCGTAAGACAAAAATTTCTCAATTTGAGCCGTCCACTCTCCTTCAACCTCTTCTGGATTTATATTGCCTTCCCATACAACACGTTGTTTATGAAACAATCCATCGCTACTCACAAGTGATGGAACGTCTTTAAGAAGCGGTTCTCCTGCCGTTAATACGAGATGCACCCCTACTCCTAACGTTTTATACTCTTTCGCTAAACTTACGGCATGCTCTGTCCCTGGCATATTCATCATCATCGTCGTTGAATTTACAAGCCCGTTTTTATGTCCATCAATAATTCCGTAATTTGTACCTTCCGTAAGACCGAAATCATCTGCATTTACAATTAACTTAATCATCGTAATACCTCCTACTAGAATTAAAAAAGCGGGCTAAATAGCGCCGCTTTATTTCTCTATCTTCTTAAAGAATTGTGGAAGATGTTCTTTATGTGCTTCCAACATTTCATCTAAAATTTGTTTTGCAACTTTATCTGATGGTACAAGTGGGTTAATTGTCATAGCAAGCAGCGCCTTATGATAATCCCCTGTAATAGCAGCTTCAATTGTTGTGCGCTCAAATGATTTAATTTGCTGTACTAAACCGCGAACTGGTACTGGAAGATCTCCAACCGCAATTGGTTTTGGACCTTCTTTCGTAATAATACAGTTCACTTCAACAGCCGAATCATGTGGCAAGCTTGCAATTGTCCCGTTGTTTCGTGTATTAACAGGCTGGATATCACCTTTATTATTGTAAATAGACGTAATTAAGCTACATGCTGCGTCACTATAATAAGCTCCGCCACGTTTTTCTAATTGTGGTGGCTTAATATCTAAATTCGGGTCTTTATATAACTCAAATAAATCATCTTCTAATTGTTTTACTACTTCTGCACGTGTACCTTTTTCAATCGAAGCTTCTTTCTCTTCTTCTAACATTTCACGTGTTTTATAGTAGTAACGATGGTATGGACACGGAATAGCGCGAAGACCACGAATGAAATCTGGCTCCCAGTTAAGCGCAGCAATGTTTTCCATCGTAATTTGCTTTTCTGGATCTGTCACAAGTTCTAGTACACGGTCCATTACGCTTACTCCATCTAAGTATACATCTAATCCGTATACCATATGATTTAAACCAGCGAAATCAACGTGGACACGGCTTGCATCTACTTCAAGTAATCTTGCAAGACCCATACGAATTCCGATTGGAACGTTACATAGACCAACTACTCGTTGAATGTTCGTGTAGCGAAGTACAGCTTCTGTTACCATACCTGCTGGGTTTGCGAAGTTAATAAGCCATGCATTTGGACATAGTTCCTCCATGTCCTTACAAATATCTAAAATAACAGGAATCGTTCTCAGTGCTTTAAATAAACCACCAGGACCATTCGTTTCCTGACCAATTACATCATATTTTAATGGAATTGCTTCATCTTTTGCACGAGCTTCTAATAAACCAACGCGAAGCTGCGTTGTTACGAAGTCAGCACCCTTTAATGCCTCACGGCGATCAAGTGTTAAATGAATATCAATTGGTAAACCTGATTTTTTCACCATACGTTTCGCTAAGTCACCAACGATTTCTAACTTCTCTTTTCCTGCCTCAATATCTACTAACCAAATTTCACGAACAGGAAGCTCATCATAACGTTTAATAAATCCTTCAATTAACTCTGGTGTATAACTAGAGCCACCGCCGATTGTAGCAATTTTAATTCCAGTCATGCTTTATTCCCCTTTCGCTTCTAGCTTTTTATAAAGGTCAATAAATTCTGCTGCTAATTCTTTTACTGTAATCGCATTCATTAAATGATCTTGTGCATGAATTAAAAGAACACTAATCTCTGTTTTTTCCCCTCTTGCTTCTGATTGTATGAGCTCTGTTTGGAAATGATGCGCTTCATTAATCGCTTCTTTCGCCTTTACCATCGCTTCATCTGCTTCTGTCATTTTCCCCTGTTTGGCAAATTGAAGTGCCTCCATTGCAAAGCTTCGTGCATTACCACTATTTAAAATCAATTGGAATGGAATTTGTTCTGCTGTAGTCATCATAATTACCGCCCTCTCTATTATGGTTCAACCGATTTAAATACCCCTTCAGTTTGAACATGTCTATTAAATTATTATTTTATTAATGATAGTTTGGTGTTCTTGTAGATGGGTCTCATCTTTTTGAACATGATATAAAGGTGATTGTTCTGACGAGCTATACAACTCGCCAGAACAATACTTTTTAAAGTGATACTGAATTGTCGTTTCCTTTTGCAGCATCTTTTGACGCTTGTACGTACGTACGGTCACACATTAATACGAATGGATAGTAAATTACTACCGCGATTGCAAAGTTTACTAGCTGCAATGCAGCACCAGCGATGCTTCCGCCCGATACAAGATAACCACTAAAAATTGGTGGCATTGTCCACGGAACTAAAGCAACTGTTTTTGGTACCCAGCCTAAGGAAATTGCTGTATAAGAAGTAATAACTAATACAACTGGTGTAAGTACGAATGGAATGATTAAAGCTGGATTTAATACAATTGGTGTACCGAAAATAACTGGCTCGTTAATATTGAAGAAACCAGGACCGATAGATACACGGCCTACACCACGAAGCTGTGCACTTTTCGCAACAAGCATTACTGCTACTAAAAATGCTAATGTCGCACCTGATCCACCGATGTAAACATATACATCAAAGAATGGTTTTGTAAAAATATTCGGTACGTCATATGCAGACATACCATCTTTAAATAAGTTCATATTTTTTTCTAATGCTGGTAAATAGATTGGGTCAATAATACCCCCAATAATATTCGGACCATGTAATCCGAAGAACCATAATACATGAATAAGTAACGCTACAATAATTGCACTTGGTAATGTACCTGCTAAACCTTGTAATGGTACTTGAATTGTTTCAAATACGATTTTATGAATACTTGTACCTGCTAATTTCACTGCTAATTGAATACTTGCTGTTACAATTAAAATAACGAATGCTGGAACTAACGCTGCAAATGACTTCATTACTGCTGGTGGAACACCATCTGGCATTTTAATTGTAATATCCCTTTGAACAAAGAACCTAAATGCCTCTGTGACAAGAAGAGCTACAATGATAGAAACGAATAAACCTTGTGATCCTGTCCAAGCTAAATCAATACCGCCTTCTTTTGGCGTTGTCGGAGATATAATAATTAATGCACCGAATGTAATAATTGCTGCTGACAACGCGTCAATGCCGTAAGATTTCGCTAAATTGTAACTTATCCCAACTGCGGTTATGAGGGCGAGTATAGCGAAGGAACCTGCCCACATACCACCGCCGATATCTTTCCAAACGTCCCCGAATGCACCCTTCATAAATTTTTGGAATGCATCCACTGGCAAGTTATTAATAAGTATTGCAAATGATCCAACTAAAATAAGAGGCATAACTGCGATAAAACCATCACGAATCGCAACTAAATGGCGCTGTGATCCGATTCTTCCTGCGACTGGAACTAAATATTTCTCCATAAATGCAATAAATTTTTGCATTTCGCTTCCCCCCTAATTATTTTTTAAGTGTTAATGCGTGATCTAAAACTGCTTCTCCATTCATCATGCCGTAGTGCATTGGGTTAATAACATCGATTCCAACGCTCTTTTCATCAGCAAGCGTTTTCATTGTAGAAAGCATGTAACGAACTTGCGGTCCTAATAATAGTACGTCTGCTTGATCGATATTGTTTTTTACTGCATCCCCAGATACAGCCCAAATCTTACCTTCTAGACCGCGAGCCTTTGCAGCCGCTTCCATTTTTGTAACTAGTAAACTTGTAGACATCCCTGCTGAACAACATAATAAAATATTCATTTATAAATCCCCCTTGTGTGGTATAAAAAATTTATGTTTTTTATTTTTCTTTACGCTATTTATTAATGCAATTAGCGTGCCAACTTTTTAAAACGCCTAAAATCAGCGTTTTTTCGAGCAATCCACTTGTGTGTTACCGTTTTCAATTAGTGTGTCACCCGAAAAACACACAGTGTGTTATAAAACAACACGCTTTTAACACATAACTGTATGAAAATAGATTAGTGTTTAGTTGTCTAGTTGTATTTAAAACAAAAAAACACTAAATTTTTTTAAAGCGTGAAAATATAATAACGAAAACTATAATATTTCGACTCAAATCAAAAACAAATACCTATTCAAGACACTCGTCTAACTATTGTCCAGTCAAACTCTATTAAATTACATAGAATAGAATAAAATAAAGTATTTCGAAAGGGGATTCCAATGCCAAAGCATAGAAAAAAGAATAGAATGAAAATTTATAGAATACAGTTTCAAAATAAATGGTATAAACATGAAGAGGGTTCTGAACTAGATTCAAACACGTATAAACTAGACAACCAGGACACTGAAGATACGCAAGACAAACAAGATAAGCAAGATAAACAAAACAAGCAAGATAAACAAAACAAGCAAGATAAACAAGACAAGCAAGATAAACAAGACAAACAGGACAAACAGGACAAACAGGACAAACAGGACAAACAGGACAAACAGGACAAACAGGACAAACAGGACAAACAGGACAAACAGGACAAACAGGACAAACAGGACAAACAGGACAAACAGGACAAACAGGACAAACAGGACAAACAGGACAAACAGGACAAACAGGACAAACAGGACAAACCAGATAAACCAGGTAAACCAGGTAAACCAGACAAGCAAGATAAACAAGACAAACCAGACAAGCAAGATAAACAAGACAAACCAGGTAAACCAGACAAGCAAGATAAACAAGACAAACAGGACAAACCAGATAAACAAGATAAACAAGATAAACAAGACAAACCAGGTAAACCAGACAAACAGGATAAACAAGACAAGCAAGACAAACCAGGTAAACCAGACAAACAGGACAAACCAGATAAACAAGACAAGCAAGATAAACAAGACAAGCAAGATAAACAAGACAAGCAAGATAAACAAGACAAGCAAGATAAACAAGACAAACCAGATAAACCAGATAAACAAGACAAGCAAGATAAACAAGACAAGCAAGATAAACAGGACGAGGATGAGGACGAAGACGATAAGCAAGTACAATCGGAAAATGTAATAATAGTACCCACAGATTCGCACAGCTTAGATGTATGGGATGAAATTTCGCTAAAAGAAATACAAGCTGGCGAACATACAAGTTTATTTGAAGAAAAAAGCAATTATCAAAACATTAATTTACTCCAAGTAAGCGATATTCGTCTATATTTGGATAAGCAGCTACAATTTAGTTCCGTCGATGAGCAAATCTATCATGAAGCACTTGTTCATCCAATTATGTCAAAGGTAATAGATCCAAAGCGTGTTCTCATATTAGGTGGTGGTGATGGTCTTGCTTTAAGAGAGGTTTTAAAATATGAAACGGTTCTTCATGTAGACCTCGTCGACTTAGACGAAGAAATGATTAAGATGGCTCGCAATGTTCCAGAATTAGTTTCTTTAAATCAACAGGCATTTTTTGATGATCGTGCAAATGTACATGTATGTGACGCAAAAGAATTTCTGAAATCTCCTTCCTCTTTATATGATGTAATTATTATTGATTTTCCGGATCCAGCGACAGAGTTATTAAGTACTTTGTATACAAGTGAACTCTTTGCCCTTATAGCTACGTTCCTAACAGAAGATGGCGCATTTGTTTGCCAATCTAATTCACCTGCTGATGCACCTCTTGTATATTGGGGTATCGGTAACACAATTGAACATGCCGGATTAACTGTAAAAAGCTATCATACAATTGTTCCTTCTTTCGGAACTGACTGGGGATTTCATATTGCTGCTAACTCCTCGTTTGTACTCAATCAAATTGAACAATTTTACGTAGTACCATCCCCTCGAACATTACCTTCTCTTCTTACTCCTTTATTTCAATTTAAAGAAGAACATTTAGAGCACCGCAATAATGCCGTTTTAAATTTAGAATCTGACCTTACCCTACATCATTGCTATCAAAAAGAAATGGAGTTTTGACAAGGAGGGTACAAATATATGGAATATTCTACGTTTGGGCGTCATATAATAGTAGATTTATGGGGCGTGGATTTTTCTCTATTAAATGATCTTCATTTTTTAGAGCATCATTTAGTTGCCGCTGCGAATCGCTCTGGTGCCCACGTTTTAAATGTAAGTAACAAGGAATTCCACCCATATGGAGTTACGGTATTAATTTTATTATCAGAAAGCCATCTCTCTATTCACACTTATCCTGAAAAGAAATTTGCAGCAATTGATTGTTATACTTGCGGCACATCTGTTGATCCTCAAAAAGCCATTGATTCTATAATAAGCGTATTAAAACCAGAACGTATGCATATAAAAAAATTAATTCGTGGTGTAGGAGAATTTATTACTATCGATTAGTTATCATCCCCATTTCCCCATGAAGAAGGAGGCTTGTTAATATAAAAATACCATCAGTGGAACTTATAACACTCCACTGATGGTAAGCACACATACATAGTCTATTCACCCCGCATTAACGGGCAGTAAAACTCCCACCTCAAAATTCGGCTGGAGCAAAGAAGTTAGGTGGGAGATCCACTGCCCGTAAACGCCCGATTGGTGAAGGCTAATAATCAGTGGGGGATGAACAAAACCCCCACTGATTAAAGTTTCACTTTATCTTAATTGATGATTTAATTTTGCTATTTTTCGTTTCCAATATAAAGTCAGCAAAAACCATATAATGAAGCTCACTTTACATTTTAATTTTTATATAAACTTGGAAATAACACATGCAATCCTGCGTAAGTAGCCCTCTTTTCGTCATAACTGTCTCTTTTAAAAACATAAAAAAACCTTGCATGCGCAAGGTTCATTCAGCTACTGACATCTTCCTATATAATTCTACAAATTCACTCGCCAATTCCTTCACTGTAATTGCGTTCATTAAATGATCTTGCGCATGTACCATCAAAAGGCTAACTTCTGTCTTTTCCCCGCCAGCTTCTTTCTGTATGAGCTCCGTTTGTAAGCGGTGCGCCTCTTGCAATTCATTTAAAGCTTCTTGTAGTTTAGCTTCCGCTTCCTGAAATTCACCGCGCTTTGCGCAATCAATTGCTTCCATTGAACAGCTTCTCGCATTTCCCCCATGCAAAATTAAATGAAAAGCTTTCGTCTCTATCGTATCCATTTTAGTTCTTTACTCCCCCTTTTCTTCCGCTACTTTTTGTTTATCCCATATTTTTAAGAATGGCAAGTAAATAAAGAATGCAAGCGCAAAGTTAACGAGTTGCAAAACAACCCCTGAAATTTTCCCACCTGATCCTAAATATCCACTAAAAAGAATAGGTGTGGTCCAAGGTACAGCAGCTCCACTCGGACGTGCAACCCATCCCCATTCCATCGCAAAATAAGAAACAACCGTTAATACGACTGGCACCAATATAAATGGAATAAGTAAAAGTGGGTTCATTACAATCGGCATTCCGAAAGTCACCATTTCATTAATATTAAAAATACCAGGTGCAATCGACAATCGTCCTAAACTTTTCAATTGCTGACTTCGCGCAAATAATAACATTCCTACAACTAAAGCAAGTGTTGTACCAGAACCGCCCATATAAATCCATAAGTCAAAGAACTGCGCAGTAACCGTATTCGGTACATCTTGCCCAGCCTGAAAAGCAACTCGGTTTTGGTCCATTAACGACAACCAAACCGGGCTCATTACACCACCAACAATTGCAGCGCCATGAATTCCACACGCCCAAAGTACATGGACAATAATAACGGCTATTACCGCGCCCCAAAGACTCGCACCAAGTGCACTAAGTGGTTCTTGCAGAAGTTTCCCTACAACATTATGAATGCTACCGAAAGTCGTATGTTCAAAAATCAATCTAATGATCCAAACAACCGTCACAACAATAAAACCTGGAATAAGCGCAGCAAATGAACGTGTTACTGCTGGTGGAACTGTCTCTGGCATTTTTATAATCATCTTTTTTTGCACAATAAATCTATAAATTTCAGTAGATATAATTGCAATAATCATCGCCACAAACAAACCTTGGCTTCCCATTAGCGCAGCTGGTATAACCCCATCTACAAGTACACTTTCCTTTGTATTTGGCATCATATACATAACCTGGAACGGTGTTGCAAGCAAAAATGATACAAGTGATAATGCACCAGATGCTAAAGCATCCACTTTATAATACTCACCAAGCCTGTAAGCGATTCCAAAAACAGCTATTAAAGACATTATATTAAATGTTGCGCTAACTGGATACCCCAAAGCCTTTTGCCAACTCTCCCCAAACAATCCTGCCATAAAATCATTATACCCTGGTATGGGTAAAGCACTAATAATTAGAAAGAAAGATCCAATAATCAAGAAAGGCATCGTCAAAATAATTCCATCACGAATCGCTTGCAAATGCCTCTGCTCTGCAACCTTCCCTGCCACTGGCATCACATATTTCTCTAAAAACTTTATCATCTATCCCACTCTCCTCATGGTTTCATTGACAAAGCTGCTTGTAAGATAGCTTCTCCATTACAAAGCCCATAATGGACAGATTGAATGACATCAACAGGTATTCCTTTCTCCTTACATAATTCTTTCATTTTCGGTAATAAATAACGTACTTGCGGTCCAAGTAAAAGTACATCTGCATCATCGATATGATTTCGCACTTCTGAACCTGATACAGCCCAAATCTTTACCTCTATCCCCCTTGCCTGTGCCGCTTTCTCCATTTTTGTAACTATCAAACTGGAAGACATTCCCGCTGCACAGCAAAGCAAAATATTCATCCTGTTTCCCCTCCCTCTTTTTCTAAACCTAAGTTATGGTGCATACCTTGCCACCACTAGGTTACAAATATATATGTCTAGATTTCTAACTGTATGCCGAGCTTAAAAACAAAAATTTCTCGGTTTTCACGCTATTCCATCTATCCGTATTTTCCTAGTAAAGAAGTCTCTAACTCGCTATAATGATTCAGTATGATTTTTTTTATAATCGATAGGAGGGTATATTTATGAAGGCATATCGCTTTCCGCTTATTTTATTATCTTCTATCCTAATTGGTGGTTTCATTGGTTATTTCATGGGTGCCGATGCAGTTGCTTTAAAGCCGCTTGGTGACATTTTCTTAAACTTAATGTTTACGATTGTTGTACCGTTAGTGTTCTTTAGCATCGCGTCATCTATTGCTAATATGGATGGATTAAAACGTTTCGGTAAAATTATGTCTAGTATGGCTGGAACTTTCTTATTTACAAGTATTTTAGCTGCTATTTTTATGATTATTATTGTGAAAGTATTCCCGCCAGCACAAGGTGTTGTATTAGAACTAACGAAGCCTGATAGCGCTGAAAAAGCAGTTAGTGTTGCTGATCAAATTGTCGGTATCCTAACAGTATCCGACTTTTCAAAGTTACTATCTCGTGAGAACATGCTAGCTCTTATTTTCTTCTCTATCTTAATGGGGGTTGCAACTTCAGCAGTTGGTGAAAAAGGAAAACCATTCGCTACATTCTTACAAGCTGGTGCAGAAATTTCAATGAAAGTTGTATCTTTCATTATGTACTACGCTCCAATCGGACTAGCTGCCTACTTCGCAGCATTAGTTGGTGAATTCGGACCACAACTTCTTGGAACTTACTTCCGAGCAGCAATGGTATACTATCCGGCTTCTCTTATTTACTTCTTTGTATTCTTTACATTCTATGCGTACCTTGCAGGTCGCAAACAAGGTGTACAAGTATTTTGGAAGAACATGGTCTCTCCTACAGTTACATCACTTGCAACTTGTAGTAGTGCCGCAAGTATTCCAGCGAACTTAGAAGCAACGAAGAAAATGGGTATTTCTTCTGACGTTCGTGAAACAGTTGTCCTTCTTGGATCTACACTTCATAAAGACGGATCTGTTTTAGGCGGGGTATTAAAAATTTCTTTCTTATTCGGTATTTTCAACATGGAATTCGAAGGACCGAAAACATTAGCAATTGCACTTGTTGTTTCTCTATTAGTAGGAACAGTAATGAGTGCTATTCCGGGCGGAGGTATGATTGGTGAAATGTTAATCGTTTCTCTATACGGATTCCCACCAGAAGCATTGCCAATTATCGCAGCAATTAGTACAATCATCGATCCTCCTGCAACAGTGTTAAACGTAACAGGAGATAACGCTTGTGCCGTAATGACAGCTCGTCTTGTAGAAGGTAAAAACTGGATCAAAAATAAATTTGCTTAATATATAGAAAGAGGATGCTCGCTTTGAGCATCCTCTTTTTTGTTGTCATTTGTCAGTGAATCGATATATTGGAAAAATCGTTGCTATATTTAAAGTTGTGATAGATATATCGGAAAAATCGTTGCTATATTTAAAGTTGTGATAGATATATCGGAAAAATCGTTGCTATATTTGAAATTACGATAGATATATTAGCAAAACCGTTAGTATAATTCCATCCCGCCACAAATTTGTTATAACCTTCACAAATATTCCACACCTTTTATCCTTTCTCCGTACTATAATCATGTATGGAAAAGGAGATGGACACAATGACACAAAGCGCACCAGAATTTAAAGTTTTGCAAAGCATTGCATTTCTTGCTGTCGTTTTGCAAAGTTCCTTATTATATACAATGAATCAAGGCAGTGTCTTACTCGAGCAATCCCTCATTATGGGCATGCTATTTAATCTTGCAAAATTTTCAGCACCTGCATTCATATTTATCGTCGGCTTCCATTTAATTCGGCAATATACGAAGCAACTCGTTTACAAAGAATATATTTATGAAAAAGCCACACATTTACTCATCCCTTATTTCTTCTGGTCTATTCTTTATCTAGTAACAACAAACGATATCATTACACTACAAGGCGGAATAAAAAATTTATTACTCGGAACGGCTGCACCTCATCTTTGGTACGTGATTATGATGTTCCAAATTCACTTATTGTTCCCGTTACTATGCACACTATTTTATTGGTTTCAAAAACGAACAGAAAATAAAAAAGACATATATAAATATATGACCATTTTCGCTTGTCTATATTTCTTCTTAATGTGGTACTCTTCTCACTACATTTTTAATGGAGAGAAACTGACTAGTTCAACCATTTTACATTATACAGATCGTTCCTTCTTCTTCTACTCATTCTATTTCGTCATGGGAGGAATAGCTGCTGTAGCATTACAAACTTGGCGTATATTTGTCATGAAACATATTCCGCTTATCACAATACTATTTTTCATCTTATTTTTATTCATCAATTATGAGTTATTTAGTTTTTACGGCGCCAATTCTATTCATTTAACCGTTTCTACCTATTTAAAACCATCTATGTTTCTATATATCGTATGCGAAATTATGATACTGTACGTGTTATCTATTATGATTGTAAAACGAAGAGGCTTATTATATAAAACGTTAAAATTTATCGGAAACTATACGTACGGCGCCTATTTAGCCCACTTTTTCTTTTTACATATAGGCACAAAATTTCTTTCTCTATTTGCACTACAAGAAAACACAATAATATATAGTCTATTACTATTTTCAGTAACAGCCGTACTTTCTATATTCACAATGGTCATTTGCAGTACACTACCATTTCATACATGGGTTACAGGGCCTTCCCCTACGACAAATATGAAATGGGCGAAGATTGCCATTCGAAAAAACCATGAAAAAGTATTTAAACCATATATTTGATATAATAATACACATATAAGAAAAGAAAGCAGGAGACACCTATGATTAATCAAATTGGACAAATTATGTTATATGTAAATAACCAAGATGAATCAGTACAATTTTGGACAGAAACAGTAGGATTCCAAATCGTTGCGGAAGAAAATAACGGACAAGGATTTCGCTGGATTGAAATTGCGCTGGCAAAAGAAGCTGGAACAAGCATTGTCCTTCACGATAAGGCGTTAATTGCGAAGATGCAACCTGAATTAAACTTAAATACTCCTTCACTTATGTTCTTCTCTAATAACTTAGATCAACTGTATAAAGATCTTTCTGAGAAAAACGTTACGGTTGGACAAGTTGTAGATTTACCTACTGGTAGAGCATTCAACTTTGCTGATAATGAAAACAATTACTTTGCGGTAATGGAAAAGAAATAAGCAAAAAGTGCCACCCCTAGGGTGGCACTCTATTTTTTACTCTTCTCCAATTCTATTTCAGCTAAAAGCGGTAATACGTTATCAAAAATATGTGTATTATTATTCTCACCTGTTACATATCCACCATAATATCTACTAAATACATTATCATTTCGGAATGTAGTCATCCGCTCATACAATTCCTTCGCAAACTTTGTATCACCTGTTTGTAGTACGTACAAAATTGTTAATCCGTAAGATGCTGGTGATTCATAGTTCACAGCTTGTTTTCCCGTTTCTAAGTTATAACGTCCGTATAACTTTCCGTCTTCGCGAAATTTCTTCTTTATAAATTCCAAATAAGCATCTGATGAAAGACCGCCTAAACTGCGATGATAAGCAACGTATGATTGATCAATAAGATTCACTTCTTTATCGTACGTAAATGTCCCATCATCTTTATACTCTTTCGGGAATGCCCAGTCGTTTCTCGGATAATCCGCTAAAAACTGAACAACTTCCTGATACTGCTGTGCAGAAATTTTCCCATACTTTTTCATATAAGAGAATGCATGCGGATTTATGTAAGATGTTGTTGCAAAGTTATTTTGTTTCCCTGCATCTGCATCATAATAATCCACGTAATAATTATCTTTTTTATTATAACGAAGTACAGCATTGCTCAATTGATCTGCAAGGTTTTTATAGCGATCTTCCTTATACATTTCATAAGCACGATATAATTGTTCAATAATACGAAGATCATCTATAAGTGCATTTGTGGCTGACTGCATTTCTCCCTTTTCAGAGATTTTCCATAAAACGATGTGTTCCTTATGTACAAAATTATTTTGAATGACCTTTACTTGTTCATCAAATAGCGACTGATCATCTTTATCAAGCGTATATTGTAACCATAGTCCTGCCGATTCTGATAAAGCTTCACGGCCCTTCGCTTCACCCGTTCCTGCCTTTGTATCCTCTAAGCGATACGTTGCAAGTGTTCCATTTTCATTTACCATATGCCTTAAAATAAAATGCTCCGTACGGTTTCCTTGTAAAGCCGACCAAAATACAATTCCGCCTAATACGATTAAGAAAACAACTCCAAACCCTATATATAAACGTTTCCGCAAGCTTTTCACCTCCCTATTAAGGCTAACCTTAATTTTAACAGAACATACGAAAATTTAAAAAAGACAATCCGTTAGATTGTCTCTCCCACCTTATCCTTCGCAAACCTCTTTAGAAGGTCTATATAGCGATTCCACAAGTCGATCATATTCACGACGCGTAATTTCTTTATTATACAACTTTAATAATAAATCTCTATGCTCTCTTGAAAATGCCATCTTTTTAATGACTTCAGGATACATAAAACACCCTCTCCATTTCACATAAACTTCTTCATCCCGGAAATAGAACTTACGTTCGCATAAAAGATTATAAAAGATTCAGCCATAAAAAACAAACAAAATATTATCAAATTTTAATTTCTTTCTTTTGGGAATATTTCAACATTATATTACCATACTCATTTTTTAAATACATATATATTTTTGGCAGTTTTTTGAATAAATCTTCCAATTCAATCAGAAAATAATGGCAAAAAGAAGAGGAGTATACATATGGATACCGTAACATTAGCAAGGGCATTTTTTGGTTCTTCATTAGCATTCCACATTATCTTTGCAACGCTTGGAGTTGGGCTTTCTTTAATGATTTTTATAAGTGAAATACTCTATCACTGGAAGAAAGATTCCGACTATGCCATTATGGCAAAAAGATGGACAAAGGCTTTTGCTATCCTTCTCGGTGTAGCAATTCCAACTGGAACAATTGTTGGTGTACAAATTTCACTTCTTTGGCCTGGTTTCGCCAAAATTGTTGGTCAAGTTATTTCCGTTCCGTTTCAAATTGAGATTTTCGCCTTCTTTTTAGAGGCTTTATTCATGTCTATTTATGTATATGCAGCTGATAAACTACCTCCAGTTATGAGATTAATCTCGCTATTTTTCGTTATGATTGGTGCCACTGCATCCGCCGTGCTTATTACATCAGCAAATACATGGATGAACACACCTGCGGGCTTTTCAATGGGGCCAGATGGCTCAGTTTTTAACGTTGATCCGTGGAAAGCTTTCTTTAATCCAAGCTTTGGCACAAGTGCATTCCATGTCGTTATTACAGCCTATACAACTGGAGCAGCTGTTATCGCTTCTATCGCTGGATTTAAATTATTAAAGAAAAATTTAAGTACGCGTGAAATTGCTTACCATAAAAAAGGATTACTGTTAGGGCTTGTCGTTACATTTATCACAGGTGCTACGATGTGGCTTTCAGGACACGAATCTGCTATTGCCTTACATAAACATTCACCTGAAAAACTAGCATCTGCTGAAGCTTTGTTTGAAACGACATCCCACGCTCCGTTATCGCTTGGCGGGGTTGTGGATCCTAACACACTTGAACTAAACTATGCCCTTGAAATTCCGAACATGCTTAGCTTATTAGTGGGACTAGACCCTAGCACCGTTGTAAAAGGTCTAAAGGAATTCCCGCAAGAAACGTGGCCACCATTTTACACACATACACTGTTCAACTTAATGGTCGGCACTGCTGCCTTTACCTTTGCAGTTGCAGCTATTGCCCTCTTATATTGGCACTTTGTTTACCGAAAAAAAGGAGTAGAGTTACCGAAGTGGCTTCTTTGGGGAGCTGCCGCATGTGGACCCGTTATGTTGCTCGGTATTGAATTCGGATGGATTTTTAGTTGTAGTGGTCGTCAGCCATGGACAATTTATGGCATGCAACGTACGGTCGATGCTTCTACACGCGCTGATTTCGTCGGTCCTTTATTTGTTTTATTCATCATTTTATATATTGGACTCGGTATTTTAACAGTCTTTGTACTACGGACATTCTTTAAGAAACATCCGTTAAAGAATGATTTACATCACGAAGGAGGCGATTCTCGTGCATGAGGAAAGCATTGCAATCATCATCTTATGGGCTCTTATTTTCGTATATAGCATACTAGGGTCTATTGATTTTGGGGCTGGTTTTTGGGGCATGGTATACGCTAAACACCCGACGCTTGCTGCCAAGCTTGCTAATCGGTACTTATCACCAACTTGGGAAGTAACAAATACGTTTCTTGTCTTTGTCGTTGTCGCTTTTCTCGGTTTCTTTCCGAAAGCAGCCTTTACCCTGGCAACGGTTATGTTTGTACCAGTTATGTTAATTTTAGTACTCGTTGCGATTCGCAGTACATTTATGGTATTTGCTTACTCCCTACCAAAGTACCAACACCTTCTTCGGATTATTTCAGGTATTACAGGGCTCTTAATCCCAGCTCTATTAATTACCGTTCTACCCGTTACAGAAGGTGCCTATATTACGATGTCTGAAGGAAAAGAAGTGCTCCTTTACGGAAAACTTCTTTCTAGTCCCGTTATTTATTGTTATATGCTCTTTGGACTAACTTCGGAACTATTTCTATCATCTCTCTTTCTTGCTGATTTTGCTAGGGAACAAGGTTCTGAAGATACGTACCGAATTTATAGGAGAAATGCCATCATACTTGGTCCTGCAACGCTCGTGACTGCTATTATCGCTCTCGTTGTAATGGACCCTGAAACACACTGGCTTATGCAAGGACTAATAAAGCAATTCCCATGGTTTACAGTCTCTATCATTTTATTTGTTATCGGATATTCCTCCCTTTGGTGGACAAATAAGAAGTACAGCACACTAGGCTTCCCTCGCATTGCAGTTTTAGCTGTCGTCGCTCAATATGCATTTGCAAGCTACGCTTACGGCGTCGCCCATTTACCGTATATCATTTACCCGGACGTAACTGTATTTACAAGCTTTACGACGGTCGAAACATTCTATGCACTTCTTATTCTTTACGCAATCGGGATTGCAATTTTACTACCCGGATTCATTTTCTTCTGGAATTTATTCTTGAAGGATCGAACTTTTTTGAAGGAAAAATAATAAAGTGAAACTTTAATCAGTGGGGGTTTTTTCATCCCCCACTGATTATTAGCCTTCACCAATCGGGCGTTTACGGGCAGCAGGGCTCCCATCTAACTTCTTTGCTCCAGCCGAGTTTTTAGGTGGGAGTCTTACTGTCCGCAAATAGAGGGATAAATGAGGGGCATTCGTACATAGAATGCCCCTCATTTATTAGACGTCTCTCCTAATAGTTATTACACTACCAATGATACTTGTCCTATAGCTCAAAAAACACATATTCACATCATTCCATTATACGCCTAGTTCTTCTTATTTCCTGCTGAATATACTAGCAATATAAACTTGAGACAAGCTACATTTGTTCAAGGGAAAATAGAAAGGTAGGTTAAATATGAGCATTGAAATATGGATTACTATTATTGTATTCTTCTTAACGATGATTGTTGTCTTTTGGCGACCCCGTGGCTTAAATGAGGCATGGCCGGCAGCAGTCGGCGCTGGCATTATCCTCATTACTGGACTTGTATCAAAACCAGACGTCATGGACATTATAAGTAAAATCGGCGGTGCCTCCATAACAATATTAGCGACCATCGTTATGGCGGTTATATTAGAAAGCTTCGGCTTCTTCCACTGGTCCGCAGCAAAACTTGCAAATTTAGCAAAGGGCTCCGGTCGCCGTTTATACTGGTATATTCAATTATTATGTTTTCTTATGACTCTTTTATTCAATAACGACGGTAGTATTTTAATTACAACACCGATTTTGATTTTACTTCTGAAAAACCTTCAATTAAAACCTCATCAACAAATCCCTTATTTATTAAGCGGTGCTTTAATCGCCACTGCATCTAGTGCACCAATCGGTGTAAGTAATATCGTAAACTTAATCGCATTAAATATTGTTAATATGACTCTTTATATGCATACAGCTATGATGTTTGTACCTGCAACACTAGGACTACTGTTTATGTCATGGCTCATGTATACAGTTTTAAAGAAAAAACTTCCAGAAAGATTACCTGTTTCTTCATATGATATTGAAGAGATTTTTTTCACGAAAAACTTCCATCCATTAAAAGGAAAAAATTCTGTTGATACAAAACAAAAACGTACAAAATTCATGTTAAAAGTATTAGGCTTCGTCTTCCTTATGCGCTGTCTTCTATTCGTTGCATCCTTCTTATCGATTCCAATCGAAATTGTTGCTGTACTCGGTTCACTCATTCTTCTCATCTGGAGATGGTACTACTTACGAACAAACCCAGTCGATATTTTGAAAAAGACACCGTGGCACATTTTAATTTTCGCTTTCTCTATGTATGTAATTATTTACGGGCTTCATAACGCAGGATTAACAGCGGCACTTGTAAGTTGGCTCGAACCAGTTGTAAGTCAGCATCTACTCTATGCCAGCTTTGCAATGGGCGGACTCGTTTCCCTCCTCTCTAACGTCTTCAATAACCACCCTGCACTTATGATTGGTACAATCACATTAACAGAAATGGGACTAGATCCAGTCACATTAAAAACTATCTATCTCGCAAATATCATTGGTAGTGACATCGGTTCACTATTGTTACCAATTGGTACGCTAGCTTCCCTCATTTGGATGTATATACTAAGACAAAACAAAATTAAAGTGAAATGGAAGGATTATTTAAGCGTATCTCTCATCGTAATCCCACTCACAACAGTCGTCACATTATTCCTCTTATACTACTGGGTACAATTATTCTTCGCCTTATAGACAACAGAAGCCCCCTTTGCTACCGTCTTAGCAAAGGGGGCTTCTTCTATATTTAAGTTAGGTACAATGTGATCAATCAAGTAACGAGGTGTAACGTATTATTGATATAAGTGACTACCAATTTCTTTGAATTCTACCGCTTTCTCTTTCATTCCTTTTTCAATTGCTTCTGTCGTTTCTAAATCATTTTCTTTCGCATATTCACGAATATCATGCGAAATTCTCATACTACAAAACTTCGGGCCACACATTGAACAGAAATGAGCTGTTTTCGCCCCTTCTGCTGGCAACGTTTCATCATGATACTCCATCGCACGTTCAGGATCTAAAGATAAATTAAATTGATCGCGCCAACGGAATTCAAATCGTGCTTTCGAAAGTGCATCATCACGCTGATGAGCCGTTTTATGCCCTTTCGCAAGATCGGCTGCATGCGCAGCGATTTTGTACGTAATAACCCCTTCGCGAACATCATCTTTATTTGGTAAACCTAAATGTTCTTTCGGTGTTACATAACAAAGCATCGCCGTTCCAAACCAGCCAATCATCGCAGCACCAATCGCTGATGTGATATGGTCATAACCTGGTGCAATATCTGTTGTTAACGGCCCAAGTGTATAGAACGGCGCGCCCTGACAAATATCAAGTTCTTTCTCCATATTTTCTTTAATTAAATGCATCGGTACATGCCCAGGTCCTTCAATCATAACTTGCACATCATGTTTCCAAGCAATTTTTGTTAATTCACCAAGTGTTTCAAGCTCAGAAAACTGTGCTTCGTCATTTGCATCTGCAATAGAACCTGGACGTAATCCATCTCCAAGAGAGAACGAAACATCGTACTGCTTCATAATTTCACAAATCTCTTCAAAATGAGTATATAGGAAGTTTTCTTTATGATGGAATAAACACCACTGCGCCATAATCGAACCACCGCGCGAAACAATACCTGTCATACGCTTTGCAGTAATTGGAATGTAACGAAGTAATACACCAGCGTGAATCGTGAAGTAATCAACGCCTTGCTCCGCCTGCTCAATTAACGTATCACGGTATACCTCCCACGTTAAATCCTCTGCAATTCCGTTTACTTTTTCAAGCGCTTGATAAATTGGCACAGTTCCAACTGGTACCGGAGCATTACGAATAATCCACTCACGTGTTGTATGAATGTTTTTACCTGTAGATAAATCCATAATCGTATCTGCACCCCAGCGAGTCGCCCACGTCATCTTCTCTACTTCTTCTGCAATAGAAGACGATACAGCAGAGTTTCCGATATTTGCATTTACCTTTACGTGAAAATTACGTCCAATTATCATCGGTTCCGCTTCAGGATGGTTAATGTTCGCTGGCAAAATCGCACGACCTTCTGCAATCTCCTTACGAACAAATTCAGGCTCTAGCCCTTCACGAATCGCAACATATTCCATCTCAGACGTAATAATGCCATTACGTGCATAATGCATTTGCGAAACATTTGTACCTTGCTTCGCTCTAAGCGGCTTACGGTCCATTTGCGGGAAAACAGGTGTATGTTTTGAAGCCACTTTCACACCGTCATCCTCTGGTTTTACTTCGCGCCCTTCGTATCCTTCTACATCACCACGCCCCAGGGTCCAAGAGTGGCGCGGCGTTGGAATCCCTTTTTCCAGCTCCACTTTATATTCTGGATCTGTATAAGGTCCACTCGTATCATACACACGGATTGGCGGATTTTGAACACCGTTCGTATCGCTTTGTTCAATCTCGCGCATCGGCACTTTCATACCTTCACGTGGCCCATCCACATACACTTTCTTACTTCCTGGTAAACTCGATTTTAATTCAATTTGCTCTGCAGAAACAGATTGTTTCATAACCTTTATTGCCCCCCTGTTCGTGACAAGGACGAGATATGGCCAGCGTATGCCAAAATAAAAAGAGCCAGGTCCATAAAAAAATAAGGACCTGGCTCATAAAGACATAATTATGTAAAGCCGTTAACTTCCCTACGCTGGTACGAGCCAGATCAGGTCCAAAGGGTTAAGAAGTTCACACGCTTCTCTCTCAGCCTACGCATACGTTAGGCACCCCTAGTTTATCACTGATTTAATTTTCAATACTTTCCCATCATACCCTATAATCTGAAAAATGCAAAGGTTATTTCTTTTTTGTTTACGGAATCATCCAAGTCAAATAATAAGCCTGCACATACGTCATAATCCCAATAATAGTAACGAAGAATAAACTATGCTTCAATGTAAAGCGGAACAAATCTGACTCTTTCCCAGCAAGTCCAACTGCCGCACAAGCAATCGCAATTGATTGCGGAGAAATCATTTTACCTGTTACACCGCCCGTTGTATTTGCTGCAACGAGAAGCACTTCAGATACACCGACTTGCTGCGCTGTAATTGCTTGTAAATTCGAGAACAGTGCGTTCGCTGACGTATCTGATCCTGTTAAGAATACCCCAATCCAGCCTAAGAATGGTGAGAAGAACGGGAATAGTCCGCCAGTTCCTGCAAGTGCTAACGCTAATGTAGAAGATAAACCAGAATAGTTTGCGATAAATGCGAATCCTAATACGAATCCAATAGATAGAATTGGCATTTTTAGTTCGTTTAACGTTTCTTTAAATGTTGCTACTGCATCTTTTGCACTCATTTTCAAAATAAAGATAGAAATGATACAAGCAATTAAAATTGCTGTTCCAGTCGCTGATAAAACATCTAATTTCAAGATTGCTTCATAAGGTGTTGGTTTATTTACAATTGGCTCTGCTTTCATTACTAAATTGTGCAAGCCTGGAACTTCAAATTTAAATACGAGACTTTCTAAAGCACCACCTGGAGCGAATAATGCTTTAAAGAAACTTTGGCTCCAAATGACTACCATCACAGTTAAAATAATGAACGGAGACCATGCTTTTACTACTTTTCCTACTGTTAGTTTCGGCATAGATGTCGTCGTTGCTGCTACTTCACTATTTGCTTCTTTAGACTGATAAATTTCTTTCGGCTGCCAAACTTTTAAGAATAGCGATAAACTTACTAAACTTACAAGCGCTGACGTAATATCAGGAAGTTCTGGCCCTAAAAACGTCGCTGTAATAAACTGTGTAATTGCAAATGAACTACCGGCTACAAATAAAGCAGGCCACGTTTGTCTTACTCCTTTAAAACCATCCATTAAAAATACGATAAAGAACGGAACAAATAAAGATAAGAACGGTAATTGATGCCCAGCCATTTGTCCAATTTTATGTGGATCAATGCCTGTTACTTGTCCAGCAACTGTAATCGGAATCCCCATCGCTCCGAACGCTACTGGTGCAGTATTTGCGATTAAACAAAGACCTGCTGCATATAAAGGATTTAGCCCAAGACCTGCAAGAAGCGCTGCCGTAATCGCTACTGGTGCACCAAATCCTGCTGCCCCTTCCAAAAATGCTCCAAATGAAAATCCGATTAAAATAACGAGTAAACGATGGTCATTCGTAATGGATAATACAGATGCACGAATGACATCAAATTGACCTGTTTTCACAGAAATTTTATATAAAAATACTGACATAATGATAATCCACGCAATTGGCCATAATCCGTATAAGAAACCGTATCCGGTCGCTGCCATTGCCATTGTGAATGGCATTTTATACGCAAATAAAGCCACCAAAATCGTTAATACAACTGTAATAAATCCTGCCACATACCCCTTCATGCGGAAAACTGCTAAAGCTAAGAAAAAAAAGATGATTGGAATAAGTGCGACTGCTGCCGAAATCCAAATGTTACCGAACGGATCGTAAACTTGTGTCCATGTGTTCATTGTTCTCTCCCCCTAAAGAATCCCCTTTTAAATAGATATAACCTTATCAATAGACTATCAGGTCATCATACCTTTAATTCTAAAAAAATATAAACGCCTACGAAAACGTTTTCATTAATTTTATCACACCAATTTTCATTTAAAAAGATTTTTTTGAAAATTTTATCATTTAAACAGAAAATCTTACAAAAACGTCACGTTCTTGTAATGTTAATCGATAGGAAGCTTACCAAATTTACTGCATACTAAAGGTATAACAACGGACATTACTTATGAGGTGATATATATGAACGGAAACAAAATATTAGCAGCTTTATCATACTTTAGTGTATTATTTGCGCCTATCTTATTCCCTATTATCGTGTGGATTGTGGGTGATTCTGAAACGAAACCACATGCAAAACGTGCTCTATGGACACATATTATTCCAAGCATTGCTTCATTTATTGGATTAGTTATTTTAGGAATTATGGGCATCGGATCTGATCAACCAGACGTAACACTTGGAATTGGAGCAATCATCGTCTTATGCATTTGCGGAATCATTAGCTTATACTACTTCATTTGGAATATCGTGAAAGGGATTAAGGTACTGAAAGCTTAGTTTTAAACAAACGTTTGATTAAAAAGAAACTGTCGCATAATCGTAAATGAAATTTTATCGGCGATTCGACAAGAGTAACCTACCTATTAATAAGAAAAAAACCGTCCCAAAATACCTTTTGGGACGGTTTTTTTATCTTCTGCGTTTCTTCTTTTTTCTCATCATTTTCTTTCGGCGCGTATTTGCTTTATCCGCTATAATGTGGAGCGTACTCGCCACAACAATTCCCATTACAAACGTTACAATTTCAACCTCGTATTCCTTCGTAATTTCTATTAAATTTCCGTCGAACGCTATTATATTTAATAGGAATAAAAACGGAGAAAACACGATTAACATGTATGCAATACGAATAATATCACCAATTATAATCGTATGTGTGAAGAAGGAACGATGGGGCATTACGCTCCGATATGGATACCAAAAAATGCGCAGGAATCCCCATTTATTATACGCATTACTGTACGTATCTAAATCCGGTGTTAAAAATGCAGTACCTACTAAAAAGCCAATTGCAAAAGTTAATAAAAAATCAAAATTTGTTAATCCATACGAAAAGAGCATAAACAAAACAACCGGAAGGGATATTAAGTTTATTTTCGTATGCGTTCTTCCTGATGGCATAATGCACTTCCTCGCTTACGTTCGCCCTGTCATCCGACAGGTCTCACCTATTGATCTAATTTTTGATCGATAAATGATGTGTCTATATCCGAACCAAACCATTCTGCCAACTTCACTCGTGCCTTATCTTTCACTTCTTCATTTACGTATATCGATGCTTGTAATAGTGCGGCCATTAACGCACCTAAATCATCCGTATAACCAATTCCAGCAACTAAATCTGGGATTGCATCAATCGGTGCAATGAAATAAGCAAGTGCTCCGATTACAATAATTTTCACTCGTTTTGGAACATCCGGTCTTTGCAAAACGTAAAACAACAATAAACTCGCATAGATTACCGACTGCCCTGCCTGCTTCGCAACATGTTTTATTTTCTTCCAAAACGCTTCAACTGAAAATTTTTGTTTCATTCAAAAGCCTCCCTATTTTTCAAAAGAAATAAGCTACAATATGTTATGTTATCAGTAAAAGTTCATCAAAATTACACATAATCTATCAATGAAATTTCATTGTAACAAACAAAACCAAAAAGAACAAGTGTTCGTTAATTTTTTCGTGTTTTCCTTCATATAATAGTTTTCTAGACAACCACTTAAAGATTTCTATTCCATATTTCTCAACCAAAAAACTTTCAATTTCGCTTAACATTCTTTTCTATTTTTGTTATATTTTCTAGTTGACGAGCCTATAAACGAATGTTAAAGTTTTCTCTGGTAGTGACAAATCACATACAAAAAATGTAAAATGTTATAGTGTTTCTCAGAAATGAATTTTGTTGTATAATACAGAAATGACGTTATGCTTATGAGCAGCACAAGAAACCAAAAAGGGTATGCATAGTTAAAGTCGTATATGGGTGAATATAGAAACTCTAATTATGGCCAAGAAAACTATGTATTTTTTATTTTAACATTTTTCGCTCCAAAATCGACCAAGCCTGATAGAGAAAGGGTGGAAATGAATGAAAGAAACCATGAAATCACAATTTCAAAATGTGCGTTTCACTTTATTCGTAGCTTTGGCCGTATGGCTAAAAACCTACATCATTACACGCACTAGCTTCGATTTAAAACTTGAATCTTTCATGCAAGAATTCATTTTATTCATTAGTCCATTAGCAGCATCATTACTGTTTGTGGGTCTTGCATTATTTGCAAAAGGGAAAAAACGTAACTATATAGCACTAGGAATTAACTTTATCTTAACGTTCATCCTTGTTGGTAACGTAATGTTCTACGGATTCTACAATGACTTCGTTACTTTACCAGTACTAGGACAAACATCTAATTTCGGAAGTTTAGGTTCTAGTGTGAAAGAATTATTTAACTTCAAAATCATCCTTGCATTTGCGGATATTATCGTATTCTTCGTTCTATTGAAGAAGAAAAAGAAAGATTTTGCACCGACAGAACGTGTAGCACGTCCGATGCGTTCCCTATACTTCGTGTCAACAGTTGCTATTTTCAGCGTAAACCTAGGACTTGCAGAAGCTGAGCGTCCAGAACTATTAACACGTTCATTCGACCGCGTTATGCTTGTTAAAAACTTAGGATTATATGTACACCAAGCATACGATCTTGGCTTACAAGCAAAATCAAGTTCACAAAAAGCGTTTGCTGATAGTAGTAAATTGCAAGAAGCAGAAAACTATGTGAAAACAACACAAAGTAAACCAGATCCAAATATGTATGGTACTGCAAAAGGGAAAAACGTAATTGTTGTCTCTCTTGAATCGTTACAAACATTCTTAATTGGTGCGACAGTAAACGGACAAGAAGTTACACCATTCCTAAACCAATTTGCGAAAGAAAGTTATTACTTCGATAACTTCTTCCATCAAACTGGGCAAGGTAAAACATCTGATGCTGAATTCTTAGTAGATACTTCAATGTATCCACTAGACCGTGGTGCTGTATTCTTCACACACGGTAATAACGAATATACAGCAACTCCAGAAATTTTGCGTCAGCAAGGATATCACACATCAGTATTCCACGCGAACAACGCAACGTTCTGGAACCGTAACATTATGTATCCGGCACTTGGTTATGATCGTTACTACAACGAGCTTGACTACAAGATTACGCCAGAAACAAAATTAAATTGGGGATTAAAAGATATCGAATACTTCGATCAGTCTATCGATATGTTAAAACAAGTGAAGCAACCGTTCTATACTCGCTTCCTTACTTTAACAAACCATTACCCATTCACTTATGATGACAGTACGAAATTAATCGACGAGTACAACTCTGGTGATGGAGTATTTGACCGCTATATGGTAACAGCTCGTTATTTAGACGAAGCAATGAAACACTTTATTGAGCGTCTAAAAGCTGAAGGTATTTACGACAACTCTGTTATCGTATTCTACGGTGACCATTATGGTATTTCTGAAAACCATAACCGTGCAATGGCACAGTTCTTAGGAAAAGAAGAAATTACTACATTTGACCAGATGAACTTACAAAAAACACCGATGTTTATTCACGTTCCAGGTCAAAAAGAAGGTAAAACAATTTCAAAACCAACTGGTGAAATTGACATTAAACCAACAATTCTAAACTTACTTGGTGTAGATTCTACGAATCAAATTCAATTCGGTCATGACGTATTCTCACCAGACAATAAAGGATTCGTTGTTCTTCGTGACGGTAGCTTCATTACAGATAAGTACATGTACACAAACAGTACATTCTACGACCGTAACACAGGTGAAGTTCTGCAATTACCGAAAGAAGAGGCTCAACCACTTATTGACCGTGCACAAAATGAGCTAAATATGTCAGACAAAATCATTGAAGGCGACTTACTTCGCTTCTCTGAAAGCAATAAGATCAAAACTGGCGAAGTAAAAACGGCTATTAAAGAAGAAAAGAAGAGCGCTGAGTAATCTCAGCCTCTTTTTTATTTTCCTCTCTACAAATTCTTCTATACATTAACTTTAAAATTACATAACCTTCACCTAATATTTACACCACATTAACGAAACATCTTTATAATAAAATATGTAAACAAGGTTCCACATATTTCTTATCTCTCATCTTCAATAAGATCCCTTAGAGAAATATGCGCATCATTTGTTTTCAACTTTCTTATAATTGTCTTTCCAAGTGTTTTGTTTGCATAAATGAAACCTTTAAAGACGATGTCCCTATGAAAGATAGCTACCCTCCTTGTGCAACATTCCATACGAATGTTGCTTTTTTTTTTCAAAAAGCAGGATTCTTATTTCTCATTTTCGAATTTGTATATACAAAATGCTATAAAGTGAAACTTTAATCAGTGGGGGTTTTGTTCATCCCCCACTGATTATTAGTTGAACCAATCGGGCGTTTACGGGCAGTTAATCTCCCACCTAACTTCTTTGCTCCAGCCGAATTTTGAGGCGGGAGTTTTACTGCCCGTTAATGCGGGATAAGTCACCACTACTTCTCTATGATTTGCAAATAAATACATATACGTCATATGAAGAGAATTGCTTACATAAAAATAACTAGAGTGCTTTTTATTCATGTACTAACGAAAGGATGGGACGAAAATTGGCATACGAAAGATTTGTACTATGGAATGATGCAGTTATTGATACAACGAAACATCGCGCGTACATAGAACTTGAAGAAAGAGGTTTACAATTTGGCGATGGCGTCTATGAAGTTATTCGCCTTTATAACGGAAACTTTCACTTATTAGACCCACATTTAACAAGATTATATCGATCCATGGAAGAAATAGAATTATCACTCCCTTTCTCAAAAGCCGAACTCATCATCTTACTCTACAAATTAATTGAAAACAATAATTTCCACGAAGACGGAACAATTTACTTGCAAGTATCTCGTGGTGTACAAGCTCGAGCACATGCATTCTCATATGACACAACTCCGACAATCTATGCTTATATTTCAAAAAAGGAAAGACCAGCTTTATGGATTGAATACGGTGTACGTGCTATATCAGAACCTGATACGCGCTGGCTCCGCTGTGATATTAAATCGCTAAATTTATTACCAAATGTATTAGCTTATACGAAAGCTGAGCGCAAAGGTTGTAAAGAAGCACTTCTCGTACGAAATGGTATTGTAACGGAAGGTAGCCATTCTAACTTCTTTCTCATAAAAAACGGAACACTGTATACGCATCCAGCCAATCACCTTATTTTAAACGGCATTATTCGTCAGTACGTCCTTTCTTTAGCTAACACTCTTCAACTTCCTGTACAAGAAGAGCTTTTCAGCGTTCGCGATGTTTATCAAGCAGATGAATGCTTCTTTACGGGAACGACTATTGAAATTTTGCCGATGACCCATCTCGATGGAACTGCGATTCAAGATGGTCAAGTTGGCCCTATCACCAAATTACTGCAAAGTTCATTTTCTCAAAGCCTGTTAAAATCCAACAGCACATCTTCCTAAATACGAATAATCTTCTCATTTCTTGCATCAAATATATGTATTTAAATGAAAATCAAGGTGCGGATTTATACCTTGATTTTTTTCTTGTAATCTTTTTGTCATATTCAGATTCCCGCATAAGTCTTGACAGTAATCGACATGCTCTTTAGAATTTTTAACAGTTGGTAAATATTTCTTCACTACATTACAGACAGAAAGGAATCGACAAATTATGAAAAAATACCTTGCCGGTCTTGCGGCAGTGTCTGTAGCAGGAGGAGCAGCACCTACACTTGATAGTGTTCAAGCTGCCCCTGAACAAAATACACAAAAAGCTGCTACACAAGCTGTCCAAGCTTCCGCATCAAACAGTTCATCTTATACGGTGAATGCCAGCGTGCTACATGTTCGCGCAGGATCAAGTACTTCTCACGACATCATCTCTCGCGTTTATAATGGTCAATCATTAAACGTAATTGGAGAAGAAAATGGTTGGTTCAAAATTAACCATAATGGACAAACAGGCTATGTTAGTGGCGAGTTTGTATCAAAAAACGGAGCAACGAATAACAATGTAAGCACAGGTGGGAAAAATAAAGTTACTGCTGATGTATTACGTGTACGTACAGCTCCTAACACTTCTAGTTCTGTTTCAGGACGTGTTTATGAAGGACAAACTTTAAACGTAATTGGAGAAGAAAATGGTTGGGTGAAAATCAACCATAACGGACAAACTGGTTATGTTAGTAGCCAATTTGTATCAGGCGCTTCTTCAAATACTGGCTCTACAAGCAGTAACAATGAAGCAACTGTTCAACCAGCAAGCGGAAACTATACAGTAAATGTATCTTCCCTTCGCGTCCGTACAGGTCCTAGCACTTCTCATCCAACTGTAGGTTCTGTTAAACAAGGACAAGTAGTACAAGTTGTAGGCGAAGTTCAAGATTGGTTCAAAATCAATTACGCAGGACAAACAGCTTACTTAAGCAAAGACTACGTAACAAAAGGCGGCTCTAACGAAAACGTTACTCAAGGTAACAACCAAGAGCAAAATAATAATGGAACTGTTCAAACTGGTGGTACTTACGTCGTTAACGCAACATCTCTACGTGTTCGTACAGGCCCTGCTGCTTACCATAGTGTAATTGGCGGCGTGTTAAATGGTACAACATTAAACGTAGTTGGATCTGAAAACGGCTGGTTTAAAGTAAACTACCAAGGAAAAACAGGCTATGTTAGTAGCGAATTTGTAAAATTCGTTAAAGGTGGCACTGCTACTCCTGAACAACCTGAGCAACCTGAACAAGGTGCAATTGGTGACTACTACATTAATGCTTCTGCGCTAAATGTACGTAGCGGCGAAGGTACAAATTATAGAATCATAGGCGCACTTCCACAAGGACAGAAGGTTCAAGTAATCTCTGAAAACTCTGGATGGAGCAAAATTAACTACAATGGTCAAACTGGTTACATCGGAACACGTTTCTTATCTAAAACACCAGTTGGTGGCGCAGTAGATAATAAGCCTAACAACAACCAAAATAACAATCAAAACAACAATCAAAACAACAACAACAATAATAATACAAGCAATAATAGCGGTGACAGTTCTTCTCTACTTGCATACGCGAAATCTATGCAAGGCGTACCATACGTTTGGGGCGGTACTTCTGCTAATGGCGTTGACTGCAGTGGTTACATCTACCACGTATATAAGAAATTTGGCCATAACATTAGCCGCCAAAGTGTTGCTGGATATTGGAGCAGCTTACCACAAACTTCAAGTCCACAACCAGGTGACTTAATTTATTTCAAAGACACTTATAAAGCAGGTCCTTCTCACATGGGTATCTACCTTGGGGGCGGATCATTTATCCAAGCTGGAGATAAAGGTGTAGCAATCGCTTCATTAAACAATTCTTATTGGAAAAGCCATTTCTTAGGGTATACGAAAGTACCTTAAGTTATAGTTTCAGAGCCTTCTAGTTTACTAGAAGGCTCTTTTTAAAGAACTCGATATAGTAATCCCCTTTCATTCTCTCTACGAAAAAATTATGCGTTCATTCCCCTATTTCGTACACTATATTCTATAAAAATTGTCCAAAATGTTATCATAATGAATATATTTCCACAAAAAACATAACCTATTTCATGTCTATTCATTTTATATGTGTTTTTTCAAAGAATTTTCTTTTTATTTAAACTTTTCGTTAGACGTTTGACCTCCGATGTCCATTATGATAAGTTACTTAAGATGTTATATTCGCAAAAGTATAGACAACTGGTTTATACACTTTTTTACTATGAGGAAGGAGCATGCACTGCATGAATATTTTATGGGGAATTGGCGGCGTGATTGGGGTTTTAGCAATCGCTTTCTTATTATCTTCCAACCGCAAAGCTATTAATTGGCGCACAATTTTAATCGCGCTAGCATTACAAATGACATTTTCATTTATTGTATTACGATGGGATGCTGGAAAAGCAGGCTTAAAAGTTGCTGCTGACGGCGTTCAAGGATTAATTAATTTTTCTTACGAGGGAATTAGATTCGTTGCTGGGGATTTGGTCAACGCAAAAGGACCTTGGGGATTTATCTTCGTTATTCAAGCACTACTTCCAATTGTATTTATTAGTTCATTAGTTGCAATCTTATATTACTTAGGTATTATGCAGAAATTTGTTAGTATCGTTGGTGGTGCATTAAGTAAACTTCTTGGAACTTCTAAGGCAGAAAGCTTAAACTCAGTAACGACTGTATTTTTAGGACAAACAGAAGCACCAATTTTAATTAAACCTTATTTAGCACGTTTAACTAACAGTGAGTTCTTCACTATTATGGTAAGTGGTATGACAGCTGTTGCCGGATCAGTTCTTGTCGGCTATGCAGCGATGGGAATTCCGTTAGAGCACTTATTAGCAGCAGCAATTATGGCAGCTCCATCAAGTTTATTAATTGCAAAACTAATTATGCCAGAAACAGAAAAAGTAGATAATAACGTTGAACTTTCTACAGAACGTGAAGACGCAAACGTTATCGATGCAGCTGCACGCGGTGCATCTGAAGGTATGCAACTTGTTATTAACGTAGCAGCAATGTTAATGGCTTTCATCGCATTAATCGCTTTATTAAATGGCCTATTAGGATGGGTTGGTTCTTGGTTCGATATTAAACTTAGCCTTGATTTAATCTTCGGTTACTTACTATCACCATTTGCAATCTTAATCGGTGTTTCACCGGGCGAAGCTATACAAGCAGCTAGTTTCATCGGTCAAAAACTTGCAATCAACGAATTCGTTGCATATGCAAACTTAGGACCACACATGGCAGAGTTTTCTGAAAAAACAAATCTAATTTTAACATTCGCAATCTGTGGTTTTGCAAACTTCTCTTCTATCGCAATTCAATTAGGTGTAACAGGAACGTTAGCTCCTACTCGCCGTAAACAAATTGCACAATTAGGGATTAAAGCAGTTATCGCTGGTACACTAGCGAACTTCTTAAACGCAGCAGTTGCAGGTATGATGTTCCTATAAAGTGAAACTTTAATCAGTGGGGGTTTTCTTCATCCCCCACTGATTATTAGCCTTCACCAATCGGGCGTTTTCGGGCAGTTGAACTCCCACCTAACTTCTTTGCTCCAGCCGAATTTTATGGTGGGAGTTTTACTGCCCGTTAATGCGGGATAAATTCATGAAAGCCTCCTTTTTAAAAAGGAGGCTTTTTTATATAGTATAAACATAATTTTTATATATATTAAATCCTTTATGTCTAGATGTATAGACAATATGTTACAATAATTAGTATGTCTGTTTATTTTTTCTTGTACAAGAGGGATACTACTTGATGTCGCTCGCTAAAAAAGGACTTCCAGCTACATGGTCCATTTCTTAATAATTGTGCATACTACAAATATCCAGCACGAATTATCTTTAAGGAGGAAAGTTTCGTGAAAGATAATTCCTACAAAGTCCTCTCTATGTGGATTTTACAAATTTTATTTTATTTTACTACTGTACATGTGACGAAATATGAGCACGCGCTCATTTTTACAATTATATATGTCATCATAAATGTACTATTCCTATTTTTAGCTGATAAAACAGCATTTATTTTCTTCATACTGGGAACCATTATTTCAGTATTCTATTTATTTTATGAAGCATGGCTTCACTTATGGAGTACATCAGATCAATGGGAATATATTATTACCCACTTCCTGATGGCAGCTAACTTCTTCATTGTTTATATTTCAACCCATCTATTAAAAAAGGTTATCCTTAAAAATAAAGAGTTAACTGAACGGGTGAGAGTGCTTGAGCAATACATTGGAGAATCAAAATTATTAACAAGACAAGAATTCGAAAGACGACAAGCTTTATTAACAACTGCGATGAATCGTCGTAATGAAACAGGCATTATCATTTTCTTTGATTTCACTTCCTTTAGTAAATATACGAAGGAAAGTGTCATGGATCGTGTAGCTTCATTATTAGTTGATACAGTCAGAACTGACTTTGACCTTGCTGCTGAATATGACAGCAACACATTAGTCATTTTATTACAAAACACAAATGAAGCCGGTGCTGACATTGTAATGAACCGTCTACATCCAAAAATGAAGCAATGGCTTGCTACTGAAGCAATTCAAGATATTAAAATAAAACGAGAACAAATCAATACAAAAGGACATACCCCATTATGATGACACTCGTTATGCTTCTTTTATTTATTTTGTTTTGTGTACTTGTTTTCTGGATCAGCATCACATTTTCAATTAAATATGTATTGATTTTTACGGCCTTTCTATTCTCTGGTTTACTCGTTTATTACTCTTTCTTAACAATTGCGGGCTTAATTCATCGAAATAGTAAACGAAAAGATCGTACGCTAGAACATTATCCAAGTGTGGATATTTTAATACCTGCCCATAATGAAGGGGTTGTTATTAAAGATACATTGGAAGCGATGGCAAAGATTGAATACCCAGGCAAACTAAACGTTTATTTATTAAACGATAACTCTCAAGATGAAACACCTGAAATTGGCGATGATTTCGACAAAGCTTATGCTCATATTCATCACATTCGTGTACCACCTGGCGAACCGAAAGGAAAATCGCGTGTATTAAACTACGGCCTTAGCATTTCGGATGGTGAATATTTCTGTGTTTACGATGCAGATAATCAACCTGAACCACATGCTTTACGAATGCTCGTAGAACATGCTGAAACAACAAAGGATGCCGTTGGAGCAGTTGGACACGTTCGTACAGTAAATGAAAAAAGAAATTGGCTTACACGAATGATTTCATTAGAATTTCAGATTTTCCAGCTCCTTATGCAATCCGGACGCTGGCTATTATTCCAAACAGGTTCACTAACCGGAACAAACATGCTTCTTCGTCGTTCCGCATTAGAAGAACTTGGCGGCTATGACCCTTATGCAATCGCAGAGGATGCCGAATTAACATTAAGAATTACCCAAAAGGGCTATCTCTTACCAATCGTCCCGGAATCGATTACATGGGAACAAGAACCTGAGCATTTAAACATTCTTATTAAACAGCGTACACGTTGGCTTCAAGGAAACTTATACATTTTAGAAAAAATGTTTTCTTCGTTAAGCTTCTTTAAAGGAAAACTTCTCGTCCATTCCTTACAACAAGTTTTAGTGTATGTCGTATTTTGGCTATTCCTAATCATTTCAAACGTTTGGTTTGTAATTGGACTGCTCGGCATATTCCAAATTCAATATAGCATTCCATTACTATTTATGTGGTATGTCGCATATATTACATATGTTTCTCAATTATTTAGTGCCCAGAGCGTAGAACGAACCTTTACACCGACCAACATTTTCATAAGCGTCATTATGTACTTTACGTACGCACAGCTCTTTACGTATTTGTTTATTCGCAGTCTCATTCTTTACTTACGCGCAAAGAGCAAGAAACAAGTAATTGGTTGGGATAAAACAGTACGATTTAAAAAAGAAAAATAGATTTCATTAAAAAATAAGCACAGAGCGCCGTATGCTCTGTGCTTATTTTTTACCGTAATACTATATATCAGACAATACCCCTTAGCAGAAAGTTATTTCACGTCCATCCCCCAACGAACGATCGACCTTCATTTATATACGAAAAAGTGATTGCTATTTTTGTAGAACCAATTGCTTCTCTTGATGCTCTTTACGAGTTTCAGTCTTCGGTTCCGTGCTTTCTTGGGCATTTCGATGTGCCACACGTTTCAAGCAAATATGCTTCCACTTTCTTTCGTAACGTTTCATTATTCTAGTTGTCCCCCTTGAATGCGATTTAAAACTATTTGAAATCGCTTACAGGAAATAATATAGCACATATACATAAAAGTGACAACACATTTCCGACATATTTTTGTCAAAAATATGAATATAATGTGTAAAATATCGTATATTGTCGAACCATATCGATTTTTCTTTTTAAACTACAGCTATCCACACTTTTCCTAATATTTGCATTAAAAAAAGAGCTGACATAAAATCAGCCCCTTTCCTTCTATTATTAATGTTGTTTCATACGCCCTTCTTTTTGCAACTCTTTAAATAGTGCTGCAATCATAAAGAAAATAACAAATACAAATGGGAATGCCGCAATAATCGACGCAGTTTGCAGCGCCTCTAATCCACCGACATACAATAAGGTTGAAGCTATCGCCGCTAGAACAATACCCCAAACCATTTTGATGCGATTTGGTGGGTTTAAGCTACCATGTGTCGTTAACATCGCTAGAACAAACGTAGCAGAGTCTGCCGATGTAATAAAGAATGTTGAAATAAGTAAAATAGCTAACACACATAAAGCCGGGCCCATACTACCCATCTGGTCTAACATAGCAAACAATCCTACTTCTGTGCCCATTTCTTTAATTTGGCCATATATATTCGCCCCGTCGAACAATTCCATATGAATACCTGTCCCTCCGAAAACAGAGAACCAAAGCGCACCAATTACTGTTGGTACGAGTAACACACCAATAACAAATTCACGAATTGTACGCCCGCGTGACACACGAGCAATAAACGTACCTACGAATGGTGACCATGCAATCCACCATGCCCAGTAGAAAATTGTCCATGACTGAATCCATTGATTTCCGCCTTCATTTAATGGACTTAAACGGAAACTCATACTTGGTAATTCTTGAATGTATGATCCGATTGTTGAAGTGAAATAATTCATAATAAAGTTTGTTGGACCTGCAAATAATACAATTATCATAAGTGCAAACGCTAAAATAATATTCGCATTACTTAAATATTTAATTCCTTTATCGAGTCCCGTTTGCGCAGATAGCATATAAAGAACAGTTACAATTCCGATGATTACTAGCTGTGTCGGTAATGAGTTTGGAATGGATGTTAAATAACTAACACCACCCGCAATTTGCTTTGCCCCAAGTCCTAATGATGTCGCCACACCAAATACTGTCGCAAATACAGCTAGAACATCAAACATATGTGCAATACGGCCATGTTCACCGCCTTTAAATAGTGGACCCACTGTCGCACTAATTGTACTTGCTCTTCCTTTTCTAAATGTAAAATACGCAATACATAATGCTACAAGTGCATATAATCCCCACGGATGTAATCCCCAGTGGAAAAATGAGAAACGAAGTGCAAGACGTGCACTCTCTTCAGTCGCACCCTCTCCAAACGGAGGTGTGTATAAATGATTCAACGGTTCTGCAACGCCCCAGAAAACCAAACCGATTCCCATACCGGCACTAAATAACATAGCAAACCATGTCATATAACTATAATCAGGTTCATCATCATCTTTACCTAAACGAATCGAACCGTACTTAGAAACAATTAAGAAAATAGTAATTCCTAAGAAAATAGAAACGGAAATAATATAGAACCATCCAAACTTACTAACTAACGCAGCTTGAATTGCAGTCGTTACATTTCCTAAGCTACCTTTTCCAATAATAGATTCGGGAATAATCCCCCAAAGTGTAAATGTAATACATAATGTTAATGAGACAATAAATGTTTTCGTCAGTTTCCTCATCAAATCCCCCTTCGTATGTTTCATTTCTTGTAAATATCATAAATTCCGATGTGTTAAATCGGATAGAAAACCATAGTTTTTTGTGGTGATTTTCTTTCGGCTCTCTTAGTTTTGCCTTCACCAATTAGAGTTCTTGTGGACAGCCTTACCTTCCGTACAACCTTTTCACTCTGCAAGAGCTACAAGATTGGAATACTACTGTCAAATTGTGTGAGAAAAATGCGGATGGGAAGAGATTTTCCCAAAAAAGGGTGTGTTACAGTTTTAAAAAAGGGCAGATTTATTCTTTACAACCCTTTCTTCTTGTAACAATTATGCGGTTTTTTTGCTAGTATATAGCGCGTGTTTATAACTTCACAAACGAGATGTTTATGTTTATATAACTATATTACCCATAAAACGGTAAAATACTCAAGGAATGTAACTGTATAGTAATTATGATGTAATACTCTCGTAACATTTTTATTTACGCCGAAAAAATTATGTTGTATTAAATATTTTGACTATAACTAGAAACCTACTAATTATACGGAATGAAAAACGCTTTCCTCTCATTCTATCTATATTACAAAGTGTTAACGACTTATTACGAATGGTTTGTAATTGTGTGTTTTCCCAAAATCCGAAAAAATCTGTTGCTATAATGAGGACACGAAAACAAACGCAATGGAGGCTATCATGAAAAAATTAATTGGAATAGCAACAGCAGCAGTTTTTGGTCTTGGGATTTTCACCGCATCTGCTAACGCAGAAACTGTTGTAAAAACAGACGTACTAAATGTACGAGAAAACCCTACTACTGAATCAAAAGTTGTCGGTAAATTACAGAATGGTCATAAATTAGATGTTCTAAATACAGAAAACGGATGGTCACAAATCAAATTAGATGGTAAAGACGCATTCGTAAGTACAGAGTTTACAAAGAACTCTTACTATGTAACAGCTAACGTATTAAATGTACGTGCTGAAGCGAACACAAACTCAGAAATTCTTGGAATGCTTAAGAAAGACGATATGATCGAAACAACGAATCAAGTACAAAATGAGTGGTTACAATTTGAATATAACGGGAAAACGGCTTATGTTCATGTTCCTTTCTTAACAGGTACAGCACCTGTTATCGAGAAACAAGAAACGCCTGCTCCTGCTAAAGCTCAAGCGCCAGCTAAGGCTCAAGCACCTGCACCAGTAAAAACAGCTGCTAAGCCTGCTGTGAAAGCTGCTGAAACTAGCGAACCTTCTAATGGTCGTGAGTTAACTGTTGTAGCTACAGCATATACAGCTCATCCGAGCGAAAACGGTGGCACATACGGCGGCCGCGTATTAACTGCAATGGGTCATGACCTAACAGCGAACCCAAACATGAAAATGATCGCTGTTGACCCGAAAGTAATCCCATTAGGATCTAAAGTATGGGTTGAAGGTTATGGAGAAGCAATCGCTGGTGATACTGGCGGTGCAATTAAAGGTAACCGTATCGACATTCTACTTGGATCAGATAGCGCTGCTAACAAATGGGGACGCAAAACTGTTAAAGTGAAAATTTTAAAATAACCAATGACTGCTAAATTACAGCCGGTTCTCTTTATTGAGAGCTGGCTTTTATTTTTTTATAATAGCTATAAGGAGGTTATGTCCATGAACGTACAAGCAAAAGTAGACTGGGTCGGTACACCAAAACCGTACATATATAAAGATGATGTAACATATGATGCAATCGCAATTGACTTCTCACTCGCAAACGATGACAATCGCTATAAATTAATTGTGCTCAGCCATGAAGAAAGTACACATTACAAACTCGTACAATACGGAATAAAACCAGGCTCCCAAAAGCCATTCCCTATTGATATTCCATTCGAGCAAGAAATGCTACCGCTCATAAAGCAAATATTAAATGATCCATATGTACAAGCGATATTAAAGGAAGCGCGCTTTTAATCGAAAAAAAGACTATCTCTATAATTGAGATAGTCTTTCTTATATTAACGAGTCGGACCAGATACATCCTTTGATTTCAGCGTATTATTCGCTCCAAGAGAATGGTACAACAGCTTTCCATTTCCATTAACAGTAACGATATGGTCATTATTAAAGCTCTTGAATTTTACAGAGCCATCACCATAACGAATATGATATTCTTCATATGTCGTTACTTTATATTTCGTCGCACTTTGACGTTCTACATTACGAATATTCATTGTCAATAAATCTTCTGTAATTCCTTTTTTCTGTAGATATTGTAAGTAATCACGGTCTTCCTTATACGATTTTCCGCTCTTATCATAATCATTTTCAATTAAACTAAAATCGTTTAATGCAATTGCACGTACGTTATTATAAATATGATTTTGTACAAAATCTCCAACCGCTGAACTAGAAGCTTCTTTTGGGAAATTTAAGTAATATGTACTTTGATCTCCAACTTTAATACTTTCAGATTTCATCACACCAAATTCAGCGTTTTTCTCTAAATGTACTTCTACCGTTTCATCCGTCGGTACAGGACCAAGTTTATAACTTCCGTAATTTAACTTTCCGCGTTTCTTGCCATTAACAAATACAGTTGCATCGCTTTCATCAGATGAAATGGTTACATAATTTCCTTCAAGTGATAACTCCACTTCTACTGTCCCATTCTTTTCATCTGCTAAATCTACTTCTTTTTCTATCTCTAATTCAGCAAGTTCCGTCTTCGCCTTTGCCTTTACAACATAAGTACCCGGGAAGTATGGACCTAATTCTTTCGAAGTTTTATCACTAGAAAGCTCTGTTTCTTTTTTATCATTCACATATATTTCAGCATTCTTTGCAGTTGTGCTAACACTCATGTAATACGATTTCATGCTGAACTTATACTTCGGATATAAGAACCACTCTTTCTCGTCTTCTATAATTTGCCCATCTTTAAAAGATACTTTATCACTTGCTAACTTTTGATCTACTGTCTCTCTTTGCAAATATGATAACAATTCTTTATTATAGGACGGATTTTCTTTTAAATAACGGATATACGCCTTAATATCCTCTGTCTTAATCTTTAAGCTTGGATCATCAACTTTCACAAACTCATCGATTGCATTCACATCTTTCTTTTGGAATGCCTCGATCATAACATTTACTTGTTTTTCCTTAGAAAACTTGCTTGCACCGAATTTATATGCGCCAAACAAAATAGCAAAAACAATGACAAAACCTATAAGTAAAAACATGTTTTTCTTACTTTTCACTGGCTTTGTTTCTCTCCGCATTTCTGAATGAGAAGAAGCTGTTTGATCAGCGATTTCTTCTACTTTACTTCCGCAACCAGGACAAAAGTTCAATTGACCTGCGACTTGTTTATTGCATGTTCCACAAAACTTCAAGTATTTCTCCCCCTTATTTTTTTACTAATTTCATACCCGCGAATGTTAATACGTAAGAAATAAGAAAACTACCTACCATTAAATATAGCGTGTTACTTTGAATAGATAATATCGGTCCAGAAATTCCAGCGAACTCCTTCATAATTTCCTTACTTCCTGAGGCTGTAATATGAATTTTTGCTAGTCCATTTACACAAAGCATCATCACCGTATAAACAGCACTAAACACTGCTATAGTTACGTACATATTTCGCATACGATATTGAGCCAATTTCATTCCAGCCCTAACTAGTAGAATACATGGTAGAAGAATTAATAATCCCCACCAATGTAAATATGAATTAAAATCATCAATATCTTTTATACGATCAGCACTAGCACCATTAGCGATTTCCAGGTCTTTTAAAGACGTATCCTTTATTGATATGTCTGACACATACGATACATGCAGCGGCCCTTTTTCGACTGAATATCTACTCATTTCTTTCTCCATATCTCCCCATTCAATTTCAGTTGGAGAAAGGTGGGCCATATTCCACATGAAAGGTGTTGCTTCTAAAGAAAGTAATGCTTTATACGCCTTCTCTGGAAAATCAATTGGACCCATTGATTTTGAACTACTAAATAAAATCGTAATAAGTATAATACCAAATGTAATAAGTAGTCCTTTCAAAACAGTCACTATACTATAATAAATAGACGTTGCATACGGGACAAACTGACTAGTAGAAGAAAGCATACGATGTGGTCCTGCTTCAATACTCATACCAATAAAGCTGAATAATAGACCAAATATAATACCAAACAATAAACTAACAACATGAGAATATACGACATCAATAGTCATCGTTTGATAGAAATAAGAAATAGATGTAGAAGAACTTGCTATAAAGCTTACAATACATAAGAAAATACCGTATATCATGCCAATTACACATGATGTCATGAACTTCTCTCGCCAACTAATTGAAGGTTTTTTTCTCTCTACAAAAAATCCACTTCCACCTAATATAAGTGCTGGAATAGTTAACAAGATGAACAATGGGATATGAAGAAGGAATGACATCGTGTATGCCCCGCTCCCGCTAATTTCAATACCTATTAAATGACACATTAAAATTAATGGTGCTATACCAATAAATGATTGATTAACGGTAGTCATATTCAACATACCATCCGTATTTCTAACCGCTGTCTCCACTACATCATTTATAGCAGCATCTATTATTAAACTGCCAATCCAACCTGCAATGAACATACATACAATTGCAAAAGCACCACCGAATAATCCTTTTTTCAGCATACTTCCTGATGGATTTACATGTAATTGCGCTCCTGCATTTGGTAATTTCACGTTCGATTCTTTTTGAGCGACTCCTAATAAAGAATCACCGCATTTCTCACAATATATAGCATATTCTTTACTTTCCTGTCCACATGTTCGGCAATACTTCGAAGATTGCGGGACTAACATAACATGGCTATCTATGCTATCCGTACTTGAGCCGTCGTGTGTACAATAGTTTACTGCCTCTGGCTGCTCTAAACCGCAAATTTTACAATACATGTTCCTCACTCCTTACTTTGCTTCATACCACATGCTGGACAAAATGTAGCTTCCGTCGCAATTTGTTCACCACATGAAGAACATGCTTCTTTTTCAATATTTTTTGATTGAAGGAGTAACTCATTTTCTTTCCCACACTGCCCGCAAAATTTATCATTTAATGATAATGGACCACCGCAACTACACTGACCTTTTTGTTCTTGGCTCTGTAAATTAGACATTTGTCTGCGCGTGTTATAAATAGCAACATCAAGCTCTTGTACTGGTGCTACAATAGCTTTCAACAAATCTACTCGAACCTCATCATCACGAAGTTGCATATATACCGTTTGACCAAGTTCAAGTAAAATTTCAGTTTTAGCTTGTAACTTCTCTTGTGTAATCTTCTTTAATTGCGCAATTTCCTGTGCTACTTGCAACTTCATCTTGCCTTGCTCAATTCCCTCTTGCAACTTATTCATGCCATTACCAAACTTCGATTGTAAATCTGACAAACAAATTCTCTCCTTTTAATTACATAGTAATATGCAAAATTAACATTATATATATTACCATGATTTTCTAATTGTGTAATTAGAATTTCATTTTTTCTGTTTTGAGCATTTTTTGTTTATAATGGTAAAGGAAAGAAATCTGTGTACGGAGGAATATTATGCTGCAAGACTCAATTACGAAAGATGAAATTATGATGATTGCGAATGAGTTCGTTCAAGGGCTTGATCCACAGCAAGTTGCTGATCAGGAGCATGTCGCTACAGCTCGGCACCTATATCGTAGTGGTGTTGTCTATAACGTTGACTTTGATGGCTATACGCTATCCGGAACTGTAAATGCTGAAGGCAGTGTATATAGCGTTCACATCCCGATTCGTAATGTCACTGAAAGCTATTGCGATTGCTTCGCGCCAACGCAATGTGAGCATATGCTTGCTGTGTTACTATCTGCAGCTTCTAGTTTTGGGCAGGTAGGAGATGTATTAACTTTATTCAAAAATAATACAAAACCTTCTCTTCCTCCTATTCGAACTGCAAGACAAGTATTGCAATCATCAGCTTTTGAAGAAATGGATTATAAAAGTTGGCAAACATACTTTGAAAATGAATATGAATCATTTAAAAAAGAACAAGCACGGCTCACTTATAAACAAATGTATTTTCTTATGAGTCTTTTTACAGACTTCTATACAAAATTAGAACGGAAAGCTCCGCGTATCGTTGCTATTCATGAATTATTTAAGTTGCACGCGGCACTTTATTGCTTTCAAAAATTATTAGAAGAAATTCAAGAATTTGAAGCAAACAAACTATATTCTTATCACCAACCAGTTAACGTCGTTCGCCTATTCGTTGATAAAGTTGAATCTACCGTTAGGGACCTAAAAACAGAGGAGATTCCAGAAGAATCCAAACCGATTTTACAAGAAACAGCTCGGCTCATACATGAAGCATTCTTCTCTACCGATGCCTATACACAAGAGCGATTCTTCATTTATCGTCACGTATGGGGTGAACTGTTAAGAACAGAAGAGCAGCTACAAGAAGAAGAAAAACGAATCGATACTAAAATCAATCCACTTTCCAAAGCATTAGCATCTTCTCATCTGCTCTTTTTAAATAATGAAGACTTATCGGCAATGGAATTACTCAAAAAACAGCCTGCTTCTGTTGTGAGCCTTTACTTCTATTGGTTAGAAGAGTTATTAAGTACGATGCAGTGGGACCGTGCTAAAAGCTGGCTTTCCTTTACTTATAAACAAGTAAAAGAAACGATAACGGAACAAGAGAATACCGTCTTCATACAAGATATCGTTCGATTATTTGTGATGATGTATGAGACATATGCAACGCATACGAATGAACAAGCGGGATTAGAAATGATTTTACAAGAACTATTACCGTATAGTTTCACAAATTATGAACAATACGTACTAGCGAAGAAACAATACCATGCATGGACGGAACTTCAGCTCTTATATGGATTCGAAGTAATCGAACTTTTGAAAGAACCATTGAAAGATATTGAAAAAGAAGCGCCCGAAGCAGCACTTCCTCTTTATCACCATGCCGCAATGGAAGCAATTGAAGAGCGAAATCGCAAATCATATAAACGTGCCGTTCGTTACTTAAAGAAATTACGTATGCTTTATAAACGACTGAAGCGAACTGATGAATGGGATGCTTTCATTATTCATATCGCTAACTTACATTCACGTCTGCGTGCACTACAAGAGGAATTACGGAGAGGAAAATTAATCGATGATCATACAAACTGAAGTAACAATTAGGCTCCAGCACGTTAGTCAAGGTTGGTTCCTTTGGGGAGAAGATGATAGCGGTACGCTCTTATCCGTAGCAACTTGGAAAAAAAATGCATTCGCATGGCACTCTACTTCCTTCTACGGAACGTTTTTAAAAGAAGCAACGTATGAGGGAAAACAAGGCGTTATGTTAACGAATGCACAGGCATTTGAATACATCGCAAATAAACCGATGAATTCATTTGCAAATATGCAAATGAACGGTCCTATTACGGCACTTACAAAGGACGCAAGTGAATTATGGGACGCTTTCGTCAGCGGCAGCTTCGCACCTGACATGAAGCATTGGTCTCAGCAGCCATCTTGGAAAGTTCAGAATACCTCAATTGAAGATGACATGTTAGCCTCTCTTTTCTCTGCCTCTGTGAACGAAAGTATTTTGCAAGATGCTCGCTCAAATGACGGATGGGAAGATGCAAAGAGACTATATGAACATTATGACTTTACGAAAAGGCAATTGGAAGCAGCACTACATGAAGAAGATTGGCTTCGAAAAATTGGTTACATTGAAGATGATCTTCCATTTACAGTCGGCTTAAGACTACAAGAACCGCAAGAAGAACTTGAAATGTGGAAGCTTGAAACAATCGTTACACCAAAACGTGGTGCGCATCGCATATATGTATATGAAAGTATCGATTCCTTGCCAAAACGATGGCACGATTACGAAGAACGGATTCTTGAAACACAAGAAGGATTCAGTAAGCTCGTACCGTGGCTAAAAGAGGACGACAAGTTCCGAGAAGAACTCTTTGAAACGGAAGCTTGGAACTTCTTAACCGAAGCAAGTAATGAATTACTCACAGCAGGTATTACAATTCTACTACCATCATGGTGGCAAAATTTAAAAGCAACAAAACCGAGGTTACGTGTACAGCTGAAGCAAAGTACAGCACAAACACAGTCTTTCTTCGGCATGAATACGCTCGTTAATTTCGACTGGCGCATTTCAACGGACGGAATTGATTTATCAGAAAGCCAATTTTTCGAACTCGTTGAGCAGAACAAACGTCTTTTCAATTTAAATGGTCAATGGATGAGACTTGATCCTGCCTTTATTGAAGAAGTAAGAAAACTAATGCACCGTGCCGATAAATATGGACTAGAAATGAAAGACGTGTTGCAGCAACATTTATCTAGCACGGCGGAAACAGAAATTGTAGAAGACGATAGTCCGTTTAGCGATATTGAAATCGAACTAGATGGATATTATGAAGAACTTTTCCAAAAGCTTCTGCACATTGGAGATATTCCAAAAGTAGATACACCATCTTCGCTACAAGCAACACTCCGCCCGTATCAACAACACGGTGTTGAGTGGTTGCTATACTTACGAAAGCTTGGATTTGGAGCATTATTAGCTGATGATATGGGGCTCGGAAAAAGTATTCAAACAATAACTTACTTACTATACGCTAAAGAAAACAATCTCCAAACAGGTCCTGCATTAATTGTGGCACCAACATCAGTCCTTGGAAATTGGCAAAAAGAATTTGAACGTTTCGCACCAAGTTTACGTGTTCAGTTACACTATGGTAGTAACCGAGCTAAGGATGAGTCATTTAAAGATTTTCTTCAATCAGCAGATGTTATATTAACTTCTTATGCATTAGCTCAGCTTGATGAAGAAGAACTTAGTACGTTATGCTGGGACGCTGTTATTTTAGACGAAGCACAAAATATAAAAAACCCACATACGAAACAGTCGAAAGCAGTAAGAAACTTACAAGCAAATCATAAAATTGCTTTGACCGGTACACCGATGGAAAACCGACTTGCTGAGCTTTGGTCTATTTTCGACTTTATCAATCATGGGTATCTCGGAAGCTTAGGACAATTCCAGCGCCGCTTCGTCACACCGATTGAAAAGGACCGCGATGAAGGAAAAATCCAGCAAGTACAGCGGTTTATCTCGCCGTTTTTACTGCGTCGTACGAAGAAAGATCAAACAGTCGCATTAAACTTACCAGATAAACAAGAACAGAAAGCTTATTGTCCACTAACTGGCGAACAAGCTTCCTTATACGAACAACTTGTTCAAGATACATTACAAAATGTAGAAGGATTAAGCGGAATTGAGCGCCGCGGATTTATATTACTTATGCTGAACAAGCTAAAACAAATTTGTAACCATCCAGCCCTTTATTTGAAAGAAGAAGAACCACAAAATATCGTCGAACGCTCTATGAAAACAAAAACGGTAATGGAGCTCATCGAAAATATAAAAGACCAAAATGAAAGTTGCTTAATCTTCACTCAGTACATTGGCATGGGGAACATGCTAAAAAGTATGTTAGAAGAAACATTTGGTCAGCGCGTCCTCTTCTTAAACGGGAGCGTACCGAAGAAAGAGCGTGACAAGATGATTGAGCAGTTCCAAAACGGAACGTATGACATCTTCATCTTATCGTTAAAGGCCGGCGGAACAGGATTAAACTTAACTGCTGCCAACCATGTCATTCACTATGACCGTTGGTGGAATCCAGCTGTAGAAAACCAAGCAACAGACCGTGCTTATCGCATCGGTCAAAAACGCTTCGTTCACGTTCATAAACTTATTACAACAGGAACACTTGAAGAGAAAATTGATGAAATGTTAGAACGAAAACAATCATTAAACAACGCCGTCATTACAAGCGATAGTTGGATGACCGAACTATCAACAGACGAACTAAAAGAATTACTTGGCGTATAAGGTGGATGTTTCTATTCTCACAAATAGCGGGATAAATGAAAAAGGAGCAAATCTCTAACTGAGATTAGCTCCTTTTTCTATTCCAAAACCAATTGCTTATTATAATTCCTGTTAACCCACCGCACGTATCAAGCAATGAATCTTGCCACATCGGTGTACGGTCTCCCGTAAACCATTGATGAATTTCATCAAATGTTGCATACCCCGCAACGAAAAGGAGGGCGTATGCAAAGCACCTTTTTCTCGAATAACCCGATCGATGAAAAGCATAATACGTCAATGAACCAAGCATAAAGAACACCATAAAATGAGCACCTTTACGAAGGAAAAACTCAACAAATCCACCTACACCTTTATTTGCAATACTAACAGGCGTACCTCCGCCATAATCAATAGATACCCATGAAAAATGCTCTTTCACAAACTCAACATTTATATATTGCTCAATATCCGAGCGCATATCCTGTTTTTTATATGGCTGTGCTGAAGAATAGAAAATAATCCCCATCCATAGTAATACAGGAATCCAAAATAACCATTTACGATTCATTCTCCCGAAAGCTCCTCTCTTAGTCTTTTAAGAGTACCAAAAAAAAGAAAAAATTTCACGCCAAAACATGACATTTACCCCCTATTTATAAAGTGAAAGGGGGTGATAAACATGGCAGTTGAAACAATCGTAATGGATTTAACTTTACGCCTTGTATTAAACGGAGGATTAGACAAAAACGGTAAAACAGTTTTTAAGACCAAGCAATTCAAACGTGTGAAAACAAATGCAGATTTAGGAAAAGTACATGAAGTAGCACGTGCTCTTGCTTCACTACAGAAATCATCACTTCACGCTGTACAACTTGTAAGCACGTCAGATCTTTCTAACCTGTAAAGTGAAACTTTAATCAGTGGGGGTTTTGTTCATCCCCCACTGATTATTAGCCTTCACCAATCGGGCGTTTACGGGCAGTTGATCTCCCACCTAACTTCTTTGCTCCAGCTGAATTTTGAGGTGGGAATCTTACTACCCGCCAATAGCGGGATAAATAAAAAGGAGGGAATAAAGCATGCAAGTACTAGAGTTAGTTTTCGTAAAAGAAGATGGAAAAACAGTTGTCTTTTCTATCGATAATCCCATTACACCAGTAAATGAACTAGTCGTAAATCAAGTAATGGATACCATTCTTTCTTCATCTGTATTTTCATCAATTGGTGAAAATACTCGTAAAAAAGGAGCTCGCCTCATAGAAAAAAACGTATCTGAAGTTCAGATCACTCCGTAAATCAAAAAGGCGAATCTGCATTATTTTGCAGATTCGTCTTTTTTCTTCGGCATTTCAATTGGGATAAAGATATTTGAAAAACCAACACAAACATACTTATAATTCTCCCCACCTAAATCAAACTCTGTCGTATATGTTGAGAAGAAAATATAATCATTCCGCTTTGTATAATGTTCGATTAATAATCCAACTTGTGGTTCAACATACTTATTTGCCAATTTCTTTCCCGCTGATGCTAAGTCGCCAAGTATACCCTCTTTGTTTTCTTTCTCAACCTCTTCTAGCTTCTTACTCACATCATTACGCTTCATAAATTGTTTTGCTGCCCAATCCGTATATTCTCCCTTACCCGGATTACTGTTTGCTAAATAAACTAAGAGAACAACAGCTAGAGCCATAATAATATACTTTTTCTTCATGCTATATCACCGCCTACTCTTTTCTATTTTCATATATATGTACAAGCGAGGCAAATTAGAAAGACTACCATCTATTGATTGTAAACGAACATCAAAAATTTACAATACACAACAGAAGATTAACAATAGATTTACATGATTATTATATACTTATATTCGGAATAATAATTTTATGAGGGAGGATTTTAGAATCATGGATAATGAAAATGATATTTTTATTTCTAGTTCTACAATGATGCTCGAACCTTGCAAACACCCTTATTACCGGACAAAAATTTTCGACAGTAGCGGTAACCCTCTGTATTCTCGCCAAACAGCTATCCAACTCATAAAGAAATATTGTCTAACACATGTTCAGTCTACTTACCAAGGTAGACGTAATGCAGTTCAAATAAACTTTAAGCTCAAACAAAATGTTCCAATTCCGATTAATCACAAAGAATATATTTGCGTTTTTCCAACAGAATCTCCTTCTTCTCCAAACTGCATTTGGTTGTTCTATAACCATATAGAGGAGATAGAGTTTTCCAAAAAAACTAACAAGGCTAACATTCATTTTTTTAACGGAACTACCATAACAATACAAATAGGTTCTCATAAGTTACAGCAACAATTTTTAAAATCTGGACATGTATTATCTCGAATGAACATGAAAGATTCACTACCTTAAAATAAATAGACTGGAAGGCAATATTTTCTCGCCTTCCAGTCTTATTTTTACTCCCTTACACTATCTCTCATTTTCTCAAGTGCCCTTCGATATAACCATCTCGTTTGATAGTACGTCATCCCCATTTCAGCAGCTATCTCTCCCATCGTTTTCCCTGTAAAGAATCGCTCTGAAATGATGTGCCTCTCCCTCTCATCTAACACGCTCATAAAGTCCTTCGCCCTCGTTCCCACATCTTCATACCCAAATCGTTCACCATACTCTCCGGTACACACATACCTCTCTTGCACTACACATTCTTTCTTCAATCTTTCCAATATATAACCACGTACTGTTACGACAGCATAAGCAGGAAAACTTCCTTTCTCCTCCTCATACCTTTCATAAGCATACCAAAGACCAATCAAGCCACATTGGTAATACTCTTCATGATCTTGATAAATATTTAACCTCTTTATTTGATTTATAATCATACCCTCATACAAAACAACTGTATCTGCAAAAGCCGCTGGCCTCACACAGTACCCGTTTCTAAAAGGTATACCTCTTCAGTATTCCGCGGTACCTCTACAATATAAAAAGAGAAAAGAAATTTCATTGTGGGTAATTTCAAATACTGCTGCCGGAATTTGAAATTACACTAGGCAGAATTTGAAATTCTGCTGGGGGTATTTGAAATAGGGGTAAAAATAAAAAAAGGTGACTCTAGGATAATCTGTACCCTTTGTAAAGGACATTTTTAAAAAAGTTAGGCAACATCAAGAAGATGATTTCTGTATCCAACAGGAGTCATCTTTTTTAAATTCCATTGATATCTATAGTGATTATAGTACGTCATATATTTCTTAATCTCTTGTTTCAACTCAGTAAAAGACTCGCAAGGTTTTATATGTGCTTCATCTTTCAGATGACCAAAAAATGATTCTTGTGGAGCGTTATCCCAACAGTTCCCTCTTCTTGACATAGATTGTCCGAGCTTTAGCTTTTTGACTAATTTTTGGTAGGTAGGGCTTGTGTAGTGGGCTCCTTGATCTGAATGAATATATGCACCTTCAGTCAATCGAATCCTCTTATTCCGTTTTAGTTTATGAAGAGTTGTTGTTACGAGGTCTAATGTCATCTGTTCTGAAACATGGTAAGCTAAAATTTCATTGGTTGAGCCATCTAAAATTGTAGATAAATAAGCTCTTTTATTCTTACCGTAAACTAAATAAGTGATATCTGTAAGAAGCGTTTTTCCTGGGGTGTTTTGTTTAAATTCTCGATTTAATTGATTCGGCACTACTCGATGTTCTTTTGAAGCTTTCAGCATTCTTTTATAAGGATTTGCTTTCCGAATCGGACAGATAATCTCATATTTTTTCATGATTCTACGGATACGCTTTAAATTGTAGACAACTTGAAAATGACCCACCAATGTCATTTTTATTTGACGAGCCCCTTTCTTTCGATTTCTAAATCGAAGTGCTTTTAATATGATTTTTTTCACGATTTCATCTTGATTGTTCTTTTGTTTCCGTTGTTCTTGAGATGAAATGGAAAAATAATTATAGTATCCGAACGGGATACACCAGCTACTTTACACAAATAACTCACCATATTTCTTAAGTTATATTTTATGATGACAGAACGAATCAGGATATATTTCTGACTAGGTGATAACGTTATTTCCTTCTCATCCTCCCTTCCATAAGTTTGATCTTTTTTAACAATTCATTTTCTGCCTTTAGTAAGTTCCGTTCGGCTTCTAAACGAGCATACTTCTCTTCTAACGTAAGCTCTCTCTCAAGAGTTCTTCCCGCGTTTTGGGTGCGTGTATCTCGCAAACCAAATACACCATTTTTTCTGTAAGCAGCACGCCACCTACTTCCTGATGACATAATTCGTTTCATTCCAATCATATCTATATCAAAACCACATTCTTCAAAAATATTTCGAGGTAGTTTTCCTTTCTCATTTTCCTCAATAAAAATACGCTTAAATTCATCTGTATAAGTGATACCTTTCTGACTTACAGATTTTATGTAGGGGTTATTTGATAGAATTTGAATGTCTCTTTCTGTAAATAGCTTTTTTGTCATTTTGAACTTTCTCCGATCCCAATTTTCTCTCATTATACAAGAAATACCCTATAGAATAGACTTTTTTCCAGTGTCTATTCTATAGGGTACATTTTAGGAAGAGCCACCTTTTTCATTTTATTATTGGAACATACCTTGTAACGCACCCAGTCCAAGAGTTAAGACAAAGAAGACAATAGTAATAGTTGTTGCCTGCTTTTTACTTAAACCTGCCGTAATTTGCAGACCTAACCACGTTATAACAAATCCCCAAATTGTAAATACTTCAAATTTACTTGCAATACCTTTTACAACCCCGCTACTTGAAGCAAAGATAGGACCTAATCCAGTATACATTTCTTGTCCTGATCCACCTAAAACAAACGCTAAAACCGTATTCAACAATACGCCAAGTAATGAAATAATGCTTGTATATACGCTAATTGTTAATAATTTCTTATAAGAAGTATCATTGCTCATAAACATCATTAATACTTTATACACTGCTGCACTAATGAAGAAACTTATCCCCATACCTAAAGCACCAATTCCGAATCCCATACCAAACGTCACTGCAGGTGGAACGTCAAAACCTAACTCCTTATTAAGCTTAATGGCTTCTGGGGTTAAGGAGCCTACATAAGCAGCAAGTCCACCAATAACTGCTCCTAATAAAACAAGTATCCAAAACGCACCCCAAACCGCATTACTAGTCTTCATTCTCTCAAACTGCAAACCTGGAGATGTAATCATTCCAAATAATGAGGGCTTCTCTCCGCCAACTTTTTGCGTATTCAAATTCGCTTCCATCATAACGCCTCCTTCTATTTATATAACCCGTTCTAACGGGCGGTTCACATCCTCATATAGAGGCTACGAACCGCCCGCTAGAACGGTAACGTGTAGTAGAGAACCCCTTCTCTACTACACTAATAATTTACTCATAACGAAGTGCTTCGATTGGATCTAATTTCGCAGCTTTGTTCGCTGGAATTAATCCGAAGATAATACCTAGTGTCATAGAGAACAATACGCCTCCAACGACAACTTCCCACGAAACGAGCGGTGGCCATTTCGCAAATGTCGAAACAATATATGCCCCGCCATATCCAAGGCCAATTCCGATTAAACCACCTAGAAGCGTTAACATAACTGCTTCAATTAAAAACTGTAATAAAATTTTACTACGTGTTGCTCCAAGTGCTTTACGTACCCCAATTTCACGCGTACGCTCCGTTACAGATACGAGCATAATGTTCATTACACCAATACCACCAACGACTAATGAAATACCAGCGATACCACCGATGATCATTGTCATGATACCCGTCATCTTTGAAATACCTTCTTGAAGTTCTTTTAAATTCATAACCTCGTATTTACCAGTTGCATCACTCGGTTTACGACTGTTTAAGACATCTGCAGCTTTTTTACCTGCTTTTTCTAGATTATCTACATTTTTTGCTTGAACAGAAATATTTTGAATTTCATCTTTTCCATACAGTGTCGGCCATAATGAAATTGGAACTAGTGCTTCTGATGGTCCCATTCCCATAAACTCGTTATCTGATTTATAGACACCAATAATTTGCATCGGTTGACCTTTCATTTCAATAATTTTACCGACTGGATTGGCATCCTTAAACACCTTTTCTTCCATTTGTTTACTAATCATGACAACGTTATTACCTTGATCCACATCTGATTCTTGTAAAGAACGTCCCTTTAACAACTTTACTTTATTTACTGCAAAGTACTCACTGTCTAATCCAGTAATACTCACCATTTCTATTTTATCTTCAATATCAAGTGGTTCCATACTTGAATTTGTTGTTACAACATGTGCGATCTCTGGAATTTTCTTAATTTCAAAAATATCTTCTTCAGTTATCTTCGGTGCTTCTACCATCCCCATACCAAAAGGATCATTCATATCGGCACTATAATGAATCGGAACCGTTTGATTACCTGACCCAACAAATTGAGATTTCAGTGCAGCTTCCCCGCCTTGCCCAATCGCAACGACGGTAATAATAGATCCTACACCGATAATAATCCCAAGCATCGTCAGAGCTGAGCGTAGTTTATGAGCTAAAATAGAAGATAAGGCAATTTTCATACTATCTAGTAAGCTCATACCGCACACCTTCTATCTTCTGTAATTTTTCCATCCCTTAGTACAATACGACGAGAAGAATACGCGGCTACCTCTTCCTCATGCGTAACCATAACGATCGTCGTACCTTCTGCATTGAGCTTCGTGAAAATATCCATAACTTGTGCACCAGACTTCGTATCGAGCGCACCTGTCGGCTCATCGGCCATAATAAACGTTGGGTTATTCGCAATCGACCTTGCGATAGCGACACGCTGCTTCTGTCCACCTGATAACTCACTCGGCAAATGATGAACTCTGTCTGATAAACCAACTTTACTAAGTGCGTCCAGAGCCCTTTGACGACGCTCTGCTTTCTTTACTCCACCATAGATGAGCGGAAGTTCAACGTTTTCCACCGCAGAAAGACGTGGTAATAAATTAAAGTGCTGGAACACAAAACCGATATACTCATTACGAATTAAAGCAAGCTTTGACTCGTCTGCTGTTAAGATATTCACATCATTGAGCATATATTCGCCCTCTGTTGGACGATCTAAACAACCGATAATATTCATAAGCGTTGATTTACCAGAGCCAGACGGTCCCATAATCGAAATAAACTCACCGCTCTGAATCGTTAAACTAATACCATGTAAAATTGGCACTGCCAGCTTTCCCTGGTAATATGTTTTAGAAATATTATTTAACGTAATCATTTCTCTTTCACTTCCATTCCGTCATACACGTTGTCGGAAGGATTTTTAACCACCTTTTGCCCCACTGTTGCGCCTTCAACAATCTCTGTCCAGTCTCCATCAGTAGCACCTTTTTTCACATTTTGTTTACGAAGCTTTCCTTTCTCTTCGATATAAACAAATGCATCTTCGCCTTTTTCTACAATGCTCTTACTTGGAACAGCAATCATCGTCTTATTCTCTAAATTTACTTGTAAAGAAACATGATAACCTGGAGACAAACCATCTTGGCTATCAAGACTTGCTTTATATGTATATTGAGACATATTTTGAGTTCCCTCACCAGCAGCTTGAGCCATCTCTGCACTCGTTGGGAATTCGCTTACTTCTATAATCTTACCTGTCCACTTTTTCTTATTGTTTGCTTTCGCAGTGACAGTAAACGTTTGCTCTGGTTGAATTTGTGATTTCTGAAGTTCAGTTAATGTCCCTTGAATTTGGAATGGGTCTTTAGAAGCAACTTGTAAAAATGCTTTCCCTTGACCACCTAATGCTTGTGATGAACTTTGTGCTGCATCTTTATCTAACTTTTGAACAACACCCGTAAAGTTACTATAAATCGTAAGTTCCTTCTGCTTTTTATTTAACTCTTCTTTTTGCAACTTCCCTTTTTCTTTCTCAAGATCAGTTGTTTTTTGCGCCATTTCTAACTCACTTACTTGTTCTTCCATTGGGTCTGTTACTTCTTTCCCAGCCCCACTATCTTTTGCCTTCTTAATTTCTTTCTTCAACGAATCAATCTTCTTTTTCCCTTGATCATAACGCATATCAGCCATCTTCTGATCAAGCTCAGCTTGCTTCATTTGAAGATTAATTTCTTCATTATCATAAGAGAATAATTTCGTTCCCTTCTCTACCTCTTGTCCTTCTTTCACTGCGATATCTTTCACTTTTCCTTTAGTCGGATCCGCATAGAAACTTTCAATATTCCCTGGCTTCACCTGACCAGAAATTAACTTCGTATTATTAAGCTTACGCTCGGTCACTTTCTCAAAGCTCACAGCCTCATTCGTCGCTGTACCTTTCTTCTTACCTTGCATAACAAAAATATTAACTGCTGCAACAATAACAATTAGTGCAATAACTCCGATGATAATCCATTTCTTCTTCTTGTTTGGAGTACGAACCGTATTTGGTAACATATTCTCTCTCCTTTTATATCTTAATAGTTTAATAGATATTTAATTGTATAAAACTTTCGGAAAATTATAACCCCACTTACATTGTTACACTCATTTTACAAAGTTTTACACAATCATTTATATTGTAACAAAAATACCAATGATTAGAAATATGACATCCTATCTTTTAAGATAGTTTTAAGGAAGTATTATTTTATATAAATAAGGCTATCCAAAATAGTCTTTGGATGGCTTTTCTAACTAACTATTACGCTACTTTCGTATCTTTTCTCTCGTGCCCACGTTGAACGATGAATAAGAAGGTTGTTGATAAAATACCACCTGCTAGTAGCAACATGAAGCTGTCGTCCCAACCAGGGCATCAACGAGTAAACCATATAAGCATAAGCCCTACACTGTAGTATTAAAAAGTCTACGTTTATAAGTTCATCTCCCCTATACTAAAGTTTCACCCAAATAAAAACATGTAGATAATAGTCTCCTAAAAAGTGTCTACTTTTTTAAGACACTTTTTAGGAGACTCTATTATTTTTGTTTAAAAAGGTTGATTTATAGCCATTCAGAAAAAAAGAAAATTATACATGTCCACAAAATCCTTTAAAAATAAGTGGACAACTGTCCACCTGTTTTACAAGCAGAAAAACATTTCCCCCATAGACAGCGGATAAAAACAAAGACCTTATGGTATAATAAAAGGTTTACCTTATTTAAAATAACACTCTGTTATTCAAAGCTGATATCATCATAGATGAAGCTGATTGTTTCACTGTCAAGGCTGAATTTATCATAGACGGAGCTGATATCATCACAGATGAAGCTGACTGTTTCACTGTCAAGGCTGAATTTATCATAGACGGAGCTGATATCATCATAGATGAAGCTGATTGTTTCACTGTCAGGGCTGAATTTATCATAGACGAAGCTGATTGTTTCACTATCAGGGCTGAATTTACCATAGACGGAGCTGATATCATCATAGATGAAGCTGATTGTTTCACTGTCAGGGCTGAATTTATCATAGACGGAGCTGATTGTTTTACTGTCAAGGCTGGATTTATCATAGACGGAGCTGATTGTTTTACTGTCAAGGCTGAATTTATCATAGACGGAGCTGATATCATCATAGATGAAGCTGACCGTTTCACTGTCAGAGTTTATATTATAATAACGTTTATAAACTCTTAAAAGATGTGATTTTTGTATTTTATGTGGTATAGCGTATCGTTCTCCTCTTATGCTTTTTACAAACATTATCGGGTATCCTGAACATGATGATATTTTATAGTGGACCTATATATATTATTACACCCACTTTATAACGTTTTACACAACCAATTATATTGCAACAAAAATACCAATGATTAGAAATATGACATCTTATCTTTTAAGATAGTTTTAAGGAAAAGATATTTCATATAGAAAAAGCCATCCAAAATAATAATTGGATAGCTTTTCCGAACAAAATATTTACGCCACTTTAGGGCCTTTTCTCTCATGTCCACGCTGAACGATAAATAAGAATACTGTTGATAAAATACCGCCTGCTAGTAATAATATGAAACAGCCGTCCCAACCAGAACGATCAACAATAACACCAATCGCTGCGTTTGCTACAAGACTTCCACCTACATAACCGAACAGACCACACATACCAACTGTCGTACCTACTGCAAATTTCGGTACTAATTCCATCGCACTTAAACCGATTAAAAACTGTGGTACGTAAATTAAACAACCGATAATAGAAACGGCAATACTTACAACAAGTACGCTAGATGCTTGCCAATATACAACCGTACCAATAACAACTCCGGCCATACTCATAATACATAATGGCATACGTTTTCCTTTAAATAACTTATCACTTAAAAGACCAACGATTAATGAACTTGGAATTGCCATCCCTTCAAAAATCGCGTATGCAGCATGTGCTTCTGCTTTTGAAAAACCTTTAACTGTTGTTAAATAAAGTGGAACCCAGTTAATAACACCGAAACGAATTAAATAAACAAATGCATTCGCAATACATAAATACCAAACGAACTTATTTGTCACTACATATTTCATTAAAATTTCTTTTGGTGACATCTTATTAGCATTATCTGCTTTTTCAAGATTTTCATAGTCATTACGATACTCATCAATTGGAGGAAGACCTTCAGATTCTGGTGTATCCTTCGCATTAATCCAAACAAGAACTGCAATTACCATTGCGATAATCGCTGGGAAAATAAATACGCCGCCTTGCCAATGATTTTCACCGAAAATACCTACACCAATTCCGACAAGGGGCGGCACTAGCATTCCACCAACGTTATGTGAAATATTCCAAATACCTGTTTTCGTACCACGTTCTTTCTTCGAGAACCATTTCGTCATAACGATACTACAAGGTGGTGCTCCCATACCTTGTACAATACCGTTCAGAACAAGTAATGTAACAATCATCCCAAATGAAGATGCAAAACCGAAACAAATATTTACAAGCCCCGATAAGAATAAACCGACTGCGATAAAGCGCTGGGCGAAAGCTTTATCGGATAAATTCCCCATAAAGAACTTACTGAACCCATAAACAATTGCCATTACTGAACCTAGCAATCCAATTTCAGCTGTACTAAAACCATATTCTTGTACTAAATACGTACTTGATAACGTAAAGTTACTACGCACTAAATAATAAGCAGCATACCCAACTGAAATTCCTATTAGCACACGAATACGTAATAATTTGTATACCCTGTCAATCATATCCGCCGGCAATCTCTCAATTGCAGGTGCTGGCTTAAGCCATTTAAACATATTCTTTCGTCTCCTTTTCTCAATGCTGAGAGAGACGTTGTCTATTCCATATCTCGATTATTCCACTATTTGATATATTTTTGTTCGTTCTTCTAACCGGCTGACCTTCTATCTCTTTCTGATTCTTCGCAAACATCGTTGGTACGCCAAACGAAACTTTTTCTAAAATGTGCCCCGCTTCTTCTGATAAACAATAATCAATAAATAAGTCCGCAATAAAACCACTCGGTGCACGCTTCAGTTTCGAAATCGCATTAACAGATAATCCTGTTTGCTCAGGTTCATTACTTATAATAGGAAAGCCTTGTTTCTGAAGCATTCTCTGATCTCCCGCAAAATTGATGCCTATCATATATTCACCGCTTGCAACCAGTTCCGCGGGCATATAACCATTCACCGTTACTTCACCAACTTGCCTTGCAAGATTCTTAACATACTCTTTCGCTTCTCTTTCACCTAAAGTATCAATAAGTAATTGAAACAAAGTATATGCTGTGCCGGAAACATTTGGATCAGGCATTACAATCTTACCCGTATATACCGGATCTAATAAATCTTGCCACCTTGATGGATATGGAAGACCGAGCGGCGCTATTTCTTCATTCCACCGCTCTTTATTAATCGCGATTGCCAGTTTCTCCACCTCATAACCGTACCAATAACCGTCTTTATCTTTAACAGTCTTTGAAATGCGATTCGCATGCTGGCTCATAACAGGAATAGAAAGGTTCTTTTGCTTCATCATTTGATGCGCATCTACTGTACCGCCAATAATAATATCCGCCTTCGGATTTCCAGCTTCCTCTTCTACTCTCCGAAGAAGTTCTTCTGTCGATAGGCGAATAAATTCATATGTACACCCTCGTTGTTTACAAAATGACGAAAGTAAAGCTTCACCAACTTCCTCACGGGCTGCTACATACGCAACGAGATGACGATCATCCAAAATAGGGAGACCACTTTTATTATATTTAATAGAGGTTGTATCTCGAGAGCAACTAGACATCGCTCCTCCGATTACTAGCAAAAAGAAGAAAAAGGCTATCTTTCTCATGACACATTCTCCTTTACAAATAACTCTGCTAGGGAGCCCTTCATATACATGACATTCCCGTTATTATCACCGAGATATTGCACAACAAAGTACGATGGATACACAGAAATAGTTAGAATATCCTCTCGCTCATTCTTTACATGTTTGCCTGTTTTATAGGCAGTAATATAAGCAATCGGCTCATTCTGTGATTGTAATAATTTCTGAATTTCTCCGTAATCTATAATTTGCTTTGCGTATCGAATAGAATCAAATATTTGCGTAAGATCTATAGTACGTATTACATCCCCTTGCCTCACTACAACTTCCTTTGCCTCCGCAAAGAAATTACTAATGCGCTCTGGTGTATAATACAGACTTAATAAATACGTTTGAAATGCTGAGATCATCGGATCCGTGCCATTCTTTCCGTATACATTAGCCTCATACTGGAACAAGTCACCTACTGCAAAAGTACGTTTATGTCCATTCAAGTACGTTACTTCTCCAGTAAATACTTGTTCTTGGCTCTTAGCTTCTCTCGGTTCTATTCGAATTCGGTCAAAGAATGAAACAATCGTATGCAACCGAACTTCATCCGTTACAACAATTTCTCCCCACTTCTCATGCCTTACTTTCACTTCAGTAGGAAGGGATTCATTCACTCTTTGTAAAACGGCTTGTTTGTCATCCACAATTGTGATTCGATTATATATTTGCTTCTCAATAACATAAAACAAAATAAGAGAAACGATCATACAAAAGACAAACATAAGAATTTGAAATGATAGCCTTTTCATTTCTGCCTACCTCCAAGATAAAAAAACGTTGTTTCAAAAATACCGCATAATTGTTTCATAAATGTATCATTTAACCGCTTTCAAGTTTTTTATGTCTTCCATCCGTCTCGGAAGTAAAAATGTCATACATATTGTAGTTCCCATTTCTTCACTACTCTCAATTCGCATACTTCCGCCTTGCTTCTTCATAATCTCCTGACAAATGTATAAACCATAACCATTCCCGTAACTAGAAGGAAGCACCTTACCTTCCGGAGACTCATTCCATTCTGCAAGCACACCTTCATCCATACCAATACCATCATCATGAACAAACACCTTTGCTTCCTGCTCATTTATAATTACATTCATACGAACTTGCGTAGCATCACTATATTTAATCGCATTATCAAGCACATTCAAGAAAATTTGCTTCGTCTTATCAAAGTCCGCAACGACGTGTACTTCCGTTAACTCATTCATAACTTCCATTTCAAACTGCTGCAATCGAGGTTTCACAATCGAAACTGCTTCCTCTGCCAATTCCTTTATATTCACAACTGTAGGAGACACTTCAAATGTGCTCGTCCCATATTTTGAAGACTTAAGTAGTTCCTCTACAAGTGATAATAAACGCTCACTTTCAATAGCCACATAACGAAGACTCTCCTGCACATCCTCCTTCGATTGTAACTTCGGAATTAAATCTACATAACCGATAATTGCCGTAAGCGGTGTTTTCAACTCATGCGTAATGCGGTCCAAGAAATCTTTCTGTTTCTCTTTCTCTTCCTTCAGCTGCTTAATATGCAGTTCAATCCCATCAGCCATCGCATTAAAGGACGCTGAAAGCTGCGCAATTTCCACATACTCATTTAACTCAATCTTACTTTCATAATCTCCATTCGCAAGCCGATGTGCCATTTGCCTTAACTGATCAATTGGTTTATGGAGAGACTTCGCCAAACGAATTGCAAAGAAAATACCAGCAGCTACTAAACAAAGTGACGTCATTAAAAACGTCCAACTCACATTTGTTAAAACTTCCTTCTCACCCGTTAACTCATTTATAAAACGAATGCTCCCAATGATATCGTTTCCATAATAAACCGGACTTGAAAATAAAAGAATGGGTGCCGGATCTCCTTCCTCGAAAACATAAGCTTTCTTTCCTTTTAGAGAACTCTCAATATCGATATTTCGATGAAGTAATGCTCCCTTTTGTGTGTCGGCAACAACATCCCCGTTCTTCCCAATCATCTGCACACGGACATCCATTCGCTTCGCCAAATATGAAGCAATTAAAAGCGAATTCGGACCTAATGTCTCCACTTCTACTTCCTTCTCTAAATAATTCATCGTATAAATTTGAGCCTCTACACTTAACTTTTCTAAGGAATCTGCTGCATTATGATACATATTCTTCTCTAGCGAAATATAAACAACTGCATACAAAAGAACAAGAATCGGGATCAACAATCCAACTATTCCAAACACCATATTTCGTTTTAAAGACATATCATCACCACTTAACAATCTAGCTTATAGCCAACGCCATAAATTGTCTTAATATACTCTCCGCTCGTACCGAGCTTCTTTCGAAGTCTTTGCACCATAATATCAACCGCTCTCGTATTTCCGATATACTCAAATCCCCACACTTTCTCAAGCAACTCATCTCTCATAAACACACGCTGCGGATTTGAAACAAACAACTGACATAAATTAAACTCCCGGTACGTTAACTGAATTTCCTGCCCTTCGACATGTACCTTTCTCTCCTTAGGACAAATCACTAACTCACCTGCGCGAATTACTTCATGACTTACATTTGCCTCCTCCTTCTTCACACGCCTACTCATATTCTTCACCCGAAGAATAAGCTCCGCATAATTAAAAGGCTTCGTCACATAATCATCAGCTCCAAGCTGAAGACCAAGTAACTTATCATTCATCTGACTCTTCGCTGTCAACATAAGCACCGGAATATCACGATCCTTCTCCCGGAATAAACGTAATAACTCATACCCATCCGTATCAGGAAGCATCACATCTAAAATGAGTACATCCGGCTGCTCATTCCATCTCTCTAAAGCTTCTCTCCCATCAGCCGCCGTCAATACTTCATATCCTTCCATCTCTAACTGCATCCGAATCAAATTACGAATACTCGATTCATCATCTACTACAAGTATTTTCATCATTCTCCTCCTTCCATCCTGTATTATAGTACAGTTTAGTATAGCAAAAATCATACAAAAAAAGAGAGGGTATTGTCGAACATATGTTGAACGACAGTACCCTCTCTCATTTATTAAACTTATTTCTCATATCCATTAGGTTTCTTCTGATGCCAATCCCACGCATGCTCAATAATTGTCTTCACATTTACATACTCAGGATTCCATCCTAACTTCTCTTTCGCCTTTTGAGAAGAAGCTACTAAGCGCGCTGGATCTCCTGCACGACGTGGCGCTACCTCAGCGGGAATCTCATGATTCGTAACTTCACGAACTGCATCAACGATTTCTTTCACACTGAATCCATTACCATTTCCTAAGTTATAGAAATCACTTTCCCCACCATTTTGTAGGTCTTGAAGTCCTAAGAAATGAGCTGCCACTAAATCTTCAACATGAATATAATCACGGATACAAGTACCATCTGGTGTATTATAATCATCACCGAACATCATAATCTTCTCACGTTGACCTAACGCCACTTGTAAAACAAGTGGGATTAAATGTGTCTCTGGACGGTGATCTTCCCCAATAATACCACTTGGAGTTGCACCAGCCACATTAAAGTATCTGAAAATCTTATACTTCAAATTAGAAGCTTGACTATACCAATGAAGCATCTTCTCAATCGCTAGCTTTGTCTCTCCGTATGTATTCGTCGGATTTGTCATCGTTTCCTCAGTAATTAGATCTACATCTACCTCGCCATAAGTTGCCGCAGTAGAAGAGAAAATAAACTTATCTACCTTAAACTCATCCATTACTTCTAGCAAGCAAAGTGCACCGTACACATTATTATTATAATATTGAAGAGGCTTCTCCATACTAACTCCAACTAAAGAATCAGCTGCAAAATGCATAACCGCCTCGATATTTTCTTGTTTAAAAACATCTCTTAAAAATCCTTTATCACGAAGGTCTCCATTATAAAACTTCGCACCTTCCGTAATTGCATCTTCATGACCAGTTTGTAAGTTATCTACTACTACTACAGATAAACCTTCATCCACTAATTTTTTAACAGCGTGAGAACCGATATAGCCCGCTCCGCCGCAGATTAAGATTGAGTTCATTATTTTCCTCCCGAATATTTACTACAATTTCTTAATTACTTTACTAATATAAAAGGTATACGATTTCTCGTATACCTTTTGTATATATTCTTTATTACTTAGTTACAAAATACCCCTTAACCATCTTTACAAGTGGTCAGGGGTATTAAAAATTAACGATTTAATTCAAGATGTGCTTTTAACTTATTCGTTAAATCTTGTTTTGCTGCATCTGGAACATAGTAGTACCAAATACCATCAGCGGCTTTGTGGCCGTCGCCTGGGATTTGGATATCTTCACTGTTCTGCAGACAATTTTTATAATTCTTTTGCATATCAAACATTTGATCTTGTGTTAAGTTTGTCTTCACATTCTTTTGAATCGCTGTAAGTACATCTCCATAACTTGCTAAAGAAGAGAAACTTGCGCCTTTCTTAATAACAGCCTGCATCACTTGACGTTGACGCATTTGGCGGCCGAAATCGCCTCTTGGGTCTTCTTTACGCATGCGTGTGAATGCTAGTGCTTGGTCACCTGTTAAGTGAATATTCCCTTTAGCGAAATGATGCTTATCCTGCGTAAATTCTAAATCATTATTTACATCTACCCCGCCGACTGCATCAACGATATCTTTAAATCCTTCCATGTTCACTTCAATATAATAATTAATAGGAACATTCAAGAATTTTTCTACTGTCGCTACAGACATATCTACTCCGCCAAATGCATAGGCATGGTTGATTTTATCACTTTTCCCTTTTCCAACGATCTCCGTATACGTATCACGAGGGATACTTACTGTTTTCATTGAATTATTTTTAGGATTTAACGTGATAACCATTAAAGAATCTGAACGTCCTTTATCCTCACCACGTTCATCTGCTCCTAATAATAAAATTGAAACCGGTTCAGCGTTACTAATTTTTTCGCCAACTTTATTGTTGTTTTGATCACGCTTTAGAGGTTTATGAACTTCCTCTAATGTCTTAGATACAGAAGAATATACATTATAAGCATAAACTCCTCCACCTATAATTAGTACTCCAATAATACCGAGTACCCAAAATAAAATTTTCTTTTTCATTATTTAAACCTTCCTTCTTAAACCTATCGTCAACCTAACTTACAATACATGTAAACCCTATTATACAGAGCACAAAACAATTTAATAAAACTAAATTATATATCAATCCACAAAAAATAGACAAATAACAATTGTATATCGTTATTTGTCTACCATATATCTTAATATATTTATTCTTTCTTGTCACCAAGCGCAAACGTAATTTCCATCTCACACGCGATTTCACCGTCTACAGTGGCAATTGCTTTCCCTTTTCCAATTGCTCCACGTACGCGCGTCATTTCAACTTCTAAACGAAGCTGATCACCTGGACGTACTTGTCTTTTAAAACGACAATTATCGATACCAGCAAAAAATGCCAACCGACCACGATTTTCTTCTTTTTTTAGCATTGCCACAGCACCAACTTGGGCTAAAGCTTCTACAATTAAAACGCCTGGCATTACAGGATAGTCCGGAAAATGTCCATTGAAAAATTCTTCATTAGCTGTAACATTCTTTATTCCAATAGCACGCTTTCCTTCTTCTACTTCTAAAACTTTATCGACAAGTAGAAATGGATAGCGGTGAGGAATAATTTCTTTAATTTGTTGAATATCTAGCATACACTTCTCTCCTTAAACAAAATTGGTCATACCACCAGAAGTTATACTATCATTATCCCATTTCAGTCCTTATTTGTCATTAGAAAAAAAACAACTTCAAAATTCTGCTTCCAAATAAAAAAATGTATACACTCTTTTCAATATATATTATTACTGACACGGAGGTTGAAAAGAGTGTATACCCAAGTTAGGGAAAGGCAAATTATATCAAATATATTAAGCCTTAATGTCGTATTCATGATTTATTATATATGACAAAAATCAGAAATAAAAACCTAATTTTCGACCTTTTTCGTATTAATTCCCTAATTTTACTTAGGATTTCTCTATTTTCCTTACATTCTCTTAAATGTGATATTTAGAAATATGAATTTTAATAAAAAATTTCAAAATGAAAATAAAAATATCTCGTAATATAAACGTTATCTTTATATTATGATAAAATGAATACAATGTTTTGACCTAATTATTCAACTTCAAATACCTTTATTTTTAGAAAGGAACTGACAAATGGCAAAAGGTATACATACTATAGAATTAAAGGCTTCCCCAGATCAAATTTGGAGCTTTGTTAGTAATATAAATAATTGGGCTCCACTAGTTACAGGCTATGTTAAACATAAGATTATTGATGATAAACATTCAACTTGGCGTTTGCACGGCGATTTGGGATTTATTAAACGAGACGTTAGTCTAAACGTCGAAATTAGTGAATGGCAAATGCCAGATAAAATTAGCTTTAGAATGACTTCGCCAACCAAGAAGTTGATTGGTAGCGGCTTTTTTCATGCTGAATCAACCTCTCCCTCTACTACAAAGGTAACAAGTCAGTTGGAAATACAAACAACTGGTAAAGGGGCCTTTATTTTTAACGGAGCAATAAAACCATTTGTTCCTAAAATGACAAAGCAACTTTCTAAAAAAATGGCGGATGAATTAATGAAACAATTATAAAAAAACATCCCTGGAATTTATTTGCGAATAAATCCTAGGGATGTTTCATATGAAAGTTAATTATGAACCATTTCTTTTTTTAATAAATTCTCCATATAACCTAATAATTCATTCTTTAACTCATCATGTTGTAACGCCATTTCAATCGTTGTCTGAATAAATCCAAGCTTCTCTCCAACGTCATAGCGCTTTCCTTCGAAGTCATAAGCAAACACTCTTTGTATCTCATTTAAACGCTGAATAGCATCCGTCAACTGAATCTCGCCACCAGCTCCTGTTTGTTGGTCTTCTAAGAACATGAAGATTTCAGGTGATAATACATATCGTCCCATAATCGCTAAGTTGGATGGTGCTGTTCCTTTAGCTGGCTTTTCTACAAACTTACTTACTTGATAACTACGACCCTTTTGTACAAGTGGGTCAATAATACCATAGCGATGTGTTTCCGTTTCCGGAACGGTTTGAACACCGATTACTGATGATTGTGTTGCCTCATATTGATCGATTAATTGACGTAAGCATGGTGTTTCAGCTTGTACAATATCATCACCAAGTAAAACAGCGAATGGCTCGTTACCAATAAATTTACGAGCACACCATACAGCATGCCCTAAACCTTGAGGCTCTTTCTGACGAATATAGTGAATGCTAATTTTTGAAGACTCTTGCACCTTCTCAAGAATTTCAAACTTTCCCTTTTCTAATAAGTTTTGTTCTAACTCAAAAGAATGATCAAAATGATCTTCGATAGCACGCTTTCCTTTTCCAGTTACAATAATAATATCCTCAATTCCAGATTCAATTGCTTCTTCTACAATGTACTGAATTGTTGGTTTATCAACGATTGGTAACATTTCCTTTGGCATTGCTTTAGTTGCTGGTAAAAACCTTGTTCCTAATCCAGCTGCTGGGATAATAGCTTTTTTTACTGTTTTCATCAATAACCCACCTTAGCTTTTATAATTTAAAGGAATTTCCTTTTATCCCCCATCACTTACTTAAACGGTCTGAAATAACTAAGCTATTTAAGCGATTTAAAAATTCCTTATAATATCCTGATTCATAGTGTGAAAATGACTTACCAAACGGATATGTTGCATCTCCAATATAACTTGTATTTGTTAAGTCAATAACTTTCGCCTTTGGTATAAGATGCATAATATAATTATCTAGTTTATCCCAAAAATAATTATTCCTCAAAATTAATTGCGGATCTGAGAATGATTTAACTTCTCTATGTTCATCAAAGTAAGTAGAAGTAAATCTACCTTTATTTAAAATAATCTTATCCTCTGGTAATATGTTTTTTAACTTTTGAATAAAATCTCCAACAGCCTCTTTCCAAATCTCAAAATACTCATCATTATTTGCATGATCTATTATTTGGCTATTCTCCAACTTAGTTATATATTTACTATCCTCTAATATATAACTACAACTAATATATCTATCACTATCAATTTTCAATATAGATTTAGATGCATCAGAATAAAGATCCAAAATTAAATATTCAGCCTCTGATTCTTTTAATTTTTCAAAGAAACTTTTATCAAAATCAACTTCAACAAATTTTCTGTCACTCTCTTTAATGTCATCTAATTCTTTAGGATCTAATAACACTGGATCTGAGACAAGACTAATTAGTGAAGAATGAAATTGTGTGTAAACACAATCATATATTTTTTTATAATCTGGATTGAAATATTGGCTTGAATTAAACGCGTTTCTACTAAAACAGGTTCCCAATACAGCTACCTTGACGGCACATCTATTTTTCCCATCTATAGTATATAAAGAGAGTTGCGAAAATCCATTTATAAATAATTTCCCCTTCATATTTTTCTCTGTACAACATATATCAAAATACGAAAAGTCCCCTTTATATTGTTTTGATATATCAAGTTGCAAATCACTTTCATTATTATCTAGCTTTAATCTTATAAAAAAGTCCCATACTTCTTTATCTCTTAAAATATGTTTATGAGATAAACTGTTTTTATTAATTCGAGCTACATATAATGGTCCACTTTCTTCCAAATCATATACAAATTCTTCATAATATTCATATCCATTTCCAGTTTTCTCTCTTCTTTTAATAACTAAATTTAGCTCATCTATTTTTTGGTTATTAAAAATTTCTAGCCCCACGTCAATTTTTATAGATTCATCATCCTCTATTATATCTATAGCTCGAACTTTATGAAGCATATTTGATTGATAAATAGCTAGTCGATTATCACCTGTAACATAAGGTTTAATATAGAAAAGTTTATTCGCCTTAAATTGCTTATATCTAAATGCTTGTTTTTTTAATACACTATTAGTTTCCAGAGGTAAATTATAATATTCCGTTTCACCCTCATTACATATATTCACAAAAACATCCCAACATGTTTCTTTATCTTGTTTAACATATGGGATATCCTCTGCTATATCAATTGCTATATCCACAGAATCTTTTATTATTGGCACACATTTAGTACTTATACTAGTACCGTGAAAAGCCATATCAACTTGATTTCTTCTTTTTAAAATAAGTTTTATTTTTTCCTTCTTTAAATATTTAGTATCCTTTCCAGTTAACAAAATATTTAATACAACTTTACTATCCGAATATTCCATTTTTTTGACGAGTGGTACTAATTCTAATCCTCTTAGATAAAATGCTAAAACCCCATCCTTCGCTATATATGGAATCAATTTAAAAATACTATTTTTACTGTAAAAATAGTCAAACCGTTCCTCAATATTTGATTTAACCTTAACCAAATACTCATTTCCCTCAGAAATCATATGTATTAACCATACAGCTTCATTGTTTAATGTTTGCTTTTCTAAAATAGATTTCAAATTAATATCAATTTGAAATTTTTTCCCTTTTAGCACTTCCCCAAGTTCAACTTCCAAAGGAAACTCAAAATCGCGATGATTCCTTTTCTTTCGTAAAATTAGCCTTCCGTTCCCGACAGTAGAAGTTCCTATAATCGTCATATTCCCTTTTTCAGGATTATATCCTAGCTCTTCTATTATAACGTCCATTATAAACCCCCACTCTTTCCCATTAATTATTAGTATACATCTTACAAATAATAAATTTGATACTATTTTTATTTTCAATCTATATGCAAAAGCCCTTAAAGGTCTATAATCAAACTAATTATGCTCATTTCTAAAATGAGATTTACCTAAACACCCTAGGTAAATCTCAAAATTTTTTTCCTATTCTTTTGATATAATTGCTAACGATTGAATCTCTTGATGGCTTTTATCAGAGCGTGCTATAACATAATAACGTTTGGTTTCAAATAAATAATTCTTTTCAAAATCATTATTTATACTTTCTTTCCCCAGAATTTCTTGCAACTTACTAATAGACATTGAGATGTCTTGAAAGCCCATTTCTACTACCTTAGACCCTGAAATAACAAACTTGACTTTTCCATCTTTATACTCCGTTTTACCTACTATCGTTTGTGATGGTGTTAGATTATTAGGATATACAGCCTCAAGTTCACTTAAACTTTTCCCAACGTATGTATCAATTGATTTTATAGATAATCCATACGCACGGTTTAATAATGTTATTACATTATCCAATTTAGCATCTTCTATGATCTTGTTATTCGATATAAATGGTATGATGTACTCTCCATTTATCCAACCCTTTTCCCCACTTGGCAAAACTATTTGCATCCATCCATTATTAGTTGCATTATCATTTGGAACTGTATACATTTCCCCGAAGTGAGTTAATGCTAAACGGCTACTGCTCATACTTGGCTCTTTTCGAATACTGATGTCATTATTATTCACCATGTACTTCTTATCACTTGAGGGCTCTGCTTTAATCTTTTGTTTTTCAGTGGCGTTTTTACTTTGGACGAAACTCTCCTTATTTTTACTTTCACTCATCAACGAGAGAATTCCCTTATAATTTAACCCCGTTACGATTGCACATACTAAAATGCTAAAAATGGTTCCAAACAATATAATATCTTTCTTTTTTGATTTAGGATCCCGTATTTTCCTCCTCGGGACTGCCACCGACTGTTCCTGCAATAAACCATGTTGAAATTGTAATGTTTGTTCTTCACGCAACTTATTTTTTTCTTCAACACTCATTTGATTATAATTCTTTAAAAAAGCATTATAGTTATCTACTACTTCATTTACATTACCATATTCCTTTAGTTGTCCATAATGTAGCCAAATTACTTTAGTACAAAAACTCTTTACTTGTGTAAGAGAATGACTAATGAAAAATATCGTCTTTCCCTGTTCCTTAAATTCATTCATTTTATCTAAACATTTTTTAGTAAAAGTTTGATCTCCAACGGAGAGGGCCTCATCGACTACCAAAATATCAGGATTAATATGAATCGAAATCGCAAATCCTATTCTAGACTTCATTCCACTTGAATAAGTTTTCACTGGTTGATACATAAATTTTCCTATATCAGCAAACTCAATAACTTTTGGTGTAATTTCTCGAATTTGCTCCTTTGTCAGGCCCATCATTAAAGCTTTTAACTCAATGTTTTCAATTCCTGTTAATTGGTTATTGAGCCCAGAAGAGATTGCAATCAACGATGCAGAACCATTAATTGTCACTTCCCCCTTATTCGGAATTGTGACACCCGCAATTAAATTTGATAATGTACTCTTTCCTGAACCATTTAAACCAACAATTCCAACTATTTCTCCTTCTGGTACCTCAAAGCTAACATTATTTAAAGCATAATGATAATCACCATTATTGTCCCTAAAAAATAAATCCTTTAATTTATCCGAAGGTTTACTATACATTTTATATTTCTTTGTAACATGTTCAAACTTTACTTTATAATTCATTGGATTATTCACCTTTTATAAGTAATCAACAAACTGCTTGCGGAATTTAATATGGAACATTGCCCCAATCACAAACAAAATAATTGTTAGTCCCCAAAAATATAGTGTATACAGTGAACCTATAAAACTTATACTTCCATGTAATAATGATGACCTGTATCCCTCAACTACATAGTAAAACGGATTTATCTTCATTAAAAATGCAAATATACTATTCATATGCTCACTTGGCTTCCATAAAACTGGTGTCAAATAAAATAACATTCTCGTAATTGATTGAATAAATAAGTGTACATCCCTAGAAATAGTAGAAATTGTAGAGGTAATAAAAGCCAAAGCAATTAAAAAACTAAATGTAGAGAATATACAATAAATCAATCCAACTATACCAAGAAAACTTATACCTTTAATACATATAACAATAAGTATTAAAACCGTTAGTAACACTAAATGCGTATATAACTGCGATAAAATAATATAAGTAGGTATTACACTCAATGGAAAATTCATTTTAGAAACTGTATTTAGTTTAGCATAAATAGAATTCGAGCCTTGAATAATTGAGCCATTTATAAAAAACCATGGAATAATACCACATATCATCCAAACAAAGAACGGAACCCCTTCTACAGGAGCTCCACCTCGAATCCCTAAACCAAATACTAACCAATATACAAAAATTTGAATTAAAGGGTTCAAAAATACCCATGTAATTCCTAACGTACTAGCAGCATATTGCTGCTTAATTTCATATATAGAAAGCCTTCCCATTAAATATAAGTTATCTAATTGTTCTTTAATAACACTTTTTATAGCTTTCATACAAAAACCTCATCCGATTGTAACATTTCGTGAATATTCCCGAAATTAACAACTTTCATTTTACCTTTTTTATTTAAAGGTATACAATTTCGAGCATCAAATAAAATTGGTTGGCGCATTTTTGAAACAAATTGGCTGTACTCCATAGTTTTAAACTCATTATGATCGGCCAATACTAATATTAAATCCGCACCTTCTACAGCTTCTTCTGCCGTCTTCAAATTAAATAACTCACTCTTAACATAAGGATCATGAATCGTCACATTATATCCTTCTTGATATAACACATCAATGATCTCTAAAGCCGGACTTTCTCGCATATCATCTGTATTCCCTTTATAAGCAACCCCAAATACAGCAATCTTAGGAGAATCAATTCCTTTAAGCAATTGTTCAATATTCTCGCAAACGTACAATGGCATAGAAATATTTACATCACGAGACATCTGAATAATATTCGCTATTTCTGGCGTTTTGGCTACAATAAAATACGGATCGACCGCTAAGCAATGCCCCCCTACACCAGGACCTGGTTGGTGTAAGTTTACACGTGGATGCTTATTGGCCATTTCAATAACATCTAATACATTTATCTTTAAATTTTTACATATTTTTGCTAACTCATTTGATAATGCAATATTTACATCACGGAACGTATTCTCCATCAACTTAGACATTTCTGCTGTTTTTGCGTCAGTTTGAATTATTTCCCCCTTCACAAATAAGCTATACACTTGAGCCGCCATTTTGGAACAAGCTGGAGTAATACCTCCCACAATCCTATTATTAAAAATAATTTCGTCCATAATCTTTCCTGGCAAGACTCTCTCTGGACAATGCACTAAAAAGATATCTTTCCCAACTACAAAACCAGCATCTTCTATTAAAGGTTTTATAAAATCATCCATACTCCGAGGAGCGATTGTTGATTCTACGATTAATGTATTTCCTTTTCTAATATTAGGAATAACCTCTTTAACGGCTGTTAAAACACCTGTTAAATCACATGATTTATATTCATCATCTTTATTTGGTGTAGGAACGGCAATAATAAAAACATCTGCTCCGACCACATCAAGAGAAGCAGATAGTTTTTTCTGCTTTATTGTCTCCTGAACAATCTCTCCAAGTCCTGGTTCTTCAATATGAATTTCCCCTTGATTTAACTTATCTACAACGTGTTGATTGATATCCACTCCTACTACTTCAGCACCATGTTTCGCAAACATGGCAGCTGTTGGGAGACCAATATATCCTAAGCCTACTACACAAATTTTCACTAACTTTCTCATCTCCACGTAATTTATTAATAAAAAAATCTATTTTCCAAAAATAACTTCACATAAAAACAATTTAGCGCCCCAAACCAAAATACAGATTATCTAGCACTCATTTCATCCATATGAATTATCTAAATCTGCTATTCTAAATTTCTTTCATATCAATAAATAAGAATACTCCCAAACACGCTAAATTATTTTTCTACACATTTATAGTATTTAAGAAGTCTTTTCTTTAATTACGTGATATACTCTCTCAGCATTCTTAGTATCCTTATATTTAAAAATTCTTTTTGAATTTGCTAAATATCTCTTACTAATCTTTAAATTATTATTCATAACATTATTTATTTGCTTAATTAACTCTTGTTCCTCAGACACAATAAAACCTAAATCACTATATTTAATTTCTGTACACGGAGCATGATGATTATTATGCGGATCAAACTGATACATTATAACTGGTTTTTCCATATATAGAAAGTCTGATGACACTGATGAATAATCAGTAATTAATAGTGCACTTTCTTTTAATAATTCCGATACAGTCGCATTACTTTTTACTAAAAATTCCATTTTAGGATGTTCCACAACAAATTCATCCATAAACTTCTGCATTTGACTATGTATATAAAATTTAACTTCTATATTATTCTTTTCTATTAAATTTAGAAAGGCTTGATTCTCAATTAAACTTTTATATACTTTATAATAATCGGACTGTAAAAACTGTACTTTATTTACATTTAATAAGTGTCTACGCCACGTCGGCATAATTAGAATTTGTTTTTTTGTTTTTCTCTCGTGAAGGTTATCAAATCTAGTTAATCCAGTTACAGCCACATCCTCGTCAGGATACCCTAGTGTCTTCATAATAATACGTTTTTCATACTCTGAACTTGAAATAATTAAATCCTGCTTATATCTTTCCTTACTTAAATACGGAGCAATATTATGAATGATCACACCATGTTGTAAACAAATATTATTTTTTTTAGAAACCATATTCCCAAACCATTTAATAAATTCTTGCTTCGGTCTAGGATAAGAGCATTCTTCGAATACCCAAGCACTTATATATGTACTTGCGGCCAGCATATAAACCTTGTGCTTAAAGGAAGAATGATATATAACATTACCATATTGCTCTACTTTCTCTAAATGAGGTGAATCTTCATTAATTACATAATATATTTTTTCTGATGGATATTTTTCGCGACAATACTTGAAGAAGAAGTATCCATTATCCTCAGCTTGATCCTCACGCTCCCCAACTAACCAAATCTCTTTCCCTGCAAAACGTACCCTTACAAATACGCTCAACAAAAGAATAAGTATTTTATACAATGAACCTTTAACATATTCAAATACACTTTGAATTCCTCGAATAGGCTTTGTAATTTTCCAAGATAAAGATTTTTCGAGGAGATATGGATTTTTTTCAAAATACGTTTCATACTTTTGTGATTGATTATACCAGTACCTCTTACTCCTAAATATCACCATGTATTTCATCGCTTCATCATATAAACCTAAAGTTATAAGATTTAAAAAGGCCTTATATCCTTCATTCCCCTTATAAATACTTTCATCTGAAATAGACAAGAGACTCTCCAACACATTCAATAATGTCTCTTGATGACTTTTTTCTACTTCATTTAAAAAGGTGTTTTTATCCACTAAATTTAATATTTGTTTAAAAAGTATAATTTTTAAATCCTGATTAAATCCTTCTCCATAATCACTTATTAAAGAATCAAAAACATACTGAATATCTTTTATTGAATTTATTATGTACTCTTCATTAAATGGCGTTTTGTTTTTATATTTTATATCAGTTGCAAAATCATAATTTAGACCAGCTAAATATAACTGAACATCTAAATGTTTGATGTTTGGCTCATTCAATTGAGAGATAAAATTAAGCCCCTTTGTTAATAGAACTTCCTTCTTTATTACTTTTAAAGCTGTAATTGTAGCAAAATTACTCTGCATTATATTTTTTTTATTTATAATTTTTTTCTCATTTTTTTCTTCCAAACAAGCAGATATGAAATCTAAATCTTTCTTTTGTGCGGCATTATATAAACGTTCATATACATTTGGCCTAAACTTTGTATAAAAATCAAAGAAAGTAATATACTCCCCTCTTAGTCTCTCTACATCAAGCTTTCCTTCTTTTAATACTATATTCAGCTTATAACTTCCCTTTAAATTTTCTATAAATTCAACCATTTCTAAAGTAACATTTTCATAATTATAAAAAATAAGCACTTCAAACTCATTAGCACCGATAGTCTGTTTTTGTAATAATTCAAAAGCTTGTTTAATTACAGCTTCATCATGAACCCGTAATTGTGTTATCACGCTTAGTTTCATTCAAAAATCTCCCCTTGATAATATCCTTTAATTTAAAATTCCTATTTCTAAGAAATTTAGTAATCCTCCAAGAAAAACTATTACGAATAATCGTTTGTTTCTTATATCTTTGTTGTAATTCAGTCCCTTGTTTTAACCACCATCTTCTCGAAATTAACATGCTATTATATGCTAATGCTTCATCTATATAATCTTTTTCAATTAAACTTAATAAAGGCTCTTCCCAAACTAAATATTTCTTCACTATTTCAACATCATAGCCATCTATTACTCTTTTCACTAAATTAATTAACCTCTTTTTTTCTTCAATTGATAGCTTATTAAAGTCCGGATCACAAATTTTCCAAAGAATTGATCTTAGTGCATTTACTTGAAAATAATTATATTCCTGGTTGTTCAATTCAGGTTTAATTGCATCTACAGACTTTACATCATTCTCAACAGAAGAAATAATATCTTGCTGTGTCAACGATAAATTATGATCATCATCACGTGCTCTATAACTATAAACATTTTTTGGAATGTAACTAAACCTTTTCGCCTTTGTAAATAACTGAACATCATAAAATTTATCTTCCCCATTTCTCATTCCCTCAATGAAAGAGATTTTATGTTGTCTAACAAATGCTGTTCTTACTAATTTTAAAGTAATAGCTGTTTTTACCTGTAAAAAGAATGGCGATATCTCTATGTTAGTATTCACATACGTTTTTTGTAAAAGGTAGTGTTTGAAAGTTGAATGTTGAAAAGTTGAACCATCACTCTCATTAAAGCTTTCCATTTTTCCCATAACAAAATCTGATTTATGTTCTTCAGCTAAATTAAATAACGTTTCATATGAATCAACTGGTATATAATCATCTGGATCCATAAATATTAGGTACTTTCCTTTTGCGATATCAATACCAATATTTCTTGGTTTACCAGGTGCGCCACAATTTTTTTCTAAGTGTATAGCTTTAAAATTATCATAGTTCTTAGCATATCGGTCTAGAATTCCTCCTGTATTATCTGTAGAACAATCATTTACCATAATAACCTCTAAATTCTCTACACCAATTGTTTGATTGATTAAAGAATTTAAACACTCCTCTATATACATCTCTACATTGTATATAGGCAAAATCACCGAAATTAGTGGCTTTTTCAAATCTCTACACTCCTTTTATATTTTCGAATAACATTTGACAATGTAATTCTTTTGGCTTAACAACGTACTTGTTTACTTGCTCCAAATTAGGGTTCTTCAATGAACTTTCAAAATCATTTAGTAAAAGGTGTATATCTTTCTCACTTTCTATCCTTTCTCCAAACAATTCTGTCCTATGATCAATAGGGCCTTCGTTATAATGTTTAGAGTAAAATTCATCATAATCAAACTGACAGAAAATAACAGGTTTATTCATATAAGCAAAATCAAATGAAACTGTAGAATAATCTGTAATTAGTAAGCAATGTCGCTTTAATAGACTTTGCACTGTTTCTTCACCTTGTTTCATGACCCTGATTCGCTTATGAAATACAGGCATTTCTGCACCAAACTTTTGAGTTTGATAATGAGGAAAGAAAGTTAATGTCATATCTTGTTCTTCTAGTATTCGATGAAGTTCTTTACTTTGTAAAAACGACATATATGTCTGCCAATACTTAGATTCCATTAGCTGGTCTTTTGTTTTTATCCAACTTCTCCACGTTGGCATGAGTAAAATTTCATTCCCTTTACTCTCATCTTTCAAGGCATCCCAACGTGCAAGTCCCGTTACAATTACTTCATCTTCCTCATATCCAAATTCTTTTACAATATGATCCTTTTCAAACTGTGAGGACACAACAAATAGAGAATAGCCCATTCGATTTTTATTTAACACATGATTTACGCGGCTTACACCTATGACACCATGTTGAATAAAAATCTTCTTGTTTTGCTGCCATTCTGGATAATACTTCAAAATATGTTTATAATCATCTGTATACATGTTTGCTGTTTCTGAATAACTGTTAATCGTCTTATCACAAATAAGCAAATAGAATGTATGTTTAAAACTCCCAAATTGGATGGTATTACCTAAATCTTCAATGTTTTTATAATCATTACTTTCCTTATCAATAATATAAAAAACTGGAACATCAGGATGTTCTTTTCGAATATATGTAAATAGGTGATAAGAATTATCTTGCGCTGTATCTTCTCTTTCACCAATTAACCATATCCTCTTTCTACGAAAATATGATCCAAATAATTTATAGGATATAATTGCAAGTAATGTTTCATAATTTTTCCGTTTAAATAAACCTACATCATAACGGATTGCTCGCTTAATTTCACTATATGTGTTCATCATTCTCTTCGTATAGTTAGACTTATGAATCTGAATTGTAGCTTCACTATTTTTATATAGCACTTTAATATCTAATAAATTTACATTTTGATACTTGGTATTATTGCGTAACTGTGCTAACAGAACCCTTAGCGGTTCTTCAACAACAGTGTTCCCTATGCTGAGGCGTATTGATATTTTCCATTCTCCCTCTTCTAACAAATCTCTTACATTGACTTCTATTGTTCCAAATCCCGCATCATTATAGTCAATTGTGTTGTTAGAAAATAAGTATGATATATCTGTACGTAAGGAGTTTTTTAGTTGGATTGTTTTAGTGGTTCCTTCTTTATAAAATACTAATTCTTTTTTTATTTTTTTGGTCGATAAACTTTCAACAAATGCATATCCACTAATTGTAAGAATCTCTTTACGAAGTTTTATTCCTTCTATTTTATGAACTAGGGTTAAATTATTAACTTGCAATAATTCTTTATATCGAGGGAAAAATTGATAATAAAAATAATAATATTTTTCATTATCATATACATGTTCTTTTGAAATCAATTCATCCTGAATGATATTTAATAATTTTCCCAAATTTATACGATCATTTTCTTTTATCATTTCAGTTATTAATTTATCACGCATATTAAAATTCTCTACATGCTTCAAACTAACTAGACTTGATAGAAACTTATTTCCTAATTGAATGACTTCTAAAAGCTTTTCACTTGAAAAACCTTTTCCCTTTAAAACAATGGAATCCACAAAGAATTTCCATTGTCTTGCCTCGATAGTATGAATTAACGGAACTCTTTCTTTCTCTCTATACAGGGCCGTTAATTTCATTTGTAATATAACTAACTGATTAAAGAACGTAATCGTTGTTTTTTTAGATAGGTTATTACCACCATTATCTACTATTCTATAATAAAGCAGCGGTATATCGCGTACGATTACTCTTTCTGCAACCAGCAAACATTTTTGTGTAAATAACAAGTCCTCTCCTACCCAAAGATCTTCATCAAAATGAATACCATTGATGATACACATTTCTCTTTTAAATATCTTATTGCTTGTGGATGGAGTGAAATGTAATTCTAAGTTTGTTGCAACATTCCTAATTAACGGAAGTTTCTTATCAAATAATTTTTTCATGTATGAAAGTGGCCAATTTTTATATTCATTAAAACAAATAATATTGGCAATAACCATATCTGCATTATTTTCGCTGGCAACCTCATACATTTCCTCGTATCCAGCTAAATGTACATAATCATCTGCATCTAAAAATGTAACATATTCCCCATTTGCTTTTTGCAATCCTGTATTACGTGCAGCACTCACACCAGCATTCTGTTGCTTATAAACTTTCAAATTATTATCTTGCTTTTCATACTGCCTCAATACTGTCATACTATTATCTATTGAACCATCATCAACAACAATAATTTCGATCCCCTTTAATGTCTGCTCGATAACAGATTGTAAACACTGAGCTAAATATTTTTCCTTATTATAATTCGTAATTACTACACTTAGCTTCGCTTTCTTCAAGAAACTCTCATTCCCATCTTTTAGTTCATATGGTAACGTAAAAACAGAACACCTTTTCCCTTATGCTATTCCAAGCTCTTATATATGTTTATAAAGATTTCTTTTTCATTTTCCCAATTATAATTATTACGGGCGATGAAGCAATTTTCTTTCATTTTTTCTCTTTCTTCTGGATGTTCTAATATGTAATTTACTCCTTCAGCAATGGAAGCAGGATTGTGAGAATCTATACAAACCCCAACATGTTCATTTTCTACCACGCGTTGTATCTCAGGAAAACTACAAGCAACAACGGGCACCCCGCTCATCATATATTCAAATAGTTTGTTAGATGAAGCTGAATAATGATTAAAACAAACGTTATTTAAAACCTGAAAACCTAAATAAGCATTTTTCGTATAATGCAATAATTCATTTACAGGCACCTTCGGAATAAACTTCACCTTATTTCCCAAACCTAACTCCAGCACCATCTTTTGTAACTCAGGTTTAATACGCCCATCACCAATAAACACAAGCGTACCTTTTTTAAACATTGGAACTGCTTGTACTAGCTTTTCTAATCCTCTTCCTATTTGAATTCCGCCTTGATATAACAAGATGGGTTCTTCCTTTGGAATCTCTAACACCTCATGCAGATTAATTGAATTACTGTCCTCTGGTTGCGTTACAAAAGGATAGTTATGAATGACCTTAGGATAAAAGCCATATAAATCTTCCGCATATTTTGCACGTGTATGATTTTCCATAATCATCACATCTGTATATTTAAGAAAGAATTTCTCCATAATCCCATAAATTTTACTATTGTATCCTGTACGACTAGTCTGTACCTCATGTGAATCATAAACCAATTTCCTTTTTCTAAATATTTTCGCACAAAGCCATCCTTGTGGTAGTGTATTTAAATCATTAGAATGATAGAAATCATATTCTTTTTTCAAACCTACCTTGACCATTTGAGCCAATATGTAAGAGCGTACAATTAATGTCCGTAGCTTCCCCACGGAAAATACTGCACCAAATAATAATATCAAACATGTTATTATTGGAAATTTCCAGAAACACAGTGCCGCAATTACTCCAAATAAAAACATTGTAACTATATTTTTCGTTATTAACTGTTTTACTCGTTTTGCTGCACCCAAACCTTTTTGTAAAAGAGATAGGCGATTATTTACACGTGTTACTGTAAACCCTTCTTTTCGCATCTCCCACTTAGGTAAATCCTGTTGTTTCCAATCGTGAATACATATCAAGTCCACTTCATAACCCTCTTCAGCTAAAGCCGTACATTCCCTTAACACACGGGCATCATTTGTGAAGTGGTTCCATACGAACATACACACTTTCTTCTGTTGCATCTTTTTCCTCCATTAAACTCGTTAATACTTTGATGTTATTTTTCCATCTCAAATATTGGAAGGCGAACTTATGTCCGTTATCCCCTATTTTTTTTCGTAATATCTCATTCTCAGCTAATCTTAAAATATGCTCTCCTAATTCTTTAACTGTTCGATCATGTGAAATCAAACCACATTGAGCTTCATTAATAACCTTTTCCGCATATCCAGACACATCACCAACAATAGGCTTTTTCATACACATGTAGTCAATAATCTTTCCTGGCAAAACCGTTTGAAACACTTTTTCATCTACTAAACTAACATATGCAATATGTGCTTTTGCCACTTCCTGTAGAGTCTTCTTACGACTTTTTGCTTTAATAATTTCTATATTAGAAAGTTTTTTTTCTTTAATAACCTCAGCTACTCGATAACTTTTAAATCCATAGCCAATTATTTTAAATTTTATATTTTCTTTTCCTTTTAGAAATTCTGCTACATCAATCAACTTCAGAACGTCTTGAGCTAACCCGATATTCCCTGTATAAATCACTTCCACTGTTTCAATAGTCGAGGAAGTTATAATCCGCTTATTTTCTACCATATGTAATTCTTCCTCAGTTAAAGAATTTGGCATAAATGAAATTCTTTCACGTTTAACACCTTTCAACTCAAGATACGGAATAAAGCCTGCGCTATTTACAATGATCTGATTGGCTGCACGATATAACAGCTTTTCTAAAGCATATGCTATCGATAAAACAAATCGATTCGCAAAAACTCCAACACCCAATAATGATTCCGGCCATAAATCTCGAACATCTAACAATAGTTCAGCCTTTAGTTTTTTCTTTGCAAAAATCCCTGCTATGCCGATAAAAATAGGCGGAGTTGAAACAAATACATAATCATACTTTTTATCCATACGTAATATGGCCATAATAAAGAGTACTGTGATTTCTAAATACAAAAATAACCTTCTTAACATATTATTTGTATATTTTTTCACCCTTGGTTTCACTCTTATAATGTTGTCACTATTTACCGATTCTTCGTCCCAAAATTCTTTTTTCTTATATAAATTTTCATTTGGATATCTTGGATCGGTGGTCAAAATTGTAACATCATATCCTTTTTCATTTAATTCCGAGTAAATATTCTTAATTCGATTCGCCGCGCTTCCGATTTCCGGATAAAAATTTTGTGCTATCACTAACACCTTTTTCATTTTTCTATGTCCCTTCTTCCTCCCATATCAGATACTATCCCATTCTATTTACCCTAATTATTCTCTATTTTTTAACAAAATTCGCTTTAAATTTACAAAGTTCACTTTAAATTTACAAATATAAGGATATCACTAAATCTGACAAAATTGAACCTTTCTGACTAACAATTTAGCTTTTCACACCTATAATGATTACATCGGAATATATTAATTGATAAATGAAAAGGTATTTTCATCTAAGTAATTACTGTTAATTGACCAAATATAAATAAACCTTGAACAGTAAATAACAAAACCAACTGTTCAAGGTTTACAGTATTTCAAATCATATTAATTCTATATCTATCGCAAAGCGCGACGTGGTAATTTATCGATATTCTCTAACATAATACCTGTACCAACAGCAACACATTGCATTGGGTTTTCAGCGATTAATACTGGTACCTTTAATTCTTCTGCTAGAAGCATGTCGATACCGTGTAATAAAGCTCCACCGCCTGTTAGAATAACACCGCGGTCGATAATGTCCGCAGATAGTTCTGGTGGTGTACGCTCTAGTACGCCTTTTGCAGCTTGTACAATGATAGCCGCGTCTTCTTTTAGTGCTTCTGTAATTTCTTCAGAGCATACTGTAATTGTACGTGGTAAACCTGTTACCATGTCACGTCCGCGAATTTCAAGCTCTTCACTACGTGCACCTGGGAATACTGTACCAACTTTAATTTTAATATTTTCTGAAGTACGTTCTCCAATTAATAGCTTATACTTACGTTTAACGTAGTTTAAGATTTCCATATCAAACTTATCGCCAGCCATTTTGATAGAGGAAGAGGTAACAATATCACCCATAGAAAGTACGGCAATATCTGTTGTACCTCCACCAATATCAACAACCATGTTTCCGCTTGGCTGGAAGATTTCCATACCAGCACCAACTGCGGCTACTTTTGGTTCTTCTTCTAGAAATACTGTTTTACCACCTGAACGTTCAGCAGCCTCACGAATTGCTTTTTGCTCTACAGATGTGATATTTGTTGGACAACAAATTAAAATGCGAGGTTTTGAAAAGAAGCTCTTTACGTCCAATTTGTTAATGAAATACTTTAACATTGCTTCTGTAATTTCGAAATCTGCGATTACACCATCTTTAAGTGGACGAATTGCCACGATATTACCAGGTGTACGTCCCACCATACTTCTTGCTTCTTCACCTACTGCTAATACTTTTCCACTATTACGATCAATTGCCACAACAGATGGCTCATTTAATACAATACCCTTACCTTTAACATGAATTAATACGTTAGCCGTACCTAGGTCAATTCCGATATCTCGCGCAAACATTCCCGTCATTTCCTCCTCGATATTCAAAATCAGGTTACACCCGAATTCTTTTACACCTAATTTCTGATTTTATCATAAATTTAACAGAAACGTAATATTCGCAAAAAGAATTCTTCTGAAAAATATTACCGAATTCGCAAGGAATGTTTGCTATTTTAGATTTATTGGCGCACAGGGTTTTCTGTATCTTCTTTTCGATACTTTTGCTTTGTTGCTTCTCCTCCTCTTAAATGACGAATAGACTTATGATAATCAAGAATTTCTTTCACTTCATTTGCGAGCTCTGGATTAATTTCTGGTAGACGTTCTGTTAAATCTTTATGGACTGTACTCTTTGATACCCCAAACTCCTTTGCAATTACACGCACTGTCTTTCTTGTCTCCACGATATACTTGCCAATCTTGATAGTTCTCTCTTTGATGTAATCGTGCACACCACTCGCCTCCCTAAATTGGATGTGAGAAGTGTGAAATGAGACTCGCTGCATACGACTATGAAGTAAATGTGAGTGCTGTTTGTAAGCGTTAAACATTCTTGGATTTATAATGAAATGATTCACGATTTCTCACCTCAAACACTCTCTTTGCATTGGTTTATACCATTGTATTGCCCACACTACTGATATATGCTACATGTTCAATATTTTTACAGAGAAGATGCTACAAATTTAATATTTTATTTATACACATTCCAATAATCATTCCCCGTATCAACATAAAACACCTCAAGACCAAAAAAAATAAGAGCATGCGGTACCTAATTTTAATTAAATACCACACACTCTTATTTCGTTTATTTATCTTGTTTACCATAATTTCCTTCTACTATTTCAGAGAATGCTTTTATATCTAAATCTGACTTAATAACAAAACGACTAACCTTTAATATATTACTTTCTTTAGTAGCATAACCAGGAGAGTTTACAAATGCCATCTGGAATTTAGAATCCTTCAACACTTTAACAATCGTATCATTGTATTTTCCAAATGGATAAGAAAAGTAATCAGTCTTTAAAACATCCTTACTCTTTAAAATATCATTTTTAATCTCCACATTATTTCTATTAAATACCGCAGCTTCTCCTTTTTCTAATTTATGTAAAGAGTCAGTGTGGCTACCAAATTCGAAAACATCACCCATTTTATCCATTTCTGTTTTACTTAAAGCTTGGATTTTATTAGGATCAAATTTCTCTTCTTGATCACTAATTTTTGATGTAACAACAAAGGAGATTGCATGCATGTTATATTTTTTTAAAATAGGATATGCATAAGTATAATTTGATTTTGATGCATCATCAAAAGTAATTAGTACGCTTTTTTCCGGTAGATTTTTTTTATTTTTTATAAATCCTTCTAATTCTTTCGCAGTAATTGCTCTATAATTATTATCCGCTAAATATTTTATTTGTTTTTCAAATTGTTCCACTGCTAAAGTTGTTCCTTTATTTTTAAAAACTTCACTATTTTCTTTTTCAGTACCCTTCAGTAGATGATGATATAATAACACAGGCACTTTCTCTTGCTTACTTGCCACATTCATTTTATTAAAAATGAAAAACCCAATCCCGGCTACTAGCGCTACTGCCACCGCTATTAAAATAAATAATTTTTTCAAACTTTTACTCTCTCTAGCTTTCATTAAACTTCCCCCTCAATCACAACAAAAAATACAGTATTTTAGAGTCATACTGTATTCTAATATCGTTATCTTATGTGAAAAAATCACAATTAGTATTATACGGCCTAGCTCTAAAAATTCCAATAGGTGTACTAAAGAAAAGACACCCCTTTTTTGGAGTGTCACTCTTCTCTTTCATACTCTTCTTCTAACAACTGATGGTGGGGGACTTCTTTCTTACCGGCAATATAATAATATAAAGCGAATAAAACAAACAATAAAATGATAGCAATCGACAGAACAGATAAAAATGACACAGTATCCCCTCCCTTTTGTAATATATATTCGAGAATCTCGTCATTTTTCCTTGTTATTGCAACTTTTTTCTCGAAATTGATTATTTTTATATGAAAATAAAGTGAAACTTTAATCAGAGGGGGTTTTGTTCATCCCCCACTGATTATTAGTTGAACCAATCGGGCGTTTACGGGCAGTTGATCTCCCACCTAACTTCTTTGCTCCAGCTGAATTTTGAGGTGGGAGTCTTACTGCCCGTTAATGCGGGATAAAAAAATCAGCTCTCCTAATGAGAACTGATTTTTTCACTTTATTATTCTTGAGAAGAAGAACCGTTAGATGATTCTGTAGAACCATTCGTTGATTTTTCTTCTTTTTGAGATTTCTCATCTTGTTTGCCGTTCGTCTCTTTATCACTAGTCGAACCACTTGTTGATTTTTCTTCTTTTTGAGATTTCTCATCTTGTTTGCGGTTCGTCTCTTTATCACTAGTCGAACCGCTTGTTGATTTCTCTTCTTTTTGAGACTTATCTTCTGTTTTATTTTCTGGTTTCGTGCTTGTTGACTTTTCTTCTTTTTGAGATTTGTCATCAGCTTTTTTACCAGAAGCATTTGTCGCCTTTGCAGCACCTGCATCAGCTTTAATTTCTGCTACTGATTTATTTAAATAACGCTCAGGGTTCACAGCCACATTGTCTTTACGTACTTCAAAGTGAACGTAAGAACCTGCATCTTTATTCATTGCATTTAGACCTGATTTTCCTAACACTTCACCTTGCGCAACTCTTGCACCTTTTTCTACTTTCACACTGCCTAAGCTTTGATAAGATGCTGCTACACCATTTCCACTATCTACTGTTACAACATAACCAAGAAGTGAATCTTTTTCAGCTTTCGTTACTGTACCACTTAAAGCGGCTGTAACATCAAATTCTTTTCCGTTTTTCGCAGCAATGTCAATTCCTTTATTTGGGGAATATGTGTTGTTATAAAAGACAAGTGCTTTTTCTTGTTCCGCCTCTGATGCTGCATCTTCATAGAATTTCTTCTGTACTACTACTTCTGCATTTACTGCAGCTGGCATTTTCACTACTTCTGAAGATTTTGTTACCGGTACTGCTGGATTTTCCGTTTGTGTATACGGTGTTGCTTGATCTTGGTTCGGAGCTTTCTTTGGATTAGCTCCCTGGAACCATAGCGCAACCATTAAGATTACCGCCGCACAAGCAATGTATAGTGCCGGAAACACCCATCTTTTTTGAAATAAATGTACTACCTTTTGTGACTTTTTACTATTTCTTCCTCGCATTCCATCATCACCTCAGCAATCATTTTGAACAATATTCACTCATCCTATACAACCTATAACTAATTACTTTTCGACAAAATCTGTAAAAATATGTATAATAATTGCAGAATTTCCGAGGAAATGATGAAAAAAGAAAAAACTGAGCACTTTTGGCTCAGTTTTTAGTCCATTTGTTTCTTTCTATACACGAAGAGTGTAATAACAAGTACTGCAACTAACCAAATTGTTATATTCAATAAATTACTAGTAATTGCACTAAAACCTTCTCCTTTTATTACACTACTAACTGCAAGGCCGATATGACGAGTTGGTAAATAATCGACTATTTTTGTAACCGTTTCATTCTTCACATACATCTCAATTAAATCACCGAAAAGAAATGTCATTAATATCGGTAATCCGATTGTTGATGTTTGTGGTACATTTTGAGCTAATAATCCAATACAAGTACCAATGAGGTTAAATAGTAGCATTCCAAGAACAAAGATAAGTAATAATAGTGCAATATTCCCTTCTAATTTACCTAAAATAAGTAGATTAATAAAACAAATCGCAACTGTAATCATACCCGTTAATGAACTTTTACCAATTAATACTTCAATAGATGATGCTGGTGATAGCATAAGAACACGAAGCGTATTTTTTTCCTTTTCTTCAGCGATGAGCATCGCCTGTACAAAGCCTCCAACCATAACTAAAGCCATCGCAGTTAACGTGCTTGCCCCAACTTCTCTCATATTATCTGAGCGACTAAATAATAGCGAAAAGACAAGCGGCATTACCATCATAATTAAAGTTTGTGAATTCGTTTTAAAATCCTGTACCTCTTTCCGAAAAATAGCTGAAAATCGTCTCATTGAAAATGTCATTATAATCCCCTCCCAGTAACTTCAATAAAGATATCGCCTAACGTTGGCTCGTGTGAATGAATCGATAGTAATTCGCCTTTTTTCATCCATTCTGAAATGCGTTTTGCCCCTAATTCGTCTTTTTGTACTGTTTCTTTTTTCTTATCTTTTAATACGACTTGTATTTGATCTTTCGCGTATTGCAGACGAAGGTTTTCTGGTGTATCAAGTGCTACTATTTCTCCGCTACATAGAAAGGCAATCCGGTTACAAAGCGTCTCTGCTTCATCCATATTGTGCGTCGTTAAGAAGATCGTAGTTCCTTCTTTATTTAAGTCTTTTAAGATTTTATGAATGTTTTGTACGTTTACTGGATCAAGTGCAGATGTTGGTTCGTCTAAGAAGAGGATATCTGGTTTATGAAGAATTGCTCTTGCTAATGTTACGCGCTGCTTCATTCCTTTTGATAATTTTTTCACTTGTGTTTTTTTATCATCCAATAAGTTCACTTGTGCTAGTACTTCATCGATTCTTTCTTTTTTACAATCGTATAAGTCACAAAATAGTAGTAAGTTATCATAGATGCTAAGTCGTTCGTATAAGCCGCTGTTGTCTGTTAAAATACCAATTCGTTTGTAATCGATGCTACTTGGTCCTGTAATATCTTTACCTAATACTCTTACTGTTCCAACACTATGAAGCAATTGAGAAGTTAAAATCTTTACTGTTGTTGTTTTACCAGATCCGCTCGGTCCGAGGAATCCAAAAATTTCTCCTTGCTTCACCTCAATATTTACATTTCGGAGTGCCGTTTTTCCATCGAAACTTTTCATTACATCTTTCATTTCAATTGCCAATGTCATTTCGTTATCCCCTTTGTTTTTCTTTTTATAGATGAAATTCGCTTTCGCAAGTTTCGATTTGTTTGTTTCACTTTTCTTGACTCAATCATATGAAAAACAAAGGGATTACGCAGTAAAATACCGGTAAAAGGAGTATTTTTACCGGTGAATGAATCCTATTTTGAGCTTATTGGAGCGTTTTTCATAGCCCAATTACACCTTTTAATTCATCCATTCGTCCTTTCGAAAGCGGAATGGAGCTTTTCCGTTCATCATCCAAAATTAAACTAAAACTATTTCGTGTCCAAGTAATGACTTCTCGTACTCTTTGTAAATTAACGAGGTACGAGCGATGACATCTGAAGAATCCGAATCCTGTTAATCTCGCTTCTAATTCACTTAATGTTAATGCGCATACGAAATCGCCTTCCCTAACATGAATATGTGTCACTCCATTTTGCGTTTCAATGAAATGAATCTCCATCGGATCAAGTAAAATGATTTTATCATTCACTTTCGCTGGTATTCTTTCTAACTTCATTTGCGGAATTATTTGAACTACTTTTTCTCGATCGATCTCTTCAGCTTCTTCTTGCTCAATTTCCACCTTTTTCACACCGTCTTGGTTTAATATATATACATCTTCTGTTAGCGAGAGCGCATCTGATAAGAAGGAGGACGTAATAAAGATCGCCTTTCCTTGTTCTTTCATTTTCATAATTGCTTTTCGAATTATAATCGTACTCTCTGTATCTATATTTTGCTCCGGCTCTTCCAAAATAACTAAATCTGGATTATGAATCATAACACGCCCCATATGAAGACGGCGTTTCTCTGAAAATGACAATTTTTCTATTTTAACGTTTAACTTATCTAGAAGTCCGACGTATTGGACCACTTCTTCTACACTCATATTTGATTCATACAGCCCTAATAAGAACTTGAAGTATTCTTTTACCTTCAAACGGTCGTATGCCTCATCTTTCAGAAAACAAAAGCCAATACGTGAATACATCTTCTTTCCAATCTGTTCTCCTTCAAATAACACACTTCCCGAAGATGCTTCTTCTTCTCCGATAATAATACGGTGCAAAACTTTAGCTGTATGATTATTGCACTGCAAAACAACACATTGTCCTTTTCCAACCTCCAGCTCAATTGCTGGTAACTGGTTTGTCTTCCCTAACTGTCTCAACTCCAGTAACGCCATTCTGTCTCCCCCAAATGTTTTTTAGTTCATTATACCAAACAAATAATGGGAAATTATGATATTTTAAACAGAACAAAAAGGAGCTAGTTTAAATTAGCTCCTTTTTTACTATGTCGAAAAATCACTATACGTCCAATCCTACAGCCTATTTTTTCACCATCAATTTCCCTTCATACTCATTCATCGTCTTTATTTCAACGCCTTTATAGTAATGAGCGACTATATCTGTATATTTCTTACCTTCCCCTGCCATACCATTCGCACCGTACTGGCTCATACCAACGCCGTGGCCGAAACCTTTCGTCGTAACAGTGATGGTATCTCCTTCTTGTTTCCACGTAAAGTCTGAGGAGCGTAAATCTAACTTTTCACGAACTTGTTTTCCTGTTAATGTTTTTCCTTGAAACGCTACATCCTTTACTCGCTTTCCTTCCGTAAGGTCTTTAATATTACCGACCTTTCCGTCCGCAAGTATTTTCACACCGAGACGTTTTTGAAAATCAGCTACTGTGAATGTTTGCTCACTCGTAAATTTTGGAGAGGCTTGATCCCACGGACTATCTACACTCTTTAAGTACGGATAATCATTTCCCCAATAATCAGCTGCATTTTCTGTTCGGCCGTTACTCGTTGAGAAGAAGGATGCTGAAATTGGTTTTCCATCATACGTTAAAACTTGTCCTGCGGTTTTCGAAACGGCTTCCTCAATTTTCTTTAAATTACTTTCGTAGTTATTACCCCATTGTTTCTTCAATTCCTCTTTGCTTTTGTACACTTGATCTTTCACAGTATCTGTCACGTCCGCATTGTTGTTCTTACCACCGCTTAGCATACGCTGCACTACAAATGTTCTTGCTGCTAATGCCTGCGCCTTTAGCGCCTCTATTTCAAAGCTGGCATTCATCTCAGAAGCTACTACACCGGCCACATACTCCTCCATAGGTAATGTTTCTACCTTCTTCTGCTGATCACGGTATACAGCAACTTGAACCGCTGTATCCACCTTCCCTGGAGCTGGTATACTTTCTATCGCTGGAGGAGTTTTAGAAGCTGCTTCTTCCCCTACTTTTGCTTTCGCAAACGGAATAACAAGAGCAGCAGGTACAATGATAACGAGCGCTATTAGGAGCGCTACTGTAATGAAAAGTGGCTTTGAAAATTTCATCCTATTCCCCCAATATAAAGTTGGATTCCTTTCATTCTTATGGAACTACGGGATTTTTTAGAACATACTTGGGGGTATCGATATAGAGTGAAACTTTAATGAGGTGGGGGTCTTATTGAACGCAAATAACGGAATAAAAATAAAATTTTCTAAATATTTTCACTGAGACGTGCATAAGTATAGAATTTATTGACTATAACAGTAATAACCCAAAAAAAAATAGCCTCTACGTCAAAAGACATAGAGACTATTTTAATTAAGCGTGAAGATCAGAAACTTCTTGTTCTTTCACTTCTTCTACTTTTTCGTTTACACGTTCAATAGTTGCACCTAATGCAGCTAATTTCTTATGGAAATCTACATAACCACGGTCAAGATGTTTTAACTCTGTTACACGAGTATAACCTTCTGATACTAAACCAGCTAAGATTAATGCTGCTGCAGCACGTAAATCAGTTGCGCCTACTTCAGCACCTTGTAAGCTACTTGGACCGTTCATAATTACAGAACGACCTTCGATTTTAATATCAGCATTCATACGACGGAATTCTTCAACGTGCATAAAGCGGTTTTCGAATACCGTTTCTGTAATCATACTTGTTCCATCAGCATGTAGTAATAATGCCATCATTTGTGATTGCATGTCTGTTGGGAAACCTGGATGAGGCATAGTTTTAATATCAACCGCTTTTAACTTATCTGGGCCGATAACACGTACACCTTCATTTTCCTCAATAATTTTAACACCCATTTCTTCCATTTTCGCTGTAATTGAGCGTAAATGTTCAGGCACAGCATTTTCAATTAAGATGTCTCCACCTGTAATTGCCGCTGCAACCATGAATGTTCCTGCTTCAATACGGTCAGGAATAATAGGGTGGTTTGCACCATATAATTTCTCAACGCCTTCAATACGAATCGTTCCAGTTCCAGCTCCGCGTACTTTCGCTCCCATTGCATTTAAGAAGTTAGCTAAGTCAACGATTTCTGGCTCTTTCGCTGCGTTTTCAAGGACTGTTGTCCCTTTTGCTAATGTAGCTGCAGACATAATGTTTTCTGTTGCGCCTACGCTTGGGAAGTCTAAATAAATTTTAGCTCCTTTTAGTTCTCCCTCTACGTGTGCCTCAACAAATCCGTTACCAACTTTTACTTTCGCTCCCATTGCTTCGAAGCCTTTTAAATGTTGGTCAATTGGACGTGAACCAATTGCACATCCACCAGGAAGTGCAATACGAGCACGACCGTTACGTGCTAATAATGGTCCCATTACTTGAACAGATGCACGCATCTTACGTACATACTCAAATGGTGCTTCAATGTTTAATTCTTTAGAAGAATCGATTGTTACTTGGTTATTTTCAAATACGACTTCAGCATTTAAATGACGTAATACCTCGTTAATTGTGTATACATCAGATAATACTGGTACTTCAGATAGTACATTCTTTCCGTCACTCGCTAATAGGGCTGCAGCGATTATAGGTAATACAGCATTTTTTGCGCCCTCAACACGCACTGTGCCGCTTAACCGCTTTCCGCCACGGACGATGATCTTTTCCAAATTATTCCCCTCCGTGTCCTTTTTTCAGTATCTATTCACTCAATACTCAGAAGTTATGATCGGTGTGCCAACCACAATTGTATCTTTGTTGTTTGTAGAACGTATTGCTATTTGCACATTTATTTTCTCTCTATTTGTTGAAAGAGCGTCATTCCACTTTTTATTATATGCGGAGACTGATACAAATGCTCTTTCTTCTATCTGCTCGATCGCTCTTGCTGAAAGATCTTTCAAAACCTGATTGGTTTTATTTTGCAAAACACCTTCAATCTTATCATTCAGTACACCTTGAACACAAGTGTAAATTATAGGTTTTTCACTAAAAATTTTATCCATGTTCTGAACGTACTTCGGGTCCCATTTCGCCCCGCTCACTTCAAAAATAATAAAAGTGTTTTCTTTAGTATTTTCCTTACTCCAAGTTACTACTATTCGTTCTTCATGTGAAGAAGATTTTTTATAGGATGTAGCCTTATATCCATCTGGAGATTGTTCTAATTCCCAACTTTCGATGTTTGCCTCTTCCTTCACATCGTTTAACAGTTTTTGAAACGTATGTATATTAGAAATTGTTTTCGTTTCTCGCGCTAACCATGACCACCGCTCTACTTTTGCATCGTTCTTCTCTAAAGCTGCAATCATGCTCTCCATTTTCTGTTCATCGCTTATAGGTTTCATCTCTCTATATCCAACCAAAAATAAAACAACACTTACGATAACGATAAGAATGGCTTTAAACTTCAATTTCATCCCCTCCTATCCCCATTGTTAACGGAGATATGAGGTTCTATACACTTACTTTACTAAATACGTTAAACTCTTTGAATAGCCTAAATAATCAAGAAAAAAGTTACTTACAGATGTCCCAATTGTAATTGTAATTAGGATGAGTAATACTCTCGTCTGCATCACTTTCCCAGATTTCATTAAGCGCTCAATGTGAATACCTTGTAAGGCCCACCACGTAATGGTAATAAATAATAAATGTGAAACAATGGCAATCAGTGCTTGTTGCCCTAAAAGATGTGCCAAAAAATCGACCCCTTTTTTTGCTTGGCTACTACTTACGCAAAACGTAAAAAACGATACCATAAATAAGTAGGAGCCACACTTTTTCACACGCAAATAAGCATCTTACATTTTACATCGTAATTTTCTGTTAAAAAACATATACCTATAGGTGTTTTCATTTGCTGTTACTCCAAAATAAAAAGCGTAGAGTACGGACTCTACACCTTTTATTTTTACTATTGTACCACGTTCCCTAAGAAGAAGAAATCTTTCATTAATGGAAAATATTCATAGAAGAAATTGTAACCAATCATCGGCATAATCCCCAGTATTACAATCGAAATTGCGCAAAGACTCATGACAATCTTTATATTTAACGGTAACCGAAGCTTTTCTTCTGTCTCTCCCGTGCGGAAAAACATTTGCTGTAATATCCGGAAGTAATATATGAATGAAATAACTGTTGTTCCCATCATAATAGAAACTAATACGTAATGAGCAGGTTCAACATGAAGTGCCCCTAAAAAGATGTTAATTTTCCCGATGAAACCTGCTGTCCCCGGTATTCCAGCTAACGATAAAATAAAGATCGTCATCACTATAGCTGTAAAGGGGGATCGCTTATATAACCCTGTAAAAATCGTCATATTTTCCTTATCATTTTGTAAGATTAATCCGTGGATGATTGCAAATGCTCCTATATTCATAAGCATATATGCAAGCATATAAAACCACATACTATCCATCGTAAACTGTGATAGCGCTACAAGGGGGACTAGCAAATACCCAGCATGCGCGATACCTGAATAGGCAAATAGACGTTTTACGTTGTATTGCTTTAATGCTACTACATTCCCAACAATCATCGTAATACTCGCTAGTACAGCAATGTATATACTCATACGCCCGTATAAAGATTGTGCGTCTCCTTGGATCGCCACACCTGCAAAAACCATGAGGAACAGGCGAGTAATGAGTAAAAACCCGGCAATTTTAGAAATTGTTCCAAGAAAGGCAGTGACAGGTGTAGCGGCTCCCTCATATACATCTGGTGCCCACATATGAAACGGCACTGTTGCAATTTTGAACGAGAGCCCAACGAGCAGTAGTAGAAATGCGAGAGCTAACAATAATTGAATGCCACCAGCCAACTCTTGCGTAAATACCTTTTGCATTTCCACTATGTTGGTCGACCCTGTAATACCGTATAAATAACTCATTCCAAAGAGTGTAATTGCTGTTCCAATTCCTCCGTTAATGACGTATTTCATCGCTGCCTCATTTGATGCGCGGTTTCTCTTTCGGATTCCTACTAGAATATACGAAGAAAGCGAAAGTAGTTCTAAACCAACGAACAATGTAATGAAATCAACACTTGAAGCCATGAACATCGCTCCAAGAAGCGCCATTAAAATTAAATAATAATATTCTCCCTTATCTTGAATAGGCTCCTTCTCATCATCGCTCATTGCCATACATAAAATGAGAGCTGCTCCGCCTAATAACAACGTTTTAAATCCTTTTGAAAATCCATCTAACACAAACGACCCATTTAAAATATCTCCTGCCGGTTCGCTGTATAGCGAAATTAATGACACTATCGCTAACAAGACAGCGGCAATTGCACCAATCGCTACGTACCTATGGTTCAGCTTAAAAAATAAATCACATATGGAAAGAAGGATGGCAGCCCCGAGAATAATGAATTCTGGTACCATAAGATGCCATGATAAGCTAAGTAATGTGTTCATATCCATCCTACTTCACCCCCAATGTTTTCAATGTAGTTTGAAGTGGATCCCCTAGTAGTTCTGGCATTACGCCAATTGCAATAATACAAACGATAAGCACTATAATAGGAACGTATTCCCATCCGTGTATATCAGATTTCACTTCCCATTCTTTCTTACCAAATGTCACTTGAAGTGTCGCTCTTAATACGTATACAGCGGTTAAAATAATTCCGAGTACACCGGCGGCGGCAATGACTGGTTTCCCTTGGAATAAACCGAGAAAGGCAAGGAATTCGCTAACAAATCCAGACATCCCTGGCATTCCAAGCGATGCCATACCGCCCGCTAGGAAGAAACCGCTAAGCACCGGAACACTTTTTGCAAGTCCACCAAGTGCTGTAATATCCGAAGTCCCGAAACGCTCTTCAATAATGCCAAGCAAGAAGAAGAGTAAGGCCGCAATTAAACCGTGAGACACAACTTGGAACAGCGCCCCTTGTGTACCTGGTGCATTTAACGCCGCAAGACCCATTAATACAATGCCCATATGCGAAATACTAGAGTAAGCAAGTACCTTTCTAAAGTCCGTTTGGATGAGTGCTAGAAAGGCCCCATACAATAAATTAATTACCCCTAAAATCGCGATTAGCGTTGCAAAATCACGAAAATATTCTGGGAATAATCCTTTCCCGAAGCGAACAATACCGTATGCGCCAATCTTCAGCAAAACCCCCGCATGAAGCATAACTACAGCAGGATGCGCTTCTATGTGTACATTGACCATCCAGCGATGCAAAGGGAAAACAGGGAGTTTAATCGCAAAAGCAATCATTATGGCAAGAAACAAGCCGAACTGTAAGCCACTTGAGACGGCCATTCCTCCCCCAGCACCTACACTCGTTAATATTTCTTTAAGCTCCGTAATATTTGTCGTACCTGTTTTCGCAAATAAAACCGAGAAAACGATAAGTAAAATAGCTGATCCAATACCGTTATATATTAAATAACTATATGCAGCCTTTTCACTCGACAATTTCCCCCACTTGCCAATTAATAAAAACATTGGCGGCAACGTAATTTCAAAGAAGATGAAGAACAGTATTAAATTTTGAGCAGCGAAGACACCGAGCATGCCTATTTCTAACATGAGTAACAGCATGTAGAATGCTTTCAAATTTCTTTTAATAGAAAATGCCACAATGGCTGCAAGCATCGCTAGAAGGGCTGTGAGCACCATCATTACAAGCGATAAACCATCAATACCAAGCTCGTAATAAATTGAAAACCACCTTTTGTCCACTGCTGTGAAATCCCCAAATTTAATCCATTTCACTTTTTCATCAAATATCGATAAACTCTTTCCTGAAGCGTATGTACAAGCGAGGACGATAGCAATTCCAAATGGAAGCGCCGTTCCGAATAAACCAAGCGCCTGTACTGTACGCGATTCTCGTTTCGGCGTTAATAAAAGCAAGAGAATTCCTAAAAGTGGGGAAAAAATGAAGAACGTTAATAGCAATCCATTCACCGTAAATCCCCTCCCGTATATAACAAAATAATTAGGAGCACTGCGAGCGAAACTGCTGTTACAGTTCCATACACTTGTACATTCCCGTTTTGAAGCCGTGATCCTAGGCCACTCATAACTTTAACGAATCCAGTAATTAAAACTGCGATTCCTTCTACAACGTATACTTCAAATAAGCGAAGCACATGAGCGATTCCTTTCGTAATAGGAAGCACCGTCACATTGTATAGTTCATCCACATAATATTTTTTTTTCAAAAGGTTATAAAGAGGCGTCCCTTCTCCGCCGGCCCAATCTCTAGAGATAGATTTCTTACCATACATGAAATATGCGAGAGCAATTCCAGCGAATGAAACGAGCGTCGCAACAACCATAATCCAAACAGGTCCATGCACTTCCTTCACCTGGAATCCTATATCTTTCGTCAGCCAATCCCCAAGAAACGTCCCGAACCACGGTGTATTTATATAGCCTGCCACTACCGCAAGAACACCAAGGACAATCATCGGATACGTCATGGTGCGAGGCGATTCATACACCTCTTCCTTCGTCTTCGTTTCCCCTGTAAAGACAAGAAAGTATAAACGGAACATATAAAATGCTGTTAGAAATGCCGCAATTACTGCTAAAACGAATAGAAAGTAATTGCCATTCATCCAAGCCGCCGCTAAAATTTCATCTTTACTAAAAAATCCGGAAAGAAGAGGAACACCACTAATTGCAAGTGTGCCTATTAAAAATAGTGCACCGGTTACTTTCATCTTTTTCTGTAAACCGCCCATTTTATTAATGTTTTGCGTATGGACTGCATGAATTACACTTCCTGCTGCTAGGAACAGTAATGCTTTAAAAAAGGCGTGTGTCGTTAAGTGAAAGATACCAGCTACATAACCAGCAGAGCCTAGCGCAAGCATCATATACCCGAGCTGACTAACTGTAGAGTAAGCAAGAACCCTCTTAATATCAGTTTGCACTAGACCAATAGAGGCCGCAAAGATTGCGGTGAAAGCCCCAACGATTGCCACAGTTTGCATCGCTACCGCACTTGCTGAAAATAGCGGGAACATCGTCGCTACTAAATATACGCCGGCTGCAACCATCGTTGCCGCATGAATAAGCGCCGAAACAGGCGTCGGTCCTTCCATTGCATCTGGCAACCATGTATGAAGCGGGAACTGACCCGATTTCCCCATCGCACCGATAAAAATTAATATCGCCGTTATTGTAATCATAGAAGGAGAGAGGTCGCCCGTATGAATCGCTTTAAAAATCGCGTCATATTCAAAACTACCTGCGTGCCAAAAAATTAAAATCATCCCAATAAATAGCCCAACATCCCCAATGCGTGTCATAATAAAAGCCTTTTTCGCAGCAGCTTTCGCTTCTTCTTTAAAGAAATAAAAACCGATAAGTAAAAACGAACCAAGGCCGACTAACTCCCAAAATATATAAAGCTGTAATAAATTCGTCGATATAACTAGCCCAAGCATCGCAAATGTAAAGAGCCCTAAATATGCATAAAAAGTTGGTAATCTGGCGTCACCTTTCATATAACCTTTTGAGTACACATGTACAAGAAAACTCACAAGCGTAACGATAAACAACATTAAAGCTCCTAATGCGGTAACTTCAAAACCAAATGATATATCTATATCTCCTACCCTAAGCCATACCCACTTATGCTTCACTGCCTCGGATGAAAACCGTTCTATTAGTACCACTACCGCGGATATAAAGGAGAGAAAGGTAAAGAAAATACCTAGTACACTACTTCCCTCTCTAATTTTCTTCCCGAACACAATAAGTAACAAAAACGAAACAAGCGGGAAAAGCGGTATGAGCCATGCATAATCGATCATTGTTTCCTTCCCCCTTTTCGGTCACAATGCTATCCTTTGAGCGTATCCATCTCATCTACATGAACTGTCGGGCGATTACGGTACAAAGCAATCAAAATTGCAAGACCTACCGCTGCCTCCGCCGCCGCTACAGACATCGTAAACAGCGAAAAGATTTGTCCTGTTAAATTCGGAAACAAGCCTAATTTACTAAACGCTACTAAATTTAAATTGGCCGCATTTAGCATCAATTCGATACAAACTAATACAATTACTGTATTTCGCTTTGTTAAAGCTCCAAATAAGCCGATGCAAAACAAAATAATCGCAAGTGTTAAATACGCAGAAGCCGGAACGCTACTCATGGGAATCCTCCTCTCCCTCATCCTTCTTCGCAAGGATAATCGCTCCTACAAGTGCTACAAGTAAAAGAACTGAGGTTAACTCAAATGGAATAATATATTTTGAATAGAGAAGTGTACCGATTTGAAGTGTGTTGTTTTCATGGAGAGGTAAACTTCCTTGTGTGCTTTGATTTGAAAAATCGATACTATTAACAGCGAAATACATAACTGCTCCAAATGCTACAACCGCAAAGAAGATAATCCATTTTCGAAGAGTAAGGGGCGATTCATTTTCCGCGTTATGTTTCGTTAACATAATGCCAAAAATCATAATAATAGTGATCGCACCAGAGTAAAGTAAAATTTGTGCAACTCCGATAAATTCGGCTGATAAGAGAAAGTACAAACCCGCAATGCTAAGGAACGTAAGCACAAGGGCCAGCATCATATGCATTACTTTCGTTAAATTCAGCATAAGAACGCCGCCTATAATCGCAGACAAGGATAATATAAAGAAAGCTACAAACTCGCCATTCATGCTTTATTCTCCTTCCTGACGTTCTCGTCGTTCTCGTCAAGCCACTGCAAATTTTTAAATAAATCATCACGTGAATACTCTGCGAGTTCAAAGTTATTTGTCATTACAATCGCCTCTGTCGGGCAAACTTCTGTACATAAATCGCAAAGAATACAAATTTCAAAATTAATATCATACGTGTCGATAATTTTCCCTTTTTTCGTAGGATCAGGATGTTTTTTTCCTGTTAATTGAATGCAATCTGTCGGACAAATGTTGGAACACTGATTACAAACAATACATTTCTCTGGATAAAACTTTTGAATACCTCGAAAGCGGTCTGGTAATGGCAACGGTTGATTTGGATAATCATACGTCACCTTTTTCTTACTCAAATTACTAAGCGTATATTTTAACCCTTTAAATAGTCCTTTCATCTCTTGCTGGCACCCCCTTCATAGATTAGAAGAATAGCTCCTTAATCAATGCCGTTAAGAAAATATTTGCAAGTGCGATTGGTAATAATACTTTCCATCCAAACTCCATTAACTGGTCACCTCTTATACGCGGGAACGTAACGCGGAACCAAATCAATAGAAAGACCACACTGCTAAATTTCAAAGCAAACCATACGGCTCCTGGAATAAATCCAAGGAACATAACTGGATTCCATCCGCCTAAAAAGAGTACTGTAATTAAAGATGCCATTCCGAAGAAATATACATACTCTGAAAGCATGAAAAACGCCCAGCGAAACCCTGAGTATTCCGTATGGTATCCTGAAACAAGTTCTGACTCCGCTTCTGGTAAATCAAACGGCGTCCTATTTAACTCTGCAACTGCCGCGATTAAGAAAATGACGAAACCGATTGGCTGTGCGAAAATGTACCATACCTTCTCCTGTGCCGCTACAATTTCATTCAAGTTAAGACTACCAGCTAACAAAACGACACCAATTACACTCATCACAAGTGGAATCTCATAAGAAATCATTTGTGCCGCCGCACGCATCCCTCCTAAAAGGGAATACTTATTATTTGATGCCCATCCCCCAGTTACAACTCCGATCGTCGTAATCCCAGAAACAGCAATGTAATACAGTAACCCTACGCCAATATCCGCAAACTGAAATTTATCGGTAAACGGGATAACCGCAAGTACCATAAATGCTGGTGCGAATGCAATAACAGGTGCTAATATAAACAACGGTTTATCAGCAGCTTTCGGAATGCTATCTTCTTTTAATAATAGTTTCAAAACATCAGCTACCGTTTGGAGTAAACCGAACCGGCCCCCAACTTGGTTTGGCCCAATCCGTCCTTGCATAAATCCCATCACTTTCCGTTCTGCCAAAATACCGTATGTAACGAAGCCAAGGACTGCAAATAATAGAAGCACCGCTAACCCGAAAAAAATGAAGAAATTCGTCCAGCTTGAAGGTGATTGTAAGAGCGTCTCAATCATTAGCCGTCAACCTCCCCAAGTACAATATCAACCCCACCTAAAATCGTAATTAAATTGGCGATATTTTCACCTTTCAATAATTTCGGTAAGATTTGCAAATTATAAAAAGACGGTCTACGAAATTTCAAGCGGTACGGCTCTTTCTTTCCATCACTAGCAATATAACAACCAATCTCTCCCCGCGGTGACTCTATCCGGACGAACGCTTCTCCCTTAGGTGCTTTAATAATTTTCGGGACTTTCGCCAGCACAGCGCCGTCTTTCGGGAACTGCTCGGCTGCTTGCTCAATAATTTTCAATGACTCCTCAATTTCCTCCATCCGGCAAACGTAACGATCCCAAGCATCTCCCGTGCTCCCAACAGGAACATCAAAGTCAAAACGATCATAAATAGAATACGGCTCATCTTTACGAAGATCCCAGTTTACCCCCGTGCACCGTAAATTCGCTCCGCTTAAAGAATATGAAATTGCCTCTTCGGCGTTATATACGCCAACACCTTTCACACGATTTAAGAAAATTTCATTTCCGCTAACGAGGTCGTGGTAACCTGCCAATTGCTCTCTCATATACGGAACGAACTCTTTCACCTTTTCAATCCAGCCGTCTGGCGCATCCCACTTCACGCCGCCGACTCTCATATAGTTGAAAGTAAGCCTTGCACCGCACAATTCACTTAATAAATTTATAATCATCTCTCGTTCACGAAAGGCGTATAGAAACGGGCTAACCGCTCCTATATCAAGCAAGTTCGTTCCCCACCAGACGAGATGACTCGCAACTCTCCCAAGTTCCATCGCAAGCACCCGTAAATATTCAGCACGCTCCGGAATCTCAAGATCCATCATCGTCTCTACAGCATGGCAAAGGACGTAATTATTCGTCATCGCTGATAAATAGTCCATTCGATCTGTATACGGGATAATTTGCGTATATTGCAAGCTCTCAGCGATCTTTTCTGTTCCGCGATGCAAATATCCAATAACCGGTGTGGCCTCTTTAATAATTTCCCCGTCAATCTTAATTACAAGCCGAAACACACCATGTGTACTCGGATGCTGTGGCCCTACATTTAAGAGCATCTCTTCCGTACGGATCACAAGCTACACCTCCACATCATACGGTTCATAATCTTTCCTAAGCGGATAACCTACCCAATCATCTGGCATTAAAATACGAGTTAAGTTAGGATGACCTTCAAATATAATACCGAGCAAATCATACGCTTCACGCTCCGGCCAATCTGCCCCTTTCCAAAGCGGTGTCACCGATTCTACTTGCGGCGCTTCCCTATCCAGCTTTACCTTCACTGCTACTGACTGTTTCTTTCCATATGAAAATAAATGAACATACACTTCCATATGTGTCACAAAATCCGTCGCATGTAGCTCTGACATATAATCAAAAGCAAGTCCCTCATGGGATCGTAGCAATTCCATCACTTCGTAATATTTTGAAGGCTCCACCACAAGCGTTGGAACATCTTTTGAAAGCTTATTAATATAGGAATCTACTAATGCATATTCCCCTATCTTCTCCTTAACAATCTCCACATAGCGATTTAAATATGGTTGGTTAACTGATGGTTCTTCCTGCTGCGGTTCATCTTCTATCTTATTTACAGCTCCCTTTGCCCTTGCCGCTGCTGCGGCTTTCGCTTTTGCGGCTGCAATTGCCTTTGCTTTCTCATCTCCAGAATCCACATCACCTTGCAAGGATTTCACTTTCGCCAATGCTGCCGCTTTTGCTTTTGCAACTGCTACAGCCTTTGCCTTCGCTTTCGCTTTTTCTTCGCCCGTTACTTCTTCGTTTCCTTCTCGCTTCTGCTTCGCTAATGCCGCTACTTTTGCTTTTGCGGCTGCTGCGGCTTTCGCCTTCGCTTTGACTTTTTCTTCGTCCGTTACTTCTTCGTTTCCTTCTCGCTTCTGCTTCGCTAATACCGCTGCTTTTGCTTTTGCGGCTGCTGCGGCCTTCGCCTTCGCTTTGACTTTTTCTTCGTCCGTTACTTCTTCGTTTCCTTCTTGCTTCTGCTTCGCTAATACCGCTGCTTTTGCTTTTGCGGCTGCTGCGGCTTTCGCCTTCGCTTTGACTTTTTCTTCGTCCGTTACTTCTTCTGATCCTTCTCGTTTTTGCTTCGCTAGTACTGCGGCTTTTGCTTTTGCAGCTGCGGCGGCTTTCACCTTCGCTTCTTCTACATTAATCCCCTTATCTTTTGGTAGCGCTTTCTCTTTTTCTCGATGTTCTTCAAGTTTAGACATTTCCGCCTCATGTTTCGCAGCAAGACGTTTTCGCGCTTCCTCTTTCGCATGACGGGCTGCTTCTCTTTTCATGCTTTCTAAGTCTTTATTTGGATCACTCATTTATTCGTCACCTGCTTCCCGGTCCTCGCCTCGTAACGAATTTTTTCTTTTAATTTATTAATTCCATAAATTAAAGCAGCAGGATTTGGAGGGCATCCAGGAATATACACATCAACTGGTACAATTTGATCTACACCTTTCACAACAGCATACGAATTCACATACGGACCACCGGCTGTTGCACAAGATCCCATCGCAATTACCCACTTTGGTTCAGGCATTTGATCATATAAGCGCCGAACAATAGGCGCCATTTTCTTCGTTACCGTTCCTGACACAATCATGACATCCGATTGTCTTGGTGAAGTCCGAAAAAATGACCCAAATCGATCTAAATCGTAATGTGATGAGCCTACTCCCATCATTTCAATCGCACAGCATGCCAGTCCAAATGTCATCGGCCATAAAGAGTTGCTCCGCGCCCATCCCTTCAACTGTTCCAATGTAGAAAAAAAGATATTTCTTTCTAATTCCGCTCGATCCTGTGGGTGTAATTCCTCAAAATTTATAACCATTGTAACACCTTCTTTTTCCAAGCATACGCTAATCCAACTAGCAACATCACAACAAAAATGAGCATTTCAATCAGTGCAAATAAACCCAGCTTGTCATACGCAACAGCCCATGGGTATAAAAATAAAGTTTCTACATCAAAGATGACGAACAATAAAGCGAAAATATAATAACGAGCATGAAACCGAATATTTGCATCATGAAAAGGCTCAATTCCACTCTCATACGTCGTCGCTTTCGCTGCACTCGGTTTATTTGGACGCAGCATTTTTCCTAATGTAAGAGCCACTACCGGCAGCAATATACCTAATAGCAAGAAAATCAAAACGATCATATAACTATTTTCATATACACTTGCCATTGTGAAACCCTCCCCCCTGAATTAAGAACAAGTTCACATAGTAAACAATATGTCTTACTTGCATTATTTATTATTTTTAAATTTTTCTAAATAATGCAACTATTTAGTCCATTATAGCAAACTTCAAATTCCTATGTCGATATATTGGGAACAGAAACAACAATTAATACTTACTGAGCAAATCTATTTTTACAACTCATTATAAATGTGTAAAATAAATATAGAAATTCTATATGTTTTCAAACAATCATAAAAAACATAAACTACAAAAAGGTGGTTCTTATGTATATACAGTGGGTGATATAAATGAAAAAACAAACACATGTAAGTATTCTAATAAGCATTGCATTGTTGTATATAACTATTCATTACGTATCAATGCCTTTTTTATATGAATACGCACTTCCATTTCAAATATTAACTGGAATAAGTACCATATTAATTGATATTACAATTTGCAGTTATATATTTTACTTTTCCAATATGAAACAAGGGTTAGCTCGTTTATTTTGGATGATATTAACTATCGGATCTTTCTCTTATTTCATCGGCGATATAATAGTTGCTTATCAACGCTTAATTTTGCATGACTACTATACATTCGTTGATCCATCAGACTTTTTTTACTTATTATTTTTAATTAGCTTTGCATTTGCCTTTCTATATGAAGTTATTTATGGCCGAGACTTATTGGAGCAGCTTTTTACGATATGTGATATTTGTATTATTGTTACAGCTCAATTTACTTTAAGCTACTATTTGCTTATTGAAAGAACCATTCATATTTTTACAACATCATATATCGACATGTTTGTTCAACTCACGTATCCAATGGCTGATTTACTCTTTCTTTTAATAGGAATCAATCTCTTATTCAGGCCATTATTCTTACTACCAAAACAAGTTGGCGCTCTTCTTGGCAGCTCTTTAATTTTGTATGCTACTACGGATGCTATTTATGCTTATATCAAATACTTCCAGCCCGAGCACTCTATGTTCACAGTTGCTCCATTATATCAAGTAGCCCTAGTATTAGTAGCAATCGCTTGTATACTTCACACACAAGAGCCTGAAAAACAAGAACAAGTATTACTAACACCTCAAGTGGGTGAATCAATCCGATTATCATTACCGTATATTTCTGTAGTGATGCTTATTGTTTTTCTATTGGTCGAAAATATTTTTGCACCTAGCGTAGTAATTGGACTTATAGTAACTTTCGCCTTCGTTCTCATACGCCATATGTTAGTTCGAAGACAAAATAAAATATTATTGCTCGTACAAATGCAATTCAACTTGGAACTCGAGAAACAAATCGAACTACGTACAGAAGATTTAGTAGAACAAAAAAATGAGTTATATCATAACCAACAAATGTTTAAATCTTTATATGAGCATCATCCAGATCCAATTTTCACATTAGATTTGTACGGTAATTTCCTCAATGTGAACAACGCTGGAACTACTTTACTCGGTTATCAAACGAATGAATTATTAAACCAACCATACTATTCACTTATGTATAAAGAAGATTTGGAAGAAATCATTAATGCCTTTCGTCACGTTAAAAAAGGGAAATCTATTTCTTTAGAAATACGGGCATATCATAAAAATAGAGATATTTACTACTTGCATGTTACAGCTGTTCCCATCTTTTTAAAGGAACATATTTCTGGGGCCTATTTAATGATTAAAGATATTACAGAAAGCAAACATCAACAAGAACAAATTAATTTCCTAGCATATCACGATACTTTAACGGAACTTGCAAATCGCCGTTCATTTCATCAGCAGTTAGAAGAAGCAATTGCACGAGCAAAAATATCGAAAAGACCTTTTGCTGTTATGTTTCTAGACCTAGATCGCTTTAAAGTTATTAATGATACACTCGGTCACCGGGTAGGAGATCTCTTATTAATTGCAGTAGCAAAAAGGCTCGAACGAATATCAACACAGAATATGAAACTTGCTCGACTAGCTGGGGATGAGTTCACAATCCTTATCGAAAATTATCAAAAGAGGACAGATGTAAAAAGGATAGCTGATATGATTGTAGTAGCCATGAACGAACCATTCGAAATCGAAAATCAACATTTACGAATCTCACCGAGTATCGGGATTGCCATATACCCTGAAGCAGGAGAAGACCCACTATCTATTTTACAACATGCCGATATGGCCATGTACGAGGCAAAAAATAAAGGAAAAAATCGTAGCTCTCTTTACACGAAAGAACTATACAAGAAAATGGAACGTAAAGCTCGAATCGAAAAAGATTTGCCACTCGCTTTAGTAAACAACGAATTTTATCTCGTCTATCAACCACAAATTGATACGACAACAAATAAAATTATCGGTGCTGAAGCATTAATACGTTGGAAACATCCACTATTAGGTGACATTTCACCATGTGAGTTCATTCCAATTGTGGAAGAGACTCCGCAGGTCATCCCACTTGGACATTGGGTGCTACAAGAATCTTGTCGTCAACTCAAAATATGGCAAAGTTTTGGATACACAAACTTAAAAATGAGTGTCAATTTATCAGCGAAAGAATTTCAACAAAATCAATTCATCGAAAATATTTCACGAATACTAAAGGACGTAAAGATTGACCCGAAAGATGTAACACTTGAACTAACAGAACGAATTGCGATGATTGATGAAAAGGAAACATTATCGAGACTAAAGCAATTAAAAGAATATGGTATTCAAACGTCCCTTGATGACTTCGGTACCGGCTACTCTTCTCTTGCTTATTTATCAATTTTCCCTATCGATACATTAAAGGTACCAAAAGAATTTACACAACTAGCCGATCATCGACCTGAAGAGAGAGCCATCGTTTCCACTATCCTTTCTCTTGCAAATACTTTAAATCTCTCTGTCGTTGCTGAAGGAATTGAAACAGAAAAACAGCTTAAGTTTCTGCAAAAAAACAACTGTAAATACATGCAAGGTTACTATTTCAGTAAACCTCTAACAAGTAAACAGTTTATAAAATTTCTACAAAAAACACCCAGTATGAACCAATAGTTCACACTGGGTGTTTTTTTAAAGTGTTGGAATTTTTTTTTCGTAATATTCTTCTGCAATCTCTTCGTAAAACGCTGCTGTCGTTGTATAAAAATACGGAATCAACCATAAAAACCCAATCCCTAATGTAATACAACTTAATATAAACCAACCAATAAAACTTAAACATAAAATGAAATACTCCATCTTATGTCCAGCCATCATACGACGACTTTCTGTAATAGCTTGATTTATTGAATACTCAGGATGATCATTTATAATAAAGTACGTCATCGCATAAGAAAATGATTTAATAATGCCTGGAATAATAAATAGTAAGCACCATAAGAAAATATAAATGTTTACTACTATATATAGTAAAAATGACTTTATAAACTTACTTCCTTCTGTAAACCATCTGAATATATGCCCAATACGCGCTTCTTTTTCACGAATTATGTGTAGTGCTAAACAATAACCCCCTAGCGTTAAAGGCCCCACCAATAATATTGTAATAACCTCTATTGAAAGTGAGCTATTCACTTCTTTCCACTCCCAAACCTGAGAGAGAATGAACTGAATACTAAAACTAAAAACTGAAGTAAGAATCGAAATAAGTAATGTTGCCCCAACAGCTAAGCCCCATTTTCCTTCTAGTGAATCTAGCGCTTCTCCTTTTAAATCACTAATCATAATTAGCCTCCTATACGTAACAATTCTATTAGTATAGCATGTTCCTACTGCAATTCACCTTTTGCAATATAGCGATAAAAATGTGTTGTCGTTGTACCTACATATGGACTAAGCCACAGAAACCCTATTCCAAGAGTAAGAATCGCTAAAATAGCCCACCCTATGAAGCTAAGCCATAGAAGAAATAAATCTAGTTTATGTCCCTTCATAAGATTCTTACTTTCTTTCATCGCCTGTGAAACGCTATAATCTGGATTTTCAATCATCACATAATACGTCATCGCATAAGAAAAATACATCACAATCATTACAACAATCGAAATAGCTAATAGTACAAAGAAAGCAATCGTTAACGATACATTCCCTTCCTCACCAAAAAACGCGAAGATACCTAGTAACAACATCGGAATCCACGTACCTGTATATAACAAAATCGCAAGCATAGCCCACATTGTTTTCATCATTCTTTTAAAGCCGCGAAATCCTTCAAATAAATAATCTACTCTAGCATCTTCTCGTTTACTAATTTGTAGCAACACATTCGTATAACCGTACGATGTAATACCATAAGATGCATTACTCAAAATGATCATTATGCAATAAAAAATTCCAAATGTAATACCTGCCCCAATTGATATTGCTTCCTCTTCAAGTGATCCTGCTAAACCAGCAAATAAGAAAAATATAATAATTCCTGGAATTAAAAGTATAAGCATTGCAGCCATTGAAACAACATAACTTAAAATAATATGTAAAATCGTTGATCCAACACCTAGTCCCCATTTTCCCTTTAAAGAGTGCAACGCTTCTCGTTTCATTTCACCGATCATTTATTCATCTCCTTTATGAAATATAAATTATTGTATATTCTCTACTTATACAAACAATAATATAATTATACCAATTTTGTTAGTCTATTCCATCTATTAAATTGAGTTTCAGTTTCGACATTTAAATAAAACACAGCTATGCATGGCTAGATGCTCTCTCCTACTTAAAGAGAGACATTTTTTCCCTCCTTTAATTTGTAGCTATATAAAAAAGATAACCTGCAGTTCTTTTTATTTCTTGATCTTCACTTGGCTTGGGGCAGAAAAAAGCTCTGACCGCTTCTATGCATGGCTGGATGCTCTCTCCTACCTAAAAAAGAGGCTTTTTTTCCATCTAAATTTATAGCTATGTATAACAAAAAGATAACCTGCAGTTCCTTTTATTTCTTGATTTTCACTTGGCATGGGGCAGAAAAAGGCTCTGACCGCTTCTATGCATGGCTAGATTCTCTCTCCCACCTAAAAAGAGGCTTTTTTTCCCCTTTTTTAATTTATATCCATAACAAAAAATCCGTAAAGGCAAGAGCCCTTACGGATTTTTTTACTTCATATCAGAAACATTTAAACGGTTCACAGCACGCTGCAAGGCCATTTCTGCACGTCTAAAGTCAACATGTGCTTGTTTCTCTTGCATACGTTGCTCAGCGCGACGTTTCGATTCATTTGCACGATGGATGTCGATATGGTTTGCTTCTTCAGCAGATGATGATAATACAGTTACTTTATCTGGACGAACCTCGATAAAGCCACCGCTTACTGCTACATAATCAGTGTGCCCACCATGTTTCAGACGAACTGCACTAATTTTCAACGGTGCAACAGTTGGAATGTGACCTGGTAAGATCCCCATTTCCCCACTCTCTGCTTTTACACTTACCATTTCTACTTCTTTTTCGTAAACCGGTCCATCAGGAGTTACAATACTGACTGGAAATGTCTTCATAATGCGTCCCTCCTAAGGCCTTACGCCATCATTTTCTTCGCGTTTTCAATAACATCTTCAATGCTACCAACAAGACGGAATGCATCTTCTGGAAGGTCATCATATTTTCCTTCTAGAATTTCTTTGAAACCACTAACTGTATTTTTTACAGGTACGTAAGAACCTTTTTGACCTGTAAACTGCTCAGCTACGTGGAAGTTTTGAGATAAGAAGAATTGAATACGACGAGCACGATGTACAACTAACTTATCTTCTTCAGATAACTCATCCATACCTAAGATAGCGATGATATCTTGAAGCTCTTTATAACGTTGTAAAGTTTGCTGTACTTGACGAGCTACTCCATAATGCTCTTCTCCTACGATTTCTGGAGAAAGTGCACGAGATGTAGATGCTAATGGATCTACGGCTGGGTAAATACCCATTTGTGTTAAACGACGCTCTAAGTTTGTTGTTGCATCTAAGTGAGCGAACGTTGTAGCTGGTGCTGGATCCGTATAGTCATCGGCTGGTACATATACCGCTTGGATAGACGTGATAGATCCTTTATTTGTAGATGTAATACGCTCTTGTAATTGACCCATTTCTGTTGCAAGTGTTGGTTGGTAACCTACCGCAGATGGCATACGACCAAGAAGGGCAGATACTTCAGAACCTGCTTGCGTGAAACGGAAGATGTTATCGATGAACAATAGTACGTCTTGTCCTTGCTCATCACGGAAATGTTCAGCCATTGTTAAGCCTGTTAATGCAACACGTTGACGTGCTCCAGGTGGCTCGTTCATTTGTCCGAATACCATCGCAGTTTTCTTAATTACGCCAGAATCGCTCATTTCGTGGTATAAGTCGTTACCTTCACGAGTACGCTCACCTACACCAGCGAATACAGAGATACCACCGTGTTCTTGTGCGATGTTGTTAATTAATTCTTGAATTAATACTGTTTTACCTACACCGGCACCACCGAATAGACCGATCTTACCACCCTTAATGTAAGGAGCAAGTAAATCTACTACTTTAATACCAGTTTCAAGAATTTCTACTTTAGTAGATAACTCTTCGAATGCAGGCGCTTGACGGTGAATTGGATCACGACGTACATCGGCAGGAACTTCACCATCTAAGTCAATTGCATCACCTAATACGTTAAATACACGACCAAGTGTTGCATCACCAACTGGTACAGAGATTGCTTTACCAGTATCTTCTACTTCTGTGCCACGAACAAGTCCATCTGTGGAAGACATTGCAACTGTACGAACTGTTTCATCACCTAAATGAAGTGCAACTTCAAATGTTAAGTTAATGCTTGCTCCGTTTTCGTTGCTCTGTTTTACCGTAAGGGCGTTGTAGATTTCTGGTAGCTTTCCGCCATCAAACTTAACGTCTACAACCGGACCCATGATTTGCGTAACGCGCCCTTTATTCATCGGGTTCCCTCCTAGCTTTCTTTTAATTAGCCAGCTTTCTAAGAGAAGTCGGCTTTAAATTTTTATTAGTTTATAGCTTCCGCGACTCTCCTGTTCTGGACGAGCCGCTTCCACTTTTTATTGAATCTAGTTCCAGCGGCTAGAACAGTCGGTCATTTCGCGCCTTCCTGCGAGGCCAAAAGCGCCTCTTCGTCAGGAGCTCCAATGCCCTCTTGTTCTGGACGAGCCGCTTCCACTTTTTATTGAATCCAGCTCCAGCGGTTAGAATGTTCGGTGGCTTCGCTTTTTCCTGTGAGGCACAAATCGCCTCTACGTCAAAAGCTCCATCCCCCTCTCATTCTGAACGAACCGCCTACGCTTTTTAATACTATTCTAACGCTGCTACTCCACCAACGATTTCCGTAATTTCTTGCGTAATCGCTGCTTGTCGCGCACGGTTGAATGAAAGTGTAAGTGAATCGATAACTTCCATTGCGTTGTCTGTAGCACTCTTCATTGCTGTCATACGCGCCGCGTGCTCACTTGCTTTACCATCTAGTAATGCACCGTACACTAAGCTTTCTGCGTATTGTGGCAATAATACTTTTAAAATTTCTTCTTCAGAAGGTTCGAATTCATAAGCTGTCGTCGGTTTGTCAGACGTCACATCCGTAAGCGGTAAAATTTTATTCTCCGTTACTTCTTGTGAAATTTTACTTACATAATGATTGTAGTAAATGTACAGCTCATCATAAGCACCATCTGCGAACATCGCAATTGCTCGAGAAGCAATATCTTTAATATCAATAAATGATGGGTGGTCAGATAATCCAACTACTTCATCAATGATGTTAAAGCCGCGACGTTTTAAATAATCACGTCCTAGTCGTCCAAGCACAATAATTGAATATTGGTTTGAATCCATATTATGACGTTCACGAATTACGTTACTTACTGTACGTAATACGTTACTGTTATAACCACCTGCTAGTCCGCGATCAGATGTAATAACGATGTATCCTGTACGCTTTACAGGACGCGCATTTAGCATTGGATGATTAATCCCTTTACTTCCTTGCGCAATGCTCGCTACTACTTCTTGAATCTTTTCCATATACGGAACGAAAGATCTAGCATTTTGCTCTGCACGGTTTAACTTAGATGCAGATACCATCTCCATCGCTTTCGTAATTTGACTCGTTTTCTTTGTCGAGTTAATCTTCGCTTTTATATCGCGTAAAGATGCCACAGGTTTTCACCACCTTTTTTCCGGAAGTTGGCACGATTAGTAAGAATCCTCTTCCTAATCTACGTTGCAAGATATTCTTGCTCATGATTGAAGGAAAAGAATAGGTGCACCTACTCTTTTCCTTTACATAACCGTCAGCCATCTCAAAGTTTGAGATGCCTTTATATGATCTAGCTAAGCCACAGTCGACTTCACTTTTAATTATTATTCAGAAGCTACGAATACTTTTTTAAATCCGTTAATTGCTGCTGCAAATTTGTCGTCATCCGCAAGTTTCTTAGTTGTACGGATTTCTTCTAATAAGTCAGTCGCATTTGAATCTAACCAAGCATGGAATTCTTCTTCGAAACGAGTGATATCTACTACTGGGATATCATCTAGGAATCCACGTGTTAAAGCGTAAAGAATGATAACTTGTTTCTCTACACGTAACGGTTTGTGTAATCCTTGTTTTAATACCTCAACTGTACGAGCACCACGGTTTAATTTCGCTTGTGTTGCTTTATCAAGGTCAGAACCGAACTGAGCGAACGCTTCTAACTCACGGTAAGATGCAAGATCAAGACGAAGTGTACCAGATACTTTACTCATCGCTTTAATCTGAGCAGATCCACCAACACGAGATACAGAAGTACCCGCATCGATCGCTGGACGTACGCCAGAGAAGAATAGGTCAGATTGTAAGAAGATTTGTCCATCCGTAATAGAGATTACGTTTGTTGGGATGTAAGCTGATACGTCCCCTGCTTGTGTTTCGATGAAAGGTAGTGCAGTTAAAGAACCGCCGCCTCTTGCATCACTTAATTTTGCTGCACGCTCTAATAAGCGAGAATGTAAGTAGAATACATCCCCTGGATATGCTTCACGACCTGGAGGACGACGTAATAGTAATGAAAGCTCACGGTAAGCCGCTGCTTGTTTAGATAAGTCATCATATACTACTAATACGTGTTTACCATTGTACATGAACTCTTCACCCATTGTTACACCAGCATAAGCAGCTAGGTATAATAATGGAGCTGGTTGAGAAGCTGATGCAGTTACAACGATTGTGTAATCTAATGCACCGTGCTTACGTAGTGTTTCTACTACGTTACGTACTGTTGATTCTTTTTGTCCGATAGCTACATAGATACAAATCATATCTTCATCTTTTTGGTTAATGATCGTATCAAGTGCAACTGCTGTTTTACCTGTTTGGCGGTCACCGATGATTAACTCACGTTGACCACGACCAATTGGTACAAGAGCATCGATCGCTTTAATACCTGTTTGAAGTGGCTCATGAACAGATTTACGATCCATTACACCTGGTGCTGGACTTTCGATTGGACGAGTGTTTGTTGTATTGATTGGGCCTAAACCATCAACTGGTTGACCTAATGGGTTTACAACACGACCGATTAGTTCTTTTCCTACTGGTACTTGCATGATGCGACCAGTACGACGAACTTCGTCACCTTCACGGATTTCTGTGTAAGGTCCTAAAATAATGATACCTACGTTGTTTTCCTCTAAGTTTTGTGCTAGTCCCATAACGCCGTTAGAGAACTCTACAAGTTCACCAGCCATAACGTTATCAAGACCATGAGCACGCGCAATACCGTCACCAACTTGGATAACTGTACCAACATCACTAACTTCGATTTCAGACTGATAGTTCTCGATTTGTTGCTTTATCAGTGCGCTAATTTCTTCAGCTCTGATGCTCATGTGCTTCACCCCTATCTATTCTTCATTAATTCACGCTGAATACGTGCTAATTTTCCTTGTAAGCTTCCGTCGTAAATGCGATTTCCAATACGTACTTTAATGCCGCCTAGTAAATCTTCATCTACAACATTTTTCACGCGAATTGCATCTTTTCCTGTTTTTTTTGCAAATGCTTCTGCAATGTTAAGTTTTTCTTCTTCTGATAGAAGACGAATAGAATATACAGTTGCATCCGCTACGTTACGTTCTTCATTAGCAAGAACAACATATTCATCTGCAATTTCAGGTAGGATATCAATACGCTTGTTATCAATTAAAATATATAACGTATTTAAAATAGATTCAGAAACAGATGAGAATACGTTTGCAAGAAACGTTTTCTTCTGCTCTTTTGAAATGTTCGGTTGCGTTAAAAAGCTATGTAGTTCTCCGTTCTTTGTAAAAACGTTTTGTACAAGGCGTAATTCCTCTTCAAACATTTCCAATACGTGTTTTTCTTTTGCAATTTTGAAAAGAGCGACAGCATAACGTTTTGCTACAATCCCATTGCTCATCGCGCTTCTCCTACTTCTTTAATATAATCGCGAATTAACTTCACTTGATCTTCTTCTTTTAGTTCTTTTTCAATTACTTTAGAAGCAATTTGAACAGATAAAGAAGCGACTTGTTCTTGTAAAGCAGCAATCGCTTGCTCTTTTTCGCGTTGAATTTCTTGTACAGCAGATGTTTTAATTGATTCTGCTTCTTCTTTCGCAGCAGCAACAATAACATCCTTTTGATCTACAGCTTGTTTCTTCGCTCTTTCGATTAACTCTTGTGCTTCAACACGCGATTGTTTTAACATTTCACGTTGTTCTTCTACTAATTTCTTCGCTTCAGTATGATTTCTTTCTGCAGCGTCGATTTCATTAGTAACATGCTCTTCACGTTCTTTCATAATTCCCATTAAAGGACCCCACGCAAATTTGCGTAGCATTACTAATAGAAGTAAGAAAATGAACAATGTATAAGCAATCGTTCCAAATGGAATGGAAGCCCCTAATAATAAAGTTGGCACAAGGATTCACTCCCTTCAAAATATCTAAATTGATCATATGAAAAAAAAAGACATACGTTTCGTTCATAAAGCAATGGCGAAGAAAGTTCAAAAAACACTCTTCGCCATCTATGTAAGGGGAGTCTCCCTTATTTGTTCATTACGATGAAAGCAATAACTACACCGATGATTGGAAGTGCCTCAACTAATGCAACCCCGATGAACATAATTGTTTGAAGTGCGCCTTTTAATTCTGGTTGACGAGCAACACCTTCGATTGTACGTGATACGATAAGACCGTTACCAATACCTGCACCTAATGCTGATAAACCAATTGCAATTGCAGCTGCGATTACACCTAAACTCATTTAATTTGTCCTCCTTTGTATTATAAAAAAATAAATTTTTTCCTACTTAAATTATATTAATGGTCATGGCTTACTTTATGAGCCATATAAACCATCGTTAACATTACGAAAATAAATGACTGGATTGAACCAACGAATACGCTGAATCCCATCCATGCTAACATCGGTACAAGTGCACCTAATGCTCCTAAGAATGATGCCCCGCCTAACTTAGCAAGTAATCCTAATAAGATTTCACCTGCGTAAATGTTACCAAATAAACGAAGACCTAACGTTAATGTGTTAGCAAACTCCTCAATAACCTTTAATGGGAATAAGAATTTCATAGGTTGGAAATAACCTTTAGCATATTCTTTCGTACCCTTCATCTTAATTCCATAGTAATGGGTGAGGGTAACTACCATCACGGCTAATGTTAATGCAACTGCTGGATCAGACGTTGGTGATCTCCACCATGCAATATGTTCGCCAGCCTCAACTGTTGAATACATGAATGGTAAACCAAGGAAGTTCGATACGATGATAAACATGATAAGCGTAACGCCAAGCGTTAAGAAACGTCCACCTGTTTTCCAGTCCATCGTACTATTGATAATCCCTTTCACGAAGTCAAACACCCATTCCATGAAATTTTGCATTCCGGTTGGGCGAAGCGCTAAGCTGCGAGTTCCGATAACAGCGATTAAGAAAACAATAACTGCTGCTACAGTAACCATCATAACTGATGACAAATCGAACGTTAAACCTAGAAATTCAACTAATTTACCGTGTTCCACTAGTAATTCACCTCTCTTCCCTGCTCGTATACTCTAAATAAAGAAAATCTATGATCATGACAAGGTATCCTGTCAGCAATCCTACACCTAAGCCCCACATCGCAATTAACTCTTGATATTTGGCTGCAAATAAAATCAATAACCCAATCGTGGCGAATCTTGAATATGTACTTACCGCTGTTGCTTTAAATTTCACGTTTTCTCCATTTGTTACGCGATCTAATAGCTTGTCTGTTCTACGTGCAATGATGCGCAAACTAAGAAAACTGAAAATCGTTCCGATAATCAGTCCAAGAAATACATCCTTGTAAGAGGTAACTCCCCATCCTAGCACTAGAAGCGCAAGCAAGTAGTACATATATTTCTTTTGTCTTTGGACAAGTCCATGTACGTCTATCATCATTGCTCTCCCGAATAGTAATGTTGAATGAGTCGAATCATTGCGTATACCCCTGTTCCTAACCCGAGTAATAACCCTATAATAAGAAACAATGGAAACGTTCCAACCTTATTATCAATCCATTGCCCACCAAAGGTTCCAATAAGAATAGAACCAACTAACTGAGCAAGAATTCCTGACATTAAAGCATACGCTTTTATATGGCTGCGATCGTTTTTTTGCAAGGATTCATCCCTCCAATATGTAACCTCATTCACGATGTGTTAATAATAACTCATTTTTCTGCATAAATTCTATACAAAATAAAAAGTTTACATTTTCGTCACTGAATAGATGTATTTTTGTCACTGAAAGCCCTACCATCTATCCCCGTTGTTAGCATACAATAGGGTATTAACAGTGTCAACGAGAAATCGTAAAAAATCAAAAAATTTGAGTATTAGGCATTTCCTCCCAAAAATGAAAACGTTCCCCTTCTAAATACTGGTTAGAGATATGCAATTTCTAACAGTTCTCTCTTTATAATAGAAGAAAATGTTCACAAGTTTGTCACTATTATATTTTTAAGATATAGCGCTTTCCTTCCATAATATAGTGTCCCCGAGACGTAAGACTTCTATATTATATGTGATGTGTATATAACTTATGTTGTATATACCCTGTATATTTATCTCCCCCTCCCCCGTGCGCTGAGGGCGAAAAAAAACGAGAGGGGAATCCCCCTCTCGTCTGTTGTCTTACTTCGTTCCGAATAAACGGTCACCAGCATCACCAAGACCTGGAACTACATAACCATGGTCATTTAACTTCTCATCTAATGCTGCTATATAAATATCAACATCAGGATGCTCTTCCTGTACTACTTTTACTCCTTCTGGAGCAGCTACGATACACATTAATTTAATGTGCTTTGCACCGCGCTTTTTCAGAGAATTAATTGCTTCAGCCGCAGAACCACCTGTTGCTAGCATTGGGTCTAGTACGATAAAGTCACGCTCTTCTACATCCGTTGGAAGTTTCACATAGTATTCTACCGGTTGCAATGTTTCAGGGTCACGGTATAAACCAACGTGTCCTACTTTTGCTGCTGGAATTAATTTCAGAATTCCATCAACCATTCCTAAACCTGCACGTAAAATCGGAATTAAACCAAGTTTTTTACCAGCGATCACTTTTGTTGTCGCTTTGCTTACAGGCGTTTCAATTTCAATGTCTTTAAGTGGAAGGTCACGAGTAATCTCGAAAGCCATTAAGCTTGCTACTTCGTCCACTAATTCACGAAAATCTTTCGTACCTGTATTCTTATCGCGAATATATGTAATCTTATGTTGAATTAACGGGTGATCAAATACATACAGTTTTCCCATGTGAATCTCTCCTTTAGATGATATTCATGCGTTTACACGCTTTTTTACACTATTTACGATTGTAAAGAAAACGCTACTAATATTCAAGGGCAAATTTGGTAAAATCATGATTTTGCGATGAATCTATCTAGTATCTTTACCAATTATGGGAGCCGTATCCTTCATTATATCGCCAAAATTTATTCATCATTTGTATACATACTTTAAAAGCAATATATGTCCACAAAAAAAGACTACTAAAACAATTACGTTTCAGCAGTCTTTTTTAATCTATTATAGATTTGTATACATTGGGAATTTGCTCGTTAACGCTTCTACACGTTTGCGCGCTTCTTCTAGTTCAGCTTCATTCTCATGATTTTTTAATGTATGAGCAATAATTGCTGCAATCTCATCCATTTCTTCTGAACCGAAACCACGAGATGTTACCGCTGCTGTACCGATACGTACGCCGCTTGTTACAAATGGGCTTGCTGTTTCAAATGGAATCGTATTTTTATTCACTGTAATACCAACTTCATCTAATACGTGCTCTGCTACTTTACCTGTAATTTCTAAGTTACGAACATCAATTAAGATTAAATGATTGTCTGTTCCACCAGAAACAAGTGTAAGTCCTTCCTTTTGAAGGCCTTCAGCTAAACGATTCGCATTATCAATGATATGTTGTGCATATGTTTTAAAATCATCTTGTAGTGTCTCACCAAATGCAACAGCTTTTGCAGCAATTACATGCATAAGCGGGCCACCTTGAATACCAGGGAAGATTGATTTATCAATTTGTTTTGCAAATTGTTCTTCACATAAAATCATACCACCACGTGGGCCGCGTAATGTTTTATGTGTTGTTGTTGTAACGAAATGTGCATGTGGTACTGGATTTGGATGTAAACCAGCTGCTACTAAACCAGCGATATGTGCCATATCAACCATTAAGTATGCTCCCACTTCATCTGCAATCTCACGGAATCGTTTGAAATCGATAACACGAGGATATGCACTTGCACCTGCAACGATTAATTTTGGTTTATGTTCTTTCGCTTTTGCTAATACATCATCGTAATTAATACGATGAGATTCAGCATCCACGCCATATTCTACGAAATTATATTGTACTCCACTGAAGTTAACAGGGCTTCCGTGTGTTAAGTGACCACCATGAGATAAATTCATACCAAGTACTGTATCGCCTTGCTCTAAAATCGTGAAGTATACTGCCATGTTCGCTTGTGCACCAGAATGTGGTTGAACATTTACATGCTCTGCGCCAAAAATTTCTTTCGCGCGATCACGTGCGATATCTTCTACTACGTCTACGTGTTCACAACCACCATAGTAACGTTTTCCAGGATATCCTTCAGCATACTTATTCGTTAAAACAGAACCTTGCGCCTCCATTACTGCTTCACTTACGAAATTTTCCGAAGCAATTAACTCAATCTTTGAACGCTGCCTTCCTAGTTCTGCCTCAATTGCAGCAAATACCTTTTCATCTTGACGTTTTAAATGATTCACCAAAATCCCCCTTTTCTGAACGAATTACATCAATTCCCAATAGTTTTTTCTCATTTATTCAGAAAAAACGAAAATTCAGGTTGTAATTCTTTCGAACCTTCATGTTTTCAACTACATTCTAACATGACTTTCTATATCATAAAAGAAAAAAAAAGACCAAAATTGGTCTTTTCTTTCTTCTATTATAAAGTCAGACTACATACCTTTTACCTTTCGATATAAAGCTGTTATAAGACTTTATAATTTTTCATGTTTAACGACAAGGAATAGCTTCTTCATTTGCCGCATAAACAGCACGTGCTCCACCTATTAGTTTCCCACGTGTTTTCGCCATCGTTACATGCGCACTTCCTATTTCCTTCACACTTGTACGAACCGGTACAGCTACATGCTTTAAATGCATACCGATAAATGTATCGCCGATATCCATTCCTGCATCTGCTTTAATAAACTCAATTACTACCGGATCTTTAAAATTGTGATACGCATACGTCGCTAATGCACCACCTGCTGATCTAACAGGCGTAACTGTTACAATTTCAAATTGATATTTCATCGCTACATCTCTCTCAACTACTAAAGCACGATTTAAATGCTCGCAACATTGAAACGCCAATTCAATACCTGTTCGCTCTTGAAATTGTTTAAATTCAGAAAAAATCGCCTCTGCCACTTCCATCGTTCCTGATGTTCCAATTCTTTCACCTAGCACTTCGCTCGTGCTACACCCCACTACAAAAATTTGGCCTCTTTGCAGTGAAGCTTGTTCTTGGAAATCAGAAAGCGACATTTGCAGCTGTTCTCTTACCTTTACGATTTCTGTCATTACGCCTCTTCCTTTCACAGGTTGGTTCACCAAATTATATTTCATACTACTTATAGTTAGAATCTATTACTTTGTTTCGTACGTTTTAATTTTTCCTACGCGGTTTTCGTGACGGCCACCTTCATAGTCAGTTGTTAGCCAAATTTTTGCGATATCACGCGCTAGACCAGCTCCAATTACACGCTCGCCCATTGCTAACATGTTAGTGTCATTATGCTCTCTCGTCGCTTTCGCACTGAAAGTATCATGAACTAATGCACAACGAATACCATTTACTTTGTTTGCTGCGATTGACATACCAATGCCTGTCCCGCAAACTAAAATGCCACGATCCACTTTACCATTTGCGACCATTTCTGCTGCCGGAAACGCAAAATCAGGGTAATCAACAGAACCAGCTTCACATTCACAACCTAAATCAATATATTCAATATTTAACTCTTCTAATAAACTTACAAGTTCTTTACGGATATTCATACCGCCGTGATCAGATGCTACTACTACTTTCATTTTTACCCCTCCAAAGTTTCAATCAATTATCTTCATTTCACACTCGCTACCTTAATGGAACGAAGTGATCTCCAATATCGTATTATACACGAAACATCAACCTTCTGAATGTTTTTTCAGTAAAGTTTGTACAAGTTTTTCCATCTCTTCTAACGTTTCTTTATAAATAGAAAGCGATCCGCCAAATGGATCTGAAATATCCTTACTTACACCCTCAGTTAATCCATATAATGTATCCAATTTCTTTTCAACACTCGGATAATGCCCAAGTACAATTTGCTTATGGTTTTCCGTCATTGTTACTACAATATCCGCCCAATCAACTAAAGTATCGTTTACCTGCTGTGCAGCATGATCGATTACAATTCCTTTTTCAGCTAAAGCTTCCTTTACATGTACCGACGCATCGCTTCCAGGATAGGCAAAAACACCAGCAGATTGCACTTCAAATTCACCTTCTCCATAATGACGAAGCAAAGCCTCAGCCATCGGACTACGGCATGTATTCCCAGTGCAAACAAATAACACCCGTTTCATCTAAACCCACCCCTTTTTTTCTGTTTCCTACCATTTATCCTCGATTGGTGAAGGCTGATAATCAGCGGGGGATGAACACCCTCCACTGATTAAAGTTTCACTTTATCATAGCGTACATTAGAATAGAAAAAAAGAAATGTGAATATACGAAAGGCGCATTTCTCTTATATTTTTTCTAAGAAAAATGCGCCTTATCCACATATATGTGAAACCCTATTTCCAAGCGCCCAAAGTATTTACCATACATAATGAACACACTACGAAACAAAATAAGGAATCCATTTCATACGAAACAGATTCCTTTCATACAATAATTATTTCATTGTAACTTTCATTACTTCTGTTGAACCTTTTGTAGCTGTTACACCTACAGTTGTCTTAATAGACTCAGCTGCATCTGTGTTTGTAATAACGATTGGAGTAATTGTGCTTTTCGCTTTTTCACGAATTAATTCTAAGTCGAATGAGATTAATTTATCTCCAGCTTTTACAGCTTGTCCTTCAGAAACGTGAGCTTCGAAACCTTCACCTTCCATTTTTACAGTTTCTAATCCAACGTGGATTAAAATTTCTGTACCATTTTTTGCTTTAATTCCAATAGCATGTTTCGTGTGGAATAATTGTACGATTTCACCATCAACTGGAGACACAACTACACCTTCAGTAGGATCGATTGCAACACCGTCACCCATCATACGACCAGCGAATACTGGATCTGGTACTTCTTCAATATTTTTCACCGCTCCAGTTAATGGAGCTACGATTGTTTCTTCATTTGTTTTTGAACCAAAACCGAATAATTTTTTAAACATAGGATAGTCCTCCTTATAATTTACCTAAAAGTTTATAGGGCAATCTCTATTCAAGATCGAAATACACGTAAGACTTCATACTTCGAATGTTATACTGTAAAAACGCTTTCGAAATAAATCATGTCATTACTACTAGACCCTTATTGTAGCGCCTCACAAAATCCCAGTCAATTCTGATTGTCTGAATAACAATAAGAAGTTAACTTCTACTTATATTTTCTCCTTTTTTTACTTACTTGTCTAGAGGTCTTTACTACATTTTATTTTTTGTTGTTAATTTGTAAAATTTCTTTCAAATTTTTGTCGGAATTCACTTGACTAAAGTAAGTAACTATTTTATTATTACTTACATAAGATAAGTTAATAACTTTTAGGGGGTTTTTGAAATGATGGATATCGGTCTTCTTATTATTCGTCTTATTATAGGAATTACATTCATGGGTCATGGTGCTCAAAAATTATTCGGTTGGTTTGGTGGCTACGGGCTGAAAGGAACAGGTGGCTGGATGGAATCAATCGGTTTACGCCCTGGTGTATTTATGGCATTTATGGCTGGCGCAACTGAACTATTAGGTGGTTTCTTATTCGCAGCAGGTATTTTCACTGTAGTTGGTTCATTATTTATCGTAGGAACAATGTTAGTAGCAATTTTCACAGTTCACGGAAAAAATGGTTACTGGGTAACACAAAACGGATTCGAATATAATTTAATGTTAATCGCTGTCGCTATCGGTGTAGCTTTAATTGGACCTGGCGCTTACGTTTTACTTTAATATTTATCTCTATTTCAAGATATTCACCAAAAAAGAGATTACTTCAGTACAATCGAGGTAATCTCTTTTTTTTACATCATCAAAAAAATATTATTTTCAGCAGGAGATTCCCATTGATATCTTGTAAAGGAACAATAAGTATTCATATTTAGAAAGGGGATTACAACATGTTATCCATTAATCCAAACGAACAAACTGAAAAAGATAATTACAAATTACTAACAGGAAGTATCATTCCACGTCCTGTTGCATTCGTTACTTCTGTAACTAAAGATGGCGTATTGAACGGTGCGCCATATAGTTATTTCAATATCGTCGCTGCCAATCCACCACTTATCTCGGTTTCCGTACAACGCAAAGAAGGAAAACCGAAAGACACTTCCCGAAACGCAATCGAAAAAGGGGAATTTGTCGTACATATTTCTGATGAATCTTACGTAGAAGCGATCAATGAAACAGCAGCCAACCTACCTCCTAATGAAAGTGAAATCGAATTAGCAAAACTAACACCAATCGACAGTGATGTCATTTCAGTACCAGGGGTAAAAGAAGCAAACATTCGAATGGAATGCGTATTAGAACGCGCTATCCCGCTCGGCGGAACCGAAGACTCACCAGCTTGTGATCTACTAATTGGCCGCGTCGTTCGCTTCCACGTCGCAGAACACTTATACGAAAACGGCCGAATTCACGCCGAAGAACTAAAACCAATAAGCCGCCTAGCAGGACACAACTACGCAAAACTAGGAGAACAATTTGAATTAGTGAGGCCTATTTAAAAGTGGAAGCGGCTCGCTCAGAATCGCAGGACACTTCAAGCTCTCGACCTTGAAGCGTTTTTTGCTTCGAGCGAGAGAGCGAAATGACCGGAGATTCTAGCCGCTGGAGCTGGATATCCCCTAAAAGCGGAACCGACTGCCCAGGCCCGGTGGCTAAGGTTCTTCCTCACAGAAGATGCTTTTTATCTTCTCGTGGGGAAGGTTCTTAGACTCAAGGGTCTAGGAGGTGGAGCTGGATAACAACTAAAAACGCAACCGGCTCGTTCAGATTCATAGGGCATTAGAGTCTTTCATCACTCAAACATAACCCCCCCCCGCTGAAAGCGGGGGATTTTTTATCGTAATTCTTCGTTCTTCTCCTCTAATGCCGGGAATTTCTCTTTTTTAGATCTACCCAGCTTTATTACAAAGAAATATAAGGAAAGTAACGTAATAAGGAAAACAATTAAAAATGGATACGGTGAATAAAATGCACGCGCCGCCTCCGATTTTCCTGCAACAAATTTTAATGATTCGATATCTAAAAACTCAGCAAACATTTGTACACCGAGCATACTGAACCAAAAAACAAAAAAACTAATAATAATACCAAAAACTTGCTTCAATCTCGTCATTCATCTCATCCTTTCTATATTTGTAATTTTTTAGTGTGATCAATATAGTACAAACGAAACTATGCACAGAAAGGAACTATCTCAACATTCACGAATTAACTTAATCCAACCTAACATCGAAATTTGCAAAATAACACCCAATATTATAAGTCTTCTTAGCCATCGAGGAAAGAAGGTTAAAAGCTTAACATACCATTCCAATAGCTTGTTCATAATTCCCTCCTACATAAAATTATATAGGAAAAAGGAGATACAATCCAAACCCAACAAGAATAATACCACCTACTATTTCACCGTATGTGCCAAGCATATTTTTGGCATGGCTACCAAGCAATAAACCCATCCAAGCTAGTAACATACTTATTAATCCGAACAGTAATATCGTAATAATTGTCTCTGCTCCGTAAATTCCAAGACTAAGACCTACTGAAAAACTATCTATACTGACACCAAATGCAAATACAAATAAACTAATTCCAATTGGAGCAGTTCTAGTCTCTTCCCCTTCTAAAACAGACGAATATACGATATAAAACCCTAGTCCAATTAATAAAATAGCTCCTGCAAAATTCGCGAAATCCCCATACCTCTCTGATAGAAAACGTCCTAGTACCATTCCGATAAATGGCATAATAATATGAAATATCCCTATCGTCATACCGATATAAAGGATTTGTCTTAACTTTAATGTTACCATCCCCATACCGAGGCTCACTGAAAATGCATCCATCCCCAGGGCGAATGCCATAATTATTAAAGGTATTAATTGTTCAAGTGTCATTCATATCCCCCCTCGGACGTGCTACTTCACAATATGCTTATCCGAGGAGAAATATTCTGTTTGCTAAAGGTACATTATCACTCAATAATAATCTGATGTCCCGCAGCTTTTGTTAAACGATTCATAATTGCATTTCCTATGCCTTCATTCGGGAATGATTCACTAAAAATAACATCTACTTCACTTGCATCAAACGTTCTAAGCACATCATATAACTTAGTCGCAACGCTGGCTAAATCGCTTCGCACACCACAAGACAATACAACATCTGCACTATACACATGCTGATACTCTTCTGTCGTTAATACACCTACTTTAAACCCTTCTTTCTTCTTCTCATCTACAATACGTTGAATAAACTCACGGGACCCTTCAACAATACTAAGTGGCGCTTTCGGTGCATAATGTGTATATTTCATTCCAGGTGATTTCGGTTTTTCTTTCTCATCCTTTAAAGCTGGATCTAAAGAAACATTTCCTATCACTGCTTCTAATTGCTCCTTCGTAATCCCACCTGGACGTAAAATCGTGGGAACCTCGCTCGTACAATCAATTACAGTTGACTCAACGCCTACTCCTGTTGCCCCGCCATCAACAATACCAGCAATTTTCCCGTTTAAATCTTCATACACATGAGAAGCTAACGTTGGACTTGGGCGTCCTGAACGATTCGCACTTGGTGCCGCAACAGGCACGTTTGCCTCTTCAATAAGAGCGAGCGCTACTGGATGATCCGGCATCCTCACTCCGACTGTATTAAGTCCGGCCGTAACCCTCTCTGAAATCCCTTTTTTTCTCGGTAAAATGATTGTTAGTGGTCCTGGCCAAAAATGCTCCATTAACTTTTCTGCAACCGGCGGAATTTCTCTTACGATACCATCTAACTGAGATTTTGTTCCTATGTGGACAATCAGTGGATTATCGCTCGGTCTCCCTTTCGCTTCAAAAATTTTCGCTATCGCTTCATCATCCATTGCGTTTGCTCCTAACCCATATACCGTTTCCGTTGGGAAGGCCACTGCTTCATTTTCTCTTAATAATCTCGCTGCTTCTTTTAATTGTGGATAATATTTTTTTCTTTCCACAACATTATCCACAACCCACATATTTGTATGCATTTTTTCCCACGTCCTTTTCTACCATGAAATACTTGTCTATTTTTAGTTTACTATGAGATTTATCCAAAAGACAAACAAGGTTTATCCACAAAATGTGGATAAACCTTGTTAATCCGTGGATAACTTTGTGAATAGCTGACAATTTAGTATTATTGCATTTAGCTCTTTTATATTTTTACAAAAGTGTTCTAACTGTCGAATTTCCTCTGGCACTTCCTCTTTCTCTATACTGACAAAGTTAAAAAACTGAAAGATTGTCACAGATTGTGGATGATTTGTGAGTAAGTACAATTGTCGAATATCTTTTTCTTTCATATACTGCAAAAACATCTCAAAAAAATATAAGAAAGTCTGTTTATCCACATTAGGTGTGAATAAACAAGAACGGATAAGTGCATTTTCCCCACCTTGTTCATATCCAACTACCGCTCGTATTTCTCCCGCCTCTTCCAAGATCATAAATTGTGCGTACAACTCATTTATTTTATCATCTTTTTTATTAGCTTGTCCGAAAAAAGAATGCAATCTTTCTACATCTGCTTTCGTAGCAAAATACACGTTCTTCATAGTAAATCCCTCCTCAGTGATATATATGAGGAAGGATTTATTAATAGTACTATTTAGAGAATAACGATGTAAAAGCTTCGACGATAAATAATTTAACCTCTGGTTTTTCTTCTTCCTCTACTGTTACATACTCATTTTCCTTTTCTTGTTTTTGCTCCACAGGTTTTTCCACTTTTTCCACAGTTTTTGTTTCTACTTTTTTTACAGGCTGTTCTTCTACTTGCGTTTCATGTTTTACTACTTTCTTTTCCTGGGCTCTTACTTTTTCAGCTTTTTCCGGCTTTACTACTTTCGTTTCTTTCACCTTATCCACTTTCTTCTCCGGTACATCCACTACTTCCTCATCTGGTTGTCTCACCTGCTCCTCTTCAGGAGATTCAGCTTTCACAACATGTTCTTCTTTCCTTACAGCTGTACCACTTGAAAAATCTAAGAAACACATCGGTGGAAATAATACACACCACCAGTTTGCACCTTCACCTTTTCCAATTGTAATAAGTACCGCTTCATATTCTCCTGCCGGATAAATAAAATTCCCATATACCTTTGTAGGAAACTTCACATTCTTACCGAATTTCACTTGAAACGCCTCTTTACTTCCTTCTCTTTTCAGCGTATTCTCCACTGTCTTTTCAATTTCAGGAATATGATTTTGAATGACTTTTCGAGCTTCTTCAAATGACGTTAAATCCGCTACCCATCCATCAATTTGCGCTTTCACTTCATCACGTACTTTACGTTTTAATGCTTGATCTTTATCGGAATCACTATTAGCTAAAATACGTAATCGAACGGCCTCTTTCGGAATAACAGTAGGCCCTTTTGCATCAGCTTTCATATATCCAAACTGCACAAGTAACTGTGCACCAATTAATAATAAAAGAAAATAAGCAATAACTTGTTTTTTCATTTCCTCCACCGTCCCCTCTAGAAACAGTGTGGACAGAGTTACTTCTTTCTAAACTATTAAATTCAAAATCTATGTAAAAAACCGATAGAAAAGCATTTTTTTAATTGGCGAAAGGGACTGGCCATGTATAGGAGCCGTCAGGGCCTTTTCCCGCCACTCGCAAAGTTTTAAAACAAAGACAGGCAACAAGGTGTATGTCCATTTTATCTTTCTGACAGCAATCTATAGGTAATAAGGTGCGTATTTTCACTGTAATAATACTCCTTACCAAAATTCTAAATGAAATGTACGGCTGAGTAGTTACGAATTTTTTCATACAAAAAATAGAGTAAGGCTTCTACCTTACTCCATCTCTGCAAATACCATACGATCTTTTCCATTAATATCAAATACAACTTCAACTTGAGCGCGCGGGAAAGTTTGCTGTAATAATGCTTTCACATCTTCACCTTGCCCTACACCAATTTCAAACGCCACAATCGCCTTTTTCTGTAATACATTCGGCAATTCCTCCATAAAACGACGATAGAAATCTAGTCCATCTTCCCCACCAACAAGCGCACGCTTCGGCTCATGCTCCTTCACAACAGTAGAAAGACCACGCCAATCTTCCTCTGGTATGTACGGAGGATTGGAAACAACAACATCTAACTTCTGACCTGTTTCATAAAACGGAGACAGTAAATCGCCGTGATAGAAAGTTACATCCGCCCCTAAAGTTTTTGCATTTTCTTTTGCAACTTCAATCGACTCCTGCGCGATATCTACTGTATACACATGAAGATTTTTATTTTCTAAAGCGAGCGTAATAGAAATCGCTCCACTACCTGTTCCAATATCCGCTATGTGAAGCTCCTCATTACCGAAATGACGCTCAATTCTCTCTAGCACTCCAACTATAAGTTCCTCTGTTTCCGGTCTTGGTATCAATACCTCTTCATTTACAAAGAATGATCGGCCATAAAACATTTCATAACCGAGCATATATTGGATCGGAATACCTTCTACGTGCTTGTGGATAAATTGTGCAAAACTTTTCTCTTGTTCCGCAGTTATTTCTTCACGCATATTCATGAGCATTCCGGTTCTGTTCGTCTTTAATACATGACAAAGGACAATTTCTCCCGCATTTTCATCTCGTCCATTTTCCTGTAAAAAAGAAGAAGCCCATTTCAGGGCTTCATAGACACGCATTACTCAGCTGCCTCCATCTTTTGAGCCTGATCTTCCATCACTAAGGCATTGATGAAATCATCTAACTTACCTTGTAGGATTTGATCTAGCTTTTGAATCGTTAAACCGATTCGATGGTCTGTAACACGGTTTTGCGGGAAATTATACGTACGAATACGCTCTGAACGATCTCCGGTACCAACAGCTTGTTTACGGTTTTGATCATACTCAGCTTGCGCTTCTTGTCTAAACTTATCATAAACACGTGCGCGTAATACTTTCATCGCTTTTTCTTTATTCTTAATTTGTGATTTCTCATCCTGACAAGATACAACTACACCAGTCGGTAAATGTGTTAAACGTACCGCTGACATCGTTGTATTAACGCTTTGTCCACCAGGGCCACTAGAAGCAAACGTATCAACACGAACATCTTTTTCATGAATATTAATTTCTACTTCTTCTGCCTCTGGTAATACAGCTACAGTTGCTGTAGATGTATGAATACGTCCACCAGATTCCGTTTCAGGAACACGTTGTACACGGTGAGCACCATTCTCGAATTTCAGCTTAGCGAAAGCACCTTTACCGTTAATCATAAAGATAATCTCTTTATATCCACCTAACTCTGTATAGCTCGCTTCGATAATTTCAGTTTTCCAACCTTGCACCTCAGCATAACGGCTATACATACGATATAAATCACCAGCAAATAAAGCTGCCTCGTCACCACCAGCAGCGCCACGAACCTCAACGATAACGTTTTTATCATCATTAGGGTCTTTTGGAACAAGTAAAATTTTCAGACGCTCTGATAATACTTTTTCTTGACCTTCTAACTCAGAAACCTCTTCTTTTACCATGTCACGCATATCAGCGTCTAACTTATCTTCTAACATTGCTTTTGCATCTCGTAATTGCTCACGAACATCTTTATACTCACGGTACACCTCTACCGTATCCTGAATATCAGATTGCTCTTTTGAATACTCACGAAGCTTATTTGTATCGCTAATAACCTCTGGGTCACTTAACAACTCATTCAACTTCTCATAACGATTTTCTACAGCTTGCAAACGATCTAACACACCATTCACCTCTACATCCTAGTATCTAATACAAATAGTATATGGTACTTAATCAAAAAAACGCAAATTATATTTAAAAGCGTAAGCGGCTTGCTCAGAATCGCAGGACATTGGAACTCTCGACCTTGAAGCGCTCTTTGCTTCGAGCGAGAGAGTGAAATGGCCGGAGATTCTAGCCGCTGGAGCTAGATAATATATTTAAAAGCGCAAGCGGCTTGCTCAGAATCGCAGGACATTGGAACTCTCGACCTTGAAGCGCTCTTTGCTTCGAGCGAGAGAGTGAAATGGCCGGAGATTCTAGCCGCTGGAGCTAGATAATATATTTAAAAGCGCAAGCGGCTCGCTCAGAAACGCAGGCCACCTCAAGCTCTCGACCTTGAAGCGCTCTTTGCTTCGAGCGAGAGAGCGAAATGACCGGAGATTCTAGCGCTGGAGCTAGATAATATTTAAAAGCGCAGGCGGCTCGCTCAGAATAGCTAAGGTTCTCTCGTACAAAAGGTGCTTTTCACCTTTAGTACGGAAGGTTCTTAGACACGAAGAGCTCGCCACCAATCTTCATCTATTTTCGAAAAAAACCCGCTCTACATAGCGAGTTTCATTTATCTTTGTTTTGTAGGTACTGCATGGCAATGACGACAACGTGGTTCATACGATTCTGAAGCCCCAACTAAAATAATTGGATCATCAAATGCCGCTGGTTCTCCATCGATTAAACGTTGCGTACGACTTGCAGGAGATCCACATTCAGAACAAACTGCCTGCAATTTAGTTACATGTTCAGCAATCGCCATCAGCTGAGGAACTTGTCCAAATGGTAGACCACGGAAATCTTGGTCTAATCCAGCTACAATGACACGATAGCCACGATTTGCCAATACTTGCACCACTTCCACAATGTCCCCATCAAAAAATTGTACCTCATCGATTGCAATAACATCCATTTCTTCTGTTACATGGTTAAATATATCTTTTGAAGCTGAAACAGGAACTGCTTTAACCTTTAATCCATTATGTGATACAACATCTTCTTCACTATAACGATTATCAATACATGGTTTAAATACAATCGCATGTTGTTTCGCAAATTGCGTACGTCGTATACGGCGGATGAGCTCTTCTGATTTTCCAGAAAACATACTCCCGCAAATCACTTCAATCCAACCATTTTGATTCATTAAGTACATTGAGCTCTCCTTTCATCTACTTTCCTAATCTAAAGTAGGGTAAAGGTTTAATATTTTCGCAAAAAAAACAGACAAGCGAATACATACACTTGCCTGTTTTATGTTCTTTATTACTTAATACCGTATTTCTTATTGAAGCGGTCAACACGTCCGTCTGCAGTAGCAAACTTCTGACGTCCAGTGTAGAATGGGTGAGAATCAGAACTGATCTCAATTTTTAGTAATGGATAAGTGTTACCATCTTCCCACTCAACAGTTTCGCTAGAGCCTTTTGTAGACCCGCTTAAGAATTTGAAGCCAGTGTTCGTGTCCATAAATACAACTTTATTGTAATTTGGATGGATTCCTGCTTTCATTCTTTTCATCTCCTTCCGCCCTGAATCATTTTCGAAACAGAGTTTTTCATCTTCAGCTGCTTACACAACTATATTGATGAAACACATATGATGAAATTATAACAAGGCTAACTCCATTTTGCAACTACCTGTTTTTGTCTTTTGAAAATTAAAAGTGGAGGCGGCTCGCTTAGCTCTGACTGGCTAAGGTTCTCTCGCACAAAAGGTGCTGTTTACCTTGAGTAGCGGAGGTTCTTAGACACGAAGAGCTAGCCGCCAGAACTGGATATCAATTAAAAGCGCAAGCGGCTCGCTCAGAATCGCAGGACAATTCAAGCTCTCGACCCAAATATGATTTTCATCTCAAAAAACAAAATTTTTTCCATATATTACTCTTTCTAATATTCCCTTAAAAACATAAAAAAACTCGCTTACTACGAAATAAGCGAGTCCCAATCTTTTCCCTTTACTTAGTGGTTACATACCTTTTTGAGTCTGCAACAATATTTTGTAAAAATTCTTCATTTGTCTTTGTTTGACGAAGTTTACGTAAGAATCCTTCAACAAAGTCTGGTGTATCACGCATTGTTTTACGAATACCCCATAGTTTGTCTAAATGTTCTTTCGGAATTAATAGGTCTTCTTTACGCGTACCAGAGCGACGAATATCAATCGCTGGGAAGATACGGCGCTCAGCTAATGAGCGATCTAAGTGAAGTTCCATATTTCCAGTTCCTTTAAACTCCTCGTAAATTACATCATCCATACGAGACCCTGTATCAACAAGCGCTGTTGCTAAAATCGTTAAGCTACCGCCCTCTTCGATATTACGCGCAGCCCCGAAGAAACGCTTCGGTCTATGAAAAGCAGCTGGATCAATACCACCCGATAAGGTTCTACCACTCGGTGGAATAACAAGGTTGTAAGCACGCGCTAAACGGGTAATACTATCCATTAAAATGACAACGTCTCTTTTATGTTCTACAAGACGCATTGCACGCTCTAATACAAGCTCAGCTACTTTAATATGATTCTCTGGCACTTCATCAAAAGTAGAACTTACAACATCACCTTTAACAGAACGTTCAATATCTGTTACTTCCTCTGGACGCTCATCAATTAAAAGTACAATTAATTCTGCTTCCGGATGATTTGTTGTGACACTGTGTGCAATTTCTTTTAACAGACTTGTTTTACCAGCCTTTGGAGGCGCAACAATTAAACCACGTTGTCCAAATCCAACTGGTGCGATTAAATCCATGATGCGTGTCGGTAACTTTTTCGTTTCCGTCTCCAATTTCATTTGGCGATCTGGGTATAACGGTGTTAATGCAGGGAAATGTACACGCTCTTTTGCTGAGTCTGGATCATCTCCATTTACAGCTTCAACTTGTAGCAGTCCAAAATAGCGCTCATTTTCTTTCGGAGGTCGTACTTTACCAGAAACCTTATCTCCATTACGTAAATCGAAACGACGAATTTGCGAAGCCGAGATATAAATATCTTCTGAGCTTGGAGAATAATTGATAGGACGTAAGAATCCAAATCCTTCTGATTGAATAATTTCTAATACGCCTTCCATGAAAAAGAAACCTTCTTTTTCTGCTCGAGCTTTTAAGATAGAGAAGATTAGCTCTCTTTTCGTTAACTTGCTGTAATACGAAATCTTAAATTCCTTCGCAAGCTCGTATAACTCTTTTAATTTCATGTTTTCTAATGCTGCAATTGACAAATTCATTCAGACACCACACTTTAACGTTTTTCTCTTTTCACATGGGTAAAGGGGAAAAATACGGAAGGCAAATAAATAATAATGAAAGGCAATAAGTTCAAGTAGGGTAATATTCACTATTGTAACCCTTTTATCTAGTTTTAATCAATACGTTGAAACACAAATACAAGAAGCGAAGACAAGAAAATTTATCTTCGCTTTTCATATTTCTTTCTTTTTTCTACTCGCCTGATTTTAAGGCAGAATAGATACGGCATTTTTTCTTTTATTTAATCCAGCTTCAGCGGCTAGAATCTCCGGGCATTTCGCTCTCTCACTCGAAGCAAAGAGCGCTTCAAGGTCGAGAGCTCCAATGCCCTGCGATTCTAAACGAGCCGCTTACGCTTTTTATTTAATAACCAAATTCGGTTTTTTATTTAAGCTATGGCGGCCGTCTACGAAGCGTACTGTGCCTGATTTCGCACGCATAACAAGGGATTGTGTTGTTCCGACGCTACCTTTAAATTGAACGCCTCGTAATAGTTCTCCGTCTGTTACACCTGTTGCTGCAAAGATTGCATCGTCACCTTTTACTAAGTCTTCCATACGAAGGATACGATTGATATCTTCAATACCCATTTTTTTGCAACGCGCTAATTCAGCTTCGTTTTGAGGTAAGAGCTTCCCGTGAATTTCTCCACCTAAGCATTTTAATGCAACCGCAGCTAATACACCTTCAGGCGCTCCACCAGAACCGAATAGAATATCTACACCGGTACGGTCAAATGCTGTATTGATTGCTCCAGCTACATCTCCATCGTTAATTAATTTAATACGAGCACCAGCTTTACGAATTTCTTCGATAATTGCTTGATGACGTGGACGGTTTAAAACTGTCGCTACAACATCTTCGATATCTTTATTTTTCGCTTTCGCAACTGCACGTAAATTGTCGATAATAGGTGCGTCAATATCAACTGCACCAACCGCTTCTGGACCAACCGCTATTTTATCCATGTACATGTCAGGAGCATGTAACAAATTGCCGTGATCTGCAATTGCAATAACAGCAAGCGCATTCCAGCCGCCAGCCGCTACGATATTGGTCCCTTCTAAAGGATCAACTGCAACGTCTACGCGTGGTCCATATCCTGTACCCAATTTCTCTCCGATATATAGCATTGGCGCTTCATCCATTTCACCTTCGCCAATTACAACTGTACCTTTCATCGGAATTGTATCAAATACATCACGCATAGCTGATGTTGCTGCACCATCTGCCTCATCTTTTTTTCCGAGCCCCATCCAACGCGCTGATGATAATGCTGCAGCCTCTGTTACACGTACTAACTCCATAGATAAACTTCTTTCCACGATAATCCCTCTCCTTTAAGTCTTTATATTTCTGCCGTATTTTGTGAACCGTATTTTTCTATAAAGTGCACTTCCGTTAGTAGTGATTCTTCGCTCCCCATTAACGGAAGTATCACCACCTTATCCCGATTGGTGAGGGCTAATAATCGGCATGGGATATCCCATACTGATTAAAGTTTCACTTTATGCATTCTTCATTTCTTCAATTTCTTGCTTTGTCATTTGTTCTCGCCAAATGTTTGCACCAAGCCCTTTAAGCTTGTCTACTATATTTTCGTAACCTCGATCAATATGCTCCAGTCCCGTTACTTCCGTAATACCATCTGCCATTAAACCCGCAATAACAAGGGACGCACCAGCTCGTAAATCACTCGCTTTCACCTTCGCACCTTGTAATAAAACAGGTCCAGTCACAATTGCTGAACGGCCTTCTACTTTAATTTGCGCGTTCATACGGCGCAATTCATCAATATGCTTGAAACGTGCGCTGTAAATTGTATCAGTTACAACTCCTGTTCCATGCGCTTTTGTTAAAAGCGTTGTAAACGGCTGTTGTAAATCTGTTGGAAACCCTGGATATACAAGCGTTTTTACATCAACTACTTTTAAACTTCTATTGCCATTCACTGTAATTTGGTCATCGTTCGTTTCAACTTGAACACCAGCTTCTCTTAGCTTTGCAGTAACGGATTCTAAATGCTGAGGAATAACATTATCAACTGTTACTTCTCCTCCTGACGCTGCCCCTAAAATCATATACGTACCAGCTTCAATACGATCTGGAATGATAGTGTGGTGACAACCGTGTAAAAAATCCACACCATCAATTCGGATTACATCTGTACCAGCACCTTTAATACGTGCTCCCATACTCGTTAACAATGTAGCTACATCAATAATCTCTGGTTCTTTTGCTGCATTTTCAATAACAGTTCTACCTTTCGCTCGTACAGCCGCTAGCATAATATTAATTGTCGCTCCTACACTAACAACATCTAAATAAATACGTGCCCCGCGTAGTTCATCTGCTCTTAAATAAATAGCACCTTGTTCATTTGTAACATGTGCCCCTAACGCTTCAAACCCTTTAATATGCTGATCAATCGGTCGTGGCCCTAAATGACATCCACCTGGAAGCCCAATAACAGCTTTTTTAAAACGGCCAAGCATTGCACCCATTAAATAATAAGAGGCGCGCAATTTTTTCACTTTTCCATTTGGTAAAGGCATCGCAACCATGTTAGAAGGATCGACTACCATCTCTTCTTCCTGCCCATAAGTTACTTTCCCTCCAATTTCCTCTAGTAAGTCTCCTAATATTTTCACGTCCGAAATATTAGGAACGCCACCGATAGTTACTGGAGTATCCGCTAAAATTGTCGCTGGAATTAGCGCAACAGCACTGTTCTTTGCACCACTCACGCGAATTGTTCCATTTAAAGCTCTTCCGCCTTCAATTAGCAACTTTTCCATATTGAGCTCCCTTCTTGTGAATGTATTTATCTTCTACTCCTTTATAAGAAAAAGTAGAAGATTTCCCCTTAAGAATCTCAATCACTCTTTCCATCCTGAAACCCAATAAGTAGAAAACCATCACCTGTAGCTCCCCTGCTGTACAAATAGATGAAGATTAACTATTCATCGAATCAAATTCCTCAATTCAGATACTTACCACATTTATTAATAGGACTATGCACATTATTTTCTATATTTGCAAACTAAAAATTTACTTTATAAAATCTTTAGACTTGTTCACGCTTTCATTATACAACGAAAGGAAACCGTCTAAAAGACTAGACGGTTTCCAAAACGGAATTTTATTCTTACGCTTTACCGTTAGAACCGAACTCACGCATTTTACCAGCAACAGTTGCTTTAATAGCGTCGCGGCCAGGTCCAATATATTTACGAGGATCGTAAACTTCTTGGTCTTTGTTTAATGCTTCACGAACAGCTTTTGTAAACTCAATTTGGTTCTCAGTGTTTACGTTAATTTTTGAAGTACCTAAAGAAATAGCTTTTACGATATCAGCAGTTGGGATACCAGTACCACCGTGTAATACTAAAGGTACGCCAGTGAAGTCGCGAACTTGTTCCATTTCAGCGAATCCTAAGTTAGGCTCACCTTTGTAAGGACCGTGTACAGAACCTAAAGCTGGAGCTAGGCAATCGATACCTGTTGCTTCAACAAGGTGTTTACACTCTTCAGGATTAGCGTAGATAACGCCTTCAGCGATGATGTCATCTTCTTGTCCGCCAACTGTACCAAGCTCAGCTTCTACAGATACGTTACGAGCATGTGCGTATTCTACCACTTTTTTAGTAGTTTCAACGTTCTCATCGAATGGGTGGTGAGAAGCGTCGATCATTACAGATGTGAAACCTGCATCGATTGCTTCTTTACATTTTTCGAAGCTTGAACCATGATCAAGGTGAATCGCTACAGGAACAGAAATGTTCATTTCTTCGATTAAAGCTTTAACCATAGCTACAACTGTTTTGAAACCAGTCATATGACGAGCTGCACCCTCAGATACACCTAAGATTACAGGAGATTTTTCTTCTTCCGCAGCAGCTAAGATAGCTTGAGTCCACTCTAAGTTGTTCATGTTGAATTGACCAACTGCGTATTTTCCTTCTAGTGCTGTGTTTAGCATTTCTTTCATAGAAACTAAAGGCATGGTGAATCCTCCTAAAAAACGTTTTTTGTATCCGATAAATTCTTATCGCTGGTAGTATGACCAGAATAAGGTAAAATATGTATATTTACATACCGGACTTCTTTCTACACTCAATAGGATAACAACTTGTACTCAAAAACTCAACTGTATTCACCTGCTCAATAGTCCATGTAAACGCTTTTTTCCATATTTTTTATAAAAAATTCATTTTTTACGCCTCTACAGCAAGCTGATCTCTCACTGCTTGACGAATCTCATCAATATCAAACGGTTTAGCAAAGTGCATTAAAGCTCCTAAATCTTTCGCTTCTTGAATCATATCCAATTCTCCATAAGCAGTCATTAAAATCACTTTAATACTCTCATCAATTTCTTTTACATGTTTTAAAATCTCTATACCATCCATACCTGGGATTTTCATATCTAACACTACTAAATCTGGATTATCTTTTTTCACGATATCTAAAGCTTGAAATCCATTCGCTGCTTGGAACGTCTGATAACCTTCTTTTTGGAACACTTCATGCAATAAAACACGAATGCCATATTGATCATCAACGATTAAAATTTTCCCTTCCATAACTCCCAACCTTTCTGTGTAAGTACAAGATTTAAAGCTTCTTATATCTTATCGGTTTATTTTCGCTACTCTTTGCCAAATCCCTTCCTATTCTTTCTTATTTTACCGTTTCCTATTTTGTTATGCCACCCTACTATTTCCCCTTTCCAAAAAAAATAAGCTATAATGAGAACCAGCTAACACGAAAGAAAGGAGCAACAACATGTTAAAAATTTTCTCGACTCAATTAAGTGGATATTTCTCCAGACTCTCTCAAAAAGAAGAAATGAATATAGAAGATAGCGCTCGTCTACTTGCCCAGGCCTTAATTGGTGACGGCTTCATTTACTTGCATGGTACAAACGAAATGGAGGGTATTGTTTCAGAAGCATTATTTGGCGCCGAACCAATGAAACAAGCAAAACGTTTAATAGAAAACGGTGAACTGGCGGCAGTGACTTCTGCGGACCGCGTACTTCTTATTAGTCGTTTTTCGACAGATGATGAAATTATAACAACCGCGAAAAAACTTCATGAAGACGGCCAATCTATCGTTGGAATCTCGGCTATTCAAGAAGGTGCTGAATCACTGGAACAATATACAGATGTACATATTGATACAAAGCTGTTAAAAGGTCTTATTCCAGATGATGAAGGTAACCGCTACGGGTTCCCAAGTTTAATTATAACTTTATTTGCTTATCACGGATTGAAATTTACAATTGATGAAATGTTAAACGAATATTAAAAAAAGCGCCCTATTTCAGGCGCTTTTTTTTATTACTTGCTCTCTTTATTCGTAATAGAAGCACTTACGAAATCATGGAACAATGGTTGCGGACGGTTTGGACGAGATACAAGTTCTGGATGGAACTGTGCTGCCACAAACCAAGGATGATCTTGTAATTCAATAATTTCCACTAGACGACCGTCTGGGCTTGTACCAGAGAATACAAATCCTTCTTTTTCCATATCTGGACGGAATTGATTATTGAACTCATAACGATGACGATGACGCTCATATATAACCGGCTCGTTGTAAGCATTGTAAGCATTTGTTTCTTCAGCAAGCTTACATGGGTATAGACCAAGGCGAAGTGTACCACCTAAATCTTCTACATCTTTTTGTTCTGGTAATAAATCGATAATTGCATAAGGTGTGTCAGGATTAATTTCAGAAGAGTTAGCTCCTTCTAATCCTAATACGTTACGTGCAAATTCGATTGATGCAAGTTGCATACCTAGGCAAATTCCTAAGAATGGAACTTTGTTTTCACGAGCATATTGAATTGCAACGATTTTACCTTCTACACCACGATCGCCGAAGCCACCTGGTACAAGGATACCATCTGTGTCGCCAACTAATTCTTTTACGTTCTCTGCTGTTACGTGCTCAGCGTTTACCCATTTCACTTCTACATCTGTGTCGAATGAATAACCTGCATGACGAAGTGCTTCTACAACAGAAATGTATGCATCTTGAAGCTCTACGTATTTACCAACAAGAGCGATTTTTGTTTTCTTAGAAAGGTTACGTACTTTATTAACTAGCGCAGTCCACTCTGTCATATCTGCAGCTGGATTGTCTAATTTCAAGTGATCGCAAACGATTTGGTCCATGTTTTGTTCTTGAAGAGATAATGGAACCGCATATAAAGTATCTGCATCGCGTGCTTCGATAACTGCTTTTGTATCGATGTCACAGAATAATGCAATCTTGTCTTTCATGTCCTGAGAAACAGGTAGTTCTGTACGAACAACGATAATGTTCGGCTGAATACCTAAGCTGCGAAGCTCTTTAACGCTATGTTGCGTTGGTTTTGTTTTCATTTCACCCGCTGCTTTTAAATACGGGATTAACGTACAGTGAATGTACATTACATTGTCACGACCGATGTCGCTCTTAATTTGACGAATTGCTTCTAAGAATGGTAGAGACTCGATATCACCAACAGTTCCACCGATTTCTGTAATAACAACGTCGGCGTTTGTTTCGCGACCAGAACGATATACACGTTCTTTAATTTCGTTAGTAATGTGAGGAATAACTTGAACTGTTCCTCCTAAATATTCACCACGACGCTCTTTTTGAAGAACTGAAGAGTAAATTTTACCTGTTGTTACGTTGCTGTATTTATTTAAGTTGATGTCGATAAAACGCTCATAGTGACCTAGGTCTAAGTCCGTTTCTGCACCATCATCTGTTACGAATACCTCACCGTGTTGGTATGGGCTCATAGTCCCTGGGTCTACGTTAATGTATGGATCAAACTTTTGAATAGTTACGTTTAAACCACGATTTTTTAAAAGTCTTCCAAGAGATGCTGCTGTAATACCTTTACCTAAAGACGATACTACACCGCCTGTTACAAAAATATACTTAGTCATGAAAATACTCCCTTCTACTTCGTTGTTATATAATCACCGTTGCAAAGCGCAACGTATGTAGATAACACTGTATCTATCTTATTGTTAGGCTCTTTTTATTTTCTAAACAAAAAACAAAAAAGAAAATTGCTCCCCTCATCACATAAAGTAATAAGTAGGGAGCAATTTTCTTTTATATTTACACTTTAAAAGTATTATCGTCCTTTTTTAAAGAGCCCAAAAATGATTCTACATGGACGATAATGAAAAGTCAAGAACTAACGCTCTTCCTCTTCTTCTTCTTCTTCAGTTTCATCGTACTCAAGTTCTTCTTCAGCGAAGTCTTCATCATCAAGATCATCATCTTCTTTTTCATCATCTGCGTCTTCTTCTTCAAGAACCTTGTCCAAATCTTCTACATCTTCTTCTTGGTCTGCATTTAATTCATCTTCATCTTCTTCGATGTAGTCGTCAAAACCGTCCTCTTCAACTTTACGTTTCTTCTTCGGTTTTGGCTGAGGCAGAATTTCTTCATCAATTTGCTCATATGGGTACCAGCTACGTAGCCCCCAACGATTTTCTCCTAAATTAATGAAACGTCCATCGATGTTTAAATCTGTATAAAATTGTGCGAGTTTCGTATTAACTTGCCCTTGAGATAGTCCCAGCACTTGAGCGATTTCTTGAACCAACTCGTTGAATGTCGTTGCTTGTCTTTTATTCCCTAAAACACTATGTACAACTTCAATCATTGAACATTCTTTTAGCTCTTCTGGTGAATATTGCTTAAAACCCACTTATGCGGCACTTCCTTTCTTCAAATATAAACTTATATATAACGGTCTGCTTAAAAAAATCCATACTATTCATTATAAACAAAAGTCGCACAAATATGCTACAAAAAAAACGGGAAACTTTTATCCCGCATTAACGGGCAGTAAAAGCCCGATTGGTGAAGGCTAATAAAATTATAATTTGTCCATTCCTTATTTCGGAAACATATGCGCGCCTTGCAGTACATACCTAATTTGCATTTCAGTATATTCTTCGAGCGTATACAGTTTTTGCAGGGCCCAACGTCTAAATCCCCACATTTGTCCTTGTATGAAAATATTATGTGCAAGAAGCTGTATTTCCTTTTTATTTAGTGTAAATGTCCCATTTTCCGTACACTGCTCTAAAATATTCTCAAACATCCCGACCATTTGAAACTCTTTTTCTAATACATATGGGAGTGATTCTTTCGGTAAAAAACGTACCTCTTGATACATAATTAATACTTCTTCTTGCAATTCATCCATCACTTTAAAATAATTCGTTATCGCTATCTTTAAGCTTTCTATACTTCCCTTCTCTGTACACACTACTTTCTCTAACCGCTCTTTTACATGTTCATAAATACTATCACAAACTAAATATAATACATCATCTTTCGTGCGAATGTATTCATAAAGTGTTCCGATACTAAATCCAGCCGCTTTCGCAATTTCTCTCGTTGTTGTACGCGGGAATCCTTTTTGCTTAAACAGCTGCACCGCACCTTTAATCATTTGTTCACGCCTTAACGCAACTAATTTTTCATCTTTCACTGACGCATGTACATTATGTTTAACCATCCCTTCACCTCTCTCTATTATTTTTGGAAGTAAAAAGCGTAGGAAAATACCTACGCTTTCGTTCCTACTTCGTTAACATACGAGAAATTACAAGCCTTTGAATCTCTTGTGTTCCCTCATATATTTGGGTAATCTTTGCATCGCGCATATAACGCTCTACTGGATAATCTTTCGTATAACCATAACCACCAAATACTTGTACTGCTTCAGTCGTTACTTTCATCGCTGTATCACCTGCAAATACTTTTGACATCGCTGATTCTTTCCCGTACGGAAGCCCTTCAGATTCAAGCCAGGCCGCTTGATATGTTAAAAGACGCGCTGCCTCTACATCCGTTGCCATATCTGCAAGTTTAAAGCCAATTCCTTGTTGCGCCGCAATTGGCTTCCCAAACTGATGACGTTCTCTTGCATATTCTACAGAAGCATCTAAAGCAGATTGTGCAATCCCAACCGCTTGCGCCGCAATACCATTACGACCACCATCTAACGTTTGCATCGCAACTTTAAATCCTTGGCCCTCTTCCCCTAGCAGATTCTCTACAGGAATACGGCAGTCTTCAAACATAATTTCAGTCGTTGGCGAAGAGCGAATTCCTAACTTGCTTTCCTTCTTCCCAACTGAAAACCCTAGCGTATCACTCTCCACAATAAATGCACTCGTGCCGCGCTGCTTCGAATCAGGATCTGTTAATGCAAAAACAACATAAATATCAGCAATGCCGCCATTTGTAATAAAGATTTTCGAACCATTTAAAATGTAATGGTCTCCATCTCGTTTTGCAGTCGTCCTCATTCCACCAGCATCTGATCCAGAGCTTGGTTCTGTTAAGCCATATGCACCAATTTTCTTCCCTTCAGCCATTGGGCGCAAAAACTTTTGTTTTTGCTCTTCCGTTCCAAATTTAAAAATCGGCCATCCAGCAAGTGAAGTATGCGCAGACAACGTTACACCTGTAGAAGCACAGACGCGGGATAATTCTTCAATGGCAATTACATACGCCAAGTAATCGCTTCCAATTCCGCCGTATTCTTCAGGCCACGGAATACCGGTCAAACCAAGCTCTGCCATTTGATCGAATAAAGCGCGATCAAATCGCTCTTCCTCATCACGCTCTGCTGCTGTCGGTGCTACTTCATTCCTTGCAAAATCCCGAACCATTTTCCTTATCATTTCATGTTCTTCTGATAATTTAAAATGCATTCCCGTCTCCCCCTCTGCCTTTTTATAAAGCTCGACTAATTACAAGCTTTTGTATTTCGCTCGTTCCTTCATATATTTGTGTGATCTTCGCATCACGGAAAAATCTTTCTACTGGATAATCTTTCGTATAACCATAACCACCAAATACTTGCACTGCTTCAATCGCAACTTCAACAGCCGTCTTAGAAGCAAATAATTTCGCAATAGAAGCTTCTTTACCGCATGGTAATCCTTGTGCTCTTAGCGATGCCGCTCTGTATACAAGTAACCGCGCTGCTTCTACGCTAGTCGCCATATCTGCAAGTTTGAATCCGATTCCTTGCTGCGCCGCAATTGGCTTTCCGAATTGCTCACGCTCTTTCGCATAATCAATCGCACATGCAAGCGCCGCTTCCGCGATTCCTAATGCCTGCGCTCCGATTCCAATTCGCCCAACATCTAAATTCGCCATTGCCACCTTAAATCCTTGTCCTTCTTCACCAAGTAAATTCTCAGCCGGCACTTTCATATCTTCAAACGTAAGTTGCACTGTACGCGAACCAAGAAGCCCCATCTTATGCTCATCTTTTCCGATGATTAAGCCTGGTGTATCTTTCTCAACTATAAATGCTGAAATCCCGCTTTTCCCCGCCTCTGGATTTGTAGACGCGAAGACGATATATGTACTTGCTTCACCACCATTTGTAATAAAAACTTTCGATCCATTAATGATGTAGTGATCGCCTTTCTTTACAGCTCTTGATTTCAAACTACCTGCATCTGATCCTGCATTCGGTTCTGTTAGAGCAAATGCGCCTAAATATTCACCAGTCGCCAGTTTAGAAACATATTTCTGCTTCTGTTCTTCTGTTCCGAAATACAAAATCGGATTCATTCCAACTGACGTATGTACAGCTAAAATTACACCAACCGTTGCGCTTACCTTTGAAATTTCTTCAATCGCTAGAATGTAAGAAATAAAATCCATTTCTGCCCCGCCATATTTTGCAGGCGCTGGAATACCCATTAGTCCAAGCTCACCCATCTTTTGCAAAATCTCTTTTGGGAACACCCCTTGTTCCATACTAGGAACAAAGGGGGCTATTTCCTTCTGCGCAAAATCTCGAACCATTTTCCTCATCATTTGTTGCTCTTCAGTAAAGTGAAAATTCATGTACTTCGCCTCCGTTTGCTATATATCTTTTTAATAATTTGGTAAGACCACTACTTTAATAAAGGGAGGAATTTATTCGTAAACGTAGAAACCACGACCCGTTTTACGTCCTAACCATCCTGCATTCACATACTTACGTAATAATGGACATGGGCGATATTTACTATCTCCTAATCCTTCATGCAACACTTCCATAATGTATAAACACGTATCTAAACCGATAAAATCAGCTAATGTAAGTGGTCCCATCGGATGATTCATACCGAGTTTCATTACTTCATCAATCGCTTCTTTCGTCGCTACACCTTCATATAACGTATAGATTGCTTCGTTAATCATCGGTAATAAAATACGGTTCGATACAAACCCTGGGAAATCATTTACTTCAACTGGCACTTTTCCGATTTTTTTCGTAATATCCTCAATCGTTTCGTACACTGCATCATCTGTAGCTAAACCACGAATAATTTCAACGAGTTTCATAACTGGAACTGGATTCATAAAGTGCATGCCGATTACTTTTTCTGGGCGTTTCGTTACCGCTGCAATTTCCGTAATTGGTAAAGATGATGTATTCGTCGCTAAAATTGCATGTTCTGGAGCGATTTCATCTAGATTCACAAAAATTTTCTTTTTAATATCCATTTTTTCAACAGCTGCTTCAATCACAAGATCAGCTTCTTTGACACTATTGAAATCAAGCGTCCATGTAAGGCGATTTAAAGTCGCTTCTTTCTCTTCTTCCTTCATACGGCCTTTTTCTACTTGACGGGCTAAATTTTTCGAAATAACAGCTAGACCTCTCTCTAATTGCTCTTGCTTTAAATCTTGCACTTTCACATCATAGCCTGCCATTGCACACACTTGCGCGATACCTGAACCCATTTGTCCTGCACCAATTACAACTATTTTTTGTACACCCATTCTTTCTTCCCCCTTAATATAAGTTGTTAATAAACCCAAATCCCCTACACGTAAATTAACGAACTTCAATCATCACTGCATCACCTTGACCGCCACCGCTACAAATAGAAGCAATTCCAATTCCGCCACCGCGCTGCTTCAGTGCATGGATAAGTGTAACGATAATACGTGCTCCGCTCGCTCCAATTGGATGCCCCATTGCTACAGCACCGCCATTTACATTCAATTTTTCTGGATCGATCCCTGCGATTTCTATACTTGCAATTGCTACCGCCGCAAATGCCTCATTGATTTCAAATAGATCGATGTCTTCAATTGTCTTACCTGTCTTTTTCAGCAATTCATTAATTGCATAACCTGGCGTTCTTGGGAAATCCTTCGATTCTACCGCAATCGCCGTATGCGCCAAAATTGTCGCCAATGGCTTTCTTCCTTCTTGCTTCGCTCTGTCCTCGCTCATTAATACAAGCGCAGCACCGCCATCATTTAGTCCAGGAGCATTACCAGCTGTCACTGATGACGTCTTATCAAAAACAGGCTTTAATTTCGCTAATTTTTCAATCGTTGTATCTTCACGCGGTGCCTCATCCTTAGCCACGACGATAGGATCGCCTTTTCTTTGCTGAATTGTTACTGGTACAATCTCCTCTTCAAAACGACCTTCCTTATGTGCCGAAACCGCACGTTGATGGCTACGATATGCCCATTCATCTTGTGCTTCGCGGGAGATCCCATCCTCGTTTGCAACTTCTCCGCCATAAACACCCATGTGTATACCTGAAAATGCGCATGTTAAACCGTCTGCAACGTTTAAATCGATAACTTCGTTGTTACCCATTCTGTATCCCCATCTTGCCCCTCGTAAAATGTAAGGGCTGTTACTCATCGATTCCATTCCACCAGCTACAATCAGTGATTGATCACCAGTACGAATAATTTGATCCGCTAACGTAACTGCGCGAAGTCCTGATGCACAAACTTTATTTACTGTTTCTGTCTGCACTTCCCAAGGAATGCCGGCCGCTCTTGCTGCTTGGCGTGATGGAATTTGTCCTTGTCCTCCTTGGATAACCGTTCCGAATATAACTTCTTCAACATCACTAGCGGAAACATTCGCTCTTTCAAGCGCTGCCTTAATTGCAATTCCTCCAAGTTCTGTTGCTTTCACGTCTTTTAAAGTTCCTCCAAATTTTCCAACCGGTGTTCTTGCAGCACTTAAAATAACTGTTTTATTCATATTTCTTCCCCCATTTCTTTTTTTAGCACCGAGCGCTCGCTCGGTATCCTTACGCTTAGAAGAGGTGCAATTATTGCACCTCTTTCTCAAGTTGGATGCATGCCTACAAACTACATTGCTTCTTTCTTCTGCCCGATAACTGAGCGTTCTAAAATCTCCGTTACGTCCAAAGTTTGAACTGTTTCTTCAACTTCCTTCGCTTTCGTACCATCACTAATCATCGTTAAGCAATACGGACATCCTGTACCGATAATTGACGGCTGTACAGCTAGCGCTTGTTCTGTACGAGCAACGTTAATACGAGAACCTGCCGTTTCTTCCATCCACATTAGGCCGCCACCCGCACCACAGCACATTCCCGTTTCACGGTTACGTGCCATTTCTACAAGGTTTACACCTGGAATTGCTTTTAGAATATCGCGCGGCGCTTCGTATACTTCGTTGTATCTTCCTAAGTAACAGGAATCATGGTACGTAACTGTCTCTTCAATAGAATGGACAGGTTTTAAACGTCCTTCCTTCACCCACTGGGCTAGTAATTCTGTATGATGATAGACTTCTGCTTGTAAGCCAAAGTCCGGGTACTCATTTTTAAAAGTGTTATAAGCATGAGGGTCAATCGTAACGATTTTCTTCACTCCTGCTTTTTCAAATTCTTCAATGTTTTTAGTCGCCATTTCCTGGAATACAAATTCATTTCCAAGGCGGCGCGGTGTATCACCAGAGTTCTTTTCCTTATTACCAAGAATTGCGAATGAAATGCCTGCTTCGTTCATTAGCTTCGCAAATGATATCGCAATCTTCTGACTGCGATTGTCATACGAACCCATTGATCCAACCCAGAATAAGTATTCAAACTCTTCGCCAGCTTTTGATTTCTCCTTTACAGTTGGAACTGTTACTTCATCGTCACCTTGGCGCCATGTTTCACGCTCTTTACGGTTCAGTCCCCACGGATTCCCTTGACGCTCAATGTTTGTCATTGCACGCTGCGCTTCCGCGTCCATTTTCCCTTCTGTTAAAACGAGATAGCGGCGTAAATCAATAATTTTGTCAACATGCTCATTCATAACTGGGCACTGGTCCTCACAGTTACGGCACGTTGTACATGCCCAAATCTCTTCTTCTGTAATAACATCTCCGATTAAACTTGGATCGTACGCTAGCGCTGTAGCCGCTGATTCTTGTTGTCCTTTTCCAGCTGCCATCATCGCTAACTGATTTCCTTGTGTATTATTAAAAGCCACAACTGGAACCCACGGTGCTTTTGATGTTACCGCTGCTCCTTTATCAGTTAAATGATCACGAAGTTTTAAAATTAAATCCATCGGTGATAACATTTTCCCTGTTCCTGTTGCCGGACACATATTTGTACAACGACCACATTCGACGCAAGAATATAAGTCGATAAGTTGATTTTGTCTAAAGTCTTCAATTTTACCAACACCGAATGTTTCTTGCGTTTCATCTTCAAAATCGATTTTTTCAAGTTTTCCTGGATTTGAAAGACGACCAAAAAATACGTTAACTGGTCCAGCAATTAAATGCGCATGTTTTGATTGTGGTACATAAACTAAAAACGTTAACAAGATTAATAGATGCACCCACCAAGAGAAATAGAACACTGAAATGGCTACGGTTTCATTTATCCCTGAGAAAACGTAAGCGATTGCAGAAGCGATTGGTTCACTCCACGAAAGCTCTTCGCCATGCCATATAATTCCCATCCCATTACCAAGTAGCACAGAAATCATTAAGCCACCGATAAAGATAAGGACAAGACCTGATTTGAAATTACGTTTTAAGCGAACAAGCTTTTCAACATAGCGTCTATGAAAAGCCCAAAAGACTGCAATTAAAATAACAAGTGTGACAATTTCCTGGAAGAATGTAAATGCAGGATATAGTGGTCCAAGTGGAAGATGTGATCCTGGTGCGAGCCCTTTCCAAACGAAGTCAATTGCTCCAAATTGGACAAGAATAAATCCGTAAAAGAACATAACGTGAATGATGCCGCTCTTTTTATCTTTCAGCAGCTTTTTTTGACCGAAAACATTGACCTTAAGGAGATCCCAACGCTCTTTAAAACGACGGTCAAATTCAATCTTTTTTCCTAATTGTATGTAGGCCATCCTCGTTCGTATAAGATATACAAACAAATATCCCGCATAAGCAATAACAGCAATGGCAGCCAGCCAATTAATGATTAGTAAGCTATTCATTTTATGCTACCCCTCTCTTTGTAAGCCCTCTTCCTTTTTTAGAATCTTCGAAAATATATAATTTTCTGAATTGTATCCCCTATTCCCATTATATAATGAGTGAGCATTCAGTCAACAGTTTTTTGTTATACAACAACACATTTTTTAATAAAGCTGTTTATTTCGGTGAAACTATAAAGTGAAACTTTAATCGCCGGGGAGCTATTCATCCCCACTGATTATTGGTCCACACCAATCGGGCTTTTACGGGCAGCCCGAATCCCAACCAACTTCTTTGCTTTAACCCAATTTTGAGGCGGGGGTCTTACTGCCCGCACATAGCGGAATAAAGCGAAGTTTTAATTTATAAAAAACTGATGGTGAAAAGACCGTAAAGGAGGGAATTTACTTATGTTTTTCTTATCTCTCTTGTTATTAGGCAGCGCTCTCTGGATTACAATCGACCTTTCATACGGGAGAATTGTTCATTTAAAGCGTGTACGTTCTCGTTCTTTCCCTTTACGTCAAAGTGATTTTCGCCTTTATACATACGGAAATGATTTGTACGATGCTCTCTTTACTGATATAAAACAAGCTAAACACCATGTGCACGTTTTATTTTTCATTGTAAAAAACGATGAGATAAGTCGTACGTTTTTAAAGTTACTTATCGATAAAGCACAAGAAGGAATTGAAGTAAGACTTTTACTCGACCGGTTTGGAAGTCATTATTTATCAAAAGAAGGGATGCACTCCCTACAAAAGCATGGTGTCTCTTTTTCATTTTGTCATAAAGTGAAATTTCCTTTTCCTTTCTTTTCTGCAAATCAAAGAAACCATAGAAAAATTACAGTTATTGACGGGAAAATTGGTTATATTGGTGGATTTAACATTGGCGAGGAATATTTAGGGCATAATCAAAGGTTAGGGTTATGGCGAGATTATCATTTACGTCTTACAGGAGAAGGGATACAAGATTTACAAAAACAATTTTTACATGATTGGCTCGACGATACAGACCAAAATTTATTAGATTCATCTCTTTATTTTCCTACGCAACAACCAGGGACCGTCCTACATCGTTTCATCCCTACTGATGGTGCCTATTTACAAAATACATTTTTACATTTAATCGAAAGCGCGAAAAAAGAACTCTTTATCGGTACACCATATTTTATTCCTGGAAAAAAAATTATGAATGCATTATTAAAAGCACGAAAACGTGGGGTTCAAATAACTATTCTCGTTCCAGAAAAGGCTGATCACGCCCTCGTTCGAGAAGCAAAATTCCCATATTGCCGAAGGTTAATACAAGCTGGTTGTAATATTTACGCTTTTCAGCAAGGATTTTTCCACGCAAAAATTATTATAGTAGACGATCATATTTGCGATATCGGAACTGCTAATTTCGATATGAGAAGTTTATATATTAACCATGAAATCAATTGCCTTTTATACGATAAACATTTCATACAAGAAGTAAAAAGCAAATTCGAGGAAGATTTGGGACGCTCCTTATTACTTTCCTTTGAAGATGTCAGCCCTCTCTCCATTATCGATAGAGGAAAGGAATGGATAGGAACGATACTCGCGTTCTTTTTATAGAGAAATTTCAAGAGCCAAAGAGGTGCATCACATATGATAATTCGATTTGGATATGTCTCACATGCTACGGCATTATGGGACTGTTCGCCTGCCAAAACAATGACATTTACAAGCTGGAAAAAGCTAAAAAAACAAGAGCGTGAAGATAAATTATATAATGTTACATTGCAAAATCTAGAACACACAATACGCATCCTTCATTACAATATTGCACACGAAATTCCATTATATCGTTTATCATCTTCTATCGTCCCGCTTGCAACACATCCTGAAGTTGAATTTGATTACATTCAACTGTTTGCTCCGCTATGGTGTAAAATAGGAGCATTAATTCAAGAACACAATTTACGCGTAAGTTTTCATCCCAATCAATTCACACTATTTACAAGTGACAAATCACATATTACAACTAATGCAATTACAGATATGACCTATCATTATAACGTGTTAAATGCTATGGGAATTGCAGATTCTTCCTACATTAATATCCATGTAGGTGGCGCGTATGGAAATAAGGAGAAGGCAATTGAACGTTTTCATGAAAACATACAAAAACTTCCTTACCATATAAAAAGACAAATGACCCTTGAAAATGACGATAAAACATATACAACTTCTGAAACTTTGGCCATTTGTCAAAAAGAAAAAATCCCTTTCGTGTTCGATTATCATCATCACATAGCGAACCTTTGTAATGAACCGCTAGAAGAATTACTTCCTATGATATTTAAAACTTGGTCACATACAAATGTCCTTCCTAAAGTTCATATTTCTTCCCCTAAATCAGAAAAAGAATTTAGGGCTCACGCAAGTTATATTGATTTAGAGTTTATTAAACCTTTTTTACACATTACAAAAAAAATTGATCATGATTTCGATATTATGATTGAAAGTAAACAAAAGGATTTAGCGCTTCTTCAGTTAATAGATGAAATCTCTTCTATAAGGGGAGTGAAAAGAATAAAAGGCGCAACACTACAATGGTAAATTGTAACGTTGCGCTATTTTTTTCAAAAAGTATTTCTTATAGTAAAAAAGCTCCTGTTTTATATGCTATTATTTAAATTAGCATTTTCCCCCTGTGATTCAACTTTATTGAAACGGAGCCATTATATGATCAATCAAAAAAAATATGTACAATTTGTCATGATGTATATTATTATATTTTCTCTTTGGATATTCCTTATCCCTAAGGACTTGAATATAAAAGAAATTGGAATTCTCTTCTTATTTTGTTTTGCTGCACTCTTTTCTTGCTATTGTTTATATAAAGCAATTAAAAAAATGAAGCGCGGTGATAAACTATTTTGGGTTTTACTACTATGTACTTGCCTATGTGGACTAACTATGGAAATAACTTTATTTCTTCATTCTCTTTCTATTTATGATCAAGTCATATTTTCATATAAAGCACTACCTTTTTTCATCGTACAATATATTTTGCTCTTTTCTGGCTTTGCTATAAAGTTCATAAAACATTACTCCATTAGAGGTCTTGCTCAATTTTCATTCGATAGCATCTTTATTGTTATTATGAATATTTACTTTACCTTAACCTTTATTTTAGACATTTCAAGCTTTCGTATGTTAACAACAGATACGTGGGTTTTAATTGGATATTTCATTGCACAATCATTAGTAATTTACGCCGTTATTAGCTTATATAGAAGAGAACAGTATTCTTCTAGTAGAATCTCATTAATTGTCGGCTTCACTATCATACTTGTTTACGGATATATACACCTGTTCCAGTTAAGATCAGGAATGGAAACTTCTTCTGAAGTCTCTTATTTAATACATACTGCTTCAATTTTATTAATCGGTTTATCGTCCATACTATACATTTTAGATAAACCAATGCAACATGAAACTAAGACTAAATATTATCGATTCGATTATGTACGCTTTATATTACCTTATTTTAGTATAATCATTACTTTTTCCTTTATTGTCATTCAACCTTGGGATGATAAGTTCATGTTAATCGGTCTCGTATTATCACTTATCTTATTATTCCTACGACAACTTTACATGTGGAAAGATAATCAATTATTAATCGATACGTACGAACAGTTGACTACACAACTAGAAGGTAAAGTTGAAGAAGGCGCATCTGCACTATCAAAAAGTGAACAACGTTATAAATCTTTATTCGAAGATCATCCTGATGCTGTTTTTTCTTTAAATATGAACGGGATTTTTCAACAATCTAATAAGGCTTGCGAAAGTTTATTTACAGCCTATTATTGTGAAGTAACAAGCTATTCTCTTCTACACTTCATTGATTCGCAAGATCATAAATTATTGAAGAAATCCTTGCAAATTACAAAAGAAGGTAGACCACAAACTCTAGAAGTTCGTACAAAAGAAAAAGAGGGCTATTATTATTACCTTCACATTACACTCATCCCGACTTTTATAAATAAAGAAGTTGTTGGGATGTTTGGTATAGCACGTGATATTACAACTTTATATGAAAAACAAAAACAAGTAGAACATTTGGCTTTCCATGATGCACTTACAGGACTACCGAATCGCCGGAAATTCGAAAAAGATTTAAAAACGATTTTAAATACAGCTCAAAACAACACTAATGACGTTGCGGTCATGTTCCTTGACTTAGATCGATTTAAAAAAATTAACGATCGACTCGGCCATGATGTTGGGGATTTATTATTAATTGAAGTAGCCAAAAGATTACGTGGATGTTTGCGTTCAAAGGATATCGTTGCTCGTCAAGGGGGAGACGAGTTTACAATCTTATTACCAGATATGTACTCTGAAAAAAGTGCTGCTTTTATAGCTGAACAAATTTTAACTATATTAAATAAGCCTTACTTCATTAAAGATGAAGAACTTTCTGTTACACCGAGTATCGGAATTGCAATGTACCCTGACTACGGAACCGATGTAACCGAATTAATGAAAAATGCAGATATGGCTATGTATCGAGCAAAGGCGAATGGAAAAAACAGATTCGTGTTCTTCTCAAAAGAAATGAGTATTGCGCAAAATGAAATACACTTCCTAGAAGGTGAGCTTTCAAAAGCTCTGCAACAAAATGAATTTTTCCTTGAATATCAACCGCAAGTAAATACAAAAACAAAACAAATTATCGGTTTTGAGGCATTAATTCGCTGGAAACATCCAAAACTCGGAATTGTATCACCTGCCCAATTCATTCCTCTAGCGGAGGAAACAGGATTTATTATTGAACTTGGTAATTGGATTTTACGTGCCGCCTGCTTAGAAGCAAAGAAGTGGCATAACCAAGGATTTTCTCACTTAAAGGTTGGTGTAAATTTATCTGTTGTTCAATTTAACCGTTCAGATTTAATCCCAACTATTTCAAAAGTCTTGGAAGAAACCGAACTAAAACCGGAAGCACTAGATATTGAGATTACGGAAAGTATCGCGATTAATCAAAATCATTCTGTAGTTGCTAAACTAGAAGAACTTCAAAATCTCGGTATCCAAATTTCAATTGATGACTTTGGAACTGGTTATAGTTCTTTAGCTTATTTAACGAAATATCCAATCAATACATTAAAAATTGCTCGAGAATTTATTTGTGGAATTGCAAATAGCCCTTTAGAAGAAGCGATTATCGCTTCCATTATTACGCTATCAAAAGAATTAAATTTAGAGGTTATTGCGGAAGGTGTAGAAACAGAAGAACAATGGAAGTTTTTACACGAACAAAACTGTGACCACATTCAAGGATTCCTCTTTAGCAAACCTGTTTCTAGTAAAGATGTTTGGATGTTACTCCACAAAAAAACAACCGTCTAAGTAAGACGGTTGTTTTTTTTAATATTCAAAAGGTACATCTGAAGCTAATTGTATCTCTTGATCATTATGAGAAATCACTTGACTTTTCTCTAAAGCTGTATCTCCTAGTGAAATACCCCATGCCATCGCTAACGTTAATAGACTACCAATAAGTAGTTTTTTCATATTCCATCACCCACATTTTTTCTTTAAATATATCATGAAAATTTATCCATATCGTATGCAATTATGCATATTTGTTTTTTAGGTCTTTTTTATTTCTTCATTTTTTTTATAAGTGATTCTTTTAACGCATGGATTCCTAATATATCGAAAAAGAAGCACGCTTTTTCGTAAGCATCTTCAATTTCTGCTCTATCACACTCTAGCTTTTCTAGGCATTCACCTTTTTGATAGTATAACTGTCCAATCAATGTCATACTATTAATTTGACACGATAGTTCAATGGCTTTATTTACGTGACAAAGCGCTTCTTCGTATTGATTATCTAGGTATAATGCTTTTGCATGATTATGTCTCACCTTCACATCAAACTCTTTATTATCATGCAATGCCTCTAATTGTTTTAATATATTTTCAAATAACTCAATACTCTTCTTAAAATAGCCATTTTCAGCATAAATATTTGCAATTGCGTTTTCAATATAAAGATTCTGATATACATCTATTCCTACCAATTGTTGATTGAGCAATTTCTTTAATTCTAAAATACAATAATCGTAATCGATTTTTTTCAATATGTAAGCAGCTACATGATATTGCCATTGAAGAAATTGCTCAAGCTCGGGATGATATTCTTCCTTTTTCAGCTCATTCCATACCCTATTATAAATTTCTTTATATTTCTTTTGCTTACAAAGCATAATAATTTGATCCTTTAACTGCTTATTCCTCTCAATATCAGAATAAATGAGTACCTCATAAAAATGAATAATGGGAACTTGTAATTTCGCCGCAATACCTTGCAATATATCCATACTTGGGTATACCGCGCCCGATTCAATTCGGCTCACTTCCGATTGGTGACATATATTATCGGACAACCGTTTTTGTGTTAATCCTCTCATCACCCTAATTTTCTTTATTTCACTTCCTAATTTTTCTGCGTGCATACTTACTCACCATCCCATTATAACAATCTAATTTTTTTAAGTTGTCATACCACTACAATAATGTGCATTCGACAATTTTTGATATGAAATAATGCATAATATATATAAAATTCGGCAAATTTCTCATACAATTCATCTCACATACACAATACAAGATTAGGAGTGTTATAGATGAATTATAGAAAACTTGCTAGTGCTTTCGTTACATTCGGTCTTCTTTGTCCTTTATCAACAGAAGCTATTCACGCTCAAGAATTAGATAAAAATGAAGTGAAAGTTGAAATTGCTCAGCCTGGTTTAACAATCGGAAAATTAACACAACCTCAAAATGATACGAAAGAGAATATTGCTAAAAAGTATTTAAAAGGTGAGGTAAATGGGGCTAAAGCTCAACAAGAGCAAGTTACTTCTGAAAAGAATGTCGATTTTCAACCTACAAATAAAGAAACAAAAGAAAATCAAACCGAATTACGCCTTGCACAAACGTACAAAAACTATAAAGTATATGGTCAAGATCTCATTGTAAAAGTAGATAAAAATGGAGTAATTACAACTGTTAGTGGTAAAGTTGCCCAAAATTTAGACCAACAACCTAATCTTACTATAACAAATTTTTTGTCGAAAAATGAAGTAAAATCTAAATTACGCAATATACTTCAAATTCCAAGTGATGCGACAGAAACAGAATTTTCTAGCGAAACGGTAGTTTATAAGAAAAAAGATGGCCACTATACATACGCAACGGTCCTTACATTTACTTATGAAAACAATGAACAAGTTATAAACGGAAATGCAAACATGGACTTACAAACTGGTGAAGTACTTTTCCAAGAAAAGTTCATTAAAAATAAAGAGAATAAAACTATTAATCAAGTAACAGCACCTAAACTATCACCAGCGAAAGAACCAGGAACTGGGAAAAATGCGCTACAAGAAAATGTATTATTTAATATCGCAAAAGGTACTGACGGAAAATTTTATTTAGCTGATTTATCCCGTGGAAATGGTATTTATATTTATAACGCAGACTATGCTGACTCTCTTGGTGGCGATAGCCAAGCCGGTTATCCAGGGACACTTATTTCAAGTAACACTTCGAACTTTGCAGATAAAGAAGCAGCTGGTGTTATGAAAAATATGAGTAATATTTACGACTATTTTAAGAAAGAACATAATCTAAAAAGTTACGATAATAAAGATTCAAAAGTTGTTGCTAGCGTCCACGGATTCGATTCTACTGAAGTTAGTGATGGTGTAAAAGAAAACTATGTAAATGCATTTTGGCATCCATCTTGGAATCAAATGGTCTTTGGTGATGGCCTAAACGGGAAATTAACCTCCGCTCTTGACGTAACAGCCCATGAATTTGGACATGCTGTATTTAGTGGTACGACGAAAAATAAAATTGTGAGATATCCAAGTGCTGAAACATCTGCACTAAATGAAGGTTTAGCAGACTTCTGGGGTACACAAATAGAATATTACGTAAAGAAAGATAAAGGAAATTGGATTATGGGCGATACGTTAGGCGGCCTAACAATTCGTGACATCCCAAGGGAAATTGGTGACGGTGGCAACAAACTATATACAAACTTACAAGATTTCTATAATGACGGAAATGATCAAGAGTCGCACGTAAATTCTGGTATCATTAGTCACGTATTATATCAATTAGCTGAGGGTAAGACATACAACGGGATTGCTGTTCAAAAACAAGGCAATGAAAAAGTAAGTAAAGTTGTTATGCGTGCATTGCAAAACTACGCAACTTCAGCAGAAGATTTTGAATCACTTCAATCCCACATCGTACAGGCTGCAAAAGATTTATATGGCAATACAACATCGACAGAATTCGAAAAGGCTTTCCAAGCACATGGATATAAAGCACTAGCAAAAATTAGTAAAGTAGTAGAAGTACAACAAGGAAAATAAGCAAAAAAGAAGTTTACCGATTATAGGTAAACTTCTTTTTCATATCCATCCCTTTTCTTCCGCAATTGTAATTGCCTCAATTCTATTTTTTGCATCGAGCTTCGTTAATACTTCAGAAATGTAATTACGAACTGTGCCAGGTGAAAGATAAAGTGCCTTCGCAATTTCATTTGCAGTCTTTCCTTCTTTCGCAAGTAACAGCACTTCTTTTTCGCGATCCGATAACGGATTCTGCTCTTGCCATAAGCCAAACATTAACTCTTGAGAAATCTCTCGTTTCCCTTTCATTACGTTACGAATTGCCGAAGCTAAATCCTCACTCGGACTATCTTTCAATAAATATCCGTGCACACCAGCTTTCATTGCCCTTTCAAAATAGCCCGGTCGTGCAAATGTTGTTAAAATCATTACTTTACAAGATGATTTTTCTTTCTTTAACGTTTCAGCAACATCTAAACCACTTTGAATCGGCATTTCAATATCCATAATACTTATATCTGGCTTTAACGATTCGATTAATTTTAACGCTTCTTCACCATTCGCAGCTTGCCCAACTACTTCAATATCATCTTCTAGATCAAGTAGGGCCCCTAATGCGCCACGAAGCATCCGTTGATCTTCTGCAATAATAATTCGAATCATGCCCTCACCTCATCTTTTCCCGTTCTAATTACAATTGGAACTTTCACTGTTAACAGCGTCCCCGGATTAATCGTATCTAGCTCCACTAGACCGTCAATTAAGGCAATTCGTTCCTTCATACCACGAATGCCGTTTCCATCATGATTTTGCTCCTCTAAACCGACGCCATTATCTTCTACTTTTAAAATCAATTCACCTTGTGATTCTAATATAGAAACAATGCACACTGTCGCCTTACTATGCTTCACGACATTCGTAACTGCCTCACGTAAACACATACCTAAAATATTTTGCTCGATTGGCGATAACGAACTAGAATTAGCCTCCTGCTTTACTTCCAATTCAATATTAGCTGCTTGCAAAATCGCTTTTATTTGCTCAAGCTCTTCTTCTACTGTAATCATACGCATATCAGAAATTAATTCCCTCAGCTGTTTTAAAGCTGTACGAGATGTTTGTGTAATTTCCTTTGCCTCCATACTTGCACGTTCTGGATTTTTCACAATTAACTTCTCCACGAGCTGACTTTTCAAAGTAATAAGAGATAATGTGTGCCCTAACGTGTCATGAAGATCTCTTGCAATTCGCTGGCGCTCTTCACGTTTTACTAAGTCTTTAATTTGTTCATTTGCTTCGTTTAATTGATTTTTCAACATCTTTTTCTGATTAAAATTACGCATTCCAAATGGCGTAAGAAGCATTAAAATAAACATTGGAACTATATTCACTAAACTTGTAGTTGTTAGTTGATTAAAGTTTACAAATGTAAAAGCTCCCAGCATTACAATTAACAGGCCCCACAACAATCGAAATACTTTTTTACTTGGTGCAAATCCCATCGCACTTGCCGTAAAAAATCCAAAGAAAATCATAAAAGGATTATAAAATACAGCAAATAAAAAAGTTAGTAACATTTGGATACATGCCCATAAAATGAACGTCTTTTGAACGAAATAAAGTTGACGGTATGTGACAATGAAAACTATCAACATACTGATGCCAATTACAAGCTTCCATCCTGATACTTGTGTTAAATTATAAATTGGAAATAGCAGATACACGAGCCACATATATGGGAAGAATCCCATATGTTTTGGAAAAATCTCAATCCTCTTCTTCTCTATCATTTATACCGCTTCCTGTCTTTTTCTTATATATATTGATACTACAACAAATATAAGGAAATAACCTCCTAGTACCGCGATATTTTCCCATCCAATTGATTTTCCAGCTACAATATCCCATGCCCCGCTACCAAAATGATATGTTGGTGTCCATTCTCCAATAGTTCTTAATACTCTTGGGAATACTTCAATTGGCATCCATAATCCGCCAACTACAGCTAAGCTCATATTTAAAATATTAGCCAGGCCAGCAGCTGCATCCGCCTTTTTGATTGAACCTATTACTGTTCCGAGTGCTAAAAATGGTGTCACGCCTAATAATAACCATAATCCGGCACCAATCCATTGACCTACTGTTAACTCGACATTATTAATTAATATTCCTGCCATAAAAATAACTAAGATTGAAAAAGCATTCACTACTGTTTGAGCAATAATTTTAGCTGCTAAATATGCCCCCTCTGGAAGTGGTGTAATTTTTAAAAGATGTGTCCATCCTTGCCCTTTTTCCTGAGAAAGTCTCACACCGAAACTAAAAAGTGCAGTCCCTACAATACTGAACGTCGCCATTGAAATTAAATAATGTGCTTTCCAAGCATCTCCGTTTTGTGGGACTTGAATAACATTTGTGAAAATATAGTAAAACATAACTGGCATTAATAATGAGAAAAAGATAAATAATTTATTACGGAACGTACGTAAAATCTCTATTTTACATTGCATCCATAGTGCTCTCATGCGATTTCCCCCTTCTGATTTGCGACAAACTGCTCAAATGCTTCATCAAGACTTCCACGTTCAACTGAAATATCTGTTACAGGTAAGTTCTTTTGATAAATTGCTTGTAATGTGGCGTCTGTATCCTCTGTCGTTAATATAAATCGCCCGTCATTTGACTGTACTCCTGTTACGTGTGGTAATTCCTCTAACAAGTACATAGGAATATTCTCTTTCGAATAAAATGAAATCGTTTTTCGAGAAATCGTTGCTTTCATTTCATCCGGCGTACCATCTGCGATAATTTTTCCGTTTGCGAATAATAAAATGCGGTCCGCTAACGCATCTGCTTCTTCTAAATAGTGCGTCGTTAAAATAATCGTTTTTCCTTCACTTGCTAATTTTCTAATCGTTTCCCAAAATGTTTTTCGAGACGTAATATCCATTCCAACTGTCGGTTCATCTAAAAATAATAAATCTGGATTTCCTGCAAGTGCGAGTGCAAAATTTAACCTTCTCTTTTGACCACCTGATAACTTTTCACATCTTTGTTTTCGCTCTGATTCTAAATTTGATAACTGAAGTAATGTTTCTTTCGCTACTGGATTCGTATAATAACTACGGAATAACTCAATTGCCTCATCTACCGTGATACTATCAATCACACTTACTTCTTGCAGCATCGCACCAAGGCTATTACGAACATCTCTATGCTTTGGACTCTTTCCAAATATAGAGACATTCCCTTCTGTCGGATCTTTTAACCCGAGCATCATTGAAATTGTCGTTGTTTTCCCCGCACCATTTGGACCGAGTAATGCTACTATTTGCCCTTTATTTACATGAAATGAAACGTTATTTACTGCTTTTTTATGTTTAAATGTTTTAGAAACACCATTTACTTCAATAATCTTTTCCATCTCTCCACCCCCGCTGTTTCTTATATTTACATTGTATGCGCTGGAAAAGTTAGGAAACAGTATGATGCGTCATGACATCCATATGACAATTGTCATGTATTCTTTATGAGAGGAATCAGCCTGCATACCGCACGCGAGTAGCAGTACAAAAACAAACATGATACAATCGGATAAGACATATATTCGAGGAAGGACAGTGGTTTTCATGATTATTCGTAATGAACAAGATTTAGAAGGTTTACGAAAAATCGGCCGCATCGTTGCACTTGCACGCGAAGAAATGAAAAAACAAGCGAAGCCAGGTATGACAACGAAAGAGCTTGATTTAATTGGTAAAAAAGTATTAGACGAGAACGGTGCTATTTCAGCGCCTGAAAAAGAATATAAATTCCCAGGTGTAACTTGCATTAGTGTAAACGAAGAAGTTGCTCACGGCATTCCAAGCGATCGCGTATTAAAAGAAGGCGATTTAGTAAACGTAGACGTATCGGCAGCACTTGACGGCTATTATGCAGATACAGGTATCTCATTTGTTCTTGGCGACGATGAAGAAAAAGAAAAACTTTGCCAAGCAGCAGTAGACTCATTTTGGGAAGCAATGAAAAAAGTAAAAGCTGGCTCAAAACAAAATCAAATTGGTCGTGCTGTTTCTAACTTTGCACATAAAAATGGATATAACGTTATTCAAAACTTAACTGGTCACGGTATTGGCCTTAGCTTACACGAAGCTCCAAACCACATCTTAAGCTACTATGATCCAATGGATAATGCCCTTCTAAAAGACGGTCTTGTTATCGCTGTAGAACCATTCATCTCTATGAAAGCTGATCATATTATTGAGCGCGGTGATGATGGTTGGACATTCGTTACACCAGACAAAAGCCTTGTTGCACAATGTGAACATACAGTTGTTGTAACACGCGGTGAACCGATTATTTTAACAGAAATATAATAAAAAACAGCCGTTTTGTAGATTCCTTCTACTAAGCGGCTGTTTTTTATTATTTTTAGGTATGTAAAAGCTTATATAAATAAAAAGGTGATGCATCAAAGTATCACCTTTTTAACGGGGTGAGGCTGTCCAAAAGTATGGAAAACTCTTGAACAGCCTCGTATTTTCATATGGATGCCTTACATATATCACTGATGATAATTATGAAATGCGGAAACATAGTTACCATCACATGATTCAAACAAAAGAAAAGAAACCCTATAACGGATCCCTTTTCCCCACATAATCTAAAGTTTGGGTACACTAGATTCATGCAATGTAGGAGCCTTCAGAATAGAAAGCGATCCTTCATTTAAAATGATAGCATACATATCTAAGCTGAAAATATGCAAATATGCATATAGCGTTTTTTTATTTCTCAACATCCGATTATTGAAAATTCAAACATATAAAGATAAAATAAAGTCGTTATCCGTCTTCTTTTGTCAGTCAGAGAGAATAGAAGAATGGGAGAGGAAAAAATGAGAAAATCGCTGAAACAAAAAATAGTAAGCTCCTTGCTTGCTGTATCACTCGCCGTTAGCTTAGCTCCAATTGGGCAAGCAAAAGCTGATTCCACGTCAGAAATTACACAGACCCCACCTATTACAAAACAAGTTGATGCAAACCGCGCCATCGAACATATCCGTTTCTTATCCGAAACAATCGGTCCCCGTCCAGGTGGTACAAAATCAGAAGAATGGGCTTCTCGCTATGTTGGTATGCAGCTTAAATCAATGGGATATGAAGTAGAGTATCAGCCCTTTCAAGTGCCGGATCAATACGTTGGATTTATCGAATCACCATTAGGGATAAAGCGTAATTGGCAAACTGGTGCTGCTCCCAATGCACTAATTTCTACAGAAGCTGTTACAGCCCCGCTTATCTTTGTTCAAGGTGGTACAAAATTGGACGATATTCCAAATGAAGTAAACGGAAAAATTGTTTTATTCGAAAGAGGTGCAACAGTAGCAGATTATAATAAGCAAGTTGAAAATGCTATTAGCAAAGGAGCAAAAGGTGTTCTTTTATACAGTTTAATTGGAGGTCGTGGAAACTACGGACAAACTTTCAATCCTCGCTTAACTAAAAAACAGTCTGTCCCTGTCTTTGGTCTTGCTTATGCTCAAGGAAATGCATATAAAGAAGAAATCGCTAAAAAAGGAACAACAATTCTTTCCCTAAAAGCGAGACATGAATCTAATTTAACATCTCTAAATGTTATTGCTAAAAAGAAACCAAAAAATAGTACAGGTAATGAAAAAGCTGTCGTTGTAAGTTCACACTATGATAGTGTCGTTGGAGCACCTGGAGCGAATGATAACGCTTCCGGTACAGGATTAATATTAGAACTAGCTCGTGCTTTTCAAAATGTAGAAACTGATAAAGAAGTCCGCTTTATCGCTTTTGGTTCTGAAGAAACTGGTTTACTCGGTTCTGAATATTACGTAGAAAACTTATCACAAAAAGAACGTAATCGTATTTTAGGTGTCTTCAACGCTGATATGGTTGCAACAAATTATGATAAAGCAAAGAATTTATACGCTATGACTCCTGACGGTTCCACGAACTTTGTAACAGATGCCGCTTTACAAGCAGGTAAACAATTAAATAATGATCTCGTTCTTCAAGGGAAATTTGACTCTAGTGATCACGTACCATTTGCTGAAGTTGGTATTCCTTCTGCACTATTTATTTGGATGGGCGTAGATAGTTGGAATCCATTAATCTATCATATTGAAAAGGTATATCATACACCTCAAGATAATGTATTTGAGAATATTTCACCAGAACGTATGAAAATGGCATTAGAGGTCATTGGAACCGGTGTCTATAATACCCTTCAACCTGCCGTGAAAACAGGACAAAAAGCTGCTTAATACTATTTCAAGCCACCGATTAATCGGTGGCTGTTTATTGAGAAAAAATAAATATGCATAAAAGCATATTTATTACATGGTATTATCCTGTATAATTAAAATCGTAATATATAAATAAAAACACATTTATTACATAGCATTATCATGTAGAATAAAAATTGTAATAATATTGATTACATCTAATGCAGAGTTTTTCTAATTATGAGAAAATTACTCTTGCAGTTGTGTGAACTTTAATTTAAATTTCAGGAATTAATGCTTTTATTCCTGAAATAAACGTTGCAGCAGCTACTCAAGAACAAAGCTTTCCAAAATACTATTTCTAAATTAGCCATAAAAATGGCTATGCATTCATCTAAAACTTAATGGAACATGGTCATTGACCTTAAATTACATGAGATAGGACACCACATTCTAAGCTTATGATAATAGACTTCTTAAAAGCAGCCTTATTATCGCTTTAGAGCCGCTTATCTCTATGAAAGCTGACCATATTATTGGGCCGTTGATTGAATCCAACTTGAAACTGTTCTCTTTTTTCTATAAAAAAACCCTTCAGGTTGCATTCTTCCCTTCACTTTATCGTGAAGTTTTTGAATACTTACCTAAAGGGCGTAATATCAATAGTAATTTTTCAACTTGTCTGCTACTCAGATTACGGTTTAATCAATACTCTAAAGCTTTTTTATTATTTTATTCGCTGACGAGCAAATAGAATTCCACCTAAAAGGAACAATACCATACCGCCAAGAATTGAAATCATTTCTGCTGATGTTCCTCCTGTGTTAGGAAGTAATGTTGGCTTATCATTTTCTGTAGTAGGTGGAACTTTTGAATCGCTATTTTTGTCTGTATTTGTGTTTGGATCTGTACTTGGATCTTTTGGATCTGTGCTTGGATCTTTTGGATCTGTGCTTGGATCTTTTGGATCTACACCTGGTTCGTCCTTGATTTTTGTATTCGTGATGTCATAACCATTTACTTCGGATTTGTATCCCGCTACTGGTTGTTCTTTCACTTCATACTTGTACGCCTTACCTTCAGCATCATATGCTGCTAAATCTTTAAACGCATATTTCCAATCACTTGCTGTACTCACTTCTTGTGTTGCGATTACTTGGCCATTTTGTAGTAAGTCTACTTTAATCATTGAAGGACGTTCTTTCGCATTATCGTCTTTCCACATTTTTGTTCCTTCTACTTTTGTTTGACCAACCTTTGTATTCGTGATGTCATAACCATGTACTTCTGTTTGATATCCGTCTACTGCTTGTTCTTTTACTTCATACTTGTAAGCTACACCATTCTCATCATATGCTGCTAAATCTTTAAATTCATATTTCCAGCCTGTTGCTTTGGTTACTTCTTGCGTCGCAATCACTTTACCGTTTTGTAGTAAGTCTACTTTAATTGCTTTCGGACGTTCTTTCGCATTATCGTCTTTCCACATTTTTGTTCCTTCTACTTTTGTTTGGCTTACTTTTGTATTCGTGATGTCATATCCTTTTACTTCGGATTGATATCCATCTACTGGTTGCTCTTTCACTTCATACTTATATGCTTTTCCTTCAGCATCATATGCCGCTAAATCTGTAAACGCATATTTCCATTCGCTTGCTGCGCTCACTTCTTGTGTTGCGATTACTTGGCCATTTTGTAGTAAGTCTACTTTAATCATTGAAGGACGATCTGATGAATTATCGTCTTTCCATGTCTTCGTTCCTTCTACTTTTGTTTGGCCTACTTTTGTATTTGTGATGTCATTACCTTTGACTTTTGATTGATATCCGTCTACTGCTTGTTCTTTTACTTCATACTTGTAAGCTACACCATTCTCATCATATGCTGCTAAATCTGTAAACGCATATTTCCATTCGCTTGCTGCGCTCACTTCTTGTGTTACGATTACTTGGCCATTTTGTAGTAAGTCTACTTTGATCATATTCGGACGATCTTTCGCATTATCGTCTTTCCATGTCTTCGTTCCTTCTACTTCTGTTTGGCCTATTTTTGTATTTGTGATGTCATTACCGTTTACCTCAGATTTGTATCCGTCTACCGGTTGTTCTTTCACTTTATACTCGTAAGCTACACCGTTTGCATCGTATGCTTGTAGGTTTTCAAATGTGTACTTCCAATTTGTTGCTTTGCTTACTTCTTTTGTGTCTACTACTTTACCATTTTGTAGTAAGTCTACTTTAATTGCTTTCGGACGATCTGTTGCGTTGTTATCGTTCCAAGTCTTTGTTCCTTCTACTTTTGTTTGACCTACTTTTGTATTTGTAATGTCGTAACCTTTTACTTTGGATTGATATCCATCTACTGCTTGTTCTTTTACTTCATACTTATATGCCTTACCTTCGGCATCGTATGCCGCTAAATCTTTGAATTCATATTTCCAACCGCTTGCTTCTGTTACTTCTTGTGTTGCGATTACTTGGCCATTTTGTAGTAAGTCTACTTTAATCATATTTGGACGATCTTTCGCATTATCGTCTTTCCACGTTTTCGTTCCTTCTACTTTTGTTTGCCCAACTTTAGTATTCGTGATGTCATAACCATGTACTTCTGTTTGATATCCGTCTACTGCTTGTTCTTTTACTTCATACTTGTATGCTACTCCGTTTGCATCGTATGCTTGGAGGTTTTCAAATGTGTACTTCCAATTTGTTGCTTTGCTTACTTCTTTTGTGTCTACTACTTTACCATTTTGTAGTAAATCTACTTTAATCATTGTTGGACGATCTTTCGCATTATCGTCTTTCCATGTTTTCGTTCCTTCTACTTTCGTCTTGCTTACTTTTGTATTCGTAATGTCATAACCTTTTACTTCGGATTGATATCCGTCTACTGGTTGTTCTTTTACTTCATACTTATATGCCTTACCTTCGGTATCGTATCCCACTAAATCTGTAAACGCATATTTCCATTCGCTTGCTGCGCTTACTTCTTTTGTATCGATTACCTTGCCATTTTGTAGTAGGTCAACTTTGATTGTTTCTGGACGTCCTTCACCATTTCCGTCCTTCCATACCTTCGTTCCTTCTACTTTTGTTTGACCAACCTTTGTATTCGTGATGTCATAACCTTTCACTTCGGATTTGTATCCGTCGATTGGTTGTTCTTTCACTTCATACTTGTATGCCTTACCTTCGGCATCATATGCCGCTAAATCTTTAAATTCATATTTCCAGCCTGTTGCTTTGCTTACTTCTTGCGTCGCAATCACTGTACCATTTTGTAGTAGGTCTACTTTAATCATTTCCGGACGATCTTTCGCGTTATCGTCTTTCCATGTCTTCGTTCCTTCTACTTTTGTTTTGCCAACCTTTGTATTCGTGATGTCATAACCGTTTACTTCTGTTTGATATCCGTCTACTGCTTGTTCTTTCACTTCATACTTATATGCCTTACCTTCGGCATCGTATGCCGCTAAATCTGTAAACGCATATTTCCATTCGCTTGCTGCGCTTACTTCTTTTGTATCGATTACCTTGCCATTTTGTAGTAAGTCTACTTTAATCATATTCGGACGATCTTTCGCATTATCGTCTTTCCACGTTTTTGTTCCTTCTACTTTTGTTTGACCTACTTTTGTATTTGTAATGTCATAACCTTTTACTTCTGTGTGATATCCGTCTACTGCTTGTTCTTTTACTCCATACTTATATGCCTTACCTTCGGCATCGTATGCCGCTAAATCTTTGAATTCATATTTCCAGCCTGTCACTTCTGTTACTTCTTGTGTTGCGACTACTTGGCCATTTTGTAGTAAGTCTACTTTAATCATCGTCGGACGATCTTTCGCATTATCGTCTTTCCACGTTTTCGTTCCTTCTACTTTTGTTTGCCCAACTTTAGTATTCGTGATGTCATAACCATGTACTTCTGTTTGATATCCGTCTACTGCTTGTTCTTTCACTTCATACTTATATGCCTTACCTTCGGCATCATATGCCGCTAAATCTTTGAATTCATACTTCCAACCGCCTGCTTCTGTTACTTCTTGCGTTGCGATTACTTGGCCATTTTGTAGTAAGTCTACTTTAATCATATTCGGACGATTTTTCGCATTATCGTCTTTCCATGTTTTCGTTCCTTCTACTTTTGTTTGCGCCACTTTTGTATTTGTAATGTCATAACCTTTTACTTCGGATTGATATCCGTCTACTGGTTGTTCTTTTACTTCATACTTATATGCCTTACCTTCGGCATCGTATGCCACTAAATCTGTAAACGCATATTTCCATTCGCTTGCTGCACTTACTTCTTTTGTATCGATTACCTTGCCATTTTGTAGTAGGTCGACTTTGATTATTTCTGGACGTCCTTCACCGTTTCCGTCCTTCCATACCTTCGTTCCTTCTACTTTTGTTTGACCAATCTTTGTATTCGTGATGTCATAACCTTTCACTTCGGATTTGTATCCGTCGATTGGTTGTTCTTTCACTTCATACTTGTATGCCTTACCTTCGGCATCATATGCCGCTAAATCTTTGAATTCGTATTTCCAACCTGTTGCTTTGCTTACTTCTTGCGTCGCAATCACTGTACCATTTTGTAGTAGGTCTACTTTAATCATTTCCGGACGATTTTTCACGTTATCGTCTTTCCATGTCTTCGTTCCTTCTACTTTTGTTTTGCCAACCTTTGTATTCGTGATGTCATAACCGTTTACTTCTGTTTGATATCCGTCTACTGCTTGTTCTTTCACTTCATACTTATATGCCTTACCTTCGGCATCATATGCCGCTAAATCTGTAAACGCATATTTCCATTCGCTTGCTGCGCTTACTTCTTTTGTATCGATTACCTTGCCATTTTGTAATAAGTCTACTTTAATCATATTCGGACGATTTTTCGCATTATCGTCTTTCCACGTTTTTGTTCCTTCTACTTTTGTTTGACCTACTTTTGTATTTGTAATGTCATAACCTTTTACTTCTGTTTGATATCCGTCTACTGCTTGTTCTTTTACTCCATACTTATATGCCTTACCTTCGGCATCGTATGCCGCTAAATCTTTGAATTCATATTTCCAGCCTGTCACTTCTGTTACTTCTTGTGTTGCGACTACTTGGCCATTTTGTAGTAAGTCTACTTTAATCATCGTCGGACGATCTTTCGCATTATCGTCTTTCCACGTTTTCGTTCCTTCTACTTTTGTTTGCCCAACTTTAGTATTCGTGATGTCATAACCATGTACTTCTGTTTGATATCCGTCTACTGCTTGTTCTTTCACTTCATACTTATATGCCTTACCTTCGGCATCATATGCCGCTAAATCTTTGAATTCATACTTCCAACCGCCTGCTTCTGTTACTTCTTGCGTTGCGATTACTTGGCCATTTTGTAGTAAGTCTACTTTAATCATATTCGGACGATTTTTCGCATTATCGTCTTTCCATGTTTTCGTTCCTTCTACTTTTGTTTGCGCCACTTTTGTATTTGTAATGTCATAACCTTTTACTTCGGATTGATATCCGTCTACTGGTTGTTCTTTTACTTCATACTTATATGCCTTACCTTCGGCATCGTATGCCACTAAATCTGTAAACGCATATTTCCATTCGCTTGCTGCACTTACTTCTTTTGTATCGATTACCTTGCCATTTTGTAGTAGGTCGACTTTGATTATTTCTGGACGTCCTTCACCGTTTCCGTCCTTCCATACCTTCGTTCCTTCTACTTTTGTTTGACCAATCTTTGTATTCGTGATGTCATAACCTTTCACTTCGGATTTGTATCCGTCGATTGGTTGTTCTTTCACTTCATACTTGTATGCCTTACCTTCGGCATCATATGCCGCTAAATCTTTGAATTCGTATTTCCAACCTGTTGCTTTGCTTACTTCTTGCGTCGCAATCACTGTACCATTTTGTAGTAGGTCTACTTTAATCATTTCCGGACGATTTTTCACGTTATCGTCTTTCCATGTCTTCGTTCCTTCTACTTTTGTTTTGCCAACCTTTGTATTCGTGATGTCATAACCGTTTACTTCTGTTTGATATCCGTCTACTGCTTGTTCTTTCACTTCATACTTATATGCCTTACCTTCGGCATCATATGCCGCTAAATCTGTAAACGCATATTTCCATTCGCTTGCTGCGCTTACTTCTTTTGTATCGATTACCTTGCCATTTTGTAATAAGTCTACTTTAATCATATTCGGACGATTTTTCGCATTATCGTCTTTCCACGTTTTTGTTCCTTCTACTTTTGTTTGACCTACTTTTGTATTTGTAATGTCATAACCTTTTACTTCTGTTTGATATCCGTCTACTGCTTGTTCTTTTACTCCATACTTATATGCCTTACCTTCGGCATCGTATGCCGCTAAATCTTTGAATTCATATTTCCAGCCTGTCACTTCTGTTACTTCTTGTGTTGCGACTACTTGGCCATTTTGTAGTAAGTCTACTTTAATCATCGTCGGACGATCTTTCGCATTATCGTCTTTCCACGTTTTCGTTCCTTCTACTTTTGTTTGCCCAACTTTAGTATTCGTGATGTCATAACCATGTACTTCTGTTTGATATCCGTCTACTGCTTGTTCTTTCACTTCATACTTATATGCCTTACCTTCGGCATCATATGCCGCTAAATCTTTGAATTCATACTTCCAACCGCCTGCTTCTGTTACTTCTTGCGTTGCGATTACTTGGCCATTTTGTAGTAAGTCTACTTTAATCATATTCGGACGATTTTTCGCATTATCGTCTTTCCATGTTTTCGTTCCTTCTACTTTTGTTTGCGCCACTTTTGTATTTGTAATGTCATAACCTTTTACTTCGGATTGATATCCGTCTACTGGTTGTTCTTTTACTTCATACTTATATGCCTTACCTTCGGCATCGTATGCCACTAAATCTGTAAACGCATATTTCCATTCGCTTGCTGCACTTACTTCTTTTGTATCGATTACCTTGCCATTTTGTAGTAGGTCGACTTTGATTATTTCTGGACGTCCTTCACCGTTTCCGTCCTTCCATACCTTCGTTCCTTCTACTTTTGTTTGACCAATCTTTGTATTCGTGATGTCATAACCTTTCACTTCGGATTTGTATCCGTCGATTGGTTGTTCTTTCACTTCATACTTGTATGCCTTACCTTCGGCATCATATGCCGCTAAATCTTTGAATTCGTATTTCCAACCTGTTGCTTTGCTTACTTCTTGCGTCGCAATCACTGTACCATTTTGTAGTAGGTCTACTTTAATCATTTCCGGACGATTTTTCGCGTTATCGTCTTTCCATGTCTTCGTTCCTTCTACTTTTGTTTTGCCAACCTTTGTATTCGTGATGTCATAACCGTTTACTTCTGTTTGATATCCGTCTACTGCTTGTTCTTTCACTTCATACTTATATGCCTTACCTTCGGCATCATATGCCGCTAAATCTGTAAACGCATATTTCCATTCGCTTGCTGCGCTTACTTCTTTTGTATCGATTACCTTGCCATTTTGTAATAAGTCTACTTTAATCATATTCGGACGATTTTTCGCATTATCGTCTTTCCACGTTTTTGTTCCTTCTACTTTTGTTTGACCTACTTTTGTATTTGTAATGTCATAACCTTTTACTTCTGTTTGATATCCGTCTACTGCTTGTTCTTTTACTCCATACTTATATGCCTTACCTTCGGCATCATATGCCGCTAAATCTTTGAATTCATATTTCCAGCCTGTCACTTCTGTTACTTCTTGTGTTGCGACTACTTGGCCATTTTGTAGTAAGTCTACTTTAATCATCGTCGGACGATCTTTCGCATTATCGTCTTTCCACGTTTTCGTTCCTTCTACTTTTGTTTGCCCAACTTTAGTATTCGTGATGTCATAACCATGTACTTCTGTTTGATATCCGTCTACTGCTTGTTCTTTCACTTCATACTTATATGCCTTACCTTCGGCATCATATGCCGCTAAATCTTTGAATTCATACTTCCAACCGCCTGCTTCTGTTACTTCTTGCGTTGCGATTACTTGGCCATTTTGTAGTAAGTCTACTTTAATCATATTCGGACGATTTTTCGCATTATCGTCTTTCCATGTTTTCGTTCCTTCTACTTTTGTTTGCGCCACTTTTATATTTGTAATGTCATAACCTTTTACTTCGGATTGATATCCGTCTACTGGTTGTTCTTTTACTTCATACTTATATGCTTTTCCGTCTGTATCGTTTATCGTCAAATCTTTAAATTCATATTTCCAGCCTGTTGCTTCACTTACTTCTTGCGTCGCAATCACTGTACCGTTTTGTAGTAAGTCTACTTTAATCATCGTCGGACGACCTTCCGCATTTCCGTCCTTCCATGTTTTCGTTCCTTCTACTTTGGTTGTTTGTACCACTTTTGTATTTGTAATGTCATAACCACTTACCTCTGTTGTGTATCCATCTATCGGTTGTTCTTTTACTTCATACTTGTACGCTACTCCATTTGCATCATAGACTACTAGGTTGTCAAATTTGTATTTCCAACCATCTGCCGCTGTTACTTCTTTCGTGTCTACTACTTTATCATTTTGTAGTAAGTCTACTTTGATTGAACTTGGACGATCTTTCTCGTTATCGCCTTTCCACGTCTTCGTCCCTGCAATAGATGTAGTTTTCACTTTATTTGGAATATCCAGTTCGACTCCATTTTCATCATCTGATTTTATTTCAAATTCTACTTTTTTCTGAGGATCGAAATCAATATAGTCTGGAGCTGAAACCTCTTGTACATAATATTTACCTGGTGATAATGGAGGAGTTTCAACTATCCCTTTTTCATTTGTTTTATATTCGCCCCCAACTTGTTCACCAGACTCTTTATACAACTTAAACGAAACATTCGGAATTACTTTTTCTTTATTTCCTTCAATATGCTTAACAATTTTTAGTTGTCCTTTTGGAACCTTGTTACCGATAGCACCACCGTCGGGTTCCATATTTTCGACTGGGTGACTGCCCGATTCATTAACTGGTTCTTTGTTTAGAACTTGGTAATCAATTGTATAATCATTCTTAAAAAACTCTTGCTTCTTTCCGGCTTCCGTTATGGTAGATGTATAACCAATCGTAAAGGCGGCAAGACTTGCTTTATCCTTATTAAGCACAACTTTAAATGATCTGTCTCCAGTAAAGGTAATCGTTCCGTAACCTTGCTTTTCAAACTCTTGTAGCGTTAACGATCGACGACCTAGACCATCATCTACACTTATATAGAAACTATCCTTATTAAGTGTTTGACCTTCCTGTAAATTATCAGTCACAACAATATCACGACTTAACTCTTCTTTGGCTAAGTTTATATTCAAGAACCAACGTACTTCATCGCTCTTACCTGAGTTCATATCACCAGTTTTATAAAAAAACGGTGGCTTTCCAGGATCTGTACCACCACCACTGCTTGGGCCGGTAATTGTTACAGATTGCTTATCTACATTTGTACCAAAATTGGTTTCAATCTCTTTCTTTTGATCCGTTCCTACATTAGTAGCTTCCACGAAAAAGTTTAAATACCCATGAATATTTTCATATGTACTCACTTTATCATTAAATGTACATACCACAGTACCTGCAGTGACTTTACAAGTACCATAGTCACCTAATGGAAACTCCCTATCTAATCCTTTTAATTCTGGAGGCAGTGTTAATGTTAGTGTGTCTCCAGGCTTCAGCCTAATTCCATCTTTTTCACTGAAGTTTACAGTTACTTTAGTTCGTTCTGTGGTACTTAGATTTGTTTTACCAATTTGAAAATTATCCACAAGTCCTGCTGTATTTAGCTCTTGTGCATTTGCTACTATAGGTAAAAGACTCTGACCTATAGTAAACATAAAAATCATTATAATCGAAAAAATCGAAGTAACTCTTTTTAAATACATATTTTATGTTATCCTCCTATAAAATTAAAAATAGATAGATCCTGGTACAAGCATACTATGACAAAGATTCTACCATTCAATGTCATTAAGCCACTTTACTAAAATGTGTTTGATAGCTATTATCATCTTTTTCTCTTTTTTCAACCCTTCTATTATTTAGAAACTTGAAGTTTGACTCTTATATAGATTCATCTAATTTCTCCGACATTTTATTTCTGGCCTATACCGTTTAACAAAAACAGATACAGGACAAATTTTGATAAAGAAATTCAAATTACAAGTACACATGAACGGACCTCAGAATAACTTCAAAGCTAGAAGAAGACAATTTGAAAAGCAATCACGATAAAGCTCATGACAGCCATTGTCGTCTTATTATGCTGTGAAATTTTAGAAATTTCTTCAAATCCAATGCAAACGTTTGCTCTATAAATACAAAAATTTTATTGCTGGCAAGTATGAACGAGCTACTTCACAGTAACTATGCATTTGGTCAACTTCCTTACTTATCCTCCTAAAGAATAACAAGAAGTACCATCTATAATCGAAATTAGCATATCAGCCGAGGAAAGTTAGAACTGTAAAACATATTTGGATACTCGTATTCTAAAAGATGTTCTTGAAGATGCGTTTTCTGCCATTATAAGTTGCGGTGAAATTGGCCATATGTTAAAACGTTTTGTGTTTAGTTACACAGCCGACCTACACACCGAAACAAGTAGAACCAAAAGCGTTCCACCGCCAGCATTATATAATTAAAAACGCTCTGGATGAAGTATTGTTTGCCTATGCAAGATGAAAGTCATATTCTCCAAATTTGAATACAGTGGACCGAATTTGGGGGTAACTAAAAAAGAGTATGATTGTCAACTGATTTCATGTAAATCGTATAGAAATACAGCCTTTTCATTTTTGGAGTATATAAATGAGTGTCGAGAAGAAACACTTTGCCTAATAGGTTCCATGGCTATGTCGAAGAATTAAAATAAGCTTATATATGATGATAATATCAAAACCGAGAAATTTATATCCTTTCATTATTTTTTATCAAATCATGAAAACTTTAATTGTACTATATGTACTATTTTAAACATACCACCCCTAGCTTCTTGACTAAGTTGAAAGTTTTCAAGATTAATTACTAACTAGTTAGATACTTGGTTAGATGAATTGTTATTTTAGTATTTGGCATAGCTGTAACAATGTTTTTTACAACAATCACACCATTTCCTAGTAACATTCCACCAACTAATAATACATATATGGATTTTTGATAACTTTACCCCCAACAGTCTATTATTCTAGAATCGTTCCTAAAAATCAATAGTTAATTGGTATTTTACTATTTTCACTTCATCACCATAACATACATTTGTCACATGTATTTATATTAAAAAATTGGCACAGAAAAAGAGATAGCTTTGCCATCTCTTTTTCTGTTTCAACTTCCCATTATCAAACCATACGTCTTTTCGTTGATCTTCTTTCTTTGACATCTAATCAGTTTATAGACTGATTAGATGTCTTTATATCAACTTGTATATCACTTCTAAACAAAAATAAGCATCTTTTCTTTTGTCTATTACATTTTTTCTGGTGCAGATACTCCTACGATTGCTAATGCATTTTGAAGTGTAGTGCGTACTGCTTTCATTAATTCGTAACGAGCTCTACTTAATTCTAAGTTATCTTGGTTTAATACTTTTTCTGCATTGTAGAAGCTGTGTAATGCTGCCGCTAATTCAAATGCATAGCTTGTAATGCGGTGTGGCAGACGTTTTTGCGCTGCATCCGCTACTACAGCTGGGAATTCACCAAGTTTTTTCAGTAATTCTACTTCTTTCTCAGAAGTAACAAGTTTGTAATTCACGTCTCCGCCTGTAGCTAATCCTAACTCTTCACCTTGACGAAGGATACTGCATACACGAGCATGTGCATATTGTGCATAGTATACTGGGTTTTCATTAGATTTTGATACAGCTAAGTCCATATCGAAGTCTAAATGAGAATCACCGCTACGCATTGCGAAGAAGTAACGCATTGCGTCCACGCCTACTTCTTCCATAAGCTCACGAAGTGTAACTGCTTTACCTGTACGCTTACTCATCTTCATTTTTTCACCATTTTGGTACAGTTGTACCATTTGAATGATTTCTACTTCAAGAGTGTCTTTATCGTAACCAAGCGCTTGAATAGCAGCTTTCATACGAGGAATGTAACCATGATGGTCAGCACCCCAAATGTTGATTAGCTTATCGAAACCACGCTCTAATTTATCGCGGTGGTAAGCGATATCTGGCGTTAAGTATGTGTAAGAGCCGTCGTTTTTAATTAATACACGGTTTTTATCGTCACCGTAAGTCATTGAACGGAACCAAGTTGCTCCGCCTTCTTCAAAGATTTCGTCACGCTCTTTTAATACAGCAAGAGCCTGATCAATTTTTCCGTTTTTATATAATGATGTTTCTGAGAACCACACATCGAAGTTAACACGGAAGCTTTCTAAGTCTTTTTGAAGTTTTGCTAACTCATATTTCAAACCGTATGAACGATAGAATTCATAGCTTTCTTCTGCATCAGCTTTTGCATAACGATCACCAAATTCTTCAGCTAAACGTTTACCGATTCCAATGATGTCCGCACCATGGTAACCGTCTTCTGGCATTTCTTTCTCTAAACCTAAAGCTTGCATGTAACGAGCTTCAACAGAAAGAGCTAAGTTATGAATTTGGTTACCAGCATCATTAATGTAGTACTCACGAGATACATCGTATCCTGCTTTTGCTAATACGTTACATAAAGTGTCACCTACTGCCGCACCACGTGCATGTCCTAAGTGAAGATCGCCTGTTGGATTCGCAGATACGAACTCAATTTGTACTTTTTCACCTTTACCAGTATTCGTTTCACCGTATGCTTCACCAGCGTTTACAATTGTTGGGATTAAGTCTGTTAAGTAGCTATTATCCATGTAGAAGTTAATGAAACCAGGACCAGCGATTTCAATTTTTTCAATAGAAGCTTTTGCTTTATCGAAGTTTGCAACTAATTCTTCTGCAATCATACGAGGTGCTTTTTTCGCAACGCGTGCAAGTTGCATTGCCATATTTGTAGAGAAGTCACCATTTGTTTTATCTTTTGGAGATTCTAATACAACGTTTGGAATTTGTTCTTCTGTTGCTAATTCTGCCTTTAATACAGCAGCTTGAATTTCTTCTTTAATCAATCCTTTTACTTGTTCTAAAGAATTCATTATTTTGCCTCCTTCAAATTAATTGTAATTGTATATCTACCAGCTTCTTGTTCACTTAGAAGCAATGCGTACGTTAAGAAGAGTTGTCCTTTTTTCTTTTCATCCGACCATTTAAAAAGAACGTTATCAGTTTTCGTTTGCAATGCAAACGTACCAAGTTCACTCGTATACGTACCAGTTGTCCATTCACCTTTCACATGCGTCTGACGCATAGAAATAGCACCTGAACGCATAATGAGAACTTGTTCATCTTGAATTTTAATAATTGTTTTCACTTCGCCTTGTTCGTTCGACTCTTGGAATGTTATATATGTACCTTGACCTTTTACATAGTATTGACCATTTGCTTCAAAAGCAACGGTTTCCTTCCTCGCCCCTTCACGGATTTCTGTTACGAAATGAACGTGTACAGGCAAGCCTGCAAGTTGTTTCTTCACGTCTTGCACACCTTTCAAATGTTATAGATATTAAATACTACTTATAATAAATCACTTTTCCTATCATATCAAAAAAAGACTCTGTCTGTCTGCTGAAAAATCAGGAAAACTCCTTTTCAAAAAATAATTCAACTTCTCTTTATTTCGTATGTTAAAATATTTTTAAAATCTGAATATTTTTTCATTTAAAGAGGTGAATCTAATGCTACCAACAAAATTAAAAAAAGGTGATGAAATAAGGATTATTTCACCATCTTGTAGTTTAAGTATTGTCTCAAATGAAAACAGAGACCTTGCTATAAAAAGATTAACCGACATAGGCTTTCAAGTTACATTCTCAAAATATGCTGATGAGATAGATCGATTCGCTTCCTCTTCTATTTCTTCACGAGTTCAAGACCTCCACGAAGCATTTAGAGATCCTAATGTAAAAGCCATTTTGACGACACTTGGCGGATACAACTCTAATGGTTTATTGAAACATCTCGATTATGATTTAATTCGAGAAAATCCGAAAATTTTCTGCGGTTATTCTGATATTACCGCTTTAAGTAACGCACTTTACACAAAAACAGGCTTAGTTACATATTCAGGTCCTCACTTCTCTTCATTCGGAATGGAAAAAGGGCTCGATTATACGACCGAATACTTTTTAAAATGTTTAGCTTCTAATGAGCCTATTGAAATATTACCGGCTGAAACATGGAGCGATGATTCTTGGTATATGGATCAAGAAAATCGAGAATTTATTAAAAATGAAGGATATGTTTCAATTCAAGAAGGGGAAGCGACGGGAGATATTATTGGTGGTAATATGAGCACATTTAATTTACTGCAAGGTACACCATATATGCCAAGCTTACAGGGCAAAATTTTATTTCTTGAAGAGGATAGTTTAACCGGAAAAGCTACCCTAAAAACTTTCGATCGATATTTATATTCTCTTATGCAGCAAACTGATTTTGAATACGTAAAAGGTATCGTTATAGGAAGAATGCAAAAAGGAGCAGAATGTATGATAGAGGACATTCAAGAAATGATTGCTTCAAAGCCTGAACTTGCACATATCCCTATTATTGCGAATGCAAGTTTCGGACATACAACTCCAATCTTTACTTTCCCAATTGGCGGACGTGCAAAAATCATTTCTAATAAAGAAAGTTCAGCTATCACCATTTTAACGCACTAAAAAGGAGCGAACGATTCGCTCCTTTTATGGTTTTTCTATTTTTTGCAACGCTTTTTGCGGGATTGATTCTTTCGGGATTTCAGCCCACCCTTTTCCCTGCATACCTTTCGCATAAATTTTTATAAAAGCACCCGTATGCAATTCACGGTTCACCATTCTTTTAATAACTTGTAGCTTTCCATCTTCTGTATACCCTTTAAATGTATACAAATATTCATCGTCTTTTTTCTCACTTTTATCTATAACAGCATAATAATCTTGTATTTCTTTATTTGAAAAGAAGTTGTCTACAAAAGCATGCACACCTTCTGTTTTCGTGTTTAAATAATATGCTGTTCCACCTAAAATAATGGCGAACACAGCTAAAACCTTAATTACCAATTTCATAAATGCGCCTCCTGTTTGCACTGCTTTCTCACTAACCGTATGTCTATACCTGTATTATACGAAAAAAAGCATACTATACTCTATCGAAATGCCTTACACTTTCCTTACATTATTGTAAGAGTTTTTCACCTTACAGCAATTTCCCACTAAAAAATTTTTCCGTTTAACAAACTTTTATATTATTATTGAATGATACAAATTTTTATTACAAAAATCAAAGGAGACAGTTTTCAAATGGCTATCTTGCAAGGTTTAGCACTATTGCTTGTTGTACTTTGTCTATTTACACTTTTCAGTTACCGTGCGCCTTACGGAATGAAAGCGATGGGTGCTTTAGCTAATGCAGCAATCGCAAGTTTTCTTATTGAAGCATTTCACCGTTATATAGGTGGAGAAATGTTTCATAATGACTTTTTACAATCAGTAGGAGAAGCTTCTGGTAGTATGAGCGGTGTCGCAGCAGCAATTTTAGTAGCATTAGCAATCGGCGTTTCACCCGTATACGCTGTTTTAATCGGTATCGCTACTAGTGGATTCGGTATTTTACCAGGATTTTTCGCTGGATACGTTTGTGCCTTCGTCGTGAAATTTCTCGAAAAGAAATTACCAGCTGGTGTAGAATTTTTAGCAATTCTATTTATTGCCGCACCAATTTCACGTGGAATGGCCATGCTTATGGATCCACTCGTTAACGCAACACTCGGTAAAATCGGTTCTATGATTTCAGTTGCAACTACAGAAAGTCCTATCATTATGGGGATTATGCTTGGTGGATTAATCACAGTTATTTCTACATCTCCACTAAGTTCTATGGCACTAACTGCAATGCTTGGATTAACTGGTTTACCAATGGCAATTGGTAGTCTTGCCGTAGCAGCTTCTGCCCCAATGAACTTCATTTTCTTTAAACGACTAAAAATCTGTTCAAAGAAAGATACAATCGCCGTGGCAATCGAGCCGTTAACACAAGCCGATGTTGTCTCAGCTAATCCAATTCCTATCTATATGACAAACTTTGTTGGCGGTGCACTTGCCGGTATTATTACATCGCTATTCCAGCTCGTTAATAATGCGCCAGGAACAGCATCACCAATTCCAGGGCTTCTCGTCTTGTTCGGATTTAATGACGTTATAAAAGTAACGATCGCTGCTGTACTATGTGGAATCGTTACCACTATTGTCGGATACATCGGGTCTATTGTGTTCCGCAAATATCCGATCCGCTCTGCTGATGAAATTCGCGGCATTACTTCGGAAGAGAAAGTTGCATAAGAAAAAGAGTTATTCTCATCTTTTGAGAATAACTCTTTTTTTCATGTCTTGCTATGGTAAATGAAATTATATCGGCGATTTTTAAATATATCGACTTACCGACACATAAGAGCCCCTAGTCATATAGGAGGCTCTTACTTTATCCAGTTACGCCTTCTAGACCCTTGCGTCTAAACAGTCGGCTTCACTTTTATTTCACCCAACCGAGCAGCATTTCCCGCACGAATTTGCTTGCTGCGACTGGTGTTTGATCACTATGGTCGTAGACAGGAGCTACTTCTACTAAGTCTGCTCCAACTACATTTATATTTGAATTTGCAATTGCTACGATGGAATCTAATAGTTCTTTAGATGTGATACCTCCAGCCTCTAACGTTCCTGTTCCAGGAGCATGAGCTGGGTCTAATACGTCAATGTCAATTGTGACATAGACTGGGCGTCCTGCAAGTTTCGGTAATACTTCTTTTAACGGTTCTAATACGTCAAATTTGTATAAGTTCATACCTACTTCTTTTGCCCATTCAAATTCTTCCTTCATTCCAGAACGAATTCCGAAAGAATATACGTTTTCCGGACCAATTAAATCACACACTTTACGAATTGGTGTAGAGTGGGATAAAGGCTCCCCTTCATACGATTCACGTAAATCAGTATGAGCATCCATGTGGATGATTGCTAAATCCGGATATTTTTTTGCCATTGCCTTAAAAATTGGCCAAGACACTAAGTGCTCACCGCCGAGACCTAGTGGAAACTTATCGGCATCTAATAGTTTTGATACATATTCTTCAATCATGTCTATGCTGCGTTGTGGGTTCCCAAATGGTAATGGAATATCACCCGCATCAAAATACTTTACTTCTTCTAGTTCACGATCTAGATATGGACTGTATTCCTCTAGTCCAATCGATACTTCACGAATACGTGCAGGGCCAAAGCGAGAACCTGGACGGTAGCTTACTGTCCAATCCATTGGCATCCCGTAAATAACTGCCTCTGACTCTTCAAAACTTGGATGACTTTTAATAAATACTTTACCTGAATAAGCTTCATCAAAACGCATATTCTTTTCCTCCTTATGTGGAACTTAAGGTATCCCAACCTTTCACTATTTCTCAAATTTGGAGCGCACTGCTCCTCTTTCTCGATTTACCGGGGTCTTCTTTTTTAACGATAAGAAGACAATTTTCTTTACAGAAGTGCAAGTAGCTAGCATGTTCAAGCCTTCTGGACAAACACCTTAAATGAACTACTTGCACCTTATTTGTTCGAACTCGATTTTCTTACTTAATTAAATCGCCAACAAATTTCGGTAGTGCGAATGCTGCATTGTGTAATTCTTTTGTGTAATATTTCGTTTCGATTTCATGGAAACGCTCTTCACTTACTTCTAATGGATCATGTTTTTTAGATCCGATTGTGAACGTCCAAAGTCCACTTGGATACGTCGGAATGTTTGCTGTGTATAGACGGGTAATTGGGAAAATCTCTTTTACGTCTTTAAATACAGTTGTAATTAGTTCTGGTGTAAACCAAGGGTTGTCCGTTTGGGCAACGAAAATACCATCTTCTTTTAACGCTTTTGAAATTCCAGCGTAGAAGCCTTTTGTAAATAAGTTTACTGCTGGGCCTACTGGCTCAGTAGAATCTACCATAATTACGTCATATTCGTTTTCACTTTCTGCGATGTGTAGGAAACCGTCTCCTACTTTTACTTCTACACGCTCATTGTCTAATGCACCTGCAATTGATGGTAAGTACTGCTTAGAGTACTCAATTACTTTTCCATCGATTTCAACAAGAGTTGCTTTCTTCACGCTTGGGTGTTTTAACACTTCACGAATAACACCACCATCGCCTCCGCCAACAACTAATACGTTTTCAGGGTTTGGATGTGTAAATAAAGGTACGTGCGCTACCATTTCATGATAAACGAACTCGTCCTTTTCTGTTGTCATAACCATGCCGTCTAAAATAAGCATGTTTCCGAACTCTTCCGTTTCAACCATATCAAGTTTTTGGAATTCTGTTTGCTCCGTATGTAATGTGCGGTTAATACGCGCCGTAATTCCAAAATGCTTTGTTTGTTTTTCAGTGAACCATAGTTCCATCGTACAATCACGCCTTTCGCTGCAAATTTATAATAGGGACATCATTAATGTCCCCTAACAAAAATAAAACAAAACATCCAAAAAGTATAGTTAAAAGTACAAAAATACCGAAAATATATTTTAGTCAGAGGGTTCTAACATATATGCGAAAAAGGTTTGCTTTGTAATAGGAAAGAAAACCCTTTCTTAAGAAAGGGCTTTTGTCTCTATTTCTACCGGTTTACGAATTGGAATTAAGATCATAACGCAACCGACTAACACAACAATTCCACCGACTAAAAACGGGCTTTGTGGCGAAACTGTATGACCGATGACTCCTGATAAAATTGGAGCAATCGCTCCTCCTAACCAACGAACGAAGTTATAAACACCTGATGTAACAGATCTTTCATAAGGTGAAATATCCATTACATAACTTGTAAATAACGCATTATTTAATCCTGATGCTAATCCAGATAGAACAATTAACACGATTTGTAACCACATAATTTTCACAAAGAATAGTGCAATTAATAACATCGCAAATACGAGTAAACTACCCTTCAACACTGTTTTCGGTTCATATTTACCTTCTAACCTATGTGCTAAAATTGCTGATCCGTAAGCTAGCGCTAATCCCCATCCACAAAATACAAATCCTAATTGAATAGCAGATAAATGCATAATAAGTGGTGAATATGCTAAAACGACGAAAAATCCGTAGTAATATAACATCCCTGAAATGGCACCTTGCATAAATGGTTTATACTTCACCAGGTTAAGTAATTCTCCCATGCCTGCTGCTTTACGCTTCACTTTTCGCTCCGGTTCTTTTACAAAAAAGAAAACTAAAATAAATGCTAAGGAAATTAAAATACTCGTCGCAAAAAATGGGTAACGCCAAGAATGTCCACCTAATATTCCACCTAATAATGGTCCACCTGCCATTCCTAAACCAATGGCTGCCTCATATAGTCCTACTGCTTCATGAACTTCTTTACTTAATGCAATTAATAATGTCATCGCCGTTGCGAAGAACATCGCATTTCCTAATCCCCACCCAGCGCGGAAAATAGATAATTGAGCAATCGTTTGCGATATACCACATATAAATGCAAATACAGTCACAATCGCAAGACCAATCGTCATCATTCGTTTATCACCAAATCTTGATGCAAATATTCCAGCTGGTAACATCATAATTGCCATCGTTAAAATATATGATGTAAATAACATCTCGACTTGCCAATGCGATGCACCAATTTGTTCAGCAATACTTGGTAAAATTGGGTCGACTACCCCTATACCTGAAAAGGCAAGGAAGGTAGCCACCACTGTAATCAATCTCCCTAATTTTTGTTTGCTCTCCATTTTGATTACTCTCCTTTTGTATTCTCTAAAAAGGTAACTGCACGGCTTAAACTATCCTCTAGCTCTGCCCTCACGCGCTGCATTTGCTCCATTTTCTCGTCTAACGTTTGCACTTGTTCTTCAAGCATCTCTTTAATTTCTTGAATCACTTCACGGTCACGCGGATTCTCACTATTTCTTCTTTGTTCCATTCTTTCTTTTAACGATAAGAAATGTTGCATTTCTTGAAGCGTAATTCCTAGCACTTCTTTCGCTTCCACAATCCTTTTAATTCTTGCAATGTCCTCGTCTGTATACAGGCGAATATTCCCTTCACTGCGTTCTGGGGGATGAATTAAACCAATTTCCTCATAATAACGAAGTGTACGCTTTGTTAAACCGACTTGCTTTGTTACTTCATCAATTTTATACATGTGTATTCCTCCCTTCACCGGATTATTACATTTTACGTTAACGTTAACTTTTGTGCAACTATTATACTTTTGTAAATGTTTGTCATATGAATTGTATTTTTCTTAAAGCAGTTTCATAATGAAAGAAAAGAGATGATAAGGAGATTTCCACATGAATAAACCACTTATTTTCGCTCATCGCGGGGTAAAAGGAACACACCCAGAAAATACGATGATTGCCTTCCAAGAGGCTGAACGCATTGGTGCTCACGGAATTGAACTTGATGTTCATCTATCAAAAGACGGTGAACTAGTTGTTATTCATGATGAAACAGTGAACCGTACAACAAATGGCGTGGGACTTGTTTCTGAAAAAACTGTAGAAGAATTACAAGTTTTAGATGCTGGTAGCCATAAAGACCCTTCTTTCCATGAGGCAAAAATCCCAACGTTACGAGAAGTATTTATTTGGCTCTCTACAACAAATTTACAACTTAACATTGAATTAAAAACAGATGTTATTCACTATCCAACTATTGAAGAAAAGGTCGTCGCTCTCGTTCGTGAATATCATCTATCCAATCAAATTGCATTTTCATCATTTAACCACGATTCCGTTTCATTATTAGCAGAAATTGCTCCAGAAATTCCAAGAGCGATTTTGTACGATACACCACTTGCAGATCCTATTGCTGAAGCAAAAAGGCGCGAGGCGACTGGATTACATCCAAACTTTCAATTATTAACGAAAGAGTTTGTCCAATTAGCACAGGGGCAAGGATACGTTTTTCGTCCTTACACCATTAATGAATATAAAGATTTACAAACTATGATTGATTACGGCGTAGATGTTATTATTACCGATTGGCCAGCGCGTGCTTTTGAGCTCCTTTCTTAAATGAAGGGGCTCTTTTTATTTTGGAAATTTCATTGTTTAAAATAAACGAAAACCCTCAATACTAATACAATAATGCTTGTATTAATGAGGGGCTGAAAAAGATGGATCAAACTATGAATCCAAAACTTAAAAAATATAAACGTCTTTTCTTCACCGTAATGTTTTCATGTGTTCTTTTTTTCGTTTTTTCCTTTTTTATTATCATTGTAGCTGCAAAAATTATGGGACCTCCCCCTGTTGCGGTTCCGCAAACGAGTGTCTTTTACGCTAATGATGACACTGTTATAGGACAAAGTAATGAAATGCAAAAACGCTATAATGTATCTCTCGATGAAATTTCTCCTTATGTAAAAGGGGCGACACTATCTATTGAAGATCAACGATTCTACAAACATCATGGCTTTGATATGAAGCGCATTGCTGGTGCTATTGTTGCCGATTTAAAAGCAATGGCAAAAGTACAAGGTGCTAGTACTATCACACAACAGTATGCTCGTAACCTATACTTAGATCATGATAAAACGTGGAAGCGTAAACTATTAGAAGCAATGTATACCGTCCGTCTGGAAGTGAACTATAATAAAAATCATATTTTAGAAGGGTATTTAAATACAATTTATTACGGGCATGGTGCTTACGGAATTGAAGCTGCTTCCCGCCTGTATTTCGATAAAACTGCAAAAGAATTAACATTAGCAGAAGCTAGTATGCTCGCAGGCATTCCGAAAGGACCTAGTTTCTACTCTCCCTTTTTAAAAGAAGAGCGTGCTAAAGGGCGTCAATCTCTCATACTAAATGAAATGGTAGAACAAGGGTATATTACAAAACAGCAAGCTGCCTCAGCAAAAAAAGAAACACTTACTTTTGCCTCATTGGATACGAAAAAAGTTGCAGAAATTGCACCTTATTTCCAAGATGCTGTACAAGCTTCTCTTCTTCGTGATATCGGATTAGATGAGCAAGCCTTACAGCGAGGTGGCTTGCGTATTTATACAACGCTAGACCCTAAATTACAATCTGTAGCAGAGCAAGCTGTAAAAAATCATATACCTGAAACAACAAACATCCAAACTGCCCTCGTCTCTATGAATCCAAAAACGGGTGAAGTGGCTGCCCTTGTTGGTGGAACTGATTATAATACGAGTCAATTTAACAGGGCTACACAAGCCGCTCGTCAGCCCGGTTCTACATTTAAGCCGTTCCTATATTATGCAGCCTTAGAACGAGGATTCACCCCTGCCACACGCTTAAAAAGCGAATACACGGTATTCACTTTAGGTGACGGTGTTTCAAAGTATAAACCAAAAAACTATAAAAACTATTATGCTGACGATTTTGTGACAATGGCACAAGCACTCGCTGTTTCTGATAACGTATATGCTGTGAAGACAAATCTATTTTTAGGCGAAGACATTCTTACAAAAACAGCGAAGCAATTCGGTATTACTAGCGCATTAAAAGATGTTCCATCTCTTGCTCTCGGCACATCTCCTGTAAAACCAATTGAAATGGTCAATGCTTATAGCATGTTTGCAAACGGCGGGAAAGAAGTAAAACCAACCTTTATAAGGCGCATCGTTGATCATGAAGGAAATATGCTATACGACGCTCATTTAGAAAGTAAACAAGTTCTAGATAAAAGCAAAGCCTTTGTGATGGAAGAAATGATGGCAGGTATGTTTAATAAAAAACTAAGCAGTTATGCCGCTGTGACCGGTCAATCGATGTTATCAAAACTATCAAGAACATATGCTGGAAAGTCTGGTTCTACAGAAACTGATAGTTGGATGATTGGATTTACCCCACAACTTGTAACAGGGGTTTGGATTGGATACGATCAACCTAAATCCATTTCAAACGTAGCAGAACAAGGGTACGCAAAAAAAATATGGACCGATACAATGGAAAAAGGATTAGATGGACAGCCTAAACAAGAGTTCAAACAACCAGCAGATGTTGTTGCAGTCGATGTTAATCCTGAAAACGGTAAGATTGCTACAAAGAATTGTCCCATTTCTGTGAAAATGTATTTTGCAAAAGGTACAGAGCCAACAGAGTATTGTATGGATCACGTTGATGATAAGGAAGAGTTCGAAAAGGTTAGTGAAGAGAAGAAAAAGACGGGTTGGTGGAAAAAATATCTCCCGTGGTAAAAAAAAGGCTATTGTCATTCTTTTTCGGTAAATCGATATTCCTTGTTGAATCGTTGATATATTTCAAGTTACGTTAAATATATTCTAAAAATCGCTGATATATTTTCATATCCCATAGTCCTATTCACAAAATAAAAAGGATGTCTCACTAGTCAAAAATTGACTAATGAGACATCCTTTTCTTTTATTCACCTAATAATGCGTGGCGCAATTCTTCACTAGATTCGTTCCAAATTGCTTCATTATGCTCTTTTAAGAATGTACCAAGTACTTTTTTAGATGATTCATCCATATGATCAATCATGATGTAACGCTTTAGTGATTTATCCATTTTATTTACATGCTCTGGAAGTGATTTATATCCGCGGCGAATTTCACGGTCAACAGTCATTTCACAAGCTGTTGCACCTGCGTAATAAGCACCGTTTGGTGTTCTTTCAATTGTTACCCAAACGAGCCAAAACGGTTTTCCATTCGGAACTTCATCTTTATTTGTTAAAAACTTAATTCCTTTTTCTACTGTACTACGCGCATGCATCGCACCGATATCAACGAACGCAGTTTTCTCTAATACATCAACAAATACAGGAGAAATATTTTCTAAACTTAATGATCCAACACCAAACCCACCATGTCCATCTGTTGAGTCGTTCTTTACAATATTAAAACCGATTTTTTTCTTTTTCTCTGTCATATGTAAACTCCTCCTCGCTTAATGATTATAAAAGCCTGAAAATAGGCGCAATGATATTTTGTAAAAATACTAATACATATGGAATAACAACATTGAAAATAGGTTGAATTGTGTAATTGCTAAGCGGTGTAATAACAAGAATTAATAACGCAATTGATCCATACTTTTCATACTGTGTCATTTTCGCACGAATATTTGCTGGTGCTAAATCTTCCACAACGCGATAACCATCAAGTGGCGGGATTGGTAATAAATTAAATACAAGTAAAACAATATTAAGCATAATAAAAATTTGGAAAAATTGATCCAGCGTATCTGCTACTGCAAGTGGCATCGCATTTAACACACCAAATGTTATTAAGCTATACCAAATAATTAAACCAATTGCACTTAAGATAAGATTACTTATCGGTCCCGCAATAGAAACTAATATTCCTGCAAGACGCGGTCTTTTAAAGTTATATGGGTTAACAGGCACGGGTCTTGCCCAACCGAATCCAAGAATTAATACAGCAATCATACCGATAGGATCTAAATGAGCCCTCGGTGATAACGTTAAACGTCCTTGCTTTTTCGCTGTATCGTCTCCAAATTTATATGCAACATACGCATGTGCAAATTCATGCACAGATAGCGCAATAATGATCGCCATTGCTACCAATGGAATTTGTTGCAATGGGTATCTAAATAACTGATCCATAACTCATCTCCTCTTCAATATGTCAAAAAAAGAAATTATTTGTTTTTCCGATTGTTCTTCCTCATAATCCGCTATAATAAGAGTGTAACTTACATAAAAGGAGCGATTATATATGCCATACGTAACAGTGAAAATGCTAGAAGGACGCACAGAAGAACAAAAGAAAGCTCTTGCTGAGAAAGTAACAGCAGCAGTAAGCGAAACAACTGGTGCTCCTGAAGAAAACATCGTTGTTTTCATCGAAGAAATGTCTAAAAACCATTATGCAGTTGGCGGAAAACGCTTAAGCGACAAATAATTTCAAGTTTTTTCATAAGAAGCAGCTCTTAGCTGCTTCTTATTTTTTTCCTTCTAACAACTCGATAATTCTCTCTTTATATTTTCCTTTTCTTCCATCTTCATAGATTAAATCATGTGGATAGAATAGCTTTTGATCTGTTCGCTTCTTACCTGTAATCGCCTCAACAATATCCGATTCGCGCGAAAGCTCCCTAAGTTCCCCGTTCGGCATAAGGAGTAAGATTGGTAGACGCTCTTCTTCTTCTCCTGCGCGGTAAAAGTCATACGGTAAGTCTGATGTTGAATCCACAACTAAATAATACTCTGGATCTAGTCCAATCTTTTTAAATAAGCTACTTAATTCCATCCAATTATCTAAACCGTGTTTATCTGTAAACTCTACATATTTAAATAGATTTCGATTCATAAAACGGCGACATAAGTCCCTTAAAATTGGATCTTCTTCGTCTTGCCATACTTGGAAGTAATAATACATTACGTTCTCGTCTAGCTTTAAATAGTCCTCTACTGTTACTTCTTCTTCAAATAAAGAATAGAAATGAACAGGATGATATTTAAACGCATAATACTTCTCATGCAGTGATTTAGCTCGGTGTAAAATCTTCGTTAAAATTACTTCTGCACTACGTGTTACCGGATGGAAATATACTTGCCAATACATTTGATAACGACTCATAATATAATGCTCTACAGCATGCATACCACTATTTTTAATGACAACTTGATTACCATACGGGCGCATGACACGCAGTATACGTTCCATATCAAAGTTCCCATACTTTACACCAGTAAAATATGCATCTCTTAATAAATAATCCATACGATCAGCATCAATTTGGCTTGAAATCATACTAATCGCTAATTTATTAGTAGATGTTTTCGCAATTACATCTGCTACCTTTTGCGGGAAATCTTTATCCACACGGCTTAATACACGATTAATTTCCGTATCACCAACGATAATCTTTTGCGTGAATTTCTCATGATCTAACGAAAATACTTTTTCAAATGAATGAGAAAATGGGCCGTGACCGACATCATGAAGTAATGAAGCACATAAACATAACAATCTATCTTCAGCATTCCAATTTGGTCTGCCATCAAACACATCATCAATCATACGACGAATAATTTCATACACACCTAACGAATGAGTAAAGCGACTATGCTCTGCACCGTGAAATGTAAAAAATGTCGTTCCAAGCTGCTTAATACGGCGCAAGCGTTGAAATTCTTTCGTTCCGATTAAATCCCAAATAACGCGATCACGCACGTGCACATATTTATGTACTGGGTCTTTAAACACTTTTGTTTCGCTGAGTTTGTCGTTTAAATATACCACTTTCCGACATCCCCCTTTCTTTACTGCATTCTTACTATATATTATAAACGATATAGGAAACAGAAAGAAATGAAAGACTATATTAATTCCTGTTATATAAAGAAAAATCACTTTTACCGACGTAAAAGTGATTTTTCTTTATATATTATTTTCCTAAAATGAACTCAGTAACTTCGTCTAGGATCATTTCTTTACCTAGTGGGAAGTATCCTTTGTTTACATCTTCATTACTGATTGTAAATACATGGTTATTTTTAACAGCGTTCATATTTTTCCAAATTGATTCTTCTTGGAATTCTTTTAAGCGCTGAGAACCATCACCAGTTGTAAATACGAATAAGTAATCTGGGTTGTAATCAATTAAAGCTTCTTTTTGTATTTGTACTAACGGTTTATCAGTTGGTGTACCTTTAACTGCTGGTAATTTTAAATCACCAAAGATTACGCTACCGTAACCGTAGTCACCGTATACACGGAATGCATTTGGATATGCAGCCATTTTCATGAATGTTGCATCGCCAGTTTTAGCAACGATTTTGTCATGTAATTTGCTTGCTTTTTCATCATACTTTTTGAACCATTCTTTTGTTTCTTTCTCTTTACCGAAGATTTGACCTACTTCTTCGAATTTTGGACGCCATTGGTCTAATGGAGTTTTTAACATAACTGTTGGTGCAATTTTAGATAATTGATCATAAATCTTTTCTTGACGATTGTTTACAATAATTAAATCTGGTTTTGCAGCAGCCACTGCTTCGATGTTAATTTTATCGCCCCAAGCAGAACCTACTGGTTTCACACCTTCTAATTTCTTTGCGATATGTCCATCAATTTTTTCTTGTGTTGTATTTGCAGTAATAATCGGTTTCATACCGAAAATTAATAATTCTTCTGTTGAACCACTAAGGTCAGCAATTTTCTTTGGATTTGCAGGGATTTTAATTTCCCCTTTTGCGTGTTGTACAGTGCGCTCTTCAGTCTTCGCATCTGCTTTCTTTTCTTCTTCTTTGTTAGAACAAGCTGCAAATAGTACAGAAGTAACAACTAGTACCATTGCTAATAGTGCCATTTTAAAATTCTTCATATTCCGACTCCTTCTAGCTGTATTTCTCTTATAATTTGCATGTAACTATAAGAAACGAAAACAACATTTAATTAATATATTTTTATTAATTGTTGTTTATAACCCGTTCTAACGGGCGTTCAACTTCCCATCCGTGGGTAAGAAGCTCAACGTCCATTAGAACTCCCCCTCTCACCTCTTTAAGAGGGGGAAATTCTATTAATTATGCTTTTTTACGCAATTGATTATTAATCATCGCTAAATCGTATGTTAAACAAATTGGTTTACAGTTTACTGGACATGGAACGATTTGAGCTTCGATTTCAAATACGTTACGAAGCGTTTCACTTGTCATAACTTCATCTGGCGTTCCTTGTTTCATTAACTTCCCAGCTTTTAATGCAATCATATGATCAGAGAAACGAGAAGCATGATTTAAATCGTGAATAACCATAACAATCGTTCTGCCTTCTTCTTTGTTTAACTTCTTCAGTAAGTTTAATACTTCAAGTTGATGAGCCATATCTAAGTATGTTGTTGGTTCATCTAACACGAGTAAATCTGTTCCTTGTGCAAGAGCCATCGCAATCCATACACGTTGACGCTGACCACCTGATAAAGCTTCTGCTGGACGATTTGCGAATTCTGTCATCCCAGTTACTTCAAGTGCCCAATGAATGTAGCGATAATCCTCTTCCTTCAATGTTCCAAATCCTTTTTGATGAGGAAAACGTCCATATGAAACAAGTTCAAACACAGTAAGGCCTGTTGGCACTTCTGCAGTTTGTGGTAAAATCGCCATTTTCTTTGCGATTTCTTTCGTTGGCTGTTTCTCAATTGCTTTTCCATCAAGATAAACAGTACCTCGTTTTGCTTTCAAAATACGAGAAGCCGTTTTTAATAATGTAGATTTCCCACAACCATTTGGTCCAATAATCGTTGTAATTTGCCCTTCCGGAATTTCAACTGTTAATCCATCTATAATTAACCCTTCATTATAGCCAACAGATACCGCATCAACTGCTAAAGTTGCCATACAAAAAGCCTCCCTTTATTTTGTCCTCATAAGTAAATATATGAAATATGGTGCGCCAATTACAGAAATGACAAGACCGACCGGTATTTCTGAAGTTGGTAACACACTTCTTGAGATTACATCTGCAAATAAAAGCAAGAACGTCCCTATTAATGCAGCCGTTGGTAACATAATTTGATGTTTACCACCAACGAGGCTTCTCGCTAAATGCGGAGCCATTAAACCGATAAAACCGATTCCGCCCGCAACAGCAACAGATGCACCAGCTAAACAAACTGCAATAAATAATAATTTACGTCTTTCTTTTTCTACGTTTACACCAAGGCCAACTGCTGTAGAGTCGCCTAAATTCATTACATTTAATATGTGCGCTTTACTAATGGCAAGTGGTAAGAAAATAACCATCCATGGGAGTACACTTAGTACGAACTTCCAATCTGTTCCCCATAAACTTCCTGCCAACCAAATTGTTGCAAAGCGGAAATCATTAGATGTCATCTTCATAGAAAAAATTAAACTAACAGCACCAAATCCGGCTGCAACAGCGATACCAACAAGAATTAATCGAGTGGATGAAACGCCGTCTTTCCATGCTAGTAAATAAATGATAACCGCTGCTAATATCGCACCAATTAGTGCGAAGAATGGAAGGATAAATACAGATAAGAATGTACCAGTTCCAACTTTTCCAAAGAAAAAGTAGACGAATACAACAACTGTTAATCCCGCTCCGGCGTTAATACCTATAATACCTGGATCAGCAAGTGGATTTCGTGATAACCCTTGCAAAATTGCACCTGACATAGCTAACGCAGAACCAACTAATATAGCTATAACCATACGTGGCATACGAAATTCAAATAAAATAACAGATTGATCTTCTGCACCTAATCCAACCAATGACTTTAATACATCTATTGGAGGTATTTTAAATGTTCCTGTATTTAAACTTATTAAAAATATAGCAACGATTAACCCTACTAAAATCGTTAAAATAGAAACGTTCTTTTTTGTTAAGACGCTCGTCCTCACATTTTTCCTCTCCCTTCGTTACGTGCTAAGTAGAGGAAGAATGGAACTCCAATTAGCGCTGTAATTGCTCCAATTGGCGTTTCAAACGGTGGATTAATAACGCGAGATAGCATATCTGCACATTCAATTAACAATCCACCTAAAACTGCAGAACATGGAATAACCCATCTATAATCTGAGCCTACAAGGAAACGAGTCATATGCGGAATTACAAGTCCAACAAATCCAACTGATCCTGCCATAGAAACCGCAGAACCCGTTAATACAAGAACAAGTACTGTTCCGATAAATTTAATTAATGTCGTATTTTGACCAAGTCCAATCGCAATTTCTTCACCAAAACTTAAAATTGTAATATATCTCGACATCATAATTGCTATAGCGAGACAAACAAGACCAATCGGTACTAACATATTAATACTTTGCCATTTCACTCCGGCAACACCGCCTGCATTCCACATACTTACCTCTTGGGCAAGGTTGAAGTACAATGCAATTCCAGATGAAATTGCCCCTAATAAAGCACTAATTGCTGCACCAGCTAAAGCTAATTTCACAGGCGTTAATCCACCTGGTGAAGAAGACCCAATACCATATACAATGCTCGCTCCAAACGCAGCTCCAATAAAAGATGCGATAACAAACATTAAATAAGGTGAATTAGGGAAGAATGCATACATAATTGCAATCCCGAATACAGCACCATCTGTAATCCCCATTAACGATGGGGATGCAAGTGGATTTCGTGTCATACCTTGCATAATTGCTCCTGATACCGCTAAAAAGGCACCTGCAACTACGCCCCCTATTGCTCTAGGCATGCGAAGTTCTTGAATTACGTTATGATGCGTTATAGACCCATCAAACTGAAATACAGCTTGCCAAACGGTCTTTAAACTAATATCTGCTGCACCAAACGAAATAGAAACTGCCATGCTTAAAGCTAACAAAATTGTGCCTGCTATTAAAATAATAGAAGCAACGAGCGGTCTGCTCTTAATCTCTTTAACATTCACATCTTGCTGTTCTATACTCCTTGCGCTCGCTTCCATCCCTCAACCATCCTAACCAACAACATATATTTAATAAAATGAAATTTATTCTCAAATAACAATAAAAAAATTAGGTGAATTGATTTTTTTCGTGATAATGATTCTCAGAATCACACTTTCTATTCTACCTAGCGCCCCAAAAGGCTGTCAACCATTATTTTGAAATACGAATTCATACAAAGCGCTATCTTATGGGCATAAAAAAAGAAGAGTAATCTGTTCACTCTTCTTTTTCTTACTTATTTAACTTTACTTCAATTTTTGTAATTAATTCATCTTCCGTTGGAGCTGCAACTGGACGATTATTTACAAATGCGAATGATTTTTTACGACCAGGACCGCAGTAAGACTGACATCCAACTTCAATCGTTGCACATGAATCTACTTTTTTTAACTTCGGAATCAGCGTTTTAACGTTCGTCGCCTGACAATCATCGCACACACGAAATTCGTTTCCCATTATATATAACACTTCCTCAATTTTAACTTTTCACAAGTACATTTAAAAATAAACACTAAATGGTATTTTACCGCTCTTTGAAGCTTGTTGCAAGTCTCCGGGCGTAGCTCTATTCCTATATAAGGCTACCTATTTTTTATATTTTCTCCTTCAAAAGCTTTCATCATTCATAGCCATATTTCTTCTCTTCATTGAAATCTACCATATTTTTAAAAGCTTTGTATAAAAGCTCATTTTTTTGCCCATTATAAAAATAGGAAGTTCATAAAAAGAAAGGGAGTTGAATCTATGAAAGTAAGACAAGATGCTTGGACAGACGAGGACGATTTATTACTTGCTGAAACGGTGCTTCGCCATGTTCGAGAAGGAAGTACTCAATTAAATGCTTTTGAAGAAGTAGGAGATCAGTTAAATCGCACATCCGCTGCTTGTGGTTTTCGCTGGAATGCTGTTGTTCGCTATAGCTATGAACAAGCTCTTCAACTAGCAAAAAAACATCGTAAAGATAAAATGCGTGCTGTGGGCGGTGAACAGGCAAAAAAACGTTTGCTTTATACACCACCAGCTTCAGAAGCGATAACTGATTATGAAGAACACGTACCGTATGAAACAGCTGTTCAATATACAGAAGCTATTCCATATCAAGAGCCGACTGTCCCTGCTCCAAAAAGCTCAATAACAATGCAAGATGTTATTTACTTTTTACAAACAGTTGGATCTTCAAATATAAAAGTAACAGCTCTTGAAAACGAGAATACGAGATTGAAACAAGAAATTAAAGCGCAAATCTTGCGAAATGAAGAACTAGAAAGGAAACTAGAAAAATTAGAACAACAATCTCATACTGTACAAGAGGATTACGAAACACTTATGAATATTATGAACCGTGCTCGTAAATTAGCAGTAATGGATGATGAGGAACGCTCACAAACATCTTTCCGCATGGATCGAAACGGTAACTTAGAAAAAATTGCAGAATAAAAAGGATGCATGCAATGCATCCTTTTTATTCTTTCACTTCAAAATCCCCCTCTATCCCACTATTTGCGGTCAGTAAAACTCCCACCTCAAAATTCAGCTGGAGCAAAGAAGTTAGGTGGGAGCCCTGCTGCCCGTAAACGCCCGATTGGTGAGGGCTAATAATCAGTGGGGGATGAACAAAACCCCCACTGATTAAAGTTTCACTTTATATCCGAGAAAACCCCTTTCTTCATTTTTTGCTATAATAGAGGTTGTCATTTTATAAATAAGGGGTTAGTTATATGAGCAATTCCCGTTCGATTTTATCTCAGCCAGAGTGGCGTATTGTGGACCAGTCTAGTTTAGGACCAACATTCCATGCACTGCAGTCATTCGCAATGGATGACACGTTATGCACAAGTATTGGAAATGGTCTATCCGCTGCAACAATGCGCTCTTGGGTTCATCACAATACAATTGTTCTTGGCATTCAAGATTCACGCCTACCACATTTAGAAGAAGGTATTTCCTTTTTAAAAGAAAACGACTTTAATGTTATCGTTCGTAATTCCGGTGGACTTGCGGTCGTACTTGATGAAGGTGTTTTAAACGTATCACTTTTATTCCAAGAAACAGAAAAAGGTATCGACATCGATCTTGGATACGATACGATGTGGCATTTAATTAAGGAAATGTTAAAAGATTACGATGTTACTATCGAGGCAAAAGAAATTGTTGGTTCTTATTGTCCTGGTAGCTATGATTTGAGCATTCGCGATCAAAAATTTGCTGGTATTTCTCAGCGTCGTATTCGCGGAGGCGTTGCTGTACAAATTTACTTATGTGCAACAGGAAGCGGATCTGAGCGTGCCGCACTCGTTCGTGACTTTTACAACATAGCAATTCAAGACGAAGAAACACGATTTACGTATCCTGAAATTGTGCCGAGTACGATGGCTTCACTATCTGAATTACTTGGCGAAACAATTACAGTGCAAGATTTAATGATGCGCCTTTTAAAAACGTTGCAACAATTCGCTCCAAAGTTAACACCATCTCAACTAACAGTAGATGAAGTTCCTTTATATGAGACGAATTTACAACGTATTATTGACCGTAATAATAAGGCACTTGGTTTAGAAAAATAAAAAAGACCACCCTCATTTCAAAAGAAATAGGGTGGTCTTTTTTCATATTAATTCATTATAGAATTAAAGTGCTTGAGCTGCTGTAATTAAAGCTAACTTATACACTTCTTCTTCGTTACATCCACGAGATAGATCATTTACAGGCATGTTTAAGCCTTGTAAGATTGGTCCTACTGCTTCGAAGTTACCTAAGCGTTGAGCGATTTTGTAGCCGATATTGCCAGCTTCTAGGCTTGGGAATACGAATACGTTAGCATCACCTTTAATTGTAGAACCTGGAGCTTTCTTCTCAGCTACAGATGGTACGAATGCAGCATCGAATTGGAATTCTCCATCTAAAGCTAATTCAGGAGCCATTTCTTTTGCAATGCGAGTTGCTTCTACAACTTTTTCTGTTTCTGGAGATTTCGCAGAACCTTTTGTAGAGAAGCTTAACATAGCAACGCGTGGGTCAATACCGAATAGTTCAGCAGTTTTCGCACTTTCGATACCAATTTCAGCTAAATCTTGGCTGTTTGGTGCAATGTTAATTGCGCAATCAGCGAATACATACTTCTCTTCTTCACGTACCATGATGAATACGCCTGAAGTTTTTGTAACGCCTGGTTTTGTTTTAATAATTTGAAGTGCTGGACGAACTGTATCAGCTGTAGAATGAGCTGCACCACTTACTAAACCTTGTGCTTTGCCCATGTATACAAGCATTGTACCGAAGTAGTTTTCGTCTTTAAGAATTTTACGAGCATCTTCTTCTGTTGCTTTACCTTTACGGCGTTCAACGAAAGATGCTACCATTGCATCCATCTCTTCGTATGTAGCTGGATCGTAAATATCAACGCCTGCTAATGTTAAGTTCATGCTAGCAGCTTTTGCGCTAATTTCTTCTTTATTACCAACTAAAATTGGTTTTACTAGTTCTTCTTTTGCTAAACGCTCTGCAGCGCCTAAAATTCTTTCATCAGTTCCTTCAGGAAGTACGATAGAAATGCCTTTTCCTTGAACTTTTTCTTTTACTGCTGTAAATAAATTGCTCACGAATAAACCCTCCTACAAATGTTAAAAACTCTACCTTTAAGAATACTTCTTTTCAGCTATATTTTAAACTTATAGCTCCCAAAAAATAGATAAAATGAAAATGATTATATTTTCATAAAATTCAGACGGTAAATAAAGCCTACTTAAGCCTTATTTTCTCCCGTTTTTCGGTAAATATAAATGTGACAGTTTTATGCGCCGAAACTTTATGTAGATGTTTTTAATCCTATATATGCTATAGTTAACGTGTAAAATATCATTAACTGAGGTGAATAGAATGAGTGAAGCAACAACAACGTTAGATGGCTGGTATTGTTTACATGATTTACGTTCTATTGATTGGGCAGCATGGAAAACATTATCTAGTGACGAACGCGGACAAGCAGTGTCTGAATTTTTAAATGTCGTTGAAAAATGGAACGAAGTAGCTACTGCAAAAAAAGGCAGTCATGCAATGTATACAGTTGTTGGTCAAAAAGCAGATATTATGCTTATGATCTTACGTCCAACAATGGAAGAGTTAAATGAAATCGAAACAGAATTAAATAAAACAACATTAGCTGAATATTTAGTTCCTGCATATTCTTACGTATCTGTTGTTGAACTAAGCAACTATCTTCCAGCTGATGAAGACCCATACCAAAACCCACAAATCTTAGCTCGCTTATATCCTGAGTTACCAAAAGCAAATCACATTTGCTTCTATCCAATGGATAAGCGTCGCCAAGGTAATGATAACTGGTATATGCTTCCTATGGATGAACGTAAGAAACTTATGTACAGCCATAGTAAAATCGGTCGCCAGTACGCAGGTAAAGTGCGCCAAGTTATTTCAGGATCAGTTGGATTTGACGATTTTGAGTGGGGCGTAACATTATTTGCTGACGATGTTCTTCAATTTAAGAAACTTATATATGAAATGCGCTTCGATGAAGTAAGTGCTCGCTACGGTGAATTCGGTACATTCTTTGTCGGAAACATTTTACCAAGCGAAAAAGTAACAAATTTTTTACACATATAATATAAAAAAGGGACGAAATTCGTTCCTTTTTTTATTACCCTCTATATTTATCTGCAAAAACCTTCTTTTTTCTACAAATTCGAACAAAAATAGACGAATTCCTTTCAAATTTCTTGTAAGATTGTAACCTCTTTACATCCAAATTTATGCTAAAATGGTACGAGCTATATGCTAATAACGATGCGAAGGTGATAATGTATATGAAGAAAATCTTGTCTATTTTACTAGTGTCTCTATTGTCATTTTCTTCCTTAGGAGTAACAACATCCCATGCGGAAGAAAAAATACATATAGAGGCAGCTGCTGCACTTCTATTTGATGCAGATACAGGAAAAATACTGCATGAACAAAATCCAGATGAATTACTAGCTATCGCTAGTATGTCAAAATTAATTGTTGTTTATGCCGTATTAGAAGCAATTAAAGAAGGAAAAATCACTTGGGATACGAAAGTAAACATTTCTGATTACGCCTATGAAGTTTCACGTAACAATGAATTCTCTAACGTACCGTTCGAAAAGGGACGCCAGTATACTGTAAGAGAATTATATCATTCTATCGTTATCTTCTCTGCGAATGGATCTAGTATTGCTTTAGCAGAATTACTTGCAGGAAGTGAAAAGAACTTCTTAAATCTTGCAAATGAACATGCGAAAAAACTAGGGTTAAAGAAATATAAATTTGTAAACGCTACAGGGTTAAACAACGCTGATTTAAAAGGAAAACATCCTGAAGGAACTGATCCGAATGGAGAAAACTCCATGTCAGCTCGCGATATGGGGATTCTTTCAAAAACAGTTATTACAAAGTATCCAGAAATGCTAGAGGATACAAAACAAAGATTTAGAAACTTCCCAGATAATCACCCGAAACCAATTCGTATGGAAAATTGGAACTGGATGTTACCAGGTGCTGCTTTCTCTTATGAAGGAGCAGATGGTTTAAAAACAGGAAGCTCTGATACTGCTGGATATGGATTCACTATTACAGCAAAACGCGGTGATTTACGTCTTATTTCTGTTATTATTAAAACGAAATCAATGGACGAACGTTTCACAGAATCTCGCGCATTAATTGAGTATGGATTTAATAACTTCGAAAAACAGAAATTAAAAGTAGATAAAAACAACAAAATTTCTGTAGTAAAAGGAAAAGAAGACTACGTAACAGTTACACCAGAAAAAGAAGTGACAGTAGTTACTGCAAAAGGTAGCAAATCACCTTACAAAATTTCTACTGAAGCAGATAAATCACTTGCTGAAGATGGGCATTTAGTTGCTCCTATTAAGAAAGATGCAAAAGTAGGTTCAATCGTTTTAGAACCAACTGATAAATATGGTTTCTTAGACGGAAATAAAAGTATAAAAGTTACTGCAAAAACGACTGAAGAAGTAGAAAAAGCAAATTGGTTCGTATTAACAATGCGTTCAATTGGCGATTTCTTCTCAAACTTATGGTCTAAAGTATTTTAATGATGAAAAGCTAGCTCACGCTAGCTTTTTTTATTTTCCCCTCTAGATGTAAAACTTCGTTTGGTTGTCATATCTGCGTCCTTTTTCTCATACGTATGAACTAGTAATTGTTCCACACTTCATCTAGAAATGAACCTCTTTCTACAAGGCATTCCAAAAAGAGAGGTGACACATAATGGGTGTTATCGCGTATAACGAAGAAGATGTTAAGTTATTAGCTAGACTGATGCGCGCTGAAGCCGAAGGAGAAGGCCAACAAGGGATGTTAATGGTCGGAAACGTTGGGGTAAATCGTGTCCGCGGAAATTGTTTAGATTTCAAAAAAATACGTAATTTACGTCAAATGGTTTATCAAAATCCTGGTGGTTTTGAAGCAACTCAAAAAGGGTATTTTTATCAACGAGCGAGAGAACAAGATATTGCCTTAGCCCGCCGGACAATTCAGGGACAACGTTTTTGGCCCGCCAACTTCGCCTTATGGTTCTTTAGACCTGAAGGTCCTTGCCCGCCAACTTGGTATGACCAACAAAATTCTGGTCGCTTTAAAAAACACTGCTTCTTCCAACCATCTGGTGGAGATTGTCCAGGCGTATATTAAGGAATGAAAATGAGGAGGGATTTTTGAATGACACAGCAACAAAACCCGTACTACGGAACAGGTTTTTATCAACCATCTGGAACTTATGTGCAACCGCAACAAATGACCCCACAACAGCAGCAACAGCAACAACAACAGCAAGCGATGCAACAACAAGCTGCTCAAGCTCAACTTGCAGTTTCTCAAGGGATGTTACCACTAGAGCAATCGTATATCGAAAATATCCTTCGTTTAAACAAAGGTAAGCCAGCTACAGTTGTAATGACTTATGAACGTGGTAGCTCGCTTGGTACACAATCTTATACAGGGATTATCGAGGCAGCTGGCCGTGATCATATCGTTATTAGTGAACCGAAATCTGGAAAGCGTTATTTACTACTAATGATTTACTTAGATTATGTAGAATTCCCAGGAGAAATTACGTATTTACCTAGTCAACAAGCAACTTATGCTCCAAGACCATAAACAAAAGCTGGCAAATGCCAGCTTTTGTTTTTTTATAGCCCTTTTACAACTGCAGTTCCGACTAAAATCCACGCCACAATAAATGCTACACCACCAAGGGGTGTAATTGGGCCAAAGAATTTAATACCTGTTGTACTTAATGCATAAAGACTGCCTGAGAACATAATAATCCCAGCTACCATAAGCCAACCCGCAGTGCTTAAAAGTGATGATTGCATTTTATCCATTAATAGAGCAACTACGAATAAGCCACCTGCATGAAACATTTGATATGTAACGCCCGTCTTCCACACTTCTAACATTTTTGCAGAAATTTTATTTTCTAAACCATGTGCTCCAAAAGCCCCTAATGCAACAGATAGTCCTGCCGCAATACAACCTAGTAAAAAGAAAATTTTCATCTTAATTCCCCTTTTTTACCTTTATCATAAGCAATTTTTACATATAAGCCAAACGATTTTACTTTTAAAAGTCAAATAAAGATTTACCGTTTGCATCCTTTTCTTTTATATATACTTTTTCTCCAGAAACCGGCATAACTGGTTGAACTGTCGTCATAGGCTGAGACCCAATTACTTGTGTTTGAACTTGTGGTTCTCTATACGTAGAAAGCTCCACTTGTTCATCCAATAATAAATCACATAAAGCACGTACAACTAATAAGTGTTCTTTTGATTGTTGTCCTTCACTACTTTTTGCCTTTGCAATTTCATTCGCCATTTTATTTAAAATCTTATCACTAGATACTTGCATTCCTTGTCACCTCTTACTTTGTAGTTCTTTCTCAAATTGCCCCAGTTTCTCCACCGAACCAAATACTATTATCATATCATGTTCTTGTAGTTTTTCCTGCCCCGTTGGATTATGGATAATATCTCCATCCCTTAAAAACGCTAAAATTGTTACATCAAATTGATTTCTCACATTACTCTCTAGTAACGATTTACTAGCTAAGGTAGAATCTTTACCTACTTTAATTTCTTCAATTACAAAGGATTGTTCTATTCCATACAATACTGTATCAATATAATGAACTGTTAGTGGATTCGCAATACCCAAACGTTAATACAGTAATCATCGTCATCCAAAATGCTTGAAACAAGCTAATTTCTTCAATTGTCATAAATCCTAGCGTTCCTAGAATTACAACAAAGGTCATACATATAACTGCTATCCATAATTGCTTACGTGCATTCATATTATATTTCAACTCTTTTCTCTATCTACAATCTTTGCCAAAGGAAATGAAATACCTATATACTAGAAATGGAATCTATGAAAGAGGTTGATATAATGAAGCTATTTCTTTCTGCCTTACAATGGGCACTATTTATTTTAGCTGGAAGTCTTATTGTACCAATTAGTGTCGCAACTAGTTACGGCCTCGACGGCGCTGAGGCTATCGCGTTTGTACAAAGGACACTATTTGTTCTCGGTTTTGCCGGCCTACTGCAAGCTATATTCGGTCATAAACTTCCTATTCAAGAAGGTCCCGCAGGCCTTTGGTGGGGAATTTTCTCCCTGTATGCAAGTTTAGGCGTCGTATTATTTGGATCAAGCAATGAAACACTTAAGGTCCTTCAGTACGCTTTCCTACTAAGCGGAATTATTTGTATTATTCTTAGTGTTTTTGGACTAATCGATAAACTAGTTCGCTACTTTACACCTACAGTAATTGGAACGTATTTATTCCTTCTTGTCGCACAACTGAGTGGCTCCTTCTTAAAAGGCATGTTTGGCCTTGATGGACAACATACAGAAGTACAGCCAAAGGTATTTATTCTTTCACTCATTGTTATTTTACTATCTTTTTTCATTATGAAGCTACCTATTATTGGACAATATTCCGTTCTTTTCAGTATCGTCTGCGGCTGGATATTATTCGCGTGCTTCGGATTATCTAAACCAGTAACACCTGTGACAGATATAATTCGTCTTCCATCTCTATTTGTTTTCGGAATGCCCCGCATTGAATGGAACATGGCAATTACGGTAGTTTTCGTCACACTATTACTTCTAACAAATATGTTAGCAAGTATTCGCGTTGTACAAAAGGTTGTTTCTAAGTATGAAGAAGGTGCCGCGGAGAATCGCTTCAAACAAGCTGGCATTATAACAGGAATAAATCAATTGCTAGGCGGTCTATTTTCAGCCATTGGTCCTGTTGCCATTTCTGGATCAGCAGGATTCATTGCAACGACAAATATTTATAAGCGCCTTCCATTTATGTTAGGGTCAAGCTTTATCATTCTTGTTAGTATATTCCCAAAGATTACTTCATTCTTTGCAGCAATCCCCGTTGCAGTTGGGTATGCTGCGATTTATCCTGTATTTGCAAGCATGATTGGCCTCGCTTTTCGTGAATATGACACTGTACAAAATAAAGAACAATTATTTAAAGTAGCAGGTCTTTCAATCTTTACAGGAGTCGGAGTTATGTTCGTTCCAGCCGGAGCATTTTCTACGCTGCCGCCATTTTTAGCATCATTTTTAAGTAACGGTCTCGTTCTTGGATCTGTCATGGCTATCTTGCTGGAAATACTATTTTCTCGTTCGCACGAAAAACCACTATCGTAAATTGGAAAACTTCCATTATTGCACTCTACCTTTAGAGTTGTTACGATAATGATAAAGTGAAACTTTAATCAGTGGGGGTTTTGTTCATCCCCACCGATTATTAGCCCACACCAATCGGGCGGTTACAGGCAGCAGGGCTCCCACCTAACTTCTTTGCTCTAGCTAAATTTTGAGGTGGGAGTCTTACTGCCCGCAAATAGCGGGATAAATTGTCATGGGCAACACGCTCATGATAATTTATACTAACAATGCAGAACTTCTCCTAATTTCACATAAAGAGGTTCGATGTCTTACTATATATTCCCTCAATATCTTCATAAAAATTTATTTCTATTCCAACAAAGAAAGGAATTTTCTATATGACTTATAAAATGATTGTTTTAGATTTAGATGATACTTTATTACGCGATGACCATACAATTTCACCTCGTACGAAAGAGGCTTTAATGACCGCACAAGAGCAAGGAGTTAAAGTTGTACTTGCTTCTGGGCGCCCAACGTTTGGTATGCGCAATGTTGCAAAAGAACTTCGTTTAGAAGAATACGGTAGCTTCATTCTATCTTTTAACGGTGCAAAAATTATTAACTGTAAAACAAATGAAGAAATCTTCAGTAGCACGCTATCTCCTGAAATCGTTCACAACCTATTTGAAATTAGTAAAACTGAAGATGTATGGATTCATACTTATATTGGCGATGATATCGTAACAGAAGAAAATAATCCTTATACTAAAATTGAGGGCGAAATTACTGGTATGCCGATTATTGAAGTAGATGATTTTAAAACTGCTGTTAAAGAGCCTGTAGTAAAAGTATTAATGAATAAAGAAGCTGAACGCCTTGTTGAAGTAGAAAAGAAACTACAAAAACAGCTAGAAGGTCAATTAAGCGTTATGCGCTCTAAACCATTCTTCTTAGAATTTACTGAACATGGTGTTACAAAAGGAACGAGCTTAAACCAATTAATCCAAAAACTTGGTATTAAACGCGAAGAAGTTATCGCAATGGGCGATAGCTATAACGATCAAGCGATGATTGAATTTGCCGGTCTTGGCGTTGCGATGGGCAATGCACCAGATGATATTAAAGAAATTGCAAACTATGTAACAGATACAAATATGAACGATGGTGTTGCTAAAGTTGTAGAGAAATTTGTACTAAAAAGCGAAGTGCTTGTTTAATATTTTCATTCATAAAACCTATTTGAAGTCAAATACTTCAAATAGGTTTTTATTTAAATTGCATTGCTTTTGTGACCATATTTTGAACTTTGCACTATTCTCGTAGTGTAAAGTTTCTTTTTGTATATAATGAAACAAAATAGACTATTTTATTTTGAAAAAGAATACAAATTTACTATATACAAGCATACATTAAAGGAGGCTACTTCATGTTATCTACACCAATCGGACGATTAAGAGCAATCGGCTTAGTTGAGGGTATTTCTTTCCTATTACTATTATTTGTAGCAATGCCGTTAAAATATTTTGCAGGGTTTGCAACAGCTGTTAAAATTACAGGTATGGCTCATGGCGTTTTATTCGTACTATTCATCTTTGCGGTAATTCAAGTAACAATCGTACACCGTAAAACAATTTTATGGGCACTTGGTGCACTTGGTGCATCAGTTATTCCATTTGGTACTTTTGTACTAGATGCAAAACTAAAAAATGAACAGTAATAGTAAAAAGGTAGTTAACAATTGTTAGCTACCTTTTTTGCGTTTATATATTCGAAATTTGCCAATCGATTTCTTTTTCATCCATGTTAGATAAAATCTCATTTACTTTAGAGTACGGCTTACTTCCAAAGAAACCACGTCTTGCTGATAATGGGCTTGGATGTACGGACTCGATAATATGATGATTCGTATTCGTAATTAACTTTTTCTTCGCTTGAGCATGGCGTCCCCATAATATGAAAATAACTGGCTTTTCACGTTCATTTAATAGCTCAATCGCGCGATCTGTGAAATGCTCCCATCCTTTTCCTTTATGAGAATTTGCTTCAGCTTGACGAACCGTCAATACAGCGTTTAATAATAAGACTCCTTGCTCCGCCCATTTTACTAAATAACCGTTATTCGGAATTTCATAACCGTATTCATCTCGCAGTTCTTTATACATATTTAACAAAGATGGCGGCGTTTTAATACCCGGTTGTACCGAAAAACTTAAACCATGTGCTTGATTCGGTCCATGATATGGGTCTTGTCCTAAAATAACGACCTTTGTATTTTCATAACTTGTATACTGAAGAGCGTTAAAAATATCTTCTTTCTTTGGATAAATCACATGCTCCTCATACTCTTCTTTTAAAAAGTTAGCTAAAGCTTGATAGTATTCTTTCTCAAATTCTGGCCCCAGTAATGGTCCCCAATCATTCTGCAAAATGTTTTCCATGCCTTCACTTCCTATCCAATTAATTCACCATATCCTGCCTTGTAAATACTAAAAATGAAATGATAAGAGATACTACTGCCCAAACCGTTAAATTCATTAAAGAAAATCCCATTGATAATCCTTGCAATGCAGGCAGTTTTCCTGATAAATAATCCGTTAACGATAAGTTGACACTAAAAATGTATTTCGCACCTTCCCAAGACGTTGCGAATGAACTTAAAATGCCGCCTGCGATTAACGCAGCTAACATAACGCCCATTCCAGCTGGTGTATTTCGAATTAAAACAGAAACCATAAATGATATAGTTCCAACCACAATGGCAACAAACCAAGCTAGTCCGTACGCCATTAAAATGTATTGCCACTGCGGGATAAGATGAACAAAGTTCGTATTTAATGTTTCCTTATCAGTAACAAATCCAGTTAAAACAGGTAAATTCCATCCAGAGTATCCAAATACAAGCCCTGATAACGCGTAAGCAAACAAACCGACAAGAAGCAATATGAGCGAAATGAAAAATAACATCGTCACATATTTACTAAGGAGTATTTTCCAGCGCCGAATTGGCCTCGTCAGAAGCATTTTCATCGTACCATCGCTTCGTTCTCCTGAAACAATATCAATGGCGACAATCATAACGAGCAATGGAATAAATAATGTTATTCCTTGTTCAATAAATGCCCTCACAAATGTTGGTGCCCCTGGCGCAGTCGGATTAATATTATGATCTAAATAATATTGTTGCTGTTCCACTCTTACTTTTAACCAATCACGCCATTCTTCTGGCAATCTAGAATTGTTCAAGCGGTTTTGTGAATCAACAATTTGTTGCTGTAATGATACTTTCCAATCGGTCGTACCAAGCCTTTTTTGCGTTGTTTCTATTTCACGATACTGAGCATACACAAAAAGCGGAATCAAGATTGCTAAAATAAGCATGACAACAACAATCCGTTTCTTACGATAAATCTTTTCTGATTCATTTAAAACTAGATTCGCAAATTCACGCATGTTGCTCACCCCTTGTGAGTTCAATAAATAAATCTTCTAGCGTAAATACAAGCTCTTTGACGCTATGTACATCTATCTCGTTTTCTACAAAGTGCTTATTCCAAACATTAATAGACGCAACATCCATACGACATAGTAACCGCTCATCTTCTATACTAACTTCCTCTACCTCTTCAGCAGCGTCTAACATGTCTTTCGCTTTGGAAATCGGTGTAACGACCCATTCCACACGATCACTCGCTGTTTTGATCAAATCTTCAATAGGTGCAACTGTTATCATTTTTCCTTTATGGATAATAGCAACACGGTCACATATCAGTTGCACTTCACTTAATAAGTGACTCGAAATAAATACACTCATATTTTCTTCTTTTACAAGCTTATGTATAAATTCCCTAAGTTCTCTAATCCCAGCTGGATCTAAACCATTCGTCGGTTCATCTAATATGAGCAATTTCGGGTTTCCAAGTAGCGCCTGTGCAATTCCAAGGCGCTGCTTCATACCAAGGGAATATGTTTTTACCTTATCGTGAATACGCTCATCTAAATGAACCATTTTTGCAATTTCAATAATACGTTCATCTGATATATCACCAAGCATGCGCGCAAATTGCTTTAAGTTTTCCCATCCCGTTAAATATGTATAAAGCTCTGGGTTTTCAACGATACTTCCAATTTGACGCATCGCTTCTCTGAAATTTTCCTTAATAGAATAACCACCAATAGAAATAGTACCTTCTGTCGCTTTAATCAGTCCGACTAACATTCGAATTGTTGTCGTTTTCCCGGCTCCGTTCGGCCCTAAGAAGCCGAATACTTCTCCTTGTTCTACATCAAATGAAATGTCTTCTACAAGTGTCTTCTTTCCAATTACCTTCTTCACGTCTCGTACGGAAAGTATCATCGTCATTTTATCCCTCCTTGTTCTAGTTTTAGTTTACTTACGACGTTTTGGACTAATCGCTCTGCCATATATGTGTAGCCTACTTCATTCGGATGAAAATGATCGGAGTATAATAAATCTTTTCCGCGATTTTGGAATAAATCAAATGTCGGTGTAATATATACATTTTTATCATTTAATGCTAACTTCTCTAAAGAAGCATTCCAATCAACAACAATATTTGATGAACCTCTTAAATCTTCCACATCCTCAAAAGGATTGTATAAACCTAGCCAAAAAATAGGGCTATCTGTATTTAATTTACGAATTTCTTCTATAATTTTCTTTGCCTCATTTTGAAATGTTTCCGTATCAGGACGATATGTCTCTAAATCTATTTTTCCGAGCGATTCCCATCCTGGGAATAAATCATTTCCTCCAATTGTTAAAACAATTACATCTGCTTGCTTAATTGAATATTGAGCTCCGCTACCCTCTAGTTGTTTTAATAAATCCGGCATTTTTGCGCCACTAACTGCCAAATTGGTTAGTGCAACTTTTTGTTTATAATCTTTTTGTAAATCCTCTTTCATTCGTCCAATATAGCCAATTCCTTCTTTATCACCAACGCCGCGCGTTAATGAATCACCTAAACTAACTATTTGTAACGTTCCCGTTTTCTTTTTCCCTTTTTCCACTACGTCAGTCTTCGTAATTAATTTTGAAGCTTTCGGATTTAATACATCATTCACACCCGAAACAAAGCCGTATGCAAATAAACAGAAAGATGCAATTGTAATGAGTAGAATTACTTTTACTAATTTTGATCTCATATCAAAACCCCTTTTAGCCCCTATAGATTGTCCATAATTATACCAAACGAATTTTCGAAAAGCGATTTTCACACCTTCTCTATTATGTCGTTTCCCTATCTACCAAATTTGGTAATAATTCTACATGTTTCACATCTATTTCCTCATCATTAATCTTTTCATATAATAATTCAAATGCCTTTACACCAACATTTTTACTAGAATGCGAAATCGTCGTAATACCTAATATATTTGCCACTTCTTGATCATCACATCCGATAATCGTAATATCCTCCGGGATACGAATTCCTTGTTTTTTCGCCTCCGTTACCATTCCTGCAGCAATATGATTGCAAGATACAAGAAACGCCGTCGGTTTTACAGACATACTAGCCCATTCCCTGACTACATTACGCCCATCTTCCACCGTAAAACAGCCTTTAAACTTCCAGGCATCTAAAGGTGTTACAACAATCTGTTGAAGTGAATCCTCATACGCCTTTTTTCGCCTTTGGCTATTAATACTATTACTTCTTCCAATGCAATATCCGATACGTGTATGACCAGCATCTATTAAGCTTTTCATCCCGCGCAAAAATACTTTGTAGTAATCAATATGTACACTCGAAATGAAATTCGAATCTATTTCTTCACACATCACAATTGGACCAAACTTCGTATACTCTTCAAGTTTTTCCTTACTATTTGCCCGTGAACATATAATTACTCCATCAAGCTTTTTCATTTTTAACATATGTAAAATTTCAAGCTCTTTTTCTTCGCTATAATTTGTCTGGCAAAGCATCATATTATAATTGTTCTTTGCGGTTTCCTTTGATATCCCTCCAATAATGGCACTGTAATATTGATCATTTACGTGCGGCAATAAAACGCCAATTACATTCGTCTTTCCTTTCACTAAATGAATCGCATTCACATTTTGCGTATAATTTAATTCTTCTATAATCGCTAAAATCTCTTTTCGTTTCTGTTCATTCACGTACGGATGATTATTGAGTACACGCGAAACAGTTGAAACAGATACCCCAGCAAGTTCAGCAATCTTTCTTATATTCGTCATCTCATTCTCCCTTTCCCCTCAAAAATTCTCACTTGACCTGGTAAGCTTTCCACAATATATCCTTTCCTAGCAAATACATTTTGAAAGGATATACAACTATGCTTCGATTCAAACTAGAATATATATTTTTCATTGGTGGTTTACTCATTCTCTCCATCGGTATTAATATGATGACGACAATTACTTCCTTTGGACTTAGCCCTTATGATTCCTTCTTTATTGCACTATATCAAAATTTTGGGATAAGTATTGGTTTTTGGATTTTCATGATTAACCTTGTTTTTACCCTAATCGTACTCTTTTGGGACAAAAAACAAATTACAATCGGCACAATTGTCACAATGATTCTTATTTCTCTTTTTGTTGATTGGATTGGTTCTATTACAACTATTATGGACGCTATCCGCTCTCTTCCAAAATATATAACACTTATTTGCGGAAATCTATTCGTCGGAGCTGGAATTGGTCTTTACGTTTCTACAAACCTTTGCGCAGCACCTCAAGAGGCTTTTGTTTTAACGGTTGCTGAGAAAAAGAAATGGACATTTAGAAGAACAGAAATTTCATTAGCTTTTTTATTTTTAACATTAAGCTTCTTGTTAGATGGACCAATCTATTTTGGAACAATTATCTTATCCTTTACAACAGGTTGGATTATTCAAGCTTTTATTCAAGTTGGTACGCAGATTTTAAATAGAAAAAACCCTATTAAGCAAGCCGCTTAATAGGGTTTTTCGTTTTATTAGAAAAGATACTACTTAGCATCTCCTTCAATTCGATAATTTGCTTTCACACAATCTATTTCTTCATACGATTGCAATGTATGTAGAATGTACTCGTAATCTGCAAGAGAAGCACGATGCGTTACAATTACGATTTCTGCTTTCCCTTTCTCTTCAAGTGGCATTTGAATAATCTTTTCAAAACTAACACCGCGTTCAGAGAACAATGATGTAATTTTTGCAAATACACCAATTTCGTCTTTCACATGAAGTCTTAAAAACTTTTTCACAATAATTTCATCTGGCTCTTTTAGTACCTTTTGATATTGCGGGACTACAGCACTCTTTCCTGTTACACCTAACCTAATATTTTGCATTACAGCAACTAGGTCAGAAACAACAGCTGTCGCTGTCGGTAAGCTTCCTGCTCCCGGACCATAAAACATCGTTTCTCCTACCGCTTCACCATACACATAGACAGCATTATATTCATTTTGCACCGCCGCAAGAGGGTGTGCATTTGGAAGTAAAGTCGGCTCAACTGTAACCTCTAATTTCTCGCCATCTCGCTTTGCAAGACCAATTAATTTAATTGTATAACCTAAGCTCTTACTATATTCAATATCTTCTGCTGTAATAGAAGTAATTCCTTTTACCTTCACATCTCCAAGCTCTACATTTGTAGAGAAACCGAGAGTAGCCAAAATCGTCATTTTTCTTGCTGCATCTAAACCTTCTACGTCTGATGTTGGATCTGCTTCTGCAAATCCAAGCTGCTGAGCTTCTTTTAACACGTCGTTATATGCTCTCCCTTCGTCTGACATTTTCGTCAAAATAAAATTTGTCGTTCCATTTACAATTCCCATTACTTTCGTAATAAGATCTGAAGAAAGTCCTTCTACGATGCTTCGTAAAATTGGAATTCCTCCAGCTACACTTGCTTCATAAAATAAATCAGCCTTGTTATCTTTTGCCACCGCTAAGAGTTCCGCTCCGTGTAACGCCATTAAATCTTTATTTGCAGTCACAACGTGCTTCCCTCCTTTTAAAGCTTGTAAAATATATGCTTTCGCATCATCAATGCCGCCCATTACTTCGATGACAACATCAATATTAGGATTATCTAAAATTTCATTCACATCTTGTGTTAATAGAGTAGAAGGTACCTCTACCTCTCTCTCTTTCTCAATATTTTGCACCAACACTTTCGTTACTTTCACCGGACAACCGACTTGATGTATAAGTCGTTCTTGATGATCTGTAATAATACGAACTACACCACTACCAACTGTCCCAAGACCTAATAAGCCCACTTGAATTTCTTTCATAATACTGTCCACCCCTCAAAAATTGTGTTTAGATGCCATTATATAGACAAAAAATCTGAAAAACAATGTATTTTGAACATTCTGAAAAATAAGGGTTAATCTTTACAAATAAAACGCTACCACGTGTTACACAATCATTATTTACAATATATAAGGGGTTTCTTGATACACGTAATAATTCAGCCAATTAGAGAATAATAAATTCCCATGACTCTTCCACCTAACAAGTGGCTTCTCATCTGGATTATTATGTTTAAAATAATTTTTTGGCACATCAATATTTAACCCTTTTTGGCGGTCCCGTTCGTATTCTTGCTTTAACGTATCACAACTATATTCACTGTGTCCGAGTGCGAAAACTTGCCTTCCCTCTTGCCCAATAACAAGATGAACACCCGCTTCTTCAGAATTGGCTAATAACGTTAATTCTTTCACTTTTTCAATATCGTTCTCTCGTACTTCTGTATGACGAGAATGCGGAGCAAAAAACACGTCATCAAACCCTTGTAACAATTTCACATGTTGCTCGCGAACCTCATGTTCAAATACACCAAACATTTTTTCAGCAAGAGGATACTTCGGCACACCATAGTGATAATACAAACCTGCTTGTGCCCCCCAGCAAATATGAAGCGTAGATGTTACATTCGTTTTTGAATACTCCATAATACGTTCAAGCTCTTCCCAATAATCTACTTCTTCAAAAGAAAGAGTTTCAACTGGTGCTCCTGTAATAATGAGTCCATCAAATTTTTCATTCTCAATATCACGGAATGTTTTATAGAAGCTCATTAAATGGTCCTGCGCTACATTGCGAGACAGATGCGATTCCATATGAAGTAAATGAACATCTAATTGCAACGGTGTATTTCCAATTAAACGAAGTAATTGCGCCTCTGTTTCTTGTTTTGTAGGCATTAAATTTAATATAGCAATTTTCAAAGCGCGTATATCTTGTGTTGCTGCTCGCTCCTTCGTCATTACAAAAATATTTTCCTTCTGCAATACTTTGCGAGCTGGTAAATCTTTATCAATTATGATCGGCATGTTGTTTGCCTCCGACTAGCGCCGCTTCTAAATCTGCAATAATATCAGAAACATCTTCTATACCGACCGATAAACGGATTAAATCAGATGTAACGCCAGCTAAACGCTGATTTTCTGCGCTTAATTGTCTGTGCGTCGTACTAGCAGGATGTATTACACAAGTTCTTGCATCAGCTACATGTGTTACAAGAGTTGCAAGTTTTACATTTGCGATAAATTCTTTTGCTGCTTCTAATCCGCCCTTAATACCAAATGTTAAAACTCCACTAGCACCTTTTTTCAAATACTTTTGTGCTAACGAGTAATTTTCATTACTATCTAACCCTGGATAATTCACCCATTCAATGCGATCATGATTAGCAAGCCACTTAGCAACTTCGAGAGCATTTTCACTATGACGCTCCATTCGTAAATGCAATGTTTCCAGGCCAATGTTGCTAATATATGCATTGAATGGGCTCATACAGTTTCCGTAGTCTCTTAATAACTGAACTCGTGCCTTCACAATATACGCTGCTGCTCCAAAATTTTGAACATAGCTTACACCGTGATAACTCGGATCAGGTTCGACAAGCTCAGGGTATTTTCCACTTGTCCAATCGAAGTTCCCTCCGTCTATTACAATGCCGCCTAGAGAACTTGCATGGCCATCAATATACTTCGTTGTGGAATGGACAATGATATTTGCCCCATATTCAAATGCCTGGCATAAATAAGGCGTCGCCAATGTATTATCAACGATAAAAGGTACTTCTAATTCTTTTGCTGCCGCTGAAAGTTCTTTGAAATTCAAAACGTTCATTGCTGGATTTCCTAACGATTCTGCATAAACGAGTTTTGTCTTATCATTAGCAAGTGCCGCAATTTCATCTGCCGTTAAATTAGGATTAAAGAACGTAACATCGATGCCAAGCTTACGCAAACTCACCCCGAATAAATTAAACGTTCCTCCGTAAACAGTTGAAGAACAAAGTAAATGGTCTCCACTACTGCAAATATTTAAAACTGCAAGCATAATAGCTGCCTGCCCAGAAGCTGTTGCAACAGCCCCTACACCGCCTTCTAAATCTGATAACTTCTGCTCAAATGCAGCTAGAGTAGGATTTCCAATACGCGTATATATATATCCTTCTGCCTCTAAATTAAATAGTGCTGCTAAATCATCTGACGTATCGTATTTATACGTTGTACTTTGATAAAGTGGCAAAACACGCGGCTCACCATTTTTTGGCGTATAGCCACCTTGCACACAAATCGTTCCTTTCCCCCATGATTCTCCCATCTCTCATTCTCCTTTCTTTTAATGCAAAATAAAAAACTGCCCCTTCCCTGAAAACAAGAAAGGAGCAGTTTGAAAACACGCTCTAAAGGATCTTTCTTATCTCTCAGGATTATTACCTGCAGGATTTGGCACAATTCCGTTATACGGCTGTTGCCAAGGTTTCATCGGGCCTGTCCCTCCACCTTTTCTTGATAAGACTATGCAATTACCGTTGATTTTATAGCAATAATTTCCTAATGTCAAATAGTTTTTCTGAATGTTCTAAATTAATTGTAAGGAATTTAATTTAAACAATAAAAGAAATATATTCCATATTCATTTGAAAAAGACCTTTTAAAAACTCCGATCAATATATAGAATTAAATAAGTGGTTTAACCGCGTGGGTTTCAAATTTTTATGAGACCCTAATATATTGAATAAGCCAACCACTCAAAAAGATACTATATATATTCAATTCATTTCACACTAGCATATTTAATCCTTTCTACATTAAAACTTACATAACGGAGGTACAACATGACAAATAAAAAGGACATGCACTATATACTCGTCCTATATGGCATTCTTTTAGGCGCTATGGTAGGAGCTACAGTCTGGTTATTTTTAGTTACAATAAATATTGGAATTCACTTTATTTGGGGATACTTACCTACTATTTTCTCTTCTCCTCCTTATTACACCATTTGTGTAACAATCATCGGTGGTATCCTCGTTGGTTTAACACAAAAATACTTCGGTACATATCCACGTCTTATGCCGGAAGTGATGGCTGAATATAAAAAAACAGGTAGAATTGAATACAGTTTTGTACATAAAGCTACTTTAACTGCGATTATCGTTTTAATATTTGGAGCTAGTTTAGGACCAGAAGCTGCACTTGTTGGAATTATCGGTGGACTTTGTACATGGGTAGGAGATCGCTTTAAATTTGCTTTAAAGGGAATGAATGAACTAACAGAGGTTGGAATTGGTGCTACTTTAAGTGTCATTTTTAATGCACCATTATTCGGTTACTTAGCTCCGAATGAAAATGAGGGTGAACAAATTAATGAATTTTCGAAAGGAAAAAAGGCAATTGTATATTTAGCTACCACTTTTGCCGGTTTTTCAGTTTACTTATTACTTAGTAAACTCGATAATCGTGGATCCTTTATTGTTGATTTCGGGGAAGGGTCTCTTGCTCTTAATGAATGGATCGCCTTTCTACCACTTGCTAGCATTGGTGCTATAGTTGGTTTCTTTTATTTCAAATTAGAATTCGCATTAGAAAAATTAATCTACCCCTTCAGGGAATACAAAGTATCACTTGGAATTATAGGTGGTATTTTACTCGGGGTTACTGGAACTTTTCTTCCGTACACGTTATTTTCAGGGGAACATCAATTAAAAGATTTAGTCGTTGAATGGAGCCATTTATCTTTCTGGGTACTACTTCTTTCAGGAGTTTTAAAATTATGTATTACTGCCGTTTGTTTAAATACGGGTTGGCGCGGCGGACATATTTTCCCCATTATATTTGCTGGATCAAGTATCGGATATGCTATAGCTTCTATTCTGCCTATAGATCCAATATCTTCTGTAGCCATCGTCACGACAGCTATTTCAAGCTATGCATTAAGAAAACCAATAGCTATAACATTACTATTACTCATGTTTTTCCCGCTCAATTTATTATTACCGATGCTCGGGGCTGCTGCAATTGGCAATGCATTTCCGCTTCCTAAACATAACGAAACTACAAATTAATATAAAAAAAGCAGCATTAACATGTAAATGTTAATGCTGTTTTTTCGAGTGACGATTATGTTTTTAATTAAAATTCACTTGCTACTTTAGCCGCTTCTTCAAGACCTGCTGCAATGATTTCTTCTGCTTTATCTGGGAATTGGTTATGTCCTTCGATAACTACTGTTTCCATGTTTGTTGCGCCGAAGAAGCCCATCATGCTTGCTACGTATTTAACAGCCATTTCTACTTCAGCTGCTGGTCCTTCAGAATATACGCCGCCGCGTGCATTTAATAACGCAATCTTCTTATCTCCAATAAGTCCAACCGGACCTTCTGGTGTATATTTAAACGTTTTACCAGCACGGTTTAAATAATCAATATACGTGTGTAATACAGCTGGAATCGTTAAGTTCCATAATGGGAAACCGAAAATTACTTTATCCGCTTCTAGGAATTGATTTAAGTACTTATCAGCAACTGCTACCACTTTTGCTTCTTCTTCTGTTAAATCAAATCCTCTACTTGCTTTGAATGTACCATTAATCATATCTACGCCTACATATGGTAATTCTTCTTTATATAAATCAAGTTCTACTACTGTATCATTTAGATGTGCTTCTTTATAGTTTGCTAAAAATGCCTCGTATAATTTCACACTAACTGCTTGTTCCGCTGGGCGGTTGTTTGCTTTTACAAATAAAACTGTTGCCATTGTTTTTCCTCCTACTACTCACTCTTATGTTGTTATATATCACTTACGAAAAAGGGTACTCCCTTGTAATTGTTGTTGCTTACAAATATATTCTATCTTTATATCAAGACAATTACGTCCTCACATAGACGTATTTTTCCATAAAAAAAGTCCACCTTCTAAAGGCGAACTAGGTCTTACGACTTTTGTCTTATACAATTCCATTTTTCACTGCATATAATGCTGCTTGTGTGCGATCGGATAAATGTAACTTACTCAAAATACTACTCATATGAGCTTTTACCGTTTTTTCTGTAATAACTAAAACAGAAGCGATTTGTTTATTACTCATCCCTTTCGCCAATAGCTGCAATACTTCATTTTCTCTCGCTGTTAACACATCCACTTGAACGGAAGGTTCTTCTTCTTTTTCTTCCTGTGGTAAAGTTTGAGAAAGAAGGGCATTTGCTATATCTGGATGTAATTGAATATTACCTTTATACGCGCTTCGAATAGCTTCAACAAGCTGATCTGGTTCTATATCTTTTAAAATATAACCGCTCGCCCCAGCTTTTAGTGCCGGCAATACATGAGCTTGATCAGAAAAACTAGTTAATACAATTACTTTCACGTTTGGATATTCTTTTTTGATACAAGCTGTTGCCTCAATTCCATCCATCTCAGGCATATATAAATCCATTAATACGACATCTGGACTCGTTTCGCCTACTTTCACCAACGCTTCTTTCCCATTGTTTGCTTCCCCAACTAATTCAAAATCTTCCTGTGTGCTTAGAAAAAATGCCAATCCTTTTAAAACAACTGTATGATCATCAACTAACAATACTTTTATTTTCACAAACTTCCCTCATTTTCACATCATAATGGTACATTTACTTTTATACTCGTCCGTTTCTTTCTACTTACAATTTTAATTGTTCCACCAACTAATTCTACTCTTTCACGCATCGTAGTCATACCGAGTGATTTCTTCCCTTTTATATCCTTTTCTACAAACCCATTTCCTTGATCAACTATTTCTAATGATACATTTTTCTCCGTCACTTTGAAATAAATCGTCGCTTCTCCTACATTCGCATGCTTACTTACGTTATTTAAAGCTTCTTGTCCAATTCGCCATAGCGCTTCTTCTACTACGCGCGGCAAATCACGCACACCTGTAACTTGTTCCCGAATTTTCAACCCTAAACTTTCACCATATTGCTTTAAAGCTGGTAATAACCCTTTCTCTAATCCAGCCGGACGGAGCTGCCAAATTAATGTCCTCATTTCTTTTAAGGCACCTTGTGCTAATTCACGCATCTCATACAAAGGCTGATCTACCTTTTCATTTTGCCCCTTTAAGACAGCTTCAGCGCCTTTCGTCATAAACGTTAATGAAAACAACTTTTGTGAAACAGAATCATGTAAATCTCTAGCTAAACGATTACGCTCTTCCATTCGTACAAGTTCGCGGCGTTTTTCATTTAATCTTAAGTTCTCTATCATTAATGAAATATGATTTGCTAACGCTTGTACTACATCTATCGTATTTATATCAAATTCTCCATTATTAGAACTTACACTTAATACTCCAAATATATGATCTTGAATATGTATCGGAATAGCGATAACTGCCCTATTGGGATGCTCTATATTACCAACCTGACGCTTCAACAAGACAGACTCTTCTTTTTCCAACGCTTCCTGTGCTGCTGCCCTCAGATCATCTTGTAGTTCACCCTTCTTATAAGAAGCTCTCACAGCTAGTTCATTTTCTTCTCTAATAAAGAATGCAACTTGCTCCCATAGAAATAAGCTCCCTATTTGCTTTACAATCTCTTCTGGTAATGCATTAAATTTATGAATTGTCCTTAAAGCTTGAATAAAGCGTTCTAGCTTTACATAATAATAAGCTCTTCTCTTTTCATTTTCATACAGTTTTGTACGCTTTAATGCCGTTCCAATTTGAAAGGCAACTGATTGTAATAGTACTAATTCTTCTTCAGAAAAATGCGTTTTACCTGGGCTAGCTACATTTAATACGCCAAATTCGTCTCCACCCGCTTTGAGCGGTACTGTCGCATGATGTACAATCCCTTCTGTATCTCCCCAGTTGTATTCAATTGCATTATTAATTCTCTTACATTCAATAATATTAACTGCTCGCTCTAATTTACCTTCCACAAAGCTGTGTAGGCACCAGCAATTCCCTTCACACATCGGTCGTTTATTTTCGAATCTCAATCCCTCTGGTAATTGGTAATCAATTAATTTCGTATACCTACCATTTTCATCCGCAAGGAAAATCCATCCTGTCGTTAAACCAGTTACATTCAATAGCTTTTCCAGCACAGCTTGAAGTACGTGATATGTATCATTTGAGGTATTCAACGTTTCTGCAATCTCTTTTAATATAACTAATTCATTTGTACGATTCTCTTGAAACATAATTCGTCTCCTACATACAAGATTTTAAATAGTACTTAACATAAATCATCTACTTTTCACTTTGTACTTATTCGTAACATTGATATAATGGTGAAAACATAGTTTTCATTATATCACTTGAGGGGGCTTTCATAATGACATTAAATAAGGCACTTACAATCGCTGGTTCTGACACAAGTGGCGGTGCTGGTATACAAGCAGATTTAAAAACATTCCAAGAACTTGGCGTATATGGAATGACATCTCTTACAACAATCGTAACAATGGACCCACATAACGGTTGGGCGCATAACGTATTCCCAATTGCGGCTTCTACATTAAAACCACAATTAGAAACAACAATTGAAGGCGTTGGCGTAGATGCTTTAAAAACGGGTATGCTTGGATCAGTAGAAATTATCGAAATGGTTGCGGAAACAATTGAAAAGCACAATTTCGAAAATGTAGTAGTTGATCCTGTTATGGTATGTAAAGGAGCAGACGAAGCATTACATCCTGAAACAAATGATTGCTTACGTGACGTTCTTGTTCCAAAAGCATTAGTTGTAACGCCAAACCTATTTGAAGCATATCAATTAAGTGGTGTGAAAATTAATTCTCCTGAGGACATGAAAGAAGCTGCAAAAAAAATTCACGCTTTAGGTGCTAAATACGTACTGATTAAAGGTGGTAGCAAACTAGGCACAGAAACCGCTATTGATGTATTATATGACGGAGAAACATTCGATCTTCTAGAATCAGAAAAGATCGATACGACAAATACACACGGTGCAGGTTGTACATATTCTGCTGCAATTACAGCAGAACTTGCAAAAGGAAAAACGGTGAAAGAAGCAGTACAAACTGCGAAAGAATTCATCACAGCTGCAATTCGTCATTCATTTAAGATTAACGAATATGTAGGACCAACACATCACGGTGCATACCGTAAATTCGTTGCACCGAAAGAACTTGTCTAACATAAAGCTTTTTATTAATACATTTAAAAATAGATTAAAACCCACAGAACATTTATTGTTCTGTGGGTTTTAATTACTTTGCAGAAATGTTTTAAAGTACTCCTCGAATTCCTATGATGCTGAACTAACCTTGTTTCTACCATTTCTTTTTGAATAATATAACGCATCATCCGCTGATTGAATAAATTGCTCAGGTGATTTTTTATACTCTGAAAGCCCCACAGAAACTGTAATTTTAATTTTTTTCCCATTTTGCAGTTGGAATGAATGCTTTTCAACAGCTAGTCGAATTTGTTCCCCTATGCGAGTTCCAAATGCTACTCTCTTTTTTGGTAACAACAGAGCAAACTCTTCGCCACCCTTTCGAAAGACTAGATTTGGGAATGGTGCATTCTCTAACAAAATACGCCCTAGTTGTTTTAACACTTCATCTCCAGCAGGATGACCATACGTATCATTTACATACTTAAAGTGATCAATATCGATAAGTAATAAACAAAGTGAATCATTTTTCATATGCTTGCTACCAATATGACGATTCATCTCGAAATCAAACTGTCTTACATTTCCTAGATTCGTTAATGCATCTATCGTTGCATAATGCTTCATCGTTTGAAATAATTCATTAGATTGCAATACGTAACTTGCACTTACAAATGTAATGTATGCCGCTACAATACAACAAACTAAATATAATACCACTACATATATATCCTTAAATAAAATATAAATTGGTAGTATTAAAATAGACAAACTGTACACATTAAACCATATCCATTTTGTAAATATAGAAATCTTCATCCGCCAAATGAGAGTAATGCCAATCCCTATTGCCACGATAGTATAGCAGGCCAATTCAGAGGCTAAAGAATACTCAGTAAAAAATACCCGTGTTATTAAAATGATCATAACTGTTATACTACTAGCTATTGGACCACCAACTATAATCGCCAAAACAACAGCTAAATAACGTAAATCCAACATACTATCTTCAATATGCACACCAAAATGCATCAATAATATACTTAATATTCCAGTTAAAATACCGACCAAACATTTCTGCCAAAAAGAGAATCCTTCTTTTAATGGCTTATCTCTTAAAATCTGAGCACCTACAAAGATAAAGGACAGAATGATTGTCATATTTACAAATAGATCTCTAAACATAAAATAATCTCCCTACTTTTTCTTTTCCATCTATCCCTTTCTATATGTTATTGTATTATGAAATACCTATAATTCCCAAACTTTTTTATTTTATTGTTCCACGTGGAACAGCAAAAAGCAAAATAAAAAAGGAGACGAAATTTCGTCCCCTCCATTAACAACATCGCGATATCTTTCCGCCTTTTGCATTAAATCTAGCTTCTTGTGCCTCAGCAAAAAATTGCTTTTGACATAGAATTTTCTCTTCTGGATGATGTACTTTCATGTGATTTACATACGTTTCATAACTTGGAACTCCGACAAGTAAACTAATAAATTGCTTTCTCTTTCCCCATACGTTCCGTAAAATTTTAAGCATAGTTCCTCGACTCACTTTCATCTCTTGGAATATATGGTGCCTCTTTTAACGGCATCGGCTTATTTCTTAATACTTGAATCCAAATTCGAAGTGCAGAAATTAATACAGCAATTACAACTATCATAAAAATTCCACAAAGCGCCGCATCAATATAGTCATTCAAAATAATTTGTTTCATTTGTGTAATATTTTTAGCCGGAGCTAATACCTTCCCATCATCTAATGCTCCCTGGAATACTTTCGCATGTGATAGAAATCCTATTTTGGGATTTTCATGAAATAGCTTTTGATAACCTGCTGTCATTGTTACAATAAGCAATCCGACAGTTGGAATAAGTGTTACCCAAACGTATGCCTTTTTTCCCATTTTGAACAAGATTGTCGTTCCAAGTAATAATGCAATACCTGCTAACATTTGGTTTGCAATACCGAAAAGTGGCCATAATGTATTAATTCCACCAAGCGGATCTATTACCCCTTGGTATAAGAAATACCCCCATCCTAGTACACATAGTGTTGTAGCTATCACATTTGCTAATGTTGAATCTGTTTTCGCAAACGGCTTATATACATGACCTAAAATGTCTTGAATCATAAATCGCCCTACGCGTGTTCCCGCATCAATCGTTGTTAAAATAAATAGTGCTTCAAAAAGAATAGCAAAATGGTACCAAAATGCCATCATCGCCGTTCCGCCCATTACTTGCGAAAATATATACGCCATACCAATTGCTAATGTTGGTGCACCACCTGTACGTGATAAAATGGTCTGTTCTCCGACATTAACAGCAAGATCTTTTAATTCATTCGGTGTAATAGCAAATCCCCATGAAGAAATAACTTGAGCTGCCTGCGATACATCCGTACCGATAAGTGCTGCAGGACTATTAATTGCAAAATAAGTTCCTGGTGTTAATACACAAGCCGCAATCATTGCCATCGCTGCTACAAACGATTCCATTAACATTGCTCCATAACCGATTGGCTTTGCGTGGCCTTCTTCCTCAATCATTTTCGGCGTCGTGCCTGATGAAACGAGAGCGTGGAATCCTGACACAGCACCACAAGCTATTGTAATAAATAAGAACGGGAATAAGTTACCGGAGAAAACAGGACCTGTCCCATCGATAAATTGTGAAACTGCTGGCATTTTTAAATCTGGTGCTACAACTAAAATACCGATTGCTAACCCAAGTATCGTCCCTATTTTTAAAAATGTACTTAAATAATCACGTGGCGCAAGAAGCATCCAAACCGGTAATGCCGATGCAATAAATCCATATACGATAAGCATAATAGCAATTGTCTCACCACTAAAAGTAAACATACTTGCAAGTGTCGGATTTTCCGCCACATATTGTCCTCCAATAAGAGATAAGATTAGTAGAACAATACCGATTACTGATCCTTCTCCTACTCGCCCTGGCCTAATGTAACGCATGTAAACTCCCATTAAAATAGCAATTGGAATCGTTGCTGCGATTGTAAACATTCCCCATGGGCTTCCAACAAGCGCCTTCACAACTACTAAAGCTAATACCGCTAATAAAATGATCATAATACCTAAAATACCAATCATTGCAATTAATCCTGTAACAGGACCAATCTCATCTTTAATCATTTCTCCTAATGATTTACCATTACGTCTCATTGAAGCAAATAAAATTACAAAATCCTGTACAGCTCCAGCAATAACTACCCCAACAATAATCCAAATTGTCCCAGGTAAATACCCCATCTGCGCCGCCAAAATCGGTCCCACTAAAGGACCTGCCCCTGCAATCGCTGCAAAGTGATGTCCGAATAAAACCCATTTATTTGTCGGAACATAATCCTTGCCATCATTTAACGTATGAGCAGGTGTTTGTCTATTATTATCTAGGCCAAAAACTTTCCTCGCTATAAATCTACTATAAAAACGATACGCAATCGCATACACTGATACAGCAGCAACTAATAGCCATACAGCATTAATTGTCTCACCTTGCGATAACGCTATTACACCAAAAGCAGATGCTCCTAGCGCTGCAATAACTCCCCAAAGTAAAATTGACTTCAATGTTTTCACATACAATCCCCCCATTACTACTTCTTAGTGGAGATTGTACTAAATCTTCTGAATACTTTACTTAAATCCTCCTTATCATGAAGGATTTTTAGATTATCATGTTAAAATTCTCTCATTACTTGTCACAGTTCAATTTTATTTCGAAGTCGTTTTACATAATTCCGGCTTACTGGAATCGGTTGCTCATCGTACCTGTCTAAATGCAAATTATACGTGCCATTATAATAAGGTTTAAGTTCTTGTACATATGACATATTAATTAAATAGCTTTTATGTACACGTAAAAAATCATATGCATTTAGTTTATTTTCTAATTCCTGGAGTGTGTATGTTGAAATATAATGATTATTCGTTGTATAAATTGAAACGGTTTTGTTTTCCTTATTTTTACTTACATATACAATATCCTCCGGGAAAATATATCTAATCCCTTCATGGCCTTCTATCGGCAGTTTACGCAGATGACTCTTTGCTTTCTCACTTTGTTCTTTTCCCATTTTATATAAAATGAATTGTAAATCTTCTTCACGAAATGGTCGTAATAAATAATAAAACGCTTGGAAACGAAAAGCCGTAATTGCCTCTTCTATATCCTCACCAATAAAAATAAATTTCGTATAACAATTCACTTCTCGTAACAAACTCGAATATTCAAAACCAGTACCATCCATTAATTGCGAATTTAAAAAAACAAAATCAGGTGTATGTTTTTTCATTATTAGCAAAGATTCTGTTCCAGTTTCCGCTTCAAAACATTCTACATTTCGAATGTTTTCAGTAAAGTTCTCAACTAATTTTCTTCGCTCTTCTGTCTCTTCCATGATAAGTAAGATCTTCATTTATCCAGCCACCTAATTCCTTTGTCCATATTTCTTGTTGTATACATTCGCTTTAGTAAGAAACAATCCCTTTTTCTTACTATACCATTATTTATCTAAAAAAACAGAAAAAAGGAAACCACCTTGGTTTCCCTTTTCTTTTATCCCGATTGGTGCGGGCTAATAATCAGTCATTGATGGACAAAACACCCACTGATTAAAGTTTCACTTTATACTAATTCCCTCTGTTTCGTTTCTTGACCAAGTATAACTACAGCAAGTGCCCCAATTAAAATTGATCCACAGAAAATCGTAAATATTAGCGATAGTGAAGCTTGTGAAGCAACTAAATACCCTACTAATAGTGGTCCAAGAATACCACCAATACGTCCAAAGGCCGCTGCCATTCCTGCACCTGTACCGCGAATAGTTGTTGGATACTGTTCCGGTGTATAAGCGTATAATGCACCCCAAGCACCTAAATTAAAGAAGGATAGTAACATACCCGCCACTATTAATGCTGTTAATGAATCCGCAATTCCGAACACATAAGCACTACATGCTGTACCAATTAAATACGTAACCAATACAAATTTACGACCAAGACGTTCAATAAACCATGCAGCTGTGAAATATCCTGGAAGTTGAGCTAAAGTCATAATGAGTACGTACTGAAAACTTTTTATTAAACTAAAGCCTTTCAGTACCATTACACTAGGTAACCAAAGGAACATTCCATAATAGGAAAAGACAACACAAAACCATAGAATCCATAACATAATTGTTGCTTTACGATATTCTCCAGACCAAACCGATTTTATATTTTCAATAACAGATGGCCTTTTTTCAACCTTTTGGAACCTTGGAGAATCGGGTAAATTCCATCTTAAATATAAAGCATATAACGCTGGAACTGCACTTAATACCATCGCAACTTCCCAACCGTATTTAGGAATAACAAAATATGAGATAAGAGCTGCGATTAACCAACCACCAGCCCAAAAGCTTTCTAATAGTACAACTATTTTCCCACGTTCGTGCGCTTCAACACTCTCTGATACAAGAGTAGATGCAACTGGAAGTTCCCCGCCAAGTCCCATACCAATTAAAAAGCGTAAAACGAGGAACATCGCGAGTGTCGTCGTTAAAGCTGTTAAGCCACTACCAATAGAAAATAGTAATAATGTAATAATAAAGACCGATTTCCGTCCTATTTTATCTGATAGTATCCCAAAAACGAGCGCCCCTACAGCCATACCAATTGAGTTAACACTACCTATCCAACCCATCTCTTGAGTACTTAATCCCCACTCTTTTTGCAATGCCACCATTACAAATGAAAGCATTCCAACATCCATTGCGTCAAATAGCCAGCCAAGCCCAGCTATACCAAGTAGCTTTCGCTTCGAAATTTCTTTTACCTTGCTCACAAGAAGTCCTCCTTACACAGGTGTCTTTACACATCATTTTACATGTGTGTATTGTATAAGTAAAATACTTTCGTATAAAAAATTCTCCTTCATCATTCCCAAAAAGTAAAATGTTTATCCCGATTGGTGAGGGCTGATAATCAGTGTGGGATGAACCCCCCCCCCACTGATTAAAGTTTCACTTTATCAAAAATAAACGAATAAAAAAAAGGTAGCGATGTTCCGCTACCTTTTTGAACGCATTACTTCTTTTAAAAACTCGGCTAGTACTAACTGACGACGCCAGCGTGTTGGATTACTACATAATCTGTAAAACCACTCTAAATGAACAGCTTGTATCCATTTTGGCGCACGCTTTACCTCTCCAGCCCACACATCTAAACTACCGCCTACTCCAACAGCGATTTTCGTTTCTAAACGATGCTTATTGTTTTGGATAAAGTTTTCTTGCCTTGGGAAGCCAAGTGCAACAAGTAATAGGTCTGGTTTTGCCTCTTGAATACGTGAAACAATATTCTCTTCTTCTTCTTGTTTAAAATATCCATCTTGTGTACCCACGATAGATGCAGCCGAATATGTCTTCGTTAAATGATTAGCCGCGGCTTGTACAACATGTGGTTTTGCACCTAATAAGAAAACAGATACTGATTTATTCTCTTCTGATAACTTTGCAAATAAATTGCTCATTAAATCAAATCCCGCTACCCGCTCTTTTAAAGGTGTACCAAGCATACCACTTGCTTTTACAACCCCAATACCATCAGGTGTAATTAAATCTGTATTTAATAATGTTTTATGGAATTTTTCATCCTTTTTTGCGCACATAACAATTTCAGGATTTGCTGTTACCACCTGAAAAGTATGAGCTTGCTCTAATTCTAGTTGCTTCTTTAAATGTTGGATCGTTTCATCCATTGTCATTGTAGAGAAAGGAACACCTAGAATATCAACCGTTTGTACTGCCATATTTAACTATCCTCTCTATCATTAAAGGTTTTTTGCTATTAATTGCTTATATGTTTCTTTCGTATCTTCATATAATTTTTGAAGTGAGAAGTTCATAGTAGCATGCTCATAAATATGCTTGCCCATTACTGATAACTCTCCAGTTTTCCACTTATCATACGCCTCTTCTAATGCCGATGCCAATGCTTTTCCATCACCAGTTGGTACAATCCACCCATAAGTTTCATCTGCAATTAACGGTTCGATTTCTCCTGATCTAGTCACAATTGATGGTACACGTTGATTTGCCGCTTCTAATAAAACTAATGGAAATCCTTCGCTATGGGAAGTTAACAAATTGACATGTGATGAAGCAAATAATTGTTTCACATCTTGACGATGCCCTAAAAATTCAACTTTATCATTAATCCCTTTTTCAGTAGCTAACGCCTTTAGTTCTCCTTCTAACGGTCCGTCACCAACTAATAACACTTTAATCTTCTCCAATTTTGTTTGTTGTAACGCATCGAATAAAACTTCATGTCCTTTAACAGGATGCAGACGTGCTACTTGGATTGCCGTAAACACATCTTCATCAATATTAAACATTTCCTTTTTATTATAGCCATCTGCTTTTTCCCGATCATATTCAATCCCGTTATAAATAACATGCATCTTTTCATTTGAAATACCTAATGCGGCTAAGCTTTTTTTCAACCTATTCGTTACAACAAAAAATAAATCTATATTTTTTAAAGCTTTCAAATTTAACTTAGTAAAAATCCAGCCTTTTAAGCCTTGTTTAGTAAAGTCTTGAAATGGATCACTATGAATTGTCGTTACCCATTTTGCCGCGAATTTCTTCTTCATTAGAGAAACAAAGAAATTCGCCCTAGGACCGTGTGTATGAACTACATCAAATTTTTCTTTATTAATGAATTCACTTATGTTCTTTAAAATGGATAAATCATAGCGAGATTTTTGTGAAAACACATGAACTTTTATTCCTAGCTCTCTTGCTTCTTTCGCAACAATTCCATCTTCAAATACAGCTAATTCTACTTCACCATCCGGAAACTGATCGAGCAGTGAAATAATATGTGTTTTTCCTCCACCATCTTCTGCTCCTGCATTCATATGCAATATCCTCATATTTTTTCCTCCTTTAAATCCTCGCTACATTTCCATCTATCTTTATTTTACTGTACTAAAAAATAAAAGCTAACAAAAGTTAGCTTTTATTTTTATCATTCAATTTCTAAATCTACAATTAGACAAGCTAACACCACTACAAAGTAAATCCCGACTCCTGGTGCTGTCAAAATATGCCCTGCAATATACGCAATACCTAGTGCTAATACTAAGCTTGCTGAAATCATTCCATATTTCACATTGAATATTTCCTTAAATCTTGTAACAAATGCTATTAAGATTCTTAAGCCGTAATAAATAAATGGAATCATCATTAACGCAAAACCAATAATTCCGAAATCATAAAACCAATCATGGAAGTCCATTTCAATTAACTTCGGATCTGGCTGCTTTTGTTCATTATACTTAAAGTTACCTGCGTAACCCATTCCAAATAATTTTTGTGACATTGGCGCTTCTTTAAAGAACTGCTTATGTCTTTCTTCATATACTTGACGTCCACTGAAAATAAGATTATCTTGATTTTCTTTCTTTTGCTCTTTCTCAAGCTCTTTCTTAACTTCCGCTTCTATCTTTGCCTTTTCTTCCGGCTTTTCAACTTTATGTTGTTGTTGTTCTTCTTTTTTAATTTTCTCTTTAATTTCTTTTTCTTTCTGACCTTGCTGCGCTACATTTTGTTCTGATAAATAGTTATTATGAATGCCCATATTTTGTGCTAATGGTGTCTTTTTAAACGTTCCAACTACACCAGCTAATAGGACAAAAGCAATTAATGCATTAATTGCAAGAGATTTTTTGTTCGGGTTTTTTCTATCAAATAATAATTGTAGTACAATAATCCCGATTGCTGCCGCTAACGTAGCACCAATTGAGCCCATCCCTACTTTTGTACCAACTTGAATTAAAGAGTAGATCATTAACAGCGATGGAATCCAATATAAAACGTGTTTCACGCTCTTTGTTTTTTGAATAGAATATAGTACCACAATAGGGAAAATAATAGCTAAGATTGACCCTAGTTCATTACCTGCATAGAACCATCCTCGGGAACCAACTTTCATCCACTCATAACTTCCAAAGTCTGTAGAAGTTGTAATAGAAATAACCATAATAGCATTAATAATTAATGTTGAATACACAATGTTATTTCTAACTTTATCGCTAATATTTACTGTCTTCTTCAGTGATTTTAAAGCTAAAATGTATGAGCCAAGCATAATATATATATACAATGCTTTTCCAATGAATTTAACTTCTTCTGCGATTACAATAGGACTCTTGATTAACTTGTTATTAATAAATCCTATTCCTAATATAGCTCCTAGTAATACAAGATAAATCAAAAACTTCCTATTTTCTCTTTCTTTTGCCTGAATTAAAATATAAATACCACCCATTGCCATAATGAGGAATCTCACCATAATTCCAACTGTCGCACTTACTTTTAATAACTCAATGCTAAGAGAGGTTAATAAATCCAAAACGGGCTGTAAAATAATAAAAAAGAGCAAAAAATGCTCAAATCTAACCCTAGCTTGATTTGCTAACATTCCAAGACCTCCATACAAAATCTTTACATTATCTTTTAATCATAGTTTTCTACTGTTTAAACACACCCAGCAATTATAACATAACTCATATTTAAATTGAGAACTATTTTTCATGCTGAAACTAGTCAAATCCAACATTATTAGTAACCGAAAATATTGTCCTTTAGCTATCCTTCCCTATCCCTATAAAAGCTATCTAACACCTGTGCACTTATTTTCGACCGTACGGAAATATTTTTTTATCATTTTATACAAATGTAAAAAGCGGACTTCTCTTATTGTACCATTCCTCCAACTAAGCTACATCAAAAAACTATACAATTAATCTTCCCACACTTTTTCGCCTTACTTTATTGCTACTTATCAAGCATTTTCAAACGCTTTCTTTAGCTATTTCATCCGTTTTTCTACATGTAGCGAAAAGTAATTGTTATTTCCAAAACTTTAGTGTATATTTTTTCTCTGGAACATCTTTAAGAGGAAGGAATTAAAGCCATGTTATTAATCGATATATTTACGTTTCTTGGCATTATCGCCGCTGCCATTTCTGGTACATTAGTTGGTTTGAAAAAAGATCTAGATTTATTTGGTGTCCTTTGTTTAGCTGTAGCTACTGCGCTCGGCGGCGGTATTATTCGTGATATTATGATTGGTAACCTGCCTCCTGTCGCATTTGTAAAACCAATTTACTTTTTCGTAAGTGTACTATCAGCATTATTCACATGTATGTTTTTTGAGCGCATTAATAAACTTCAAGTTGTTATTATGCTTTCTGATGCTGTTGGTTTAGGTGTATTTACAGCTATTGGTGCAAATGCAGCAATGTCACATCACGTTGACGCCTCGTTTTTAGTCGTTTCAATGGGAGTTATTACAGGTATTGGGGGCGGTATTTTACGCGACATTTGTGCTCAAGATATCCCGTATGTATTCCGAAAAGAGATATATGCAATTGCTTCTATTTTAGGAGCAGTTAGTTTCCTAATTACACATGCAATGGGGGCACACGTATTGGCTTTCTATGTTTGTTTATTAATAACATTCGTTATTCGTGTAGTCACCGTAATATATAATGTACATTTCCCAGTTTTCTTTAAAACACATGCAAAAATTAATAAAGGCCACTAAGAGAATTCTACATAGAATTCTCTTAATTTATGTACAATTTCACACACTATAGAGTAATTGTATATAAAAATATATAATTATATAAGGACCAAAAATGAAAACGTTTTATAAACAGGGGGAAGAATGATGCTTGGGGTTTTTAAAAAAAATAAAACAAACACCAGTATAATCGAATTAAGTAAAGGCCAACAAATCATATTTAACGTGCCTGCCAATTCTGAACTAAAAACTCAAATGGACATGCTACATATTTCAAAGGAAGATTTACAAATTGTGAAAGTATTACAGCCATTTATTTATGAGGAAATAGATTGGATAACAGAAAAATTCTACACCAACATCACAAAACAACCTAATTTAATTGCTGTTATTGAACGCTACAGCTCTATTCCAAAATTAAAACAAACTTTAAAGACACATATTAAAGAATTGTTCAGCGGGAATATGAATGAAGATTTTATTGAACAACGTGTTAGAATTGCGAAAAGGCACGTACAAATTGGTTTACATAGAAAATGGTATACTGCTGCTTATCAAGAATTATTCCGCTCCGTCATGAAGATTTTGCAAACGAAAATTTCAACGATAGACGACTTTTCATATTCTATAAATGTAATAAATAAATTATTCACATTAGAACAAGAACTTGTTATTGCAGCTTACGAATCCGAATATGAAAGAATTCAAAAAGAACATGAAAAAGAAAAAGAACTGACCGCTATGACGATTACACATATTGCAACAGAACTAGCGGCAGTGTCTGAAAAAACAAGCTCTTCTATTCAACAATTAACATCTAAATCAGAAAATATCGTAGGAATTGCAAAAACAGGTACATCATTAGCTACGACATCAGAAGAAAAGGCCAACAAAGGAAAAGAACAATTAAACCTGCAAAACAAACGAATGGAAAGCATTCAAACAAATATGGAAACTATTATTACTGATACTCGTGAACTTCTTGATATTTCTAAAAAAATTAACGAAATCATTGATATTGTAAAATCAATCGCCGAGCAAACAAATTTACTAGCATTAAATGCCGCTATTGAATCTGCACGTGCTGGCGAATTTGGTAAAGGTTTTTCAGTCGTAGCGGGAGAAATCCGAAAATTATCAGAGCAAACGAAAGAATCCATATTCAACGTTACAAAACTCGTTGAAAAAACTAATGAACAAATTATACACGTCTCTTCTTCCGTGGAACAAATTAGCTTTCTCGTATCTGAAGGGACTGATAGTATGCATGCGACAGATCAATATTTCCAAGAAATAGTAAAAGATATGTCTAACTCTAAAGAACAAAATAAAAAAATTGAAAATGAATTAGAAACTATTTCACAAGTAATGAAGAGTATTCAAGACGATTCCTCGAAAATGGCCTTAACAGCGGATAGTTTACAACTAGAACTAAACCGGTAAGGCAAATCGATACAAAGTGGAGATTCTTCATCTCCACCTTGTATTCATCCTTATCATCCATCTACAAAAAAAGAATCCAAAATGGATTCTTTTATTTTCTGAAAAATATTTTTTGGCAATAAAAATAACTCATATAAACACCGAAGCTCTGTAAAATAAACAAAGCTGGCATAATAATATTATAATATGCCATATCTACTTGAAAGAGCCTTAACAATACATATCCGGTAATTAATAATACAAACAACATATATCCTTCGTTTTGCTGTTTCTTAATTAGAAAATGTAATAAAGCTATGGCCATAAATAGTGTCACCACTATATATATAAGCTTTTCACATTTAAAAATAATAGAATTTATTCCCTCATCTGAAAACTGGTTAATAACTGGTTTTAACAGTTTAAATCTTTCAACTTCCATTTCTTTTAACTCTTGATCAATGTGCTCTTTTACACTTTGATTTTTGGATGTTTTTTCTTCATTTTGACTTTTCCCAATTAAAACAGATTGAACATAAGTCTGATTAGAAATCGTATACTGTGACATTCCCATCATCTTGATACCATAGCTCACACCAAAATGAGTACTATAAAACAGAATAAGTATTCCTATCATTTTTAATAGTAATTTTTGTTTCGTTGCTGATTGAAATAATTCAATTAACAGCACATATACAGCTATACAGATAGGTAAAAATAATCCCATTGGGAAAATCATATTGCTAAGCGCAAATAAAATGGCTGAAATTACCCACGTATAAGGATGATCTAATCCCTTATATAAAAATATGTAACAAGCACAATAAAATAAAAATATTGCGAGTGATTCCGCCGTTAATACAGAACTCATAAATATATTTGGAATATATAAAGCGTAAAATATTGATGCAATACGACCACACTCTTCTCCAAAGACCATTGACGCAATGCGATAAATGAAAAATGCAGTTCCTGTACAAAATAAAATATTAAATAGTTGTAAAGCGAATACCGTATCACCAAATATACGAATGATGACCGATTCATAAATAATAAAAGGTAACTGTGCTATATTCTCTATATTATTGCCAATTGCAATCTGCTTTGCAGACTCATACATAGCCTTCATATCACCTATCATTGGACTATCTACAAATAGAACTGTGATAAGTCTTACAACTATAGACATGCTTATAAGAAAAATAAGAAATTGTTTATCTGTAAAACGATATTGCAAAATTGATGCTACTAACAAAATAAGAATAACAAAAATCACTAATACGATTGTTATACTTGTTGTACTTCCTCCAAAAAATTGCTTACTTGTTTCAAAAGCCGACCAACAACTATAGACAAAAAATGCGAGCATCGCACCAATCATTATTTTACTAAAGAAAGAAGAAAAATTTGTTTGTATATGATTCATATGTCCATTGCACCTCTATTTCCATTCATAACAAAACGATTCTATCATGAATAGGCACAAGGTTAATAGGGAATTTCTATGACAAATACATGGTCATTACTTTTTCACTTGCAATGTAAGCGAATCCTCTTTTACACTACATTTTATATACGATAAATTTTCTTTCAGTTACATGAATACAAATACAGAAATTTCAATAAAGTGAAACTTTAATCCGCGGGGGTTTTGTTCATCCTCCACTGACTATTATCCCGCAAATAGCGGGATAATCCTCTTTTGGAACACTTTACTTCATTAAATATCTAATATGAGTACTCCACTTACACATGTCACTCTGATTGAAAACAGAAAATAGGGGCTGAATATATGGAAAAGAAATTCATGCGAGAATCAAAAGCAATTAAAACAACACGTGTTTTTCCTAACGATTTAAATAATCACCAAACACTTTTCGGGGGGAAATTATTAGCAGAAATTGATAGTATCGCTTCAATTGCAGCTGCAAGACACAGCCGCAAACATTGCGTAACAGCATCTATCGATTCCGTTGATTTTTTAACTCCAATTCACCAAGCGGATTCTGTTTGTTATGAAGCATTCGTATGTTATACAGGAAAGTCTTCAATGGAAGTTTTCGTAAAAGTAATCGCAGAGGATCTACTAGCAGGCGAGCGTAGAATGGCCGCAACGTGTTTCATTACATTTGTTGCATTAAAAGACGGAAAACCTTCATCTGTACCACAAGTAATTCCTGAAACAGAGGAAGAACATTGGCTACATACAACTGGTTCAGAGCGTGCAGAAAATAGAAAAAAAGGGCGTTTGAAGAGTAAAGAAATGGCTGAAGTATTAACTTTAAGTAAGCCTTGGAATATGTAACATTAGGATTTTATCTTATACATGCACAGGTTTTTTCTTCCTTGCATGTATTTTTTATTATAATAAAGTGTTGCCTTAGCATTTTTATTCGATGCCTATTCCCTAAAATCACCCATCAGCTTTTCCTTTATTTTGTTATACTATTAATGGTATATTAAATAATGTTCGTTTAAAAATAACCATAATATGATTAAGTATATAAGGGATGGTGCGGTAATGTCTATTGAGGTACCAATTTCAATACCAAAAACGTTAATTATTATTCCAGCGTATAACGAGGAAGAAGCAATTGCAGATACATTAACAAGATTATTAGAACTAAAACAGCATTTTACAGCATTAAGCATTTGCGTTATTAATGATGGATCAAAAGATAAAACAGCTCAAATCGTAAAAGATTTCCCTGTTCATCTTGTTAATTTACCATATAATCTAGGCATTGGTTCAGCTGTACAAACTGGATATAAATACGCTTATGAAAACGGATATGATATTGCGATTCAGTTCGATGCTGATGGACAACATAATCCTGATGATTTATACAAAATTATACAGCCTATCGCCGAGGATCAATGCGATATGGTGCTGGGTTCACGTTTTACAGAAAAAACAGCATATAAAGGTAGTATTTCCCGAAGAATCGGTATTTTTTATTTTACTGCTCTATTGAAAGTACTAACAAAACAAACATTTATGGATCCAACTTCTGGGTATCGTGCTATCAATCGAGAAGTAATTAAGATTTTTGCACACAATTATCCAAAAGATTATCCAGAACCAGAAGTCCTTATTCATTTAAAAAAGAAAAAACTTCGCATTAATGAAATATCTGTAAATATGCAAGAGCGACAAGGTGGACAATCTTCCATCACTCCCCTTAAATCTGCATATTACATGGTTAAGGTGAGTCTTGCTATATTGATGCAAAAAATCGTGAAAGGTTGATAATGAATGCATATAATTACCTTTTCATTTATCTTTATTTTATTACTATTCTTCTTAATTATTAATTCCATTCGTCGTGGGACTTTAGAAACAAAATATGCTATTTTATGGATTTTCGTTTGTATTGCAATGGCTATTTTAAGTTCTACGGATAAAATTATAAATTGGATTGGAAAACTATTAAAAGTAGAATATCCTCCGTCCATTTTATTCTTATTCGGACTATTATTCTGTTTTATCTTAATTTTTGACCTGACGAGAAAAATATCCAAATTACACCATCAACTTGTAACATTAACGCAAGATTATGCATTATTAAAACAAAAATTAAAGATAACAGATAAAGAATAACTTCCTAACTAAATACTAATATATAAAAGCTCCTGAATTTTGCTTGAAAAATTCAGGAGCTTTTATCATTTCAAATTATTTCTTTCTAATTATACGAGATACCACAATAGAAAGTTGATTTACAAAGTTTATATGCGTTAAACTTATACAGATGTTCTTGTAGTCTTCTTCCTTTCAAAAGGCTTGTATATATGGTACAAAACATAAAAAATTTGAGGAGATAAAAACTCTATGATAGAACAAAAACAACTCGTTTCCGTTGTCATACCTCTGTATAATACGGAAAAATATATTGAAGAAACGATGCAATCAATACTAGATCAAACATATAAAAACATTGAAATTGTAATTGTTGATGATGGAAGCAAAGATCAATCACCTTCCATCGTAAAAAACCTTGTACAAAAGTACCCAGGACAAATAAAATACGTCCCTCAAGAAAATCAAGGTGTTTCTGTTGCTCGTAATACGGGAATTGAAAATGCTAGCGGAGAATATGTTGCTTTTCTTGATAGTGATGATTTATGGCATCCAACAAAAATCGAAAAACAAGTTGAAAGCATGCATAAAAACAACATGAACGCTTGTTATTGTGGCTATATGAACTTTTACGAAGAGACTGGTGAAAAAGTTGAGCACACGACAAACTTTATTAAAGGTGATATGACAAAAGCTTTCTTAACGCATCAAGTTGTTGCGCAAACAAGTACTTGGATTTTCAAAAGGTCTATCGTGATGGATCATAACATTCGTTTCACACCAGGATGTAGCTGGGGAGAAGACTTAGAATTTCTATTTAAATTAATGAGTGTAACAAATGTATGCTATGTAGATGAATATTTAACATATTACCGAATCTTATCAGAAGGAAATCTTTCTTCAAAGTATAAGGATTATGAATTAAAAACAACAAAAGAATTAGAAGTATTTAATCGCATGAAGGATTGGTTTCATAATAAATCAAAAGACTTGATCGTGAATGATTCTACAGAACTTATTGAAATCCTTGAAACTTATCTATTCCCATATACAGTCATTAACAATGCTTGTATATACATTAAAGGAAGCTCTAAGTTAGATAAATCACAAGTTCAATTAATCAAGGGCGATATAAATAAATATTGTCGCAAAATTTATTCAAAAAATGGAAAACGAAGCAAAAAGCTATACGCGATGCTTTGGTTTGTACGAATAAAGTTTATGTTTTCTTAAATAAAGAATACGCTTTTAAACATACTTTCCGTAAACAAATCAAATTTACAAATAGGACGAAGTGCGTCCTGAAAAATAGAAAGGTCTTGTTCCATGAAAACAAATAAAATCCTTAAAAACGCCTCCTACCTATTTGTAGGAAATATTACTGTTCGATTTGTACTTGCTATTGCGACGATTTTCTTTGCAAGATATGTTTCACCAAAAGATTATGGGATGTTTACAACTGCTTTAGCAGTTTCCGCTGTTATTTGTTATTTTACAGATGCAGGTTTGACACATACATTTATGCGTGAAGGAACGAGAAGCAACGCTAACATTAGCGTACTAATTAGTAGTTATTTACGTATTCGTTTAGTATTAGCTATCGTAATTTCTGTGCTCTTCGCTATTTTCGCTCAGTTCTTCTATCCTGATGCTTACTTACGTGCGATGGTATATTGGGTTGTACTGCCGACAATGTTTGGAGCAACTTTACAAGGTGTTGGGATGGCTTACTTCCAAGTAACAGAACGCATGCAATTTACAGCGATTATTTCTGTAATACAAGGTGTAACAGCCGCAGCTGCTCTTCTACTAGGAATGTCCTTTAAATGGTCACTTATGATGGTTGCTGCCATGTACGGGATATCCAGTCTCGTAACAGGACTCATCGCCTTTATAATGGTAATTCGCCATACAACAGTTCATAAGGGCTGGGATAAAGGTATTTTAGATCAATTGCTCATTTTCACAATCAATGGCATTATCATTATGCTCTTACCACAGTTAGGGCCCATTATATTAGAAAAAGTTTCAACGTATGAGCAAGTTGGATTCTTTGGAGCTGCTTCTAAAATACCTGCTGTCCTTTATCAAATACCTGGTGTAATTGCAGCAGCTTTTTATCCAAAGTTATTTGCTTTTGGAAATGAAAAGAATATTGATGAACATAGAAAACTATCTCAGTTCGAATTAAAGCTTATGTCTTTCTTAGGAATGGGAATCTCCATTCCATTTATCGCTGATCCAAGCTTTTGGATTGTTACTTTATTAGGTGAAAAATATGCACCAGCCGGTGATGCTCTTGCAATTTTAGCCTTTATGGTCATTTTACAATCTATCAACTATCCACTTGCTGATAATTTAACAACTATTGGTCAACAGTGGAAGCGTGCGACAACGATGGGAATTGGATTAGCTGTCGCTATCGTAAGTTACATCGTATTAGGTAGCCAATTTGGAATGATGGGAGCTGCGGTAGCTGCTATCATTACTGAGGTTACTTTATTAATCGGATTTACTTTATTCGTTCGTAAAGGATTTACATTACTATTCAAAGGGATTGCATTTAATACACTAGCATTTATAATCAGTTACGCCCTATACCGCACAGTATTAATTAACTTACCACCACTGGTAGCCCTAACACTTACTGGTATATTGTACGGTATTATTGGCCTTGCAATTGATCCACAAATACGCGGGTTAATTTTAGGATTTGTAAATAAAAAATTAGTTCGTAAAAACGCTTAAAAGCCAAAAGCTTTTCCTATTAAGAATGGAAAAGCTTTTGGCTTTTTATATACTATCATTTACAGAACATAAACTCTGAAGACTGCACTTCATTATTCTCGACTTTTCAGTAGTTAAAAAATGCTATATATTCCATGTCAAATTGACTTACTTTCTGAGAATGCTTTATACTAAATTACAAGTAAACTATGAAATTCACTGCTTGTAAAATATATATGATACAACAAAAATATATATTTTTTTATACTAAAACTAAAAAACACACCTTTATAATCGGTGTGTTTTTATATGTAACAACTTTCAAAGGAGGATTATAAATTTTTATGAGCATTAAGCCGGGCAATAAGATTTTCTCAAAGAAAACTATAATGATTATTCCGATATTATTATTGTGTGCTTTTGCTTTTCATTATTTCTTTTTAACATCTAATCAAATCTTTTCTGGTACAGGTGATGCATTAAGCCAATTTGGCTTCTTTACATTTCTCCTGCAACATGCCTTTAAAGATGGTAATCTTTTTTGGTCTTTTGATTATGGATTAGGTGGAGATTTATTTGGAGAGTTTAGTTATTATTACAGTACAGCGCCGTTCTTCTGGATTACGCTGTTACTTCCTAAATTAAATATTGAACAAATCTATGATATGAAATTATACATGAGTATTTTAAAAAACTTTTTAGCTATGTTATTCATGTATGGTTCTTTACGTTATCATAATAAAACAGTCTTCTCATCTTTTATTGCTGCTATTATGTATGGTGGATGTATTACTTTTATGCGCCATTCATTACTTTGGGATTTCATGGCTGATGCCATCGTATTTTTACCATTAGTAATATGGGGACTTGATAAATATATTATAGAAAAGAAACGTGGACTTTTCCTAGTAGCTGCTACTTTAATGTTAGCATCGAACTTTTATTTTGCTTTTATCACAAGTATTTTCATTTTCATTTATGCATTTTTCCAATACTTTGCCACACAGCAAAATAAAACAATCGTCTCTTTTCTAGCTTATTATATTAAAATTGGATTATTATACGGTCTATCACTTGGCTTGGCTGCAGTTTGCTTTATTCCATCAGTCAATGCGGTATTTAGTGCGGATCGGTTAACGAAGAAATTTGATATACCTTTATTCTTTGAAGATAAATTTTATAAAGATCTAATGGAAACTATCTTCTTCGTATATGATGCTGAAAATCATCAATTAGCTTTACCAGCTTTAATTTTATTCCTAATCATATTTGGAATGTTTATACGTGATAAACTTGTTAAAAATAAAGTACTCTTTACATTTTTCATGTTCATTCTGTTTATGCTTCCGTATACATACTCTGTATTTAATGGTTTCTCAGCAATGCAATATAGATGGCTTTATTTATTTGTATTTGTAATTGCTCAAACTATAGCATACATCTTAGATTGGATGATTGTTCATAAGAAAGAACATAAATTACCTTATATAATGAGTTCATTAGTATCAATAGGATTATTCATTTATGCATTTTATAGAAAAGTAAATATAAATGTAAGTGATAAACCTTTACAGGCGGTTGACAATATTTTAATCGGAACTATCGTTCTTTCTGTCATTACAGTATGTTTATGGCGTTATCTTTCTAAACCTTTCATACAATTTTTAGTTGTAGTGAACGTACTCGTTAGTACAATTTCCATGAATTACATGTATGCTAATAATATACTTAGTACAGCTTTCGGACAAAGCAATGCTACAAAAGAAGCTTTACATGTATCTGGCTATGATAACAAAGATGAGATTGCTGCCATTCGTTATATACAAGAATATGATAAAGACTTTTATCGTATTCTTAACCCAGGTAGCGCCCATAACACACCAATGCTACAAGGTTATCATGGTACAAGTACGTACCAAAGCTTGATTAATTATTATGTTCATGACTTTATGAAAAATAAATACAACGTATTCCAAGGGTTCGACACTCCTTCGATGTTCTTCCAAGTTGATAGTCGACTACTACTTGAAAATATGTTAGGTATAAAATATCGCGTACTAAGCGCTGATACAGATCAAAAAAATATCCCATATGGATATAAACTATTAAAACAAGTAGGACCCTATAATATTTACAAAAATGACTATGCTTTACCGTTAGGGTATGTATATGATTCTAGTATAAGTGAAGAAGAATTTTCTAAATTAAACTTCGCTCAGCGTGACCAATTATTATTACATGCTGTAGTCGTTAATAATGGAAAAGACTTTTCATTAACTCATTTTGATAAAAAGAACCTTAATTCAAAAGCGGTACCTATCAAAATGGAAAAAGTACAACTAGAAAATATGGAAAAAGAGAATAATAAACTCATTGTCCATGGCAATGGAAATATGATCGTACCTATAAATTATCCTAATACTCCTGGAGATTTAATTGTAGAATTAAAGATACAAAATAAAGGTTCATTCCATGCAGTAGTTAACGGGAAAGATATGGGGAAAGGTGAAGACACTGGTGCATACTCATATCCTTTAGAAAGATTTGTTTATAATTTAGGTAAAGACGATCGTCCAGACCAACTAACTATTTCTATTGATGCACCAGGTGAATACGAACTTGAAGACTTACAAGCAAATATCGTAAATTACGAAGGTGTACAAAAAGAAACAGAAAAACTAACTGAAAATAGACTTCAAAATATTTATTATAAAAACAACTATTTAAAAGGTGAAATCAACTCAAAAAAAGATGGATTACTATATTTATCTGTTCCATATAGTAAAGGTTGGACTATAAAAGTTGATGGAAAAGAAACAGAATTCACGAAAGCAAATTCTGCCTTTATTGGTGTCCCGATTACAAAAGGAGCACATGTAATCGAAATGACTTATGTTACACCTTACTTTAAATTAGGTATGATTATATCAATTATTTCACTAATTATTTGTGTAGCCTTACTAGTCTTTACAAATCAAAAAGGACGAAGAAAATTACCTTTTAAAAAGCAGCAATGAGCACTCAATAAATCATGAAGCTATCTAAAGCGGATAGCTTCATAAAAAATATTAAATAACGTTTTAACTATTATAAACAAGGAGGGTCAAAAATGACTCTTTCAATAATCGTACCATGCTACAATGAAGAAAAGATGCTTCGAGCCTTTTATTCAGAGACTTCTCTAGAAATTCATAAATTAACTACCGATTATGAATTTGTTTTTGTAAATGATGGTAGTAAAGATGATACATTAAATATTCTACGTGATTTGGCAAATTCAGATTCAGCTGTTCATTATATATCATTTAGTCGGAATTTCGGCAAAGAAGCCGCTATGTTAGCTGGTTTAAAATACGCTACAGGTGATGCAGTTGTTATTATGGACGCCGATTTGCAACATCCTCCTACATTAATAAAAGAAATGTTAGAAGGATATAACGAAGGTTACGACCAAGTTATTGCAAAAAGAACAAGAACAGGTGATTCACCCGTTCGCTCTTTCGTTTCTCGTCTATACTATAGAGTGATGAATAAGTTTGTAGATATTGAACTAGTAGACGGCATTGGAGATTTTAGACTTTTAAGTAGAAGAGCTGTTGATTCTCTATTATCTTTAAGCGAATACAATCGCTTCTCAAAAGGTTTATTCTCCTGGATTGGATTTAATGAACTAATTATTGGATATGAAAATGTCTTACGTTCTGATGGAGAAAGTAAGTGGACTTTTTCTAAATTGTTAAATTACGGAATTGATGGTGTTATCTCCTTCAATAATAAACCATTAAGACTATCTATATATCTTGGATTATTAACAACTATTTTAGGGGTTTTATACGTAATTACTACATTTATTCAAATTATTGTTGGTGGTGTTGAAGTCCCGGGATACTTCACTTTAATTTCTGCTATATTATTTATTGGTGGTATTCAACTCATTTTCCTAGGTGTTATGGGTGAATACATCGGTCGCATTTATTATGAAACGAAACGTAGACCACATTTTATTGTAGCTGAAAAGAAGGTTAGTGAAGTCAAACAAAAAGCGTAATATAAAAAAAGTTATTTCTATCTACAGAAATAACTTTTTTATATACTAACATTTACACACCTTTATTTTGCATAGATATAATCGTTTCCTTTAGCCCATTATAATAAGAAGTTTTTGGTATATTCCCAATACACCTCTCATATTTCTCTCCGCTTAATACAACAGGATTTTCTGTCAAATATAGCATTTCCACAAATTCTTTCATCTGCTTATCAAATAGTCCGATTAAATTTATCATACCTTTTTTTACTGTCATTACTGGTTTTGTATATCCCGTTAATTCTTGTATATGTTGAATCATCTCTTCACCTGTAATGACACCACAACCCGGTATGTTCCAATTTTGTCCATAGGCCTCATCACGTAAAGCTAATTCAACCATTGCTTTTGCACCGTCTGGTGTGAAAATATATTCACGAGCAATCTTTTTATCTCCAACAAAGCTTGATAACTTATTTGCAAGTACCCCATTTAAAGTATGATGAACAAGTGTACTTTCTGCATTTGGACCATAAAAATCAGGGAAATGTGCAATAAACATTTGTACACGAGCCTGTTTTGCCATCATTTCTAGCTGTAACCGAATTTTCCCTTTCTTCGTATGTGGTGCCTTTTTAACTTCTTCCACTACAGGTTCTTCCCCTTGCCTCCCATACGCATAAATATTATCAACTATCCCTAACTTACTGTCGTAATACATTGCTACTTCTAATATATTTTTTAATAATTTTGGTTGCTTCTTCTCCCAATCTGAATATGGAATGTTTACAGCATGAAATATAATATCAACGCCTTTCGCAGCTTCCATTATATCCTCCTGTATAAATACATCTCCCGCTACAATTTTCACATTTTCTTCTCCAGAAAATAATATCTCTAATTTCTCTTTATTCCTCGCAAAGGCCACTACATGAATTCCTCTGCTACATAATTCTTTTACAATTGCATACCCCATTGATCCAGATGCTCCTAGCACTAAAGCTTTTTTCATTATATATCCCCCCTAAATTAATTAACCGCTGTTCAATTAATATTAAAAATAAAATCACTTACATAAGAAGTGATTTTGAAATAAACTCCACGTGTACTTTAGCTAATCCTTTTACTTCTTCAAATGTTTGATCATTCCCACAATAGTGTGCCACAAACCCATGTAATGATAGAAAAACAGACCATATTGTCATTACATTTACCTTCTCATTACACAAAGAAGATACAACAGTAGCAAATTTTTCGTAACTAACATTTGGGCCATCTGCTAAACATTCTTTTAACTCATCATCTCTAATTAAAAACATGATTTCATAATGACTTTGATTTTGCAAACCAAATTCAATAAAACCAAATAAAACAGCTTTCAATTGTTCCTCTTGTAGTAAATTTTGATCATTAATCTTATCTAATTTTTGATTTAGCAATTGAAAATCTTGCTCTACCATCGCATAGAAAAGCTCTGCTTTATTTTTAAAATGATAATAGATGGCACCATGGCTATATCCTAGTTCTGTTGCAATTTTACGCATTGAAGTATGCTGATAACCTAATTTTATAAATAAGTCTCTTGCTACATTCATAATCATTTCTCTCGTTAATTCTTGTTTAACTGCCCTTCTTGGCGACATTTTTCATACCTCACAATTTAATTGACCACTGTTCAATTAATATTATAACCTTTTCCCAAAAAAATACAATGAGTTTCTTACAAAAAGATACATTTTGAAAGGATAGCATTATACTCAATAATTTAGTATCATGATTCAAGGTACTATTTCAAGTTGGACGGAGGATACTATGAGCTTATTAACAGTAGAAAAACTAGGCCATACATTTGGCGATCGCACATTATTTAAAGATGTATCCATGCGTTTACTAGCAGGAGAACATGTCGGATTAGTCGGTGCAAACGGTGTTGGTAAATCAACATTTATGAATATTATTACTGGTCAACTTATCCATGATGAGGGCCGTGTAGAATGGATACCTGGTACAAATTACGGTTACTTAGACCAGCATACAATTTTAACACCTGGTCGCACAATTCGTGATGTATTAGCTGACGCGTTTTTACCTTTATTTGAAAAAGAAAAAGCTTTAAATGAAGTTGCAGAAAAAATGGGAACTGCAACACCTGAAGAATTAGAGGCACTTCTTGAGGAGATGGCGGAAATACAAGATGCTCTCGAAGCAGGTGGTTTCTATTTACTAGATATGAAAATCGAAGAGGCAGCAAGAGGTCTTGGAATTGATGCAATCGGTTTAGATCGTGATGTTTCAGCACTAAGTGGTGGACAACGTACAAAAGTATTACTTGCAAAGCTATTACTTGAACAACCAGAAGTGTTATTACTCGATGAGCCTACCAACTATCTAGACGTTGAACATATTCATTGGTTAACGAATTATTTAAAAGAATATCCACATGCATTCTTATTAATTTCCCATGATACGGAATTTATGAACAAATGCGTTGATGTTATTTTCCATCTAGAATTCACAAAAATGACGCGCTATACAGCGACATACGAAAAATTCCTAGAGTTAGCCGAAATTAATAAAAATCAACATATAAATGCTTATGAAAAACAGAAAGAGTTTATTAAAAAGCAGGAAGACTTTATTGCAAAGAACAAAGCTCGTTATTCAACGACAGGTCGTGCAAAAAGTCGTCAAAAACAACTTGATCGCATGGAGCGTATTGATCGCCCAGAAACAGCAATTAAGCCAGAATTCTCATTTAAAGAGTGTCGTGCAAGTAGCCGTTTCGTCTTTGAAGGCGAAGATGTAGAAATCGGATATACACATCCATTACTACCAAAGCTATCAATGACAATTGAACGCGGTGAGAAAATTGCTATCGTTGGATGTAACGGTGTTGGTAAATCAACATTACTAAAAACAATTTTAGGCAAGATTAAACCATTAAAAGGTAAAACAAGCCTTGGTGATTTCCTAGAGCCAGCATACTTCGAACAGGAAGTAAAAGCTGATAACATAACACCAATTGATGACGTTTGGAACACATTCCCTAGCATGGACCAACATCAAATTCGTGCAATGTTAGCGAAATGCGGATTAAAAAATGAACATATCTCTCGCCCACTAAATCAATTAAGTGGTGGCGAACAAGCAAAAGTACGTTTATGTAAGCTAATGGGTGAAGAAAGTAACTGGCTACTATTCGATGAGCCAACAAACCATCTTGATGTTAAGGCAAAAGAAGAACTCCAAAAAGCCCTGAAAGCGTATAAGGGAACAATCCTTCTTGTATGTCACGAACCAGACTTTTATGAAGGCTGGATAACAAAGATTTGGAATGTTGAAGAATGGTCACAAAATAATTCTTGATTATAATAAAAATCCTTGCGTCCTGTTCTATATGCAAGGATTTTTATTATTATGTTATTTTTATCTTATAGTATGCCATAAGCCTTAATCGAAACTCATTTAAATCAGGATATACCGCTAAATTAGCAAGCATACCTCTAATAACTGGAATCCTTGGGTTTTGCAATCTCATTTCTGCTTCTAAAACATCTAAAGTCACCAGCAATTCATCATTTTCTAATTGATCAGCTAATGTTCGTTTAAATATAATAATTTCACTTAGAAAATGTTCCTTCACCTGTTCCTTGATGAGCCCGGAACTACAAAGAAATTCTCCAAGCCTCTCTTCATGTAGAACAGGTTCCTCTGAAGATTCTAGAAGTCCCTCTACCAAACTGTCTATCCTCTTTAAAATGAAAGCAGAGACATAGGATAAATCAATTTCTGGTGCATTTAAAATAATTACTTCTAAATATCCACGGCATGTCCCCTCTACCATAATTACTAAATCTAACAAGTATGGAATGACCTTTTCACCATAAATGGACAGTAAGCTATTCCGATAAAACGCATGAGACTCTAATTTCATCCGCATCATAAACTCTTCTACTTCTTTATTAAATGGAATAGCATTTTCTCTCGCGTGCATAATAATAAATTCCTTATGCTTCTGTACATCAGTAAACTGGTAACACAATTGTTTTTCAAATTTTTCACGTGGCAATAAAGATTCTCTATCAATATCCAGCATTTTCTTTTGGATTTTGTCATAATAATATCGAAGTGTCGCTAATAACAACTCATCTTTCGATTTAAAATATAAATAAAAAGCCCCTTTTGATATACCACAGGCTGTGACAATTTCCTGTACTGACGTTGCATTCACACCCTTAGTCGCAAATAATTTCATAGCCGATTCTATAATTAAACGCTCTTTTTCTTTCATATCTTCTCTCCTAAATTTAATCTCGCATCATATTATAAATTTAATTTTATCCCGCTATTTACGGACGGTAAGACAACCACTTCAAAATTCTGTGGAAACAAAGAATTTTAGGTGACTGTAAAAGCCCTCTGGTTATAATTTCACTTTATTATACCATCCCTTTTCATTGACGACTGACCGAACAGTCAGTTATATTATGTATTAGACTGACCAGTTGGTCAATACAATAAAAAGGAGCGCAAACATGAACAAACTCATCAATTTCTCGTTAAAAAATAAGTTCGCGGTTTGGCTACTAACCATTATTGTTACCATTGCAGGCATTTATTCTGGGATGAATATGAAGTTAGAAACAATTCCTGATATTACAACGCCTATTGTAACAGTAACTACGGTTTATCCTGGTGCTACACCAGAAGAAGTAGCTGATAAAATTTCAAAACCAATGGAAGAGCAACTCCAAAATTTAAGCGGTGTAAACGTCGTTAGTTCATCATCTTATCAAAACGCATCTTCTATTCAGGTAGAATATGATTTTGATAAAGATATGGAAAAAGCCGAAACAGAAATTAAAGAAGCGCTCGCAAACGTGAAACTGCCAGAAGGTGTGAAAGACCCGAAAGTCTCACGAGTAAACTTTAACGCCTTTCCTGTTATTTCATTAAGCGTAGCGAGTAAAACTGAATCTTTAGCTGCCTTAACAGAAAATGTAGAAAAAAATGTTGTTCCTGGATTAAAAGGACTTGATGGTGTCGCATCTGTTCAAATCGCAGGTCAACAAGTAGACGAAGTACAGCTTGTCTTCAAAAAAGAGAAGATGAAAGAATTAGGTTTAAGTGAAGATACCGTAAAAAATATGATTAAAGGTTCGGACGTATCGTTACCACTTGGCTTATATACATTTAAAGATACGGAAAAATCAGTTGTTGTAGATGGTAACATTACAACGATTAAGGCATTAAAAGAATTAAAAATCCCAGCTATCCCTTCATCACCGAATGGTCAAGGCAATCAAAACACTGGTGCTGGAACACAACCATCACAGATGAATCCAGCCGCTATGAACGGTATACCAACGGTTACATTAGAAGAAATTGCTGATATTAAAGAAGTCGGAAAAGCAGAGTCTATTTCTCGAACAAATGGAAAAGAAGCAATCGGAATTCAAATTGTGAAGGCTGCTGATGCGAATACAGTTGATGTTGTAAATGCAGTTAAAGATAAAGTAAAAGACCTTGAGAAAAAATATAAAGACTTAGAGATTATTTCAACATTCGATCAAGGTGCGCCTATTGAAAAATCGGTCGAAACAATGCTTAGCAAAGCTATTTTCGGTGCTATCTTTGCGATTGTTATTATTATGTTGTTCCTGCGAAACATTCGAACAACGCTAATCTCTGTCGTTTCTATACCACTTTCTTTATTAATTGCTGTCTTAGTCATAAAACAAATGGATATTACGCTTAACATCATGACACTTGGAGCAATGACAGTCGCTATCGGACGTGTCGTCGATGACTCCATTGTTGTTATTGAAAATATTTATCGACGTATGTCGTTATCAGAAGAAAAATTACGTGGAAAAGATTTAATTCGTGAAGCTACGAAAGAAATGTTTATCCCAATTATGTCTTCTACAATTGTAACAATCGCTGTATTCTTACCTCTTGGGCTTGTAAAAGGTATGATTGGTGAAATGTTCTTACCATTTGCTTTAACAATTGTTTTTGCCCTACTCGCTTCCTTACTTGTGGCAGTTACAATTGTACCGATGCTAGCACATTCCTTATTCAAGAAGGAAAGCATGAGAGAAAAAGAAGTACATCATGAGGAAAAACCAAGCAAACTAGCAAACGGATATAAACGTATACTTGAATGGGCGTTAAACCATAAAATTATTACATCAAGTATCGCTGTCCTTCTATTAGTTGGTAGTCTTGCACTTGTGCCAATTATCGGTGTAAGCTTCTTACCATCTGAAGAAGAAAAAATGATCATTGCAACATACAATCCTGAGCCAGGTCAAACATTAGAAGACGTTGAAAAAATCGCAACGAAAGCTGAGAAGCATTTCCAAGATAAAAAAGACGTCAAAACAATTCAATTCTCATTAGGTGGCGAAAACCCAATGAGCCCTGGTCAATCAAATCAAGCAATGTTCTTCGTTCAATATGATAACGATACGAAAAACTTTGAAAAAGAGAAAGAACAAGTCGTTAAAGATTTACAAAAGATGTCTGGAAAAGGTGAATGGAAAAACCAAGATTTCGGAGCAAGTGGCGGTAGTAACGAAATTAAGCTATACGTTTATGGAGATAGCTCTGAAGAAATTAAGCCTGTCGTGAAAGACATTCAAAATATCATGAAGAAAAATAAAGATTTAAAAGACGTAGACTCTAGTGTTGCAAAAACATATGCAGAATATACTTTAGTCGCTGATCAAGAAAAGTTAAGTAAAATGGGGCTAACTGCTGCTCAAATTGGAATGGGACTTTCAAATCAACATGATCGCCCTGTTCTAACAACAATTAAAAAAGACAGTAAAGATATAAATGTATATGTAGAAACTGAAAAACAAAACTATGAAACGATCGATGACTTAACAAATCGCAAAATTACAACGCCACTTGGTAATGAAGTTGCTGTTAAAGATGTTATGACTGTAAAAGAAGGTGAAACTTCTAACACAGTAACACATCGTGATGGCCGTGTTTATGCGGCGGTTAGTGCGAAATTAGCATCTGATGATGTTTCAAAAGCATCTGCCGCTGTTCAAAAAGAAGTAGATAAAATGGATCTTCCTTCTGGTGTAGACGTTTCTATGGGCGGTGTTACACAAGATATTCAAGAATCATTCAAACAACTTGGCTTAGCGATGTTAGCTGCGATTGCCATTGTATACTTCGTTCTTGTTGTTACATTTGGCGGTGCCCTTGCACCATTCGCAATTTTATTCTCACTACCATTCACAATCATTGGTGCACTTGTTGCCTTATTAATCTCTGGCGAAACGTTAAGTGTATCTGCGATGATTGGGGCTCTTATGCTAATTGGTATCGTTGTAACGAACGCAATCGTGCTCATTGACCGTGTTATTCATAAAGAAAATGACGGCCTATCAACACGTGAAGCATTATTAGAAGCTGGTGCAACACGCCTGCGTCCTATCTTAATGACTGCAATTGCAACAATCGGGGCTCTTATCCCGCTTGCATTAGGATTTGAAGGTAGCGGCTTAATTTCTAAAGGACTTGGCGTAACAGTAATTGGTGGATTAACAAGTTCAACGTTATTAACACTTCTTATTGTTCCAATCGTTTATGAAGCACTAAGCAAATTTAAAAAGAAAAAAGCAAAATAAAAAAATAACCTCGCTGACTGCGAGGTTATTTTTTATTTCTAAACAAGATTAGAAAATCACCATATCCTTCTTTTTCTAAATCTTCTTTTTGAATAAAGCGTAGCGCTGCTGAATTAATACAATAACGAAGGCCGTTTGGTCCTGGGCCGTCTGGAAATACATGCCCTAGATGTGAATCTCCTTCCTTACTTCTCACTTCCGTACGCGTCATATTATGGCTAACATCCATTTTTTCTTTCACACTAGCTGACATAACTGGTTTCGTAAAACTCGGCCATCCACAGCCGCTATCGAACTTATCGAAAGAAGTAAATAATGGATCCCCCGAAATAATATCTACATAAAGCCCTTCTTCTTTATGATTCCAATATTCATTTTGAAAGGGCGGTTCAGTTCCATTTTCCTGTGTTACATAAAACTGCATCTCGTTTAATCTTTCTTTTAAATGAGCATTATTCTTTGGCCAATGTTGTTTAATAAAAGCATCTCGCCCTGATCCTTTACGGTATAACTCATAGCGGAACGTGTTTTTCTTATGATAGCCTTGATGATATTCTTCAGCCAGATAAAACGTAGTAGCTGGCAATATTTTTGTAGCAACCGGCTTCGAAAAACGTCCACTCTTCTCAAGCTCTTCTTTTGAAATCTCTGCCTTTTTATGTTGTTCTTCATTATGATAAAAAATCACTGTTTCATAAGACTGTCCACGATCGTGGAATTGTCCCTCCATATCAGTCGGGTCAATTTGTTTCCAATATATATTTAACAACTCTTCATACGGCATTTTATTTGCATCAAATGTAATTTGTACTGCTTCATAATGCCCAGTTGTTTCCGAGCACACTTCTTTATAAGTTGGATTCTCTTTATGGCCACCTGTATAGCCTGAAACAACCTGTATAATCCCTTCCATCTCTTCAAACGGCGAAACCATGCACCAGAAACACCCACCAGCAAATGTAGCTAATTCCTTCTTTTCATTTATAGCCATTATTTCACCCCAATTGTATATTCTTCTTACAGTATGGCATAGAATACCATACTTTATAAAAGAAAAAGCATCGAATATCGATGCTTTTTCTTACTTTATTTTTTTGAAAAATCCTTCTCAGTTTCATCACTTGTCACATCTAAAACATCTAATAGGAATATGAAGATTGGGATACCGATAATAAGCCCCCATACACCTAAGAAATGCTCAGAAAAAATTAACACCATAAATGTGTAGAAGATTGGTAAATTTGTTTTTTGTGACATAAACTTCGGATTTAATACATAACTTTCAAGCGCATGAATTACTGTTACGATAACTACAATATAAACGACATACATAATACCGCCGATATTGTAAGCAATCATACAGAGTGGGAATAACGAGATAATAACACCCGCCACTGGAATTAAACCAAGCAAGAAAATCATTAACGCTAAACCTAGTAATTGCGGGAATCCTAATATCCATAATGCGATAACAGATAAAACACAGTTAACAATTGCAATTAAAAATTGTGCTTCGATTACTTTCCCGAATGAACGTGCAAATTTCTTTCCGAAATACTCTATTTCGTTATAGAAAATTGCAAGTCGACTTTCTTTAAATTTCGAAGTAAAAGCAACGATACGTGCTTTTTCAAGTAAGAAAAATAAGCTCAAAATTACAGAAAGTAAAACTTGAAGGCCAAATTTCCCAACATTCGTAATGGATTTATACAAAATGTCTACGCCTTGCCCTACATATTTAGAAAGCTCCATATGATTCACAGCATTAACTGCATACTTAATTAATTCACTATCAGGTGGATTTCTTAAAAATACATTGAATTGATAAATCAATTGTGAAATTTGTATTGTTAATACCGGTAAATATTTAAATAGCGTAATGGCAATTCCCGCCACTAACATTACATATAAAAGCGCTATAATAATTTTCCGATTAATTGGCATAAAATGATCTAATTTACGAGAAATAAACTTTTGGAATCGATCCATTAAATACGTCAACATAAACGTAATTAAAATTAAATTTAACATACTTTGCATCCCATACAATATGAGAGCAAGTAATACTAATACGATTAACCTCTGAAATCCTTTGCTTTGAAACAGGTTTTTTATTTGCATAATCGACGAGTACTCTCTCCTGTCCTATAAAGTAAAACGTTAACAAGTAGCTCTCTCTCTATTCTCTACTTATAATTATCCTTGAATATTAAAGCCATTGCGAGCAATTTATCTTCAACCCTAACCGCCCGTTAATTGTGCTAATATATTATGTTACTTCTTATTTTACAATACAATGACCTATTTCAAAACGCATTATGCAAAGTATTAATGAAGATTTAAGGAAACTTTTATTCCCCTAAGAATAGGTCTTACCATTACTGTAACATAAAAAGCAAGCTATCAGTAGAAATCCGTCCTACAAATAGCTTGCTTTTATATTTTTTTAAGTAAGTTTTATCATCCAATAAACGGCATGAACATTGGAATAACCACCACCGTTACGACACCAACTACTGCCACATCGATACTTAAAAAGCTGCTTCTTAAATACGAAGCAGCTTTTTAAGTTCTTTTGCATATGTACGGCTAACCGGGACTTTGGATCCCTCTTTCATAATTAAGTTATAAGTCGAATTAAACCACGGCTGTATCTCAGAAATATGATTAATATTAGCAACGAAACTACGATGAACACGCATAAAAATTGTTTGTGGTAATTTCTTTTCCAAAATGACAAGCGTATCATGTGTTACATATGTTTCTTTCATTGTTTTTACAGTTACTTTCCCATCTAAAAGCCCTACGTAAATAATATCCTCAATGTTAACAAGTACAATTGATTCCTCAATTGGTAATGCTAATTTATGCATCTCGGTCGTTACATCTACACCCTTTACATCTTGCTTTGTTTCTAATTTTATTTGCTTTTGTTTTTTATATTTCTTTAATGTCTGTAAGATACGTTCTTCATCAAATGGCTTTAAAATGTAATCTAATGCATCTACTTCAAATGCTTGCAGCGCATATTGATCATATGCAGTAGCAAACACAATTGAAGGTGGATTTTTCATTTTCTTTAATATATTTGCGATTTCAAATCCGTTATCATCAGATAATTGAATATCTAGAAAAATAATATCTGGTTTGTTTTTCATTAATTCTTCTAATGCATCCTCTACACAATCCGCCTCACCAATTATCTCTATTTCTTTTGTCTGCTCTAATAAATATTTCAATTCATCCCGTGCTAACATTTCATCATCAACTACTAATACTTTTAACACTCCGTTTTTCCTCCTCTACTTTTTTCGGAATTACAAAGAGGATCTTTGTCCCTTGCTCTAACTCACTTTCAATTTGAAGCATTGTCTCTTTCCCAAATAACCCGATAAGTCGTTCATTAATATTATATAAAGCTGTTCCCGTCCCTTTCTTTGATGGAACTACCATTTTTCCTAATTGCTCTAGACGTTCACTCTCAATCCCTTGTCCATTATCCTTTACTTCAAAGTGAACCATCCCTTCTTTTTCAAACACATGTACCTCGACTTGGCACACTGGCTGCTTTTTCGGAAAAGCATGGCGCAATGCATTTTCAACTAATAGCTGAAGCACAAATGGTGGAACTAAAGTCACCTTTAGTGCCTCTTCAATGTACATCTTCACTTCATACTTATTCGGAAATCTCGCTTGCTCTAACGATAAATATGCATGTACATGATTCAACTCTTGTTCTAATGGAATAAGTAATTGTCGTGCCCCTTGCAAATTACAACGAAAATACACGCTAAGCTGCAATAATAATTTTCTCGCTTTCTCTACATCTGTTCGGCATAAAGCGGATACTGTATTAATTGCATTAAATAAAAAATGCGGATTGATTTGTGCTTGCAGCGCTTTTATTTCGGCATCTTGCAATAACTTACTTTGTAACTCAGCTTCACCTAACTCAAGCTGTGTGGAGAATATTTTCGCTAGCCCTTCCGCTAACTCTTCTTCAACACGACTTAATTGATTAGAGTTTTTAAAATAAAGCTTTAATGTTCCTATCGTATTTCCATGTGAAGTTAATGGAATAACAACTGCCGCTTGTAATGGACACCCTTCATGTTGACAATTAATAATCTCACGTGATTTCGCCTTCATTATTTCCCCTGTTTTCAATACTTCTTTTGACAAACCTGTTATTAAACTGTGTGAAGGAATATGATGATTTGATGCTAATCCAACGTGAGCTAAGATTTTCTCTGTATCTGTTAAGGATACCGCATCCGTTCCCGTAAAGCGGTGAATAATTTGTGCCACATGTTTACAAGACTCTTCTGTTAACCCTTGGCGGAAATATGGTAACGTCTTATCAGCAATTCGTAATACTTTATGCGTTTGCAAAGCTTTTGCGTTTTCTTCTTGTCGTAAAATAGCTAGTATCATCGAAAGTAAAATAAAACTGCCAAAACTATTTACAAGAATCATCGGTAGCGCAATTGTTTTCACAACACTAAGTCCATCTTCTATCATTAATAGAATCATAAGCATTTCTAAAGTAACGATAAAAACACTTAAAATCGCAGAAAATTTAGGTGTAATAGTACGGTTATATTTTTTGAAGATGTATCCAATATAACCTGTTATAATCCCAGCCAAAATTGATGAGATTGCACAACTTACTGCCGTCGTCCCGCCAAGCATATAACGATGAATACCCGCAATAGAACCTACTCCAATTCCAACGATAGGCCCACCTAGCAACCCACTAATTCCAACACCCATGATTCGTGTATTCGCAATTGTGCTGGATGATGAAACACCTTGTAACCAATTTTCATTCATAATAGTATTTCCTGCTATTTCAATCCCTGTGTAATTGCTTACAATTGTAAACACTGAAAAAATACAAATAAGCTTAAACTTATCTACATATCCGTCTTGCTTATGAAGAAGACGCCGGAACGTTTTAATATGAGAAAGTAAAAATCCTAAAATAACAATAAGTCCGACGCGTTCAATCATCATTAATACTAAATTTAGCATCTGTGATTCATTCCTTTTTATATTAGTTAGTTTTATTATGGGAAAATAATGAAGCGTGCGTCAAGAAGAATGAAATGTTTTTTGAAATATTTTACACATAACAACCTCCCCTTTATTTGACAATCTAACAGAAGAGTGCTAAAAATAAAGTAATATAATACAGTCCTTTAACCCAACCCCGTGAGGTTGAGAAGGAAGTCGGAATATAATATACGTATGTTCTTTTTTAGGGATACGTATGCTTTTTTGGCCTTCTCATCATATCAGGTGAGAAGGCCTTTTGTTATTCTTCCATAGCGACTGTAGAAGAAAATAAGGAGGAGTAATAATGAACATTACTACTAATGTACAATCATCAACAGAGGAGACGAAAGAGAAAAGATATAAAACATTATTTGGTTCTGCGCTAGGATATGCAGCAGAAGGATTAGATATGTTGCTCTTATCTTTCGTACTTGTCTACATTCTAAAAGAATTTCATCTTAGCCCTGTCGAGGGAGGGAACTTAACATTAGCCACAACAATTGGGATGTTAATTGGCTCCTATTTATTTGGATTTATTGCTGATTTATTCGGTCGTATTCGTACAATGGCCTTTACAATCTTACTATTTTCACTAGCAACTGCACTTATTTATTTCGCAACAGATTATTGGCAATTATTAATTCTTCGCTTTTTAGTTGGAATGGGCGTTGGTGGTGAATTCGGGATTGGAATGGCCATCGTAACAGAAACATGGTCTAAAGAAATGCGTGCTAAAGCGACATCAGTTGTTGCACTTGGCTGGCAATTTGGTGTCTTGGTTGCTTCACTCCTTCCAGCATTTATCGTCCCGCATTTTGGATGGAGAGCTGTTTTCTTATTTGGATTAATTCCCGCCTTATTAGCTGTTTATGTCCGTAAAAGTTTAAGCGAACCGAAAATATGGGAACAAAAACAACGATACAAAAAGGAATTGTTAAAAAAAGAAGATGAAGGTAATTTAACGACTACTGAAGCAGAACAACTAAAACAAATGAAAAAGTTCCCACTTCGAAAGTTATTTGCAAGTAAAAAAGTAACAATCACAACAATTGGTCTTATTATCATGTCATTTATCCAGAACTTCGGATATTATGGAATTTTCACATGGATGCCAACTATTTTAGCGAATAAATATAACTATACATTAGCAAAAGCAAGCGGTTGGATGTTCATTTCTACTATTGGTATGCTAATTGGGATTGCGACTTTTGGGATTCTAGCCGATAAAATTGGCCGCCGCAAAACATTTTCATTATATTATATCGGTGGTACTATATACTGCCTCATTTACTTCTTCCTATTCACAGATGCGACATCACTGTTATGGGGAAGTGCATTGCTTGGATTCTTTGCAAATGGAATGATGGGAGGATTCGGGGCAATTTTAGCTGAAAACTATCCTGCCGAAGCTCGCTCCACAGCGGAAAACTTTATTTTCGGCACAGGGCGTGGATTAGCTGGATTTGGACCGGTTATTATCGGATTACTCGCTACGGGCGGCAATCTACTTGGAGCATTGTCCCTAATTTTTATCATTTATCCAATCGGATTGATTACGATGCTATTATGTGTACCAGAAACAAAGGGAAAAGTGTTGGATTAAGCATAAAAGAGGAAGCATCTCACTTAAGATGCTTCCTCTTTTCAATGTTTGTTTATTATTTACTTTGATTTACTAGCTTTCTGGAATAAGAAAGCTGTTTTATCTTTTTCCTCTACAATTCCTTGCTTCAATGCTAATTCCCCTGCAACTTTAGGAGCTAACCATAGCATTGGGAATAATAAAATTGATACAGGAACAGCCGTCACTACAATAAAGGATTGTAGTGCATTAATACTTCCCTCACCCATATATAAAAGAATTGCTGCAACTGCTCCCATAATAAGCGACCAAAAAATTCGCAAGCTAATTCTAGGATCTCCATCTCCAGTCACTGCCATTGAAATGGAATAGGCCATTGAATCTCCTGTTGTTACTACAAATAAAATTGTTAATAAAAGAAATGCCGGTCCGATAATATTAGAAAGTGGTAATTGTTGCGTAATTGCAATCATAGCTGCTGGCATACCAGATTCACTTAATGCCACCGAGATAGAGCCTGGCTTCATTAACTCATAAAACACACCAGATCCGCCCAGTATAGTAAACCAAAACGTTGTAATAATAGGTGCGATAATTCCAATTGCAACGATGATTTCTCGGATTGTTCTTCCTCTTGAAATTCGGCTCACTAAAATTGCCATCATCGGTCCATATCCAATAAACCATCCCCAGAAAAAGATTGTCCACGATCCTAACCAACCTGTATCACCACGATATGTACTCATTGGAATAAATTCATTTATATAAAATCCAAACGAAGAAACAAATGAATCGATAATAAATCCACCTGGTCCAAATAGTAATACAAATACCATTAATAAAACTGCTAACCTAACATTTAAATCACTTATAATTTGAATCCCTTTATCAATTCCTGTTACCGCAGATATAGTAGAAACAGCTACTACACAAACAATAATGGCTAATTGAGTAGTAAACACATCAGGAATGGCAAACAATGCTTGTAACCCATAACTTGCTTGTAGTCCTAAAAATCCAATTGGACCAATTGTACCTGCAGCTACCGCAATAATGGCAAACACATCGATCATTGTTCCAAGCCAACTCTTTCGCAATTTCTCTCCAAAAATAGGATATAAAAGTGTTCGAGGTTTTAACGGCATACCTTTATGATAATGTCCGTACATCATAACTACCGCACTAATTGTACCTAAAATCGTCCAAGCCAGGAAACCCCAGTGCATATAACTTTGTGCTAAAGCAGGCATTACCGCTTCTTTCGTTCCAGCAGTTATACCTTCATGTATTGGTGGCACCGTCATCAAATGGTACATCGGCTCTGCGGCTGCCCAAAAAACGCCACCTCCGGCAAGTAATGTAGACATAATAATAGCGAGCCATTTTGTCGTACTAATCTCAGGTTTTTCTAGCCCCCCAAGTTTAACTCTCCCATATTTCGAAAACGCCATACACATTGCAACAACAAATGTACCAATTAATAAAACTTGCCAAAAGGCACCAAAATATTTAATTGAAGCTGTAAAACTGCTATTAATGACTCCCTCTACGTAACTTTTATTTAAAATAACTGCAATTACAAATAATAAAAGTGAGCCACCACTAATAAGAAATACAGGCCAATCAGTTTTTTGACTCTTCATTCTCATTTACCTTCCTCCTTCCTCAGCAATCTAAAAAAACAACTTCATTATGTTTTATTGTTTATATTCCACACACAATAATTATATAAGTATAATGCTTTAGTGATTTCACACACACTTATGTTGTCCCTAAAAATATGCTAAATCCTTTTTATTTTAAAAGAATATTTTATTCCTCTTACATAAAAACGCAAAACAAAAGACCTTATATTTCTATAAGGTCTTCGAAACAGAAATTTGATTATAACACAAGGAACTGACCGTTTCAAAAAAGGTCGTGCTAAAAGAGCTAGAAGTAAAGGCTTCCAACTGCTATTTAATAGGAATGAAAAAAAATTCAAATTTCACGATTGATACCTTTATATTACAAACTACTTATGGAAGAAATTAGGTGAAACAATGTCATTCGGATACGGTTTATGATAAATATGAGTTGTAGCAGGTGATAACGGAGGAATTAACCATACCCAGTTGCCAGTTACAACCCGTCCACAAGCAACTTCTTGCTTCTCAAACTGCTGAAATTGCTGGGCGGCAGTATGGTGATCTACAATGCTAACCCCTTGTTTTTTGAAAGAATGTAAAACAGCTATATTTAACTCAATTAACGCTTTGTCTTTCCATAACGTACTATTTCTGGAAGTATCTAAATTCATCATCTCTGCAACTACTGGAAGCAAATTATAACGGTCATGATCCGCTAAATTACGAGCACCAATTTCAGTCCCCATATACCATCCATTAAACGGGGCTGCTGTATAAGAAATACCACCAATCTCTAAGCGCATATCTGAAATCATCGGTACCCCATACCATTTTACTTCTAGTGATGAAATTGGGTACTCTGGATGTTCAATTGGTACCTCTTTCACTTCTTTTTTAGGGATTTCTTTATATACAGGATCTTTTCCATCAACAGAAAACACAAGCGGTAATACGTCAAAATGTGTACCTTCTCCTTGCCAACCAAGACCTTGACATAAATCAGTAAGTGCGGCGGAGTGTGAGTCACCGATCACTCCCATTTCCGTTTTGTATCCTGCATATCGAATTAATTGATGATTATAAAGTCTTATATTATTCTCTTCACCTTGATATTTCTTAAAAATCGTAATCGTCGGTTTAACTTTCCCATCATTCGTCGCATATTTAATATGATGAATTAATGCATTATATACACCTTCCTCATCATTTACTTCTCGCGCATCTAATATGTGCATTTTACTCCAAAACAATCTCCCAATGCATCTATTACTATTACGCCATGCCATTCGTGATCCATGAACAAGCTCTTCAAATGTATGCTCATACGTTCCAGTCTTTTCTATCTCTATTAAAATTTCTTTCATACGCTCTTTTATTAATTTCTCTTTATTAAGTTCCTTATAGCAAACGGTAATAAAATTACTTGCTTCCTCTATTAATTGTTTCGTTTTGCCCATAAACAATCTCCTTCTATCTCAACAAGACACTACTACTTTACAGTATAAGCAAAAAGGATAAGAGTCACAAACGAAATCAAAAGTGTTACTTTTATTGTAATATTTTTCAAAAAATTCCCGGGATTATTGTTGACTTCCGAAAAAAACAAGTGTATTTTTGACTTAAGTAAACTATTTTTACTCAGGCCAACTTCTGAGGCGGAAAGGAGATAATTTCACGTATTCATTTCAATTGCCCAACCTTTCATATGACTATGATGAACTAGATCCATATATTGATGTGATACATTAGTATTCATCATGCATGTAAGGTAAATTTGGTGATGTAAAACTAGTATTGTCGAAATCCTCCAGAATCCCCCGGATTGCCACCGGGGGATTTATGATTATTTCAGTATATTTATGTAATGCTGTAAAACATTTTTTATTTCTGTATTTAATTCTCGGAACGGAAATCCTAATTCGCGAGCCTTTCTATTATGTAACGTACAATTAGTCATTTCATTATAAGGTGCTATATTCTCTCCCGCTTCTTGAATAAGAGCTTTTGTCCCACTGTTGTCTTCTATGAAACGAATAACTTCTTCCATGGAAATCACTCCGTTACTACAAGCATTAATTGGACCTTCTATATTTTCCATTCCGCACCATGCTAAAAACTCTCCTGCTTCTTTTTCATGTATGAACGATAACTGTCCATCTACATCATCGACAACAATACACGCTTGTTTCACAACATTTTCAACGTAAAATTGTAATCTTTTCGTATAATCATTTTCTCCAATAACAACTGGAAAACGCACTGCAACGACTGGGAATTCTGCATGTTGAAATAAAACTGCCTCAGCTAATCGCTTACCTTCACTATAATTGAAATCATTCCTACCTCCATACGTAATTGTATACTTGTACGGATTGAAGTTTTCTTCTAACAGGCCTAGCGCAGGCTCATAGACAGCCATTGAAGATGTCATAATGTATTTCTTCGTTTTTCCTTTTAGCACTTCACATACTATCTTCGCTGCATTCGAGCTATAGCATAAATTATCGTATACGATATCATAACTTTTATCTTCTAGACTCTCTTTTAGTAACTCTTCATCTTCTCTATCGACAATCAATCTTTTTACTGCACTACCGAAAGAATCTTCGGTAACTCCCCTCGTAGCAATCGTTACATCGTGTCCAGCTTGCAACAGTACTTCTACTAAATGTTTACCAAAAAACCTTGTTCCCCCTAGTACCAATACCTTTTTCAACTTCATCATCCCCTGTTTTATAAAATCGAATATTGTAAATTACTACCTTAATTATAAACTTGAATATAAATAAAAAGCATGGAATCATTATCAAGATTCCATGCTTTCTTATATACGATACTTTAACGTACTCGATATTTAAAAATACAATAGCAGCAATAGAAAATAGAAATTACTGATACATAAACCCATAGTTCATATACAAATCCCTCTCCCCATACTCCCATAAAATAAAAGAGTGCAGGCAACGTCAATGTTACCCACGATTGTACAAAGGCAATTCTGCCAAGATATTGATTGATATTCTTTTTTTGTGCATTTAATACAAAGAATAAATACCAAAGTAATGCCCACATAAACCATGTTAACGCATTAACAACATCGTGGAATTGAACAAATGAAACAACCATATAGAATAAAGCAATAATTGCTACCCAAATACAGAACCAGCCTAGTCCACTACTATCCATTCCTTTAATAAAAGTAACGCCTACATATAAATAAGTTAAACCAAACAAAAAAGTAGCTGCATATGAATATACCGTCCAATTACTTTGATCAGAAATCATAATCAAATAGAACGGAATGATAATTTGTAATGCCCCCACAAATAAATTAAAGACACCTGCACTTTTCATCTCTACTTTTCCTAATATGACAAGACTATTTAAAAATAAAGCTGCACCTGAAAGTAATAATCCTACGTAACCCATATATATTCGTGTGAAAATCTTTCCCTTTCACACTTTTAACCTCCCCACAATATAAAGTTTCACTTTATTATTTTTCTTCCTATTTAAAACTACATACATAATTTTTAATCCAAATAAGTCAGACTTCCTACCTTAAAAAAGAGCAAATTTAAAACGCTTTCAATAATAAATAACCCTATCAGGACATTAAATAGGATTCCTTGATTATAAACTTACTCTAACCATGATACAAGCCAAGAAGGTAACACAGTATATCATAAACAGCTCGTTCGCATTTATTAAGCCCTCCTCTTATGTAAAAGGAGCTGGTCAGTAATACATTCACCTTTATGAAATCCTTGTATTACTGACCTAACACTTCATAGTTTTTCATATGGAACAATTGCTATTTATCATAAATATCATTCGGATTAATTGTAGGAATAAATCCATTTATAGAGCTATATTTTTTAGATACGTTATTTGGAGTAACGGTAAACGTTACAATTTTATTACTTTGTTGTTTAAAATAGCGCATCCAATTTTGACTCCATTCATCTTTCGCAATAACTTGTTTATTGAAGTCTTCCCACAATACACCATGTATAAAATTCAAGGATGTATTTTTGATTGTTTCAAATCCCCAATTCTGTATAAGAAGCAGGTTGGAATCAACACTTTTAATTTCTTTTAATAAATTTACATATGCTTCTCGAAATTTTCCTTGTGTAGCTGGCTGATCATAAAAATAGTCATCAATATCACCAGCTGTATCTAAAAACACACCATCTATGCCTTTGCCAATAATTTGCTGTTTTACTTTATTAACAACAATCCCACGGTAATGTTCATCAGCTAAGTTCATAATATATGTATTCCACTGCTCAATCTTCATTTTCTTACCGTCTCTATAATAATAGTCTGATTCAACTACTTGTGATTTATGCCACGCTTCTAATTCTAAAACACTAACATAACCAAGGACTACCGTTCCTGACTTTTTCAATTGCTGAACTTGTTCTTTCGTAAATGCATATGGCTCTATAATAACCATGTCATACTTTGAAAGTCTCTCAATTACTTGCTCATTTGCTTCACCATAATAAATTTTATAACTTCGTACATTTTTTAAAACTGGTTCCACAACATTTGCTTGTGCGGATGTACTTGAGGAAAAAATAAAAGAAAATATAGCTAAAAAGCATATGGAACGTTTCCACTCCATAATAATATTACCCCCTATACAACTGTAATTTTCTATCGTTTTACATTTTAACACCTTTAAATATTAATACAAACTTAGTAATTCCATAACATTTTACATTTTTCAAACTCGATATCTTTATAAAAATCCCAATAAATACAATTTATTAACAAAAATTAGAATTTATTTCACTTGAATTTACTACATCCCTGTTGATAAAATGATTTGGGCTCTATATATTATATATCTTAAAATAATTCTTTTAAATTATGTATTTTATTTCAGTGTACTATTCCTCAAAATTAAATTTGCAAATGAAAGAAGGAATTTATTTATGTACTATAAGCAATCCAATTCATTCCAAAAAATGATTGAACCTACGATTCTCTTTATTGCACTATTTTTTCTCTCAATACTAACTGATTTTCTAACACCTACGTATGAATACTGCTTACTCTTATTTATTACATTAATTATTTCCAGCCGGTATGGTATATCTATTGCCCTTTTCGTCTTTCTGGAAGCAATGATTTATATTTTTGTAAGCGGTATATATATAGAAGATGATGTATTACTGTACTTTTATTCATCAGGTTACTGGATAAGTTGGATTTTCTTACTTGTTATTAGTTTATGTTGCGGATTAATGAGTACTTCACAAAAAGAACGTTATGAAGATGTACATATGATAAATAATGAGCTGAAGGCTGAAAATAAAGAATTAAAACATGTTGTGAAACAATTGGATGAAACACGTATTACACTACGTTCTCGTGTACTTGAATCAAATAACCATTTGTCGAAAATGTATCATATGTTTAAAGCTTTAAATCATACACATCCTGAAATTGTACTCGATGAAGGAATAAATGTATTAAAAATGTACTTTGGAGCAAAAAAAATTGGTATCTATCACGTCGATAACAATAAACAATCGCTTCGTATTAAATTAAGATCAGAAACTGGTAAAAATACATTATCTCAATCCATTTTTGTTAAAAACGCTTCGTTAGTCATCAAAAATGCTCTAGCGCATAATCGACCTTTTTTCCGTACGGATGAAGATTTTCAAGATGCTCCACTTTTAGTTGGTCCCGTCCTATTCCAAGATGATGTACAATACGTCATTATATTAGACGAAATCGAGTTTTCAAAAGTAACTTCTGAGCAATTCGAACTTTTTACATGGTATTTACGCTGGATGGGTGATCGTTTACAGAACGCTTCTAATCTTTGGCTATCGAGTCAAGAGGATCGCACATTCCCTAAAACAAGCATTTATTATGAAGGTGAATTTGAACATTTACTAAAAATAGAAAAGAAACGTTACGAAACATTATCTTATCCATATTCCTATTTTGAGTTCAATGCTCCGCAAGATTCTTTAGAAATGATAAATTCTATTTTAAAAGACCATTTGCGTGATATTGATATATTCGGTTATAGTACGACCGAACAAAAGATTATGATTTTATTACCTGGCACTGAAGAAAAGTTTTTACTCCAAGTTCAAACTCGTATACAACATGCTCTTTCTTCTAAAGGAGTGATAGTCTAATGATTTTACTCCTTCTTTATTTTATTTATGCTATTTTGGTTTTTCTTTTATTTCGATTTACGAAAAGTGTAATTGCTGAAGATAAAAAAGGAATTATTGAATTTTGCTTGATTATCTCTCTTCTTTTCCCACTTATCGGACTTATTGTATCAGTAATCATGTTATTACTTAATATAAGACGATCCAAAACCGATTGGTTACAGCAATACTCTGAGTACGTTTCCTTTCAAGTTGATAATTACGAAGATATTTTAGAATCAGCAAGACAAGATATGGACTTAATTTCATTTTCTTCTGGATTAGAACTAGATAAGCCTGAATTACATAAACAACTCATTGTACAGTTAAGCTCCTCCTCTATTTCTAATGAAGGAGGCTTATTGAAAGAAGCAATTCACCATAAAGATCCTGAAACTGTACATTACGCAGCAACTACTATTAATTTACTAAATGAACGGTACGAAAAACAGATCGAATACTTAAATAAGCAATTTCTACAAAATCCACAAAATGAAATTGCAAAAGAATTAGTTTCTAACTATTTAAGATATATAGACAGCGGTCTTCTTTCTAATCAGCAAAAAGAAAAAATAATCGATGAATTTATGAATTTTATTACACAAAGTGTAGAACTATTCCCTAACGAATCTCTTTACCCTTTCCACCTTGGAAATCTGTTTCTACACACAAAACAATATGCAAAGTCTGAAGAACAGTTTTTAAATCTTATTCATTTCTATCCTGAATCCTATTACGGTTATGTTGGATTACTTGAAATATATTATGACCAAAAGTTATGGGACAAGCTCTATAACTTAATCAATAATCTAACAACCGCAAAAAGAATTCATATACTACCGCGTAAATATCAATTATTTGTAAAGCAGTTTGGAGGCGCACACATTGAAAAAGGGAATTAATCTATATATCGGGATTATTAGTATCATTTTATTTCTCTTAATTTTATCCATCCTTATATATCGAACAGAAAATTTTTATCAAAAGTTTTCTGTTCCTAAAGCTAAAGAAACAGATACTGTTAAAACACTCAAAGCAAAAGATGTAACTCAAAGTGGACATAAAATGCAATTATATGTTTTAAAAACGGATAATACATTAGGACAACAAGTCGAATTTAATACGAAGAAGGCAATGGATTACGCACACCTACACTATAAAGATATTACAGCTAATGAAATTAAGGGACTTACTCCTTCTCCCTATACAGGGATTATTATTACAGGTGAAATAATGGCGCAACTTCCACAAGCTGATATTCAAAATTTTGTACAAATGGGCGGAAGGATTATTATCGCAAACCGACTTGATTCAGATCCTTCCTGGAACGCCCTATTCGGTATTACAAAAAAAGAAGGCTTCAAAGACGCGAAAGGATTGACCTTTGAAGAGGTTTTATTCCCTGGTTATCCAGATCTCTCAAGTTCTTCTATATTGTTTACTCATAGCTCAATGAATATTACGCTAGATGAGAATACAACTAATACTTGGATTACAGCAGAAGATACTCCCATCCTCTGGACCAATGACTACGGTGAAGGAAAAGTCTTATATTGGAATACAACAGCATTGAACGATAAATTAGGTAGAGGTATGTTCGTTCAATCACTGGGTACTATTTTCCCGGCTTTCGCTACAGCACAACTTGGAGCCGAGATTATGTATATCGATGACTTCCCATCTCCGATTCCAAGTGGAGAACTAAAAAACTTAACAACAGAAAAAATTTCTGTTGAAGAATTTTATAAAAAACATTGGTGGAAAAATATGAAGAATATCTCTGAAGAGCTTGATATTAAATATACGGGTGTTGCAATTGGGACATACCAAAACAAAGTAACTCCACCTTTCGAAGATTTCTCAGGTAAAAATAGAAATACCTATTTATTATTTGGGAGAGAATTATTAAGTCATGGCGGAGAAATAGGCATTCATGGCTATAACCATCAACCTTTATTATTATCATCAGACCCAGTAGATAAAGCACTTGAATATGTTCCATGGAATTCAAAAGAGGATATGGAGAGCTCCTTAAATGCTCTACAAAAACTCGTGTATAACTTCTTTCCAAATGAAAAGTTAAAAACCTATGTACCACCATCCAATATTATAAATACAACTGGATTAAGTGCGTTAAACGACGCGGTCCCAACTATAGAAACAGTTGCTTCCCTATATGTGGGGGGTAAAGGTAACGGCAGTTTAATTCAAGAATTCGGACCAGATGAACAGAATAAAAACATTTATCACTTCCCGCGCATTACGAGTGGCTATGCTATCACAGATGAAGAGCAATTTATCTTAACTGATGTTACTGCAAATTTAGGGATTATCTCACATTTCGTCCATCCAGATGATATCCTTGATGAAAAACGCTCGGGTAACTTAACATGGGAAGAATTATTTAAAGCTTATAAAACGACAATTAAAGAAATACGAGAAAGATATCCTTATATAAAAAGTATGACCCAAAGTGAAGCAACTGCTTCTATGAAAATTTATCAAACTGGTGACCTAGATGTTTCTTATGAAGATGATGCTGTTCACATTGCCTATCAAGGGTTACCAAACCATACTTCAACAATTATACGTGTAGAAGAAGGTAAGAAGATACAACCTGGCTCATTCTCTTACGGTACAGTTAAAAAGCTTGATTCCCAAATTTATAGCGTTACGTTAACGAAGGCCAGCGCTACAATTCCAATTAAAGGAGAATAACAAATGAGAATAGGTTTGGTCGTTGAAGGCAGCTACCCCTTTGTAAGTGGAGGGGTAGCAAGCTGGGTTCAGATGATTATCCAGCAGTTTAAAGAACATGAATTTACGATTTTTGCGATAGTCCCTCAAGTAAAAACAGAAAATGAATATCAATATGAAATTCCAAGCAACGTAAAAGATATCATTCTGATTCCTTTGCAATCAGAAAATGAAGCAAAACATATAAAAACTAATTTAACTGAACAAGAAGTACAGACACTTCAAAAATGGTTTACATTTCAAGCCAACGATACAACAGCATTACAAATATTAGGAAACAAACAAAAACTAGGAACACTCCATTCCTTCTTCGAAAGCCGTGAGTTTTATGCAATTGTTAAAGAAAGCTATTTATATGAAGAAAGTAGTGGCTCCTTCTTAAATTACTTTTGGATGTGGAGATCTATGTTCACACCAATCATTCAAATTTTACAAATTGATTTTCCTGAATTAGATCTTATTCATTCTGTATCGACAGGATATGGTGGATTACTTGGTGCTGCAATTAGTGCCAAGTCCGATATACCATTTATTCTAACTGAGCATGGTATTTATTCTCGAGAGCGCGAAGAAGAAATACTACAATCTACTTGGATACCAATTGAATACAAAAAAAGATGGGTTTCTTTCTTTCATCACTTGTCTCATCAAGCATATGAACAAGCTGATGATGTAATTACGTTGTTCGGCCGAAATAGTGCATATCAAAAAGAATTAGGTGCCCCGGCCCATAAACTAAAAATCGTTCCAAATGGCGTTACTTTATCTGACTATAAAGGGTTACGTAAACCAAAATACAATTCGGATAAACTCATCATTTCCGCCATTATACGAGTTGTGCCAATTAAAGATGTAAAAACAATGATTTATGCAGCTAAATTATTATTGGAAAAAGATATTCCATTTATATTTTACCTACTAGGTCCTGATACGGAAGAAGCAGAATATGCTCAGGAATGTCGTGATTTAATTCAACAATTAGGATTAGAAGAGCATGTAATAATGACCGGCAAAGTAAATATTAAAGATTACTTAAAACAAACAGATCTTCTCGTATTAACAAGTATATCTGAAGGACAACCATTAGCTATGTTAGAAGGAATGGCAGCAGGATTACCGTGGGTTGTTACAGATGTCGGCTCTTGTAAGGAATTAATTTACGGACAAGATGGAGATCCTTACGGACAATGTGGATTTGTTGTACCACCTGTATCTCCTGAACAAGTTGCCATTCATTTAGAGTGGTATTATCGTCACCCTGAATCCATTCAACAATTTGGGGATAATGGGCGCAATCGTATTGAAGCGCACTATCAATTATCAGGTGTCGTTGATAGTTATCGTAAGCTTTACTTAGAAAGAGGTAAAAAAACATGGCAGGAATAGGATTTCGTTTACAAAAATTATTCCAAGAAGACTACTATTCTTCAAGAATAAAGGCGTACGGATTTTCATTATTTGTTACAGCTGGTCCGTGGTTAGTCGTTATTTTAGCAGTAACAGCTATTCGATACATTTTAAGTTTGTTCCATTCTATTTCAATTGAGGAACAGCGCCTTTTCACAATTTCAATTTCATACTGCTTTATTTTTTCTCAAATCATATATGGTGCCCTGCAGCTCATCGTAACTAGATATGTGGCTGATCTTTTATACGAGCAAAAAGCTGATAAAGTATTTTCTTCCTTTTTAGGAATGACGAAAATCACACTTTTCTTAGCTATTGTCTTGTGGCTTTTGTTTGCAATTTTTACACCATTAGCCTTGTATTATAAAATCGTGATGCTATTTTTATTTTTAGCTTTAAACATCATTTGGATTCAATCCATTTATTTAACAGCAGCTAAAGATTATCAGTCCATCGCTCTTGCATTTTTAATTGGTTCCATTTTCTCCTTATCTGGAATTGCGCTTATCGCTTACTGGCATCCAACACTTGGAATAGAACATGGATTTTCCCTATTACTTTTAATTTCTTTTACAATCGGGACTTTCATTACATTAGTGTGGTTAAGTATAGTTATTGTACGAATGTTTCCAAATAGTGATGCTACCGAACAATTTACCTTCCTTTCTTACTTAGATAAATATCCGGAACTATTTTGGTCAAGCTTACTTTACAATATTGGCATTTGGGTATGTAACTTTGTTATTTGGTTCGGAGAAGGGCGAGGAAATATTGAAAACACGTTTATTTATCATCAAATGTATGATACCTCTGTTTTCTGGGCATATTTAAGCATTATCCCAACCTATATTTTCTTCGTAGTATCCATTGAAACAAGGTTTTATGAACGGTATAAGAAGTTCTTCGGTTCAGTTAACAATGGGGCGACATTAAATACAATTTTACAATTAAAAGAATCAATGAACTTTGTCCTAAAGCAAGAAATGGAACGCATACTTCGTAATCAAGGTATTTTTTCTTTACTTATTATTTTTATAATATGGATGTTTAGTTCACAATCTGGGAACGTGACACTTGAATACTCTATTTTGCAACTGACTATAATTGGTGCTTATGCAAACGGGATGATCCTTGTTATCACGTTACTACTCTTATATTTTGAAGATCGTAAAGGGGCATTTCGAACATCAGCCCTGTTCTTTTTTGCAAACCTATTATTAAGTCTTCTTCTACTTCCATTTGGATTCAATGGTTACGGTATTAGTTTTGCACTCGGATCTTCTATTACATTCTTATATGCTATTTCTAGACTCTTTACTTATATTAAAGATATTGACTACTATACATTTTGTCAGTCAAACATTTCTATGAAACAGCGAACTTTCTTTACTAAAGTGGCCAATAAACTTAATGGAAAATAAACAGATAAAAAAATGACCTCTTGCTTATGCAAAGGTCATTTTTTTATCTGTTTATTAAACTTCTAGATAGCCATTTTTGTTATTTGATTGCCATCTCCAAGAATCTGTACACATCTCTTCTAATCCGCGTTTTGCTTCCCATCCTAATTCACGCTTCGCTTTCGATGCATCTGCAAAACATACTGCAACATCACCAGGGCGACGCTCCGTAATTTTATAAGGAACTTCCTTGCCTGAAACTTTTTCAAATGCTTCAACCATTTCTAATACACTATAACCAGTACCTGTACCGAGATTGTATGCATCTATCACAGTAGTAGTGCCAAGTACCTTTTCAAGCGCCTTTACATGGCCATTTGCTAAGTCTACAACATGAATATAATCACGGACACCCGTGCCATCTTTTGTTGGATAGTCATTTCCAAATACACTTAATTCTTTTAACTTACCTACTGCTACTTGCGTTACATATGGCATTAAGTTATTTGGAATTCCATTTGGGTCTTCTCCAATACGCCCACTTTCATGCGCACCAAATGGGTTGAAATAACGAAGTAATGCAATACTCCATTCTGCATCTGCAAATGCTACATCACGCATAATTTGTTCAATCATTAATTTCGTTTGACCATATGGATTTGTTGCACTTAATGGAAACTCCTCCGTAATTGGTGATGTTTCTGGAATACCATACACTGTTGCAGATGAACTGAAGATCATCTTCTTCACATTATGCTTCTGCATCACTTCACATAGCACTAATGTGCTTGTAATGTTGTTATGATAATACGTTAATGGGATTTCTACTGATTCCCCTACAGCCTTAAACCCTGCAAAGTGAATAACAGCTTCAATTGTATTTTCTTCAAAAATCGTATCCAGTGCTTCTCGATTTAAAATATCTTCTTTATAAAATTTAAACTGTTTTCCTGTTATCTCTTTTACTCGATTTATAGACTCTACTGAGCTATTCGAAAGATTATCTACTACTATAATTTCGTAACCGTTTTTTAGTAATTCTACGCATGTATGACTACCAATATATCCTGCTCCACCTGTTACAAGTATTGCCATAATTATAGTCCTCCATATTTCATTCATTATAAACTTATCAAAGTATATCACATATTTCTTATCATATGTTTATTATGCGAACACAGAAACTTACATTTTATCCCATGATTTTTCGGACAATACACGATTCAAATCAGGTAATAAAAAAACGCCACATAACAGACATCGTGTGGCGTTTTTTGATCAAATTACGTAACAATATACACTTAGAAAATGAGCAAGACTACCTAACAATACAAAAACATGAAAAATTTCATGGTGTCCCATATATTTAAACTCCAACCATTTTGGCTTCGCACCGTAAATAAACCCACCAATTGTATAAAAAATGCCTCCAAGTACTAAGAAAATAATACCTCCTGTACTTAAATTCTCAGCTAGCGGTGCAAAGAATAGAACAATTAACCAACCCATCAGAAGATAAATTGCTGTCGATAACCATCTTGGACAATTAAACCAAAACATTTTAAAAACAATACCAAAAATCGCAGTTGCATAAACTAAACAAAATAATAGTAAACCATTTGCCGAATTTAATGTAATTAAGCAAAAGGGTGCATATGTACCTGCAATTAATATAAAAATCATAGAATGATCTAGCTTCCTAAAGAAATAAATAACACGTTCACTGGCTACAACACTATGATACACAGCTGACGCCATATAAAGGACCATCATCCCTATACCAAATAAAATAACGGCTGTAATTGCAGCAACAGATGGCATCTTAACCGAAACCTTCACAAGCATAGCTAATAATGCAATAAATGATAATACAGCTCCTCCTAAGTGAGTAAATGCATTAACTGGTTCTCTTACATAAGTATTCATATAAACACCCCTCATATAATTACATGTAGTTTTCATAACTACATGTAATTATATACATATTATTCGCACGGGTCAACATTTACAATTCATTTGTTTCGTAATACCATATTTAAAGATATACTAAACATTAAGTTCCACTAAGTTATAAAAGTGAGGGGTTCTACGTGGAAAATATAAATAAATTACTTGAATCATTACATTTAGAAAAAAGTATTAAACTTGAGGATATCCCAAATGTCGACTTATATGTAGACCAAGTTGTCCAACTATTTGAGAATACTTATGCGGATACAACGAGAACTGATGATGAAAAAGTATTAACAAAAACAATGATTAACAATTACGCAAAAGGGAAATTATTCATCCCTATCAAAAATAAAAAGTATTCAAAAGAACATATGATTTTAATCAGCTTAATTTATCAATTAAAAGGGGCTCTTTCCATTAATGATATAAAAAGCTCCTTAGAAAATATAAATGCACCGTTAATAAACGATGATACATTCGAATTAAATACTCTATATAAAGATTACCTTTCTCTTACTGACACCAATGTGGAAAGCTTTAAGCAAGACGTGAATAACCGTGTTAAGGAAGTAAACGAAGTTTCTTCCTTAGAAGATCCAAAGCTAGAAAAGTTTTTATTACTAACATCCTTCGTGACTATGAGTAATATGTATAGACGTTTAGCAGAGAAACTAGTTGATGACCTTAAAGAAACTTAAACAAAAAAACTATCCACCTGTTAGAGGTGGATAGTTTTTTTGTTTACTTAATTGCTTCATGAACCTTTAATTGTTTCCCTTTAATCGTTGTGCTTTTCATGATTTTTAAAACAAGTGGTCCTTTTCCATTTAATATTTCAACGTAAGAAACATTGTCTTGTATTGTAATAATTCCTATATCTTCTGCTGTAACACCTTTAATTTTAGCAATTGTACCGACGAAATCTACCGCCCTAATTTTCTTTTTCTTCCCGCCATTAAAGTACAATTTCATAATTCCTTTGTTTAGGTCTGCGTTTTTATCTTTTTTTATAATTGGTTTAGCATGTATTTTTCCCTCAAATACTGCTTTCCCTTTCATAACTTCTTCTTTTGAAGGTGCAAGCGCCTTTGGAATTTCAAAGCCGATGTACTCCTCAATCTCTTCTAAAAATCTATTTTCATACGGCGTTATGAATGTAATAGCTTTTCCGTTATTACCAGCTCGTCCCGTTCTTCCCGTACGATGTACATAACTTTCTTTTTCTAATGGAATATCATAGTTAATAACATGTGTAATATTATCAATATCAATTCCTCTAGCAGCTACGTCTGTCGCTACTAAATAACGGAACCTTCCTTTTCTAAAATCGTCCATAACTTCAAAACGATCTTCTTGTACCATACCACCATGTATTTTGTCACAAGGATAGTTAACGCGCTTTAACTGTTGAAATACGTGATCTACATTTTCTTGTGTACGGCAAAAAATAATACAACTATCTGGATTCTCAATCGTTGTTACATCTTTAAGAAGTGAAAGCTTCTCCTCTTCTCTCGTCTCAAAAAGTGTATGTTCAATTTTATCTGTTGTAATCCCGGCAGCCTTAATTTCAATATGAGTTGGGGAGCCCATATACTTACGAGATAACTTTTCAACATCTTCTGGAAGTGTTGCTGAAAATAGCATTGTCATTCGTTTTTTAGGTAACTCGTCAATAATTGCCTCTACTTGATCGATAAAGCCCATATTCAGCATTTCATCTGCTTCATCAATAACTAAATACTTCAAACACTCTAAAGAAAGAGTACCTTTTTCAATATGATCTAACACACGGCCAGGAGTCCCAACCACAATATGTGTCTTTTGCTTTAATTCTAACTTTTGACGTGCAAATGGAGATTTACCATAAACTGCAGCAGCCTTAATTCTTTTGAAGCGGCCTATATTCGTAATATCTTCTTTTACTTGCACCGCAAGCTCTCTCGTCGGTGTTAAAACTAAAGCTTGTGGCTTATTCTCTTCCCACTCCACCATTTCACAAAGTGGTATGCCAAATGAAGCGGTTTTTCCACTTCCAGTCTGTGATTTCACGACAAGGTCTTTCTTTTGCAAGGCAACTGGAATAACCTCTCCTTGCACTTCTGTCGGATGTTCATATCCTAAACCAGTAAGTGCTCTTACAATTTCCTTACTTAATGCATAATCGGTAAAACTTCTTTTACTCATGTAATAACCTCATTTTATTCTGTATTTAATAATTATATTTTTTATATCCTACGTTCAATTATACCGAAATAATATATTAAACCAATATCTTTAGTTCATTAAAGTACCAACTTATCCTAAGTATAATTCTTTATATTATTTTTTGAGGACAACATAATTAAGGGCAGCCTTAATTATAAGTCTGCCCACCTAAACAATATAAAAATATTTCGATATATTTTTGTAGAAGAAATATCTTTACGGAACTAGCCTTTTTACAACTGGTATTCTTTGCAATACTAACGTTATTACCATACTAAGGAAAAGTGTAATAATTACATTTATAGGTATTGCCAATATTGCATGTACATGTGCATTCACCTTTGGAATGACTATGTATAGATAATTATTTAATAAGAAAAAGTGAAGAATATAAATCCCAAGACTTGCTTGGTTTATGCCGCGTAATAAAAATGGCAATTGTCTTTCTGAATTTTGGAAAGCATATCTGAAAAAGACAAATAACCCGATTGCCATAAGTACAACACCTGGCGCAAAATATTCATACCAATATTGATCTAACTGTCCATTCGCTTTAACTGTATAATGATATGTAATAAAGAATGTACCAATAAACCCTACAAGCCCTCCAATGTAAGAAATATTTCTCCACTTTTTCACAATATCATAATTCGATAAGTAATAACCAAGTAGAAAATATCCTACATAATTTGTAACATAAAATAATTCAATATTAAAGTTGATAGGATAATAATAGTTTACTAGTTTAACTATAACAGATGCATATAGCCATAAAATTAAAAAATATTCTATCTCTCTCTTCTTAGCATTTTTCACAAATACTTTTAGTAAAGGTGCAATTAAATATATTCCTACAATCATGTATAAGAACCATAGATGTAACCCGATACTATTTGTTAAAAAGTACTTTATCCCTTGCTTTAAAGAAGCCGGAAAATATCCTACGCAAGCCCCATAGATATAAAATATAGCACTCCAACCTATCAAAGGTATAATCACTTTACTTGCACGTTTCTTTAAAAATTCCCCAATAGAAGTATCTTTTGTTCCCTTTAATAATAGGGCTCCACTAATCATTACAAAAATTGGTACACTAGCACGCGAAAGTGAGTCGTAAAAATTACCAGCCAACCAACGCGACACGTTATTTGCATCTAACGTAGAAACATAACCAGCAGCAACGTGAATTGTAACGACCGCAATTGTCGCCACTACACGTAGCCAATCCATATATACCGAACGCTTCATCAAATCTCCCCTAAATTAATAAATTTAAACATCCGTACCTATACATAATTTTACATTGAATTGTAATATATTGAAACAATTTTTAGCTATACTAAGCCACAATATGAGTAAATAAACTTCAATTTTCAAATATAAACATGAAAACCTTTGACTTATTACTAAAAATACTGTAAATTATCATTTGGACGAACGTTTTTAAGTAAACTATGTGAAATATTCGTATTTTAGGGGTGCAAATGATGGAAAACGTATTTGACTATGAAGACATTCAATTAATTCCTGCAAAATGTATTGTAAATAGCCGATCTGAGTGTGATACAACTGTCACTTTAGGAAAACATAAATTTAAATTACCTGTCGTACCTGCAAATATGCAAACGATTATTGATGAAAGAATCGCAACTTATTTAGCTGAAAATAATTACTTCTATATCATGCATCGTTTCCAACCAGAGAAACGAATTTCATTCATTAGAGATATGCAATCACGTGGATTAATTGCTTCAATCAGCGTTGGTGTTAAAGAAGACGAGTACGAATTCGTACAACAATTAGCTGCTGAGCAACTTTCACCTGAATACATTACAATCGATATCGCACATGGTCACTCTAACGCTGTGATCAACATGATTCAACATATTAAAAAACATTTACCAGAAAGCTTCGTTATCGCTGGAAACGTTGGAACTCCAGAAGCAGTAAGAGAATTAGAAAACGCTGGTGCTGATGCAACAAAAGTTGGCATTGGACCTGGTAAAGTTTGTATTACTAAAATTAAAACAGGCTTTGGAACTGGCGGTTGGCAGCTAGCTGCACTTCGCTGGTGTGCAAAAGCTGCAAGTAAGCCAATTATCGCTGACGGTGGTATTCGTACACATGGCGACGTAGCTAAATCAATTCGATTTGGAGCAACTATGGTTATGGTCGGTTCTCTATTCGCAGGTCATGAAGAGTCTCCAGGGGAAACAATCGAAAAAGATGGCAAACTTTATAAAGAGTACTTCGGTTCAGCTTCTGAATTCCAAAAAGGTGAGAAGAAAAACGTTGAAGGTAAGAAAATGTTCGTTGAGCATAAAGGTTCTTTAGAAGACACTTTAATCGAAATGGAACAAGATCTTCAATCTTCTATCTCTTACGCTGGTGGAACAAAATTAGACGCAATTCGTACTGTAGATTATGTAGTCGTGAAAAACTCTATTTTCAACGGTGACAAAGTATATTAATTTATAAATTTAACTAGAAGGACAAGCATAAAAAATGCTTGTCCTTCTTTTTCATGTATAAAAATGTAAAATATTTTCATTTCACTGAATTTTCTAGTATCATGTTTTTAGATACTTATAATAAGGGGGATATAACAAATGAAAAATGTAATTGAGAAACGCCTTATTCGCGCGGAAGTCTCTACTGAATTGACATGGGACCTTTCTGATTTATACGAATCTGATAAAGAGTGGGAAACTGCATTACGTGTATTAACAGCCGATATAAAAAAACTTGATGCATTTAAAGGACAATTACACACTAGCCCCGCTACCTTATTAAATTGCCTACTTTTAGAAGAAGAGCTTTTAATGAAGTTAACAAAACTCGGCGCATATGCAAATTTAAAAGAATCCGCTGATCGTACAGATCCAGTTATTCAAGCGAACTCTTCCAAAATTTCCGCTCTAGGAACGAATGTACATACCGCACTATCCTTTATTCATAACGAAATTCTCTCATTTGAGGAGGGAACAATTGAAAAATATTTAACTGAGGAAATAAAACTTGAACCTTTCCATAAATCATTACTAGAGATACTCAAAAAGAGGCAGCACACACTCTCTCCTGAAACAGAAGAAGCTCTTGCTGCACTCGGCGAAGTTCATAGTTCACCCTACAAAATTTACGGCATGACTAAATTAGCCGATATGGATTTCCCTTCTATACAAGATGAACAGGGAAATGATTTGCCTGTATCGTTTGCATTATTCGAAAGCAAATATGAATTTTCTCCAAGCGCATATATACGTAAAAAAGCATATTCATCATTTGTTTCCACATTGAAACGATATAAAAATACAGTTGCAACAACATATGCTACTGAAGTAAAAAAACAAGTGGCGCTTTCTCGTTTGCGCAAGTACGAGTCCGTTACCCATATGCTTTTAGAACCTCAAAAAGTTCCACTTGAAATGTATAACAACCAACTAGATATTATTTATAACGAATTAGCGCCTCATATGCGCCGTTTTGCAGATTTAAAAAAGAATGTATTAGGGCTTGATCAAATGCTTTTCTGTGACTTACATGCACCGTTAGATCCTGAATTTAATCCAACAATCACTTACGAAGAAGCTGGCAAACTCATTCAAGATTCTTTAAAAGTATTAGGAAATGAATATAGTTCCATTATCGAAAAGGGCTTCAAAGAAAGATGGGTAGACCTTGCAGATAACGTAGGAAAATCAACAGGTGCCTTCTGCTCTAGCCCATACGGTTCCCACCCTTATATTTTAATTACATGGCAGGGTACGATGCGCGGGTGTTTCACATTAGCTCATGAATTTGGACATGCTGGTCATTTTTATTTAGCAAATAAAAATCAGCGTATTATGAATGTGCGTCCATCTATGTACTTCGTTGAAGCCCCATCAACGATGAATGAATTACTATTAGCGCAGCATTTACTTGCGACTACTGAAGATAAGAGAATGCGCAGATGGGTTATTCTGCAACTACTCGGCACATATTACCACAACTTCGTTACCCATCTACTTGAGGGAGAATATCAAAGAAGAGTATACGCTCTAGCAGAAGAAGGGCAAGCACTCACAGCTACAACTTTAACTGAAATAAAAACGAAGGTCCTTTCGACATTCTGGGGAGATTCCGTAGAAATTGATGAAGGCGCCGGTTTAACATGGATGCGTCAACCTCACTATTATATGGGCTTATATTCTTACACATATTCTGCGGGACTAACTGCTTCTACCGCTGTAGCTCAAATGATTAAAGAAGAGGGACAACCTGCTGTTGATCGCTGGCTTGATGTACTCCGTGCAGGCGGTACAATGAAACCACTTGAATTAATGAAACACGCTGGAGTAGACATGTCAAAACCAGATGCAATCCGTAAAGCCGTTTCTTACGTCGGTTCCTTAATTGATGAATTAGAACGTTCTTATCAAGAATAAAAATAAGCCCTCGCTTTATGAGGGCTTATTCTATATTTACTTTCCAAATCTTTTGCGGTATCCGCACTTTCTACATAGTTCTTCTACTGCAACCCTTTTTGAAAATCCATCTACAATATTGTTCGCTCTTTCGCCTTCAATAATATTAGAGAATGAATCATTATTAATATTTCCGAGATTAATAATTCCCTCACCATCTAGACAACAAGGAATAACCGTTCCATTCGCTAAAATACCTGCCTGATTTCGAAGACCATGACAGAATCCTTTTCCATCATCCTCTTCTTCATGCAATGCCGGCCACTGGAATTCATAGTCTTGATTAATAAAGACACGTTCCGCAATTTTTATACCTTTTCCTGGTGTAAGCTTCTCTTCAATGTTATAAGAAAGATCAAACTCTTTTTCGATAATAGATAATAAATCTCTATTCCGCTGAATTTCAAGATTCGTTTTGTTGTCCTGAGTTAAATTCCATAACCTTAGCGAAACAATTAAATCCGATTGACTCGTCGCTTCTCTAATGAAAGAAAGTATACTCCTTACATAGCCCTCTTTATCTTGCGATCCTGGGTGTCCATCAAAACTGTGCAGTGAAAAATTCATTTGTCTTAGAGCTGGCTTATTTAACAGTCTATGCCTTCTCTTATTAATTAACGTTCCGTTCGTTGTAATATTAACTTTAAACCCTTTTTCATGGCTTAAATCTAATAGTTGATCTATTTTCGGATGGAGCAACGGCTCACCCTTCACGTGCAAATAGATGTAGTCTGTGTGAGGTTTAATTTGGTCTAATCTTTTAGCAAAATCCTCCACAGAAATGAATTGCTTCTGCCTTTCCGTCGGCGGACAAAAGCTGCACGCAAGATTACATACGCTTGTAATCTCCAAGTAAAACTTCTTAAACTTCTTCACCTTTAATTCCTCACTTCTCTGACTACTTATACTTTTTCCTCTTCATATTACAGCATATTTTTTTAGAAATAGAAACATACTTATTTTAGGAAATCTACATACCATCTATTAATGTTTAAAAGACCATCGATGATTTTTATCCAATGGTCTTTCCCACTATTAATTACCTTTAACCTCCTTTACATACTCCCATGTTTCACCTTGATTTTTAGATTGATAAAGTATACTACTATTACCATTATAGTCTCCATCTGATCCTTGCCCAACTAACATGTTAAAAACCCCATCCTTCTCATAAGGCATATTAGGAAAATCAAAAGGGGTTATTAATTGTCCACTCTCTAGCTTCACTTCATGATTTATATAGCTCACCTTTTTAAAAGTTATACCCACATCATCTGTACGGTATAGCCCTCCTTCAGTGCCAGAGGGTCTAGCTGCCCTTAAAAATCCGAGTTTCTCATTAAAAAAGATGATTCCTGATGCACTACCAACTGCTTCATTGAATGGGTCTTCATTTATAACTGCCCATGTTTCTCCACCATCTATTGTCTTGCTTAGTGAATAAAAGGTACTCCCTAATGCTTTATCTGTAACATGTAGTTTATAACCTACTTCTTTTGAAAAGTAAAATTGCTCATTATCATTAGTTAAATCCTCTTTTTTCTTTTTAAAACTACTTTCCTTACTCCAATTTGGATCACCTAGCAAATTATATCTAGCAGGTACTATCTCTTTCTCTTTTCCAGGGACAAATATAGATACTGTATATCCAATTATTTCGGATTTTGCTTCTTCTAACTTCTCTAATTTCCCATCTTTATTAATATTGATAATTCCTTCTGTATTGTAACCCCAATTTCTTTTCCCATAATAAACTAATCCATACTGATTTTCATTCCACTTACTAACAGTTTGTTTAACCGGAATCGCTTGAACCGTTTTAATTAAAGGTTTTACTAATTTATCTTCATTATAATCAGCGTTAACATGCCCATTTAGTCTTACAAAAATATTTTTCGATTTATTTTTATTATAAGATATTAAGTAACTTTCCTCTTTTCCAGCAGCATTTTTTCCATAAAGAAAAGTATCAAATGATGTAATTGTTCCATCTGAGTTAAATTTCAATGCAAAATCATCTGACATATATAACTTCTTTGACAAAGTATATTTCTTATTTATATCTTCAAAAATACCCTCTACACCATACTTATATATATTATCACGCTCAAGTTCAACTGATCTTTCGTTTTTTACGCTTTCTATAAACCATGCTAGCTTACCACCATAATTCGTTGCACTTTTATAAATTTTTATCCCATAAAAAAGCGTTATAAAGATAATGATGATAACGGAAACATATTTCCATCCCTTTATATTTAATAATTTTGATAATTCATATTCCCTATTTTTTATAACTTTAATTGTAGTAAATATAATTATAAGTATTAAAAATGCTGTACATAATAACAAAATATAAATATTATTATTCACTCTTCCATACATACATAACAAAGCTAACTCATAACAAAAAATCCAGTATCCGATTATTAATAATGGGTTTTTTAGTAATGATATAAGTATTTTTTTCATATTTCCCCTAAATATGTTAAGCCCCCCTAATTACATCTAATACTTCTTTTCTCCTATATTGAGTATACTTGATTTTACCAAACACTCGCATATCCCATATTTATTGTACATTTTAATTACGATCGGTTAAATCTAAAATAATAAAGTGCGTATAAAAAAGCACTCTATCCTGTAAAGATAAGTGCTAATTTCTTAATCATATTTTTTATTCAATATACAGCCAATAATACTTTATGTTATTACACAAGGCATTATTAACTTTCGATTACTACCCACTATTTATGATACGGTTCACCGCGATTAATCCGAAACGCTCTATACACTTGCTCAAGTAATACTAATCGCATTAATTGATGTGGTAATGTCATCTTTGAGAAAGAAAGAGATTCGTTTGAACGCTTCATTACTTCAGAACTAAGCCCCAGTGATCCGCCAATTACAAATGTGATTTTGCTCTTTCCATATGTAGCAAGGCGATCTAAGCTTACTGCAAATTCTTCTGATGATTTTTGTTTTCCTTCTATTGCTAACGCAATGACGTGCGTATCATCAGAAATTTTATCCAGTATACGTATGCCTTCTTTTTCTTTTACAATTAACATTTCTGCTGCACTTAAATTTTCTGGTGCCTTTTCATCTGGCAATTCAATTACTTCTACTTTTGCGTAAGAAGATAATCGTTTTAAATATTCTGCTATACCTTGTTTTAAGTACTTTTCTTTTAATTTCCCAATTGAAATAATCGAGATATTCACATTTATTCCCCACCTTACAAACACGTTATCCACAGGACTTATCCACATATCCACAAATGTTACCCACATATTGTGTGAGAATCTGTGTTCGATACAACATATGTCGCCTCATTTTGACAAAATTCACATGTTTTTTTCTCTTCTTTAGAGTTATCCACATTGTTAATAACCGGTGCGACTTCACACTCATCCACAATGATATCTAATGCTAATTCAACATGTTCTAAACAACAAGGTAAATTCATATTCTTCACCTCACTTTTCTACAATAGAAAACAGGAGGTAGGCCCTCCTGTTTTTAATACTTTTGAATGCCTAATTTCACCGTTGTTGTCGCTCGTTTTGTACCACGATAAAACGTAAGAGTCATTTTATCATTAATTTTTTTATTATATAAGGCCGTGCGGAATCCAATAATATCGTGCACCGCTTTTCCATCTACCGCCACAATAACATCATGTTCTCTAAGACCCGCATCCGTACCTGGCGAAGGACTTTTCACATCTAAAATGCAGACTCCTTCTTTTACGTTATCTGGTAATCGTAACGTTTTTGACCAGTAGTAACTCGGAATCTCGTTTAAAGACCTTAGTTCAATCCCAACATAAGGTCTTTTTACTTTACCGTACTTTTCTAGTTCATTCATAATAGGAACAGCTCTCGTAACTGGAATAGCTAGTCCAATTCCTTCTACTTCTTTTGCTGCAATTTTCATTGAGTTAATACCTATTAATTGTCCCGCTACATTTACAAGCGCTCCACCACTATTACCTGGATTAATTGCCGCATCTGTTTGCAATACTTCTACTTGCCAATCGTAATGTCCATCTTGATTTAAATCTACAGGAACAATACGCTCATTAGCCGAAATAATACCTTGTGTGACAGTTCCGGAAAATTGTAGCCCAAGTGGATTTCCAATCGCAATAACTGGTTCTCCTCTACGAACGGTATTAGAATCGCCAATTTCAATCACTTTCTTCACATACTTCGCATCTATTTCTAGTACCGCTAAATCAGTGACTACATCGGTTCCTAATACTTTACCTGGAATTTTCTTACCGTCACTTAAGCTCACTTCAATACGATTCGCCCCAGCAACAACGTGGTTATTCGTTACAATATACGCATGTCCATCTGTTTTCTTATAAATCACACCAGATCCTGTACCAGCTTCCGAATCAGCCTCTGAAAAATCGTCTCGTTGAATATTAATAACACCAACAACAGCCTCTGAAGCACGATCAACAGCGTCTACAAAGCTAATCTGTTTAACAGGAACATTTCCACTTTGAGCTTCAGCCATATTTTTTTCACTTGCTTCGGCTTGCGGAAGCTTACCTGCATGATTTGAAAATAAAGGAGCTCCAAATGCAAATAATGAAGCCCCTACAATTGTCCCTGCTATGCTAGAAATGACAATACCTTTATGTTTCTTTTTCCCTGCACGTTTAATACGATATTTTTCTTCATCAATAAAGGACATATTTGTTCACCTATCTTCCTGAAAACAACTATATTCACCTTTATTGTTTACTAAAATGAAGAATTATACGTATTGAATTTTCGTAGGCATTTTTTGATCCGTATCATGTATTTCAAAGGATTCTCCAACCCCAAAACCCTTTTCTTCTAATACTTGTGATACAGACATACGCGCTAATTCTTTCATGTTATTATCTAAGCTTAAATGTGCTAAATAAATGTGTTTTGTCTCATCTGTAATAACATCAGCCATCGCTAATGCAGCGTCCTCATTACAAACGTGGCCAACGTCGCTTAAAATACGTCGCTTAATGCTCCATGGATAGCGTCCCATACGAAGCATTTCCACATCATGATTGCTTTCAAACACGAAAGCATTTGCTCCCTTAATAACACCTTTCATACGGTCACTTACGTAGCCCGTATCTGTAATAAGAGCTAACTTTCTATTATTGTTATGAAAAGCGTAAAACATCGGTTCCGCCGCATCATGAGAAACGCCAAATGATTCAACTTCAATATCCCCAAATGTTTTCACGTCTCCTACTGAGAAAATGAATTTTTGATCAGTTGGGATATTACCTATTAAATGTTCCATTGCATTCCATGTTTTCTCGTTCGCATAAACAGGTAAATCATATTTACGCGCCAATACACCTAATCCTTTAATGTGATCACTATGCTCATGTGTTACAAGAATACCTGATATGTCATTTATATTCAGTTCAGCTTGTTTAAATAAAGACTCTGTCGCTTTACCACTTAAACCTGCATCGACAAGCAGTTTTTTTTCATCTGTTCCTACATATAGCATATTCCCTGTACTTCCACTTGCAAGTACACTAAAATGCATGCTCATTCTTTCTCACTCCATTATGTTCTTCCGGCACTTGAGTTTCCCCTAATTCCATAACTTGTCCTTCAATTGCATTCACAAAAAAATCCTTTTTTTGTTCTGTCTTTAAGTTCCATGTTGGAGCAAGCACTTGTATATTAGAAGAAGACTCCGCAAGAGTCGCATATCCAATCTGCGCCTCTTTCACGTGCGTATTTTCTGCAATTTTATTTTTCAAATATATATTTTCTAAAGCTGTTTGAGCAGTAATAATTTCTTGTTCTTTCGTCTTTTCGCTTTCGCCCATTTCCTTCAAATCCGTTAACATTGTTTGTGTATATGAAATAAGCTCATTTTTTTCATTTAAATCTACAACAATCATCGCACGATTATTGTAGAAGATTGGTTTATCTTTATACTTTTGAAAGAAGTAAATTTTTGAGTCCTTTATTGCTCCAAACTCATATTTTTGTCCATCCAGCACATAATTTTTCAAAAACTCATTATACTTATCTTTTGACAATGATTTTGTATTTAAAAAAGGCTCTTTTAATTTACCCTCTATTTGATATTCGTCTTGCACATGCGCTGTCTGATTTTTTAAAGATTGCACATCTTCTTCTTTGAAACCCTTATTTTTTGCCATTATAAATGACTCTTTTTTCGGTTCTTTAGGGAAATTTCCCATAGTAATTTTTTCAGCTTTTAATTGCTGATCGATTTTCGTTTCCGTCACAAGTTCTAATTGATTACTATCTTGCTTTTGAATGAACTGAAAGATAAGAAAGAGGTCTAAAACAAAAAAGGTCACAATAAATATTGTTTTAATTCGATCCCAATCCATTTAGTCCCCCCTCACTCCACTCATATATTTGTTGCTTACCATCTTCTTCACATTTTACATACCATATCGGCTGTAAGACAGCGATTCTCACATCACTGATGGAAGGTTCCAATGACATTTTATAACCAATACCAACATCCTGAATTGATTTTTTATCAATTTCCGGGTTATTCTCTAGTGATGTCATCACTGTATGACCTGATGCAAGAGAAGTTGTTTGTTGTTTACTAGGCAAAGTAATACTGAACTCAAAAAAGGGTCTTTCATACTGCATAATTTCACCTGAACCCCATACTTGTTTTAATTCCGCTATTCCATTGGCATTAAATACAGGCAAACCATCCTCATATAAACGGAATGAAGTTTTCCTCCCATTAATATAATCAAAACGATAGGACTTCAAGGATCCACTATGCCCACTTACAAAGTCAAAACTTTTTTGTAAAATCACCGCATTATCCGTAGGTTTATCACCATGTACAGCGGAATTTTTATATTTCAACATTGCATCCAACTTATCAATTTCCATAGAACGGATGCCATCCGTAAATGTTTCCTTTTCTTTCTCAGAAATAGGACTTAAATAACGTGGATCACTAAATAAAGCATTTTTGAATGGATCCACTTCTAGTTTAGCTGTAATATACTCTGCCTTACTTAATTCCGTAATCCCATCTGGTAAAAAAAGTTTTTTTGTATCATTTATTTGATATTCAAAATATGGTCTTGCTACTGTTATAAGTTGATTTTGAGCATTTATAATATCCTTTATATAAGCACCACTCAATGTTGCTTGATATATTTTATGAGGAGTATCATAGGAAACAAAGCTAACTTTAATTTCTTGGTCCTTACTTCTAGAAGGATCAATTATAATACGATTAAAACTTCTGTTACTTTCTATGTTTTTATCTTTAATATTAAACATATCTTTAATCGTATCTAACGGGATATTTGTAGGAAAAACAAATTCAATTTTTTCTTCTCCGTGTACATAAGACAGAAAATCACCTTTAGGGACTGTCCCCGTTATTTCCCCGAAATTATGTAATTCTCCGTTTTCAAGAATTTTATAGATTGAATCCACATTTGCCTTCTTTTCGCTTACATAATGATTTTTCTCTTTATGAATAACGACAGAGGATGGGCGAACAACCTCCGAAATCTTTACCTGATTTATCTCTTCGTTACCTTGAACGAACTTTGTATTTTGCATAGAAGTAGAATCAGGAACATATGTCCACAAGTTAAAAGTAAGAAATAGACTAATGACAACCAAATTAATTAGAACTATCGTTTTAAAGTTTTCCATACTCATTCCCAATCGTCCTCTTCATCTGTCGCCATTGGCAATGTGAAATAAATAGTTGTCCCTTTTCCTTCCTCACTTTTCGCCCAAATCGAGCCGCCATGTGCCTCAATCATTTCTTTCGCAATGGCTAACCCAAGACCTGTACCACCCATTTGTCTCGAACGCGCTTTATCTACACGATAAAAACGTTCAAATATTTTATCTACATTTTCTTTCGGAATTCCCATTCCTTGATCACTCACACTAATCTCTAATAACTCCCCGCGGTCACGTAGGCGATATGTTACTGTACCACCTTCTGGCGAATATTTTAGTGCATTAGAAATAATGTTATATAAAACTTGCGTAATTTTGTCTGTATCCATATCAATAAATCGAGATTTTTTAGAGAAAGATCGTTTGAAGCTTACATTTTGCTCTTTAGACATTTCAAAGCGATCGATAACGTTATTAAAGAAGTCAGTAAAGTCGACCCATTCCTTCATTAAGCGATGTTCTGTACTATCTAGTTTAGATAGTTGTAACAATGCATTTACAAGCCTGATCATTCTTTCCGTTTCCTCTTGTGTAACCGTTAAAAATTGCGGTGCAATATTTGGATCTTGCCATGCTCCATCAGTAAGTGCTTCTAGGTAACTGCGCATCGTTGTTAACGGCGTTCTTAACTCATGAGATACGTTCGCAACAAACTCACGGCGCTCTTGTTCTATCCGCTCCTGCTCTGTTACATCATATAATACAGCAATTAAACCATTTGCCTTCCCTGTTTCTTTTTGAATAACAGAGAAACTAGCACGTAAAATATATGGTTCATTTCTCGTACTAAAATCTAATAAAACTGAATCAGGCTCTTCATATAAATGATCAAGTGTAAATTCTTCTTGTATTCCTAGCACTTCTAACACTGATTGATCTAGCGCCGTTTCACGCGAAACATTTAACATCTTTTCAGCAGGATCATTTAATAAAATGATATCCCCTTTTCGATCAGTAGCAATTACTCCATCTGTCATATGTGATAAAACGGATGATAATTTTCGTCTTTCACTTTCTGTGGAGGAACGAGCTTGTTGTAATTTTTTAGATAAATTGTTAAAAGATAATGCTAATTGTCCAATCTCATCGTGACTATGCACCTTTACTTTTCGCGAATAATTTCCTTTCGCCATTTCAATTGCTTGTCTTCGCATATCTGAAATTGGTCTCGTAATTGTTTGAGCCAATAAAATTCCAAGTACAGCTGTTACTAATAAAGCAATTACTGTCCCCGTTGCGAAAATTTGGTTGATGTCCTTCATTTGTTTATACACATCTTCCATAGATGCAACGATATGAATGACGCCAAGTACATCTCCGCCCGGCTCTTTTAGAATAGGGGTAATCATAACTTGAACTCGATGACCTGTATGTCCATCTTTCTCAATCTTTGACTCTGGTTTCTTTTGTACCATTACCCGTTGTACAGCTGTATCTGCTGACGTTCGTCCTACCTTATTTTGCTTAGACGTGTCTGAAATTGCCATTAATTTTTTAGTAGAATCAATTACACTTACTTCTTGAATATCTCTCTTACGATCTGATGCGAATTTTTGAATCGAATCATTAATAGCTTTATCTACTGATTCTGTTTTAGGACGTTCTTTTACAAACTCTTGCTTCAGGTTATAAGAAAGTAAGTTTGTTTGCTGCGTTAAGGAATCTTGAAAGCCTTTTACAAGGCTTTTTTCTAATTCCCTGACGAAATATACACCAATTACTTGCATTGCTATTAATATTAACAGCATATATATGAGCACAAATTTTAAATGAATAGATTGAAAAAAGCCAACTTTCTTCATATACTATTCCTGTTCTGGGTCACGCAAGTAATACCCTACCCCACGTCTAGTTACAATTAAAGTAGGATGACTTGGATTATCTTCAACTTTTTCGCGTAAACGACGTACTGTTACGTCTACTGTACGTACATCTCCAAAATAATCATAACCCCAAACTGTTTGTAATAAATGTTCACGAGTCATAACTTGACCTAAATGCTTCGCTAAATAATGTAGTAATTCAAATTCACGATGTGTAAGCTCAATGCTTTCTTCACGCTTCGTTACACTATAAGCGTTCGAATTGATAACGATTGGTCCAATAACCATTTCGGTATTTTCTTCTTTCTCTGCAGCACCACCCTGCTGATGGCGACGTAAATTTGCTTTCACACGAGCAAGTAACTCCCTCGTACTAAATGGCTTCGTTACATAATCATCTGCCCCAAGCTCAAGCCCTAATACTTTATCAATTTCAGAGTCTTTTGCTGTAAGCATAATAATTGGCATTTCTGAGCTTTTACGTATTTCACGACATACCTCTAAACCGTCTTTTCCCGGTAACATAATATCTAATAAAACCATATCTGGCTGTTCTTCATTTGCTTTTTCAATCGCCTCATCACCATCATGCGCCATTACAATTTCAAAACCTTCTTTTTCTAGGTTGAACTTCAAAATATCCGCAATTGGCTTTTCATCATCAACTACTAAAATTTTCTTTCCCATCATCGCCTATTTCCTCCTTATAAAAATATGATCAATAATCCTCAAACATATTGGTGTTTCTATATGACAACAATCTTAGTCTAAGTATTTCTCCTCTATTCTCATAGACTCATGTATCATCCACTTTTACACGGAATCCTATACGATCTATAGAAAAACCTCTAGCTTCAACTGCTAGAGGCTCCTCATTCTATTGTAAAATAACTACCCACATTTGTAAAACTGGACAAAATAAAAAGGATATTAAGTGGGCCCACTTAATATCCTGAGAGTGGCTCGGGACGGAATCGAACCGCCGACACGAGGATTTTCAGTCCTCTGCTCTACCGACTGAGCTACCGAGCCAAAACTATATATAAAACCACTAATGGTGGTATAAACAAAAGTGGCGGTCCCGACCGGGGTCGAACCGGCGATCTCCTGCGTGACAGGCAGGCATGTTAACCACTACACCACGGGACCAAAAATGAACATAAAAAAACATGACCCGTACGGGATTCGAACCCGTGTTACCGCCGTGAAAGGGCGGTGTCTTAACCACTTGACCAACGGGCCACGAAAAATAAAATGGTGAGCCATGAAGGATTCGAACCTTCGACCCTCTGATTAAAAGTCAGATGCTCTACCAACTGAGCTAATGGCTCATACTCACCAACGTCATATTTTCGTGACGACAAGACATATCATAACATGTTATCTTTTATTTTTGCAATACCTTTTTTAATTTTTTTATAAAAGATAAGAAAAAACTCATGAAAACATGAGTTTTTTCTTAAAAAAATCAATTTTTTATATCAATTAAGCTTCGTATACATTACGAACGATATTTGTTTGATTACGATCTGGTCCAACTGAGAACATAGATAATTGGATTCCTGTTAATTCAGAAACACGCTCTACGTATTTTCTTGCATTTTCAGGAAGTTCATCCAATGATTTCATAGCAGTAACATCTTCTGTCCAACCTGGAAGCTCTTCATATACAGGCTCACATTTCGCTAAAATGTTTAAGTTAGCTGGAACTTCATCGATAACTTCGCCATTGTATTTGTAAGCAACACAAATTTTAAGAGTTGGGATACCTGTTAATACATCGATAGAGTTTAATGATAAGTCTGTTAAACCACTAACACGACGTGCATGTCTTACAACAACGCTATCGAACCAACCTACGCGGCGCGGACGACCAGTTGTTGTTCCGTATTCACGACCAACTTCACGAATTTGATGACCGATTTCATCATTAAGTTCCGTAGGGAATGGACCATCACCAACACGGCTTGTATATGCTTTACATACACCTACAACGCGAGTAACTTTCGCAGGACCAACTCCAGTTCCAACTGTTACACCACCAGCAATTGGGTTAGAAGATGTAACGAACGGGTACGTACCGTGGTCGATATCAAGCATCACACCTTGTGCACCTTCAAATAATACACGATGATCGTTATCTAGTGCATCATTTAATACGACAGATGTATCGCATACGTAATGTGCGATTTGTTGTCCGTATTCGAAGTACTCTTCAAAGATTTCTTCTACACTGAAACCTTCTGTATCGTACATTTTTTCAAACAAACGATTTTTTTCCACTAAATTGCGCTCAAGCTTCTCTTTAAATGCTTCACGGTCTAAAAGATCAGCCATACGGATACCAATACGAGCAGCTTTATCCATATATGCAGGACCGATACCTTTTTTCGTTGTACCGATCTTGTTATCACCTTTACTCGCTTCTTCTAACTCATCTTGTTTTAAGTGATAAGGTAAAATAACGTGCGCACGGTTACTTACACGTAAATTATCAGTACTTACACCACGATCGTGTAAGTATTTTAACTCTTCAAGTAATGCTTTCGGATCTACTACTAAGCCGTTTCCGATTACACAAATTTTCTCTTTATAGAAAATACCAGATGGAATTAAGTGTAATTTATATTTAACTCCGCCGAAAACAATTGTATGTCCCGCATTATTTCCACCTTGATATCTTGCAACTACTTCCGCATGCTCAGAAAGAAAATCAGTGATTTTACCTTTTCCTTCGTCGCCCCATTGTGTTCCTACAACTACTACTGAAGACATTATTAAAGCACCTCCGCGATTTTCAAACGATCTATTCAAACAATATAATTGTACCAAAACCGAAAAAGAAGTCAACCAAAAAGCGAACATTTTTTTATTAAAATTCATTTTCGTTCGTAAGAATTATATTTTCACATTATGAAAGCCTTATCTTTCCTATATAAAAAAAGAAACACATCTTATTATAAGAAATGTGTTTCTTTTTTATACTTACCTTTATGCGTGCGGTGCACGTCCATCCTCAAAGCGGCGTTCTAAGTTGACGAATTTATTAAATTCCTTAACAAACGCAAGCTCTACTGAACCTACCGGACCATTACGTTGTTTTGCAATGATAATTTCAATTGTATTTTTATTTTCTGTTTCACGATCATAGTAATCTTCACGATATAGGAAGGCTACAATATCAGCATCCTGCTCGATACTTCCTGATTCACGAATGTCAGACATCATCGGACGTTTATCTTGACGAGATTCTACACCACGAGATAACTGCGACAAGGCGATAACAGGTACTTGCAATTCACGTGCAATCCCTTTTAATGTACGAGAAATCTCAGATACTTCCTGCTGACGGTTTTCTCCTGATTTCCCACTTCCTTGAATAAGCTGTAAATAGTCAATCAAAACCATCCCAAGACCTTGTTCTTGCTTTAATCTACGACATTTTGCTCGAATCTCATTTACTTTAATCCCTGGTGTATCATCAATATATATACCAGCATTCGACAGGCTACCCATCGCCATTGTTAATTTCGCCCAATCATCAGAAGTTAATGAACCGGTACGAAGTCTTTGCGCATCAATATTTCCTTCTGCACAAAGCATACGCATAACAAGCTGATCAGAGCCCATCTCCAAACTAAAAATCGCTACATTTTCATCAGTTTTCGTCGCTACGTTTTGTGCGATATTTAATGAAAATGCAGTTTTCCCCACCGACGGACGCGCTGCTACGATGATTAAATCATTTCGCTGAAAACCAGCGGTCATCTTATCTAATTCAGTAAATCCAGTTGGTATCCCGGTAACTTCACCTTTTTGATTATGCAAAAGTTCAATTTTATCATAAGCATCTACAAGAACATCTTTAATGTTTTGGAATGCTTTTGCATTTGTTTGGTGAGATACTTCTAATATTTTTTTCTCAGCCTCATTTAAAAGGCCATCCACATCATCTTCTCGCTCGTATCCATCCGATACAATATGAGTCGCCGTTCGAATTAAACGACGTAAAAGTGCCTTTTCAGCGATGATGCGTGCATAATATTCTACGTTAGCAGCTGTTGGAACAACTTCTGCTAATTCTGCTAGATAAGAAACCCCACCAACTTCTTCTAGTACTCCTTGATCAGCCATCGCTGATGTCATTATTACTAAGTCGATTGGTTCTCCCTTATCAGACAACCCAAGCATGACTTCAAAAATCTTTTGATGTTTCGTTCGATAGAACGAGTCAGGTAGCAACAGCTCTGATGCTGACGTTAATGCATCTTGATCAATCAATATAGCCCCTAAAACCGCCTGCTCTGCTTCTATATTATGCGGAGGGGTACGATCAGCCAGTACATCACTCATGCGCAATCCTCCTTGCTCAATTTATTTTTATTGTTCACTAACATGAACTTTTACTGCCGCTGTTACTTGCGGATGCAATTTTACAGTGACTTTTGTATAACCTAATGCACGGATTGCATCGTCCATTTCAAATTTACGTTTATCAAGTTTAATCTTGTGTGATTTTTGCATTGCATCTACAATTTGTTTGCTTGTAATAGAACCAAATAAACGGCCACCTTCTCCAGATTTCGCCTTTAATTCTACAGTTAATTTCTCTAATGTTTCTTTTAATTGTTTTGCACTTTCAAGCTCTGCTGCTGCATCTTTTTCCTCTTTGCGCTTTTGAGCATCTAAAGTTTTCATACTGCTGTTTGTCGCTTCGGCAGCTAACCCCTGTTTTAGTAAGAAATTATTTGCATAACCGTCTGGTACGTTTTTTATTTCTCCTTTTTTACCTTTACCTTTTACGTCTTTTAGAAAAATTACTTTCATGATTGTGTGCCTCCCTGTAAATAGTCATCAATAACAAATCGAAGCTTCTCCTCCGCTTCATCTACTGTAACATTTTTCATTTGTGTGGCTGCATTTGTTAAGTGCCCGCCACCTCCTAAATTCTCCATAATTAGCTGTACATTCAATTCACCTAAAGATCTACCACTAATTCCAATGAAATTTTCACCACGTTTTGCAATAACAAATGATGCAATGATACCTGTCATTGTCAATAATGTATCTGCTGATTGTGCAATAAGTACTTGGTCATAATATTCATCACCATCAACTTTAGCAATCGCAATTCCATTTTTATAAATGTACGCATTTTTAATGGCTTTTGCAACTCGTAAATACTGACCCATATCTTCTTTTAAAAGTTCTTGTACAAGTACAGTGTCTGCGCCATGCGAGCGTAAATAAGAAGCAGCATCAAATGTACGAGCGCCTGTACGGAATGTAAAACTTTTCGTATCAACAATAATACCAGCTAACAATGCCGTTGCTTCTAACATTGTCATCTTTAAATTTTTCGGTTGATACTCAAGTAACTCTGTAACAAGCTCTGCCGTTGAAGAAGCGTACGGTTCCATATAAACAAGTAATGGATCTTCAATGAAATCTTCCCCGCGACGATGATGGTCAATAACCACCACATTTTCAATCTTATGTAACAGTTTTTCCTCCATCACCATTGAGGGTTTATGCGTGTCAACAACAACAAGTAATGAATCATCATTTGCAAATTCCATCGCTTGCCCTGGTGTAATAAAGTGTGACCATAACTCTTCATTTTGTTTCACTTTATCCATCAAACGTTTGATTCCTTTATCAGAATCATTTTTATCTAATACAATATATCCTTTGCGCTCATTTAATTGAGCTACCTTTAAAATACCAATCGCCGCACCAATCGCATCCATATCAGGGGCTCTATGCCCCATTATAATGACATTACTGCTTTCTAATACTAAATCCTTTAATGCATGCGAAATAACTCTAGCACGTACACGAGTACGCTTTTCGACCGGATTCGTCTTGCCACCATAAAACTTAACTTTACCCGTTGCTTGTTTAATAGCTACTTGGTCTCCTCCTCGTCCTAATGCAAGGTCTAAACCAGATTGAGCCATCGCTCCAAGCTCCGATAAAGGTAAATCACCTGAGCCAACACCAACACTTAATGTAAGTGGTATATTCCTTTTTGATGTTTCTTCACGCACTTGATCCAAAATACTAAATTTCCCTTTCTCCATTTGCGCTAAAATACTTTCATTTAGTACAACGAAGAATCTTTCTGAAGATGCACGTTTCAAATATGCACCATACTTAACAGCCCATTCATTTAGACGTGATGTCACAAGACTTGTTATATTCGTACGTAATTGATCATCTAACCCTTGTGTAACTTCATCATAATTATCTAAATAAATAACCGCCAAAACAGTGCGCTGATCCTCATACATTTTTTCAATCTCTGTTTGCTCAGTTACATCAAAAAAATAAATTAGTTTTTCTTCTTTCCTTACAAACACACGGAACTTCCGACTATTTAAAGATACTATATCATCAGAAGTCTCTCCTTTAATAAAAAGGAGTAATGTTTCTGATACATCGTACAGATGCCACCCAGCTAATGCGTGTTGCCCCAAACATGAAGACAAATAAGGATTTGCCCAATCAATCCCATACTCCTTATTGTATAACAATATACCGATTGGCATCTGGTTGAATGCTTCGTTACTCACTTTTTTTACCCTAGTAATCATATCTGTCGTATACTTTTCAAAATTCCTTTGAAAGGTAAGTTCAAATCGTATAACTAAAAAGAAAACGATGCTAAAAACAAAAAAGGAAGATATACCCATAATTAAGTGGAAATAACAGAGAATCGAGATTAGCACCAACACAAAAAATGCCAACACGTAAACAGGATATAAAAACCACTGTTTCTTATAAAATTCAGGCATGTATACAACTCCTATAAAGTAAAACTAACTCACCTTCCAGTTAGTTAAACAAATTAAAATAGTGTAAGGAATATTATTTTATTCCCCTATTTTAGAACGCAATGAAATCCCTAAATCAATTATACCTAAGATTGTCACAAGAGGAAACAGCATTGGAATAAACATACATACAATAAAACTAATAATAGGAATACCTCTCGTAAAACCTTTTCTGTGTGCTAAAAAGGTGATAAACGTTAATCCTTGCAATACAAGCAGCAACGCAAAGATTACATATAGATTAGAAAATACCATATGTAAATATGATGTTGGTTCTACTTTTATAAAAGTTGATAGCAAAATAAATATGACGTAATACCAGACAATACTCTTTGGCAATTGTATATCTTTAAATTTAGGCCAAGGTGTCACGTCGTGCTTTAATTTTCTCAAAACACTACCTGATATTAGCACTGTGATCCAAGAAAAACATACAGAAACTAGCACAAGTATACTTGGAAATAACGTTTGTAGTATATCATTCATTTGTGCAAACAACTCTTTTTGTTCCTTACTAACTGGCATACCAGCAGCATTTGCTATCTTTTCACTTTGCGCCATACTTTCACTAAACATATTTTGCATTTGCTTCATTAAATCTATGTTAAAAAACTTTATACTTCCAACATAAATGAGCATCATACCAATTAAATATGCAAGTGTTCCAGCTATTAATATCTCCACTGGTTTTTTTCCTTTTTTATACATATATCCTAATACAACACCTATTAGTCCAAACATCACTGTCTTTATGAGACTAATTGGTTGACTCACGATAACTGTAACAAAAAGCGCTGCTACAAAAATCATGAATACATTAGATAGTTTATGTCTTACTGTTAATAATATAAATGGTAACGGCAACGCAAATATTGCAACTGTACCTAAAATCGGAACATACATAGATATCAGCAGTAAAATGGCATATGTAGCCAATAACGCTGCACCCTCAGTAATAAATCTCGTATTTTTCATCATCCAACCTCTCTCCCAAAAAAAGAAAAGCATAGCAAAATGCACAGTAGAGTCCGACTCTACTGTGCATTTCATACGCTATTATTCACCAACATATGGTAAAAGTGCCATTTGACGAGCACGTTTAATTGCAACTGTAAGTTTGCGTTGGTATTTCGCGCTTGTTCCTGTTACACGACGAGGTAAAATTTTACCGCGCTCAGAAACGAAACGTTTTAATAAATCAACATCTTTATAGTCAATGCGAATGATGCCGTTAGATGTAAAGAAACACACCTTACGACGTTTCGCACGTCCACCTTTGCGTCCTGCCATGTCTATTCCCTCCATTCTTTGTTAAAAATAACCGATTCATGCCATTAAAATGGTAAATCGTCGTCCGAAATGTCAATCGGTTGACCAACATTCGAAAATGGATCGTCATTCTTTGTAAATCCAGAGTTACCAGTGTTACCTGAGTTACCCGGATTACTAGACTGACCAAATGGGTTAGAGCCTTGGTTACCGTAACCAGCTCCTGATGGTTGCTGATTGAATGAACCACGTTGCTCCCCACCGCCATTACGCGGCTCTAAAAATTGTACGCTCTCCGCAAGAACCTCTGTTACATATACACGTTTACCATCTTGTCCATCGTAAGTACGAGTTTGAAGACGTCCGTCTACGCCTGCTAAGCTACCTTTTTTCAAATAATTTGCCACGTTTTCTGCTTGTTTACGCCATATTACACAATTAATAAAGTCAGCTTCACGCTCACCTTGTTGATTCGCAAATGCGCGATTCACAGCTAACGTAAAAGTAGCTACTGCAACACCATTGGGCGTGTAACGTAAGTCAGGGTCCTTAGTTAAACGACCAACGAGGATAACACGATTCATCAATCGAACCACTCTCCCTATATATCTTAATTATTTTTCTTCTTCTTTAACAACGATATGACGAAGGATATCTTCGTTGATCTTAGCTAAACGGTCGAATTCGTTAATCGCTTCTGAATTAGAGTTCACCTTTAAGATCATGTAGAAACCTTCACGTAAGTCGTTGATTTCGTAAGCTAAACGACGCTTACCCCACTCTTTTGTGTTAATGATTTCTGCACCATTGTTTGTTAAAACACCTGCGAAACGTTCAACTAAAGCTTTTTGAGCTTCTTCTTCAACGCCAGGACGAATGATGTACATAATTTCGTACTTTCTCATTACACTTTCACCTCCTTTTGGTCTAAACGGCCCATAATGGGCAAGGAGCAATTAATTTATAGTAATTACTCACGAGTTTAGATTATATCATAGTAAGTTATATGAATCAACTCACCAATACGTAAAAAACTTGGCAAACATATAATATATTTGCCAAGTCTATATCTTTATTTTTCCTAGGAAATATTAAATTAAACGTTAAAGCGGAAGTGCATAACATCTCCGTCTTTTACGATATACTCTTTTCCTTCTAAACGTACTTTACCAGCTTCTTTTGCAGCTGTCATAGAGCCATTTGTCATTAAATCAGTATAAGAAACTGTTTCCGCACGAATAAATCCACGTTCAAAGTCCGTATGAATAACACCAGCACATTGTGGTGCTTTCATACCTTGTTTAAACGTCCATGCACGTACTTCTTGCACACCAGCTGTGAAGTAAGTAGCAAGTCCTAATAAGTCATATGCAGCACGAATTAATTGATCTAAACCAGATTCTTCAATACCTAGTTCTTCAAGAAATACTTTCTTCTCTTCCTCATCTAACTCAGCAATTTCTGATTCGATTTTTGCACATACAACAATTACTTGTGAATTTTCATTTGTTGCAAATTCTTTTACCATTTGTACATATTTATTGTCAGAAGGATCCATAATATCATCTTCACTTACGTTTGCTACGTATAGCATTTCTTTCGTTGTAAGTAAATGGAGGCCTTTAACAATCTTCATTTGCTCTTCTGTAAATTCAACAGTACGAGCTGGTTTTCCCTCTTCAAAAGCTTCTTTTAAACGAACTAAAATTTCATGCTCATATACAGCTTCTTTATCTTTTTGTCTTGCTAACTTCGCAACTCGTTCGATACGTTTATCAACAGATTCTAAATCCGCTAAGATTAGTTCTAAGTTAATTACTTCAATGTCATCAATTGGATCTACTTTTCCTGAAACGTGCGTAATATTTTCATCTTCAAAACAACGAACAACTTGGCAAATTGCATCTACTTGACGAATGTGAGATAAGAATTTATTTCCTAACCCTTCACCTTTACTCGCACCTTTTACGATACCTGCAATATCAGTAAATTCAAATACAGTCGGAACAGTTTTTTTCGGTTCTACTAATTCCGTTAATTTATTTAAACGCTCATCTGGTACCTCTACAACCCCTACGTTTGGATCGATTGTACAGAATGGATAGTTCGCAGATTCTGCTCCTGCTTGTGTAATTGCATTAAATAAAGTGGACTTCCCTACGTTAGGTAATCCAACAATCCCAGCCGTTAATCCCATATTTTTCACTCCTATGTCTCAATCTTTCATCATTATAGATAGTAACGAAAAAAATGACAAGTTTCCACCAAATGAAAAAAAGCAACGGCTGTCTACTGCAGCTGTTGCTGTTTCACTATTCTTCATGCTTCACAAGTATTTTTTTTACCTTGCGATCAAACTCTCTTCGAGGAATCATTACCGAATGGTCACACCCCTCGCACTTAACGCGGATATCCATTCCCATACGAATAATTTTCCAGCGATTTTCACCACATGGATGGGCTTTCTTCATTTCCACAACATCGTACAAGTTATATTGCTTTTGCTCCATTCTCTAAATCCCTCCCACTATTAAATTGCTTTTTCACTAACTAATTCTTCGCGACTATATAAAACCATACGTGGGTATGGAATTTCAATCCCATGTAAATCAAGACGATTTTTAATCTCTTTGCGAAGAGCCCTCGCAATAACTGCATGCTGCATCGGCTCAACTTCAGCAATAACACGTAATACAACTTCAGACGCTGCCAGTGTTTGAACACCTAGCAATTGAGGTGTTGTTACCATTTTCTCATATTTTTCTGGTAATTCCACTAATAAATCTTCAATCACTTGCTCCGCTCGTACTATATCACTTTCATAAGAAATAGATACATCAACAAATGCTACACTATTACTAACGGAAAAGTTCGTTACTTGTACAATACTACCATTTGGTATTATATGAATTTCACCTGTCCAGCTTTTCATCTTCGTTGTACGTAGTCCAATTTCCAAAACAGTTCCTTCAAATTGACCTATTCTTACATAATCACCTACTGAAAATTGATCCTCTAACAAAATAAATAATCCTGTAATAACATCTTTAACTAAACTTTGTGCACCAAAACCGACTGCTAAACCAATTACCCCAGCACCGGCTAATAGACCTGACGCATTAATATCAAACACACCTAAAATTGCAATTAACATAATGAACATAACAACGTATGCCACAATATTTTCAAGCAACTTCGCTACCGTAACTGTACGACGTTCTGAAATTTGAATCGGCGAACGGCTTCCCATACGAAACGCATTTCGTACAATTGCCCTCACAACTCGCACAACGATTGCACCAAGTATTAAAATAACGATTATTTTTAGTGATTTCACACCTATATTCGTCCAATCAATGGACTCAAACCATTTCAACGCTAAATCCATGTCCCTCTACCTCTCCAGCTAAAATTTCTTTTCAGTTATCCTTATTATTGTATCAGAACTCTCTCTGATTTCTGAAAAAAATTTATGACTTTAATTCCATTTGTTAACTTCCATTCAGGTATAAAATCAGACGAATATATATATACTAGTACTATTATTTCTGTTTTCATTCACAGTTTGCAAAAAGTATGCACTTATAATTTTCCATTTCAGACACCATATAACATATTGTGAAAATTTATTAAAAGGATGGGTGCTTCATGAATATTAGAAGTTTTCGCTTACCTTTTTTTGAAAAAGAAACTCAAAATGTTATGCATCATGACTTAGAAGCCTCTGAGACAATCAGCAATTTCTTACTTTCCCATATTCCCATTAAGACTAATATGCCACTCATTCTCGTTTGTATCGGAACAGACCGTTCCACCGGTGATGCACTTGGTCCATTAGTTGGTACTAAACTAGAACAAATTGAAATCAAAAACCTTCAAGTGTTCGGCACACTAGACGAACCAATACATGCACTAAACTTAGAAGAGAAAATTCAGAATATACAGAAAGAAAACCCTACTTCATTTATTATTGCTGTTGATGCATGTTTAGGAAAATCTCAAAGTATCGGTTCTATAACTACCGGAAAGGGCCCCAGTAAACCTGGAGCTGCGATGAATAAGAAATTACCTGAAATTGGTGATTTGCATATTCATGGCATCGTAAATTTAAATGGTTTCATGGAGTTTTTCGTACTTCAAAATACAAGACTAAGTTTAGTCATGAAGATGGCTGATGTAATTGCACAAAGTATAAAAGAAACAGACCAAAAATTATCTGCATTAAAAAAAGCAAACCATCTATAAACAATAAGATGGTTTGCTTTTTAATTTCCCTTTGATAATAATTCTAAAATTCGATTTAAGTCTTCTTTATTAAAAAATTCGATTTCGATTTTACCTTTTTCTTTTTTCGTTTCTTTGATCTTTACATCCGTACCAAACTTTTCTCTTAAAAATGTTTCACGCTCTACAAAAAATATATTTCTTTCTTTTTTCACTTGTTGTGTTTCACGTGAAACACGTTGATTAATTTCCTGGACAATTTGTTCCAATTGGCGAACATTCAGTCCTTCTTTTTCAATTCGCTTCAATAAAGATTTCAACTGTTCTTCATCTTTTATTGTAAGTAAAGTTCTTCCATGAGCCATTGAAAGCTGACCGTTTGCAATCATATCTTGAACAAATGAAGGGAGGCTTAACAATCGAGTATAATTTGCGATATAAGGCCTGCTTTTACCAAGACGTTTTGCTAATTGTTCTTGTGTTACATTTAGCTCGTTCATTAACATCTGATATGCCATTGCCTCTTCCATAGGATTTAAATCTTCTCGTTGTAAGTTTTCAAGCAAAGCAAATTCCATCATTTGCTGCTCATTTAATTGCCTTACGACAGCAGGCACTTTCTCAAGTCCGGCCTCTTTAGCAGCACGATATCTTCTTTCACCTGCAACTATTTCATATCCTTTAATACTCTTTCGAGCAATTAACGGTTGCAATATACCGTGTTCTTTAATAGAAGCCGCTAATTCTTGAATCGCTTCTTTATTGAAATGTTTACGTGGTTGATATGGATTCGGCCTTAATTCAGTTACTATAATCTCCTGAATCGTTTCTTCTTCTTTCACATCTAAATCCGGAAAAAAAACATTGATTCCTCTTCCTAATCCCTTAGCCACCTGCAATCACTTCCTCTGCTAAATCTAAATATACTTCTGCTCCTCTTGATTTAGCGTCATACTGCATAATTGGTTTTCCATGACTTGGTGCCTCACTTAAGCGAACATTACGAGGAATAATCGAACGATATACTTTATCCCTAAAGTATTTTTTCACTTCATCTATAACTTGAATTCCTAAATTTGTACGAGCATCCAACATCGTTAACAATACACCTTGAATTGCTAAATTTTTATTTAAATGCTTTTGCACAAGTCGAACTGTATTTAATAGCTGACTTAACCCTTCCAGCGCGTAATATTCACACTGTACAGGAATAATAACAGAATCTGCTGCTGTTAATGCATTAATCGTTAATAATCCTAAGGATGGGGGACAGTCAATAATAATATACTCATATTCATCACGAATTGGCTGTAATGCTCTTTGCAAGCGTACTTCCCGGGAAATGGTTGGTACCAATTCAATTTCAGCACCAGCCAATTGAATTGTAGCGGGTAGAACATCTAAGTTTTCAGTTGCGGTTTTCCGTATAACGCCTTGAACATCTGCATCTTCCACAAGAACATTATAAATACATTGATCTAATTCAGACTTTTCAATTCCTACACCAGTCGTTGCATTTCCTTGAGCATCAATATCTACGAGAAGGACTTTTTTTCCTACTTGTGCCAATCCAGCCCCTAAATTAACGGATGTTGTTGTTTTTCCAACACCGCCTTTTTGATTAGCGATAGCAATGATTTTTCCCACGATGTCACCTACTTTCAACCTTTCTTATTCTAGAAACAATTACGTTTATTGTAACATGAAATAAAAGTTTTTCTTTTACGTCCTTATTAAACTTCAAAATTTATTTATAAACTCCTTCTTGCTTTAACAAGAAAATATAGTAAAAGAGACCTCTCCAATAGGATAAGGTCTCTAGCACGTAATTATTTTTTCTTCGGAATTTTAATCGTAATTTGGTAGTATTCATCAAACTCTTCTTCCGCAGAATTAACATTCAAACCACTGTTAGCAACCATTTGTAATGATTGTCTAATTGTGTTCATAGCAATTCTTGCATCTCGACTTACTGCTTTTTGCTTCGCTTTGCGCTTTGGTTTTACTTCTTCTAGTAACTTTGCAATTCGTTCTTCTGTTTGCTTTACATTCAATTGCTTCTCCACAATCTCTTGTAAAACCTTCAGTTGTAATTCCTCATTTTTCAAAGGAATAAGGGCGCGAGCATGCCGTTCTGTAATACTTTTTTCTAATAATGCACTTTTGATTTCTTCAGGCAATTTTAATAATCGCAATTTATTTGCGACTGTCGATTGTCCTTTTCCAAGTCGTTGTGCCAATGCTTCTTGTGTTAAATTATGTAACTCAATCAGCTTTTGATATGCCACAGCTTCCTCAATTGCTGTTAATTCCTCACGCTGCAAATTTTCAATTAACGCTACAGAAGCTGCCTCAGTATCATTTAAATTCTTTATTATTGCAGGAACTTTTTCCCACCCTAACTTTGTTGCTGCGCGGAAACGCCTTTCCCCGGCAATAATCTCGTACTTATCATCCTCATACTGTCTCACAACAATCGGCTGGATAAGCCCATGTGTACGAATCGTTAATGCTAGCTCCTCAATACGTGCATCGTCAAAAACTGTTCGTGGTTGATAACGGTTAGGGGTAATGTTTACTATCGGAATTTCCTGTATTTCTTCATATACCTTTTTAGCTATTTCTTCATGGCTTTCGTCTTGTAATTCGAATTCGCTCTCTTTATCTCCAAAGCCAAATAAACGAGAAAACGTATTTTTCATACATATTCCACCACCTTTTAGGCCTATTGACTGTTCTACATAAAATGTTTCCTATGAAACATTTACGTTTTCATTTATATAATTTAATCTTACGTCTAATAAGATTTATTTTTCAATAGGTAATTTATTGGGCGTTCCCGGTTTGCGTGGATATTTCTTTGGTGTCTTACGCTTTTTCTCGATTAATAAAATATTACGCTCACTTTCTTCAAACGGTAATTGGAACGTAGACATTTCTTTCAATTCTCCGCCAAGTACCTCTAAAGCATATTTGCCATTTTCGATTTCTTCGTTCGCCGCTGCACCTTTCATTGCAATGAATGTTCCCCCTACTTTTACAAGTGGTAAACATAGCTCACTTAATACAGAAAGACGTGCAACTGCACGTGCCATTACAATATCGTATGCTTCACGTACACCTTCTTTTTTTCCAAATGTTTCAGCACGATCATGACAAAATGCAACATCACTTAATTCTAACTTTTGCGCTAAGTGATTTAAGAAATTAATACGTTTTTGTAATGAATCTACAATTGTTACTTTTAAGTGCGGGAAACAGATTTTTAAAGGGATACTTGGGAATCCAGCTCCTGCTCCAACATCACAAATAGAAAATGGTTTCGAAAAATCATAATAAAAAGCCGCTGTAACAGAATCAAAAAAGTGTTTTAAGTATACTTCCTCTTTCTCCGTAATAGCCGTTAAGTTCATTTTTTCATTCCACTCTACTAACGTTTCAAAGTAGATTTCGAACTGCTCTAACTGTCTAGAAGAGAGGGAAATCCCCTTCTCTTCTAGCATAGATTGAAATTGTTCTATGTTCATCTAGCAATATCTCCTTACTATGTTATTGTTTCGATACTCGTGCAATTTTTCCTTGTTCAATGTAAATAAGCAAAATAGAAACATCAGCTGGATTTACGCCAGAAATACGTGAAGCTTGCCCCATCGAAAGTGGACGAACATCTTTCAATTTCTGTCTCGCTTCTGTGGCAAGGCTAGAAATCGCATCATAATCAATATCCACAGGGATTTTTTTGTTTTCCATTTTCTTCATACGTTCTACTTGCTGTAAAGATTTCTCGATATATCCTTCATACTTAATCTGAATTTCAACTTGTTCTGTAATTTCATCATTTAATTCTAATTCACTTGGTACTAAAAGATGAATATGCTCATATGTCATCTCTGGACGACGTAATAAGTCACTTGCACGTATTCCATCTTTCAATTCGCTTCCACCAATACTACGAATTAATTCTTGAACTTCAGGACGCGGTTTAATAAAAATACTCTCTAACCGTTCCTTTTCCTGTTCAATTTGTAGTTTTTTATTTGTAAATCTCTCATAACGATCTTCTTTAATTAAACCAATTTCACGCCCAACCTCAGTTAGACGAAGATCTGCATTATCATGGCGTAGTAATAAACGATATTCTGCACGAGACGTTAATAAACGGTATGGTTCATTTGTGCCTTTTGTTACAAGATCATCAATTAAGACACCAATATATGCATCAGCGCGTCCTAAAATAACTTCTTTTTTACCTAAAGAACGACACGCTGCATTAATCCCAGCCATAAGCCCTTGTCCTGCCGCTTCTTCGTAACCAGAAGTTCCATTAATTTGTCCTGCTGTATATAAATTTTTAATTTTTTTCGTTTCAAGTGTTGGCCATAGTTGAGTTGGTACAATTGCATCATATTCAATTGCATAACCCGTACGCATCATTTCAACATTTTCCAGGCCAGGAATTGTTCTAAGCATTGCACGCTGTACATCTTCTGGTAAACTCGTCGATAAGCCTTGTACATATACTTCTTGCGTATTACGTCCTTCTGGCTCTAAGAAAATTTGATGACGTGGTTTATCATTAAATCTTACTACCTTGTCTTCAATTGAAGGGCAATATCTAGGCCCTGTTCCTTTAATCATACCAGAATACATAGCTGAGCGATGTAAGTTTTCATCTATTAAACGATGTGTTTCTGTACTTGTATACGTTAACCAACATGGAATTTGATCCATAATGAATTTTGTCGTTTCAAAAGAGAAAGCACGTGGCTTATCATCACCTGGTTGAATTTCTGTTTTACTATAATCAATCGTATTACTGTTTACACGCGGAGGTGTACCTGTTTTAAATCTAACAAGATCAAAACCAAGTTCCTCTAAGTGTTCAGATAACGTAATAGATGGTTGCTGATTATTTGGACCACTTGAATATTTTAAATCTCCCATAATAATCTCACCACGTAAAAATGTTCCCGTTGTAATTACAACTGTTTTCGCTGTGTATTCGGCACCAGCTTGTGTAATTACCCCTTTACATACACCATCTTCAACAATTAAACGCTCTACCAGACCTTGAAACAACGTTAAGTTTGGTGTTTCTTCAATTGTTTTCTTTAACTCATGCTGGTAAGAGAATTTATCAGCTTGTGCACGAAGCGCGCGTACTGCTGGTCCTTTACCCGTATTTAACATACGCATTTGAATATGTGTTTTATCAATATTGCGTCCCATTTCTCCGCCTAATGCATCAATTTCACGAACAACAATCCCTTTTGCTGGTCCACCAACAGAAGGGTTACATGGCATGAACGCTACCATATCTAAGTTAATTGTTAACATTAATGTTTTTGAGCCCATTCGTGCTGCCGCAAGACCAGCTTCACATCCTGCATGACCTGCACCGATTACTATGACATCATATGAACCGGCATTGTATCCCATTGTTTATTCCTCCTAATAACCTCTATCTTACTAAATCATCTCTGATTAAAGTTTCACTTTATTTTCCTAAACAAAATTGAGAGAACAATTGGTCAATTAAGCTTTCATGGACAGTATCACCAGTAATTTCACCAAGTATTTCCCACGTTCTTGTTAAATCAATTTGAACCATATCAATCGGAACACCATTTTCTATCGCTTCAATTGCATCATTAATTGTTTTTCCTGCTTGTGTTAATAATCCGATATGTCTTGCATTAGACACGTATGTCATATCCGCAGAATCAATTGTTCCTTCAAAGAATAAATCAGCTATTGCCTTTTCAAGCTCATCTATTCCTTGCTCCTCAATTAACGATGTTGTAATAACACGATTGCCTACCGCTAAATCTGTAACACGTTCCATATCAATTTCTTGCGGTAAATCTGTCTTATTTACAATGACAATGAAATCTTTTCCTTGTACGGCACGGAATAGATCCTCATCTTCATTTGTTAAAGCCTCGCTATAGTTCACTACAATTAACACTAAGTCTGCTTGGCTCATCATTTCCTTCGAACGCTCTACACCAATTCGTTCAACAACATCTTCCGTTTCACGAATTCCGGCTGTATCTATAAGTTTAAGTGGTACACCACGCACATTAACGTACTCTTCAATAACATCACGAGTTGTTCCTGCAATATCAGTTACAATTGCCTTTTTCTCCTGAACAAGACTATTTAATAGCGATGATTTCCCAACGTTAGGTCTACCGATAATCGCGGTAGAAATGCCTTCACGTAAAATCTTTCCTTGCTTCGATGTTTCTAATACCTTTTTAATTTCAGCACGGACATGTGTAGCTTTCTCAATTAACATATTATGCGTCATCTCTTCTACATCATCATATTCTGGGTAATCTATATTCACCTCAATATGAGCTAATGTTTCTAATATTTCTTGACGCAGATGGCCGATTAATTTAGATAATCGTCCTTCCATTTGGTTAATCGCTACATTCATAGCACGATCTGTTTTCGCACGGATTAAGTCCATAACAGCTTCTGCTTGTGACAAATCAATACGTCCATTTAAAAAAGCACGTTTTGTAAATTCACCAGGCTCTGCCAGTCGTACTCCTTGTGCTAAAATAAGCTGTAATACTTTATTTACCGAAACAAGTCCACCATGACAGTTAATTTCTACTATATTTTCACGCGTAAAAGTTCTTGGTGCACGCATAATGGATACCATAACTTCTTCAATAACTTGATTTGTATCTAAATCGACAATATGACCATAATGAATTGTATGAGAAGAAACCTGTGTTAAATCCTTCCCTTTAAAAATACGATCGACTTTCTCAATCGCATCATCCCCACTTACTCGAACAATGGCAATTGCACCTTCCCCAAGTGCTGTGGAAATTGCGGCAATTGTATCAAATTCCATGTCCTTTCACCTCACTTGCTTATTTATCTCTATTTCAACATGAATTTTTTCCGTCACTAAATTATTAGGATACCATAACGAACCTATCTACAAAAGAATAATAACTCATTTTATTATGTCCTTATGTAAAAAACACTAAACTTATTCACAGTGGATAAATTTAGTGTTTTTTAGTTATCCACATTTATTTTCTCCTCAAAAAAACCGGCACTCAATTGAGTAACCGGTCACTTGGAAGATATTACAACATACCGATGTGGTTCTTTCCCTTCAGAAGTTGTAATGATATTTTGATGATTAGATAATGCTTGGTGAATAATTTTTCGTTCAAAAGAAGGCATTGGTTCTAGAACAACTCTTTTTTTCGTACTAACTACTTGTTTTGCCAATCGATAAGAAAGAGATTCTAACGTATTTTTTCTTTTACTACGATAGTTTTCAGCATCCAGTGTAATACCAATATATTGCTTTGTATTACGATTCGCAACAAGTTTTGTTAAATACTGTAAGGAATTCAATGTATTACCTCTTTTACCAATTAAAACACCAATGTTTTCACCATAAATTGTAAATTCAACTTCGCGTCCTTTTACAATTTTTCTAATCTCAACTTCCACACCCATATTTTGAACAACATTTTTTAAATATTCTTCACATTCTTGGATTGGATCTTTTTTCAATACAACTTCTACTACAGCGAGGCGATTCCCAAATAAACCTAGGAATCCCCTCTTACCCTCATCGATAATATTTATATCTACTCGATCTTTCGAAACATTTAATTGTCTTAAAGCATCTTGTACTGCCAGCTCGACTGTTTGTCCTTTAGCAGTAATCATACTCACTTGCTTGATCCTCCTGCCTTACTAGCCTTAATTTCAGGCCCTTTGATCATATACATTTGAGCGATACCAAAGATATTACCAACTACCCAGTACAATGATAGTGCTGCTGGGAAGTTAATTGCAAAGACTAAAATCATAATTGGCATAAGCCAAATCATCATTGCCATTTGCGGATTTTGCCCAGCTGTTCCTGCCATTGCAAGCTTTTGCTGAATAAAAGTCGTAATAGCCGCAACGATTGGAAGGATATAGTAAGGATCTGCCTGTCCTAAATCAAACCATAAAAATGTATGTTTACTAATTTCTGCCGTTCTCATAATCGCATGATAAAAAGCGAATAGGATAGGCATCTGAACAAATATTGGTAAACATCCTGCTAATGGATTTACACCATTTTTTTGATACAACTGCATCATTTCTTGTTGTAATTTTTGTTGTGTTGCTTGATCTTTTGAGCTGTACTTTTCTTTTAATTTCACCATTTCTGGTTGTAACGCCTGCATTGCTTTCGTACTCTTCGTTTGTTTAATCATTAATGGTAATAATGCAAAACGAATGATAAGAGTTGTAACAACGATTGCTAAACCATAATTACTACCAAATAAATTTGCAAAATACGTGATTAACTGAGAAAGCGGGTATACGAAATATTCATTCCAAATCCCAGTGCTTTTCGGTGTAATCGGCTGATTTGTTTCACTACAGCCGGTAGCGATTGCCATTAACATAATAACCATGGCTAATAAACCTAGTTTCTTTTTCAAAGCCTGATCCTCCTTGTTTCGGTATGTATATAGTGTAATTCATTTCCTTACGCTACTTTTTTATTCTTTTCATACCAGAGCGTTTAAAGACATGAATTAAGCTTTTCTTTAACTCTTCATATGTCATCTCTGCACAAGGCTTCCTTGCTATTATAACAAAATCTTTTCCAGAATCTATCTCATCTTTTAATTCTATAATCGATTGGCGAATCATACGCTTAATTCGATTACGAACTACTGCATTTCCTATTTTCTTACTAACAGAAAGACCAATGCGAAAATGCGGCTGTTTTTCTTTATCTAATTTGTATACAACAAACTGGCGATTGGCATTCGATTGTCCTTTTTGGAAAACAGCCTGGAATTCATCATTCTTTTTTATACGATTTTTTTTCTTCATATCATTTGACACTCCTGTATTTCATCAGCGGAAACTCATTATTATTAGAAAAAAAGACCACTGAACGTTCAGTGGTCTACGCAGATAATACTTTTCTTCCTTTACGACGACGAGCTGCTAGCACTCTACGTCCGTTTGCTGTGCTCATACGGCTGCGGAAACCATGTACTTTGCTGCGCTTACGTTTATTTGGTTGGTAAGTTCTTTTCATTATATGACACCTCCCTGAGGAATATCTGTTAAAGACAGTCTAATAAATTATAGTAAATCAAATAGGAAAATGTCAATGGTTCTTGAAATTTTCATCAAATATTCATTTTTAACCTATTCACACACTTTTTCACAGTTCCTATATTTCCTTGTGGATAAATATATTTTCTCTTTTTTGTATCCACAAACTCTTTTTTTACTTTTACACAGTATATCGTGTTGTGGACAAGTTTATTCCACAAGGTATTGATTTTGTGGATAACTTTCCTAAATTCATTGCTATAGCTGCTTTTTTTTGATATTATAGTTGTGTTTTCACTTTGAATAAGTTTTCCACACCTTTATTTTATCCACAAATTGTGCATAACATGTGGATACTTTAAATCACATGTGGGTAAATAGTTGTCCACACTTGTTTTTTTGTCGAAAACTCTATCTCGGATACTAACGACGTTTTTATATTTTAAAATACGTTTCGTATAAATATGCATTAAAAATATTTACAGGTTGTACAATTGTTGCGCAACCTTATTCTTTTACCATCTTTGTAAAGGAGGGACACCTTTGGAAAATATCTCTGATTTATGGAATAGTGCCTTAAAAGAATTAGAAAAAAAGGTAAGCAAGCCAAGTTATGAAACCTGGTTAAAATCAACAACTGCTCATAACTTGAAAAAAGATGTATTAACTATTACAGCTCCAAATGAATTCGCTCGTGACTGGCTAGAATCTCATTATTCGGAACTAATCTCCGAAACACTTTATGATTTAACAGGGGCAAAACTAGCTATTCGTTTTATCATTCCCCAAAGTCAGGCAGAAGAGGATATAGATCTCCCTTCTGTTAGGCAAAAACACGCACATGATGAGTCTAATCACTTACCACAGAGTATGTTAAACCCAAAATATACATTTGATACATTTGTTATTGGCTCTGGTAATCGTTTTGCACATGCTGCTTCTTTAGCTGTAGCTGAGGCACCAGCTAAAGCCTATAATCCGCTCTTTATTTACGGGGGCGTTGGACTTGGAAAAACACATTTAATGCACGCAATTGGGCATTATGTAATTGAACACAACCCGAATGCAAAAGTTGTATATTTATCCTCTGAAAAATTTACAAATGAATTTATTAACTCAATTCGTGATAATAAAGCTGTCGATTTTCGTAATAAATATCGTAATGTAGATGTCTTATTGATAGATGATATTCAATTTCTTGCTGGAAAAGAACAAACACAGGAAGAGTTTTTCCATACATTTAATGCATTACATGAAGAAAGTAAACAAATTGTGATTTCAAGCGATAGACCACCAAAAGAAATCCCAACTTTAGAAGATCGCCTTCGTTCTCGCTTTGAATGGGGGTTAATTACGGACATTACGCCACCAGATTTAGAAACTAGAATCGCAATTTTACGTAAAAAAGCAAAAGCAGAAGGTCTTGATATACCAAATGAAGTTATGCTTTATATTGCAAATCAAATCGATTCAAATATTCGTGAACTAGAGGGTGCACTTATTCGAGTTGTAGCTTATTCATCTTTAATTAATAAAGATATGAATGCTGATTTAGCGGCTGAAGCGCTTAAAAATATTATTCCAAACTCTATACCTAGAATTATTTCTATTTCTGATATTCAAAAGGCTGTTGGGGGCGTCTATCAAGTAAAGTTAGAAGATTTCAAAGCAAAAAAACGGACAAAATCCGTTGCATTCCCTCGCCAAATTGCGATGTATTTATCACGTGAACTTACGGACTCATCTTTGCCAAAAATAGGTGAAGAATTTGGTGGCCGCGATCATACAACAGTAATCCATGCTCACGAAAAAATTTCGAAGCTATTAAAAACGGATACTCAATTACAAAAACACGTTGAAGAAATTAAGGATATTTTAAAATAGTAGTAGCTGAATAGTGTGAATAACTTAGCTTGTTTTACGCACAGTCTATCCACATGTAGATAGACTGTTTTTACATCTTTAAATAGGGTTATCCACATATCCACAGGCCCTATTACTATTACTACTACTTTTTTATCTTTATTAAATAAATAAAATCTTATACTTACCGGAGGTTTTTCGTTATGCGTTTTACAATACAAAAAGACTATCTTGTAAGAAGTGTACAAGATGTAATGAAGGCAATTTCTTCTCGTACAACAATTCCAATTCTTACAGGGATTAAAGTTGTAGCAACTGAAGAAGGAGTTACTTTAACAGGTAGTGATGCAGACATCTCTATCGAATCATTTATCCCAGTCGAAGATGCTGGAAAAGAAATTGTGGAAATTGAGCAATCAGGAAGTATTATTTTACAAGCAAAATATTTTAGTGAGATCGTAAAAAAATTACCTAAAGAAACTGTCGAAATTTCTGTGGAAAATCATTTTATGACAAAAATAAAATCTGGAAAATCAGAGTTCAACTTGAATGGTTTAGATGCTGCTGAATATCCGTTATTACCACAAATCGAAGAACATCATGTATTTAAGCTTCCAACAGATTTACTAAAACACATGATTCGTCAAACAGTATTTGCAGTTTCAAGTTCTGAAACAAGACCGATCTTGACAGGTGTAAACTGGAAGGTATATAACAGCGAGCTAACTTGCATTGCAACAGATAGTCACAGGCTAGCACTTCGTAAAGCAAAAATCGAAGGGTATAATATTGCCGATGAATTTCAAGCGAATGTCGTTATTCCTGGTAAAAGCTTAAATGAATTAAGTAAAATTCTAGATGAGTCTGAAGAAATGGTAGATATCGTTATTACGGAGTATCAAGTATTATTCCGTACAAAACATTTATTATTCTTCTCAAGATTATTAGAAGGAAATTATCCAGATACAACGCGTTTGATTCCAGCTGAAAGTAAAACTGATATTTTTGTGAATACAAAAGAATTTTTACAAGCGATTGATCGTGCGTCGCTATTAGCAAGAGATGGTCGTAACAACGTTGTTAAATTATCAACATTAGAACAACAGATGTTAGAGATTTCTTCGAATGCACCAGAAATCGGAAAAGTAGTAGAAGAGGTTCAATGTGAAAATGTAGATGGAGAAGAATTAAAAATATCTTTTAGTGCAAAATATATGATGGACGCATTAAAAGCTTTAGATAGTACAGAAATTAAAGTTAGTTTTACTGGAGCGATGAGACCGTTTTTAATTCGCACAGTAAATGATAATTCTATTATCCAGTTAATTTTACCAGTCCGTACTTACTGAGTGAGGATTAAGGGTTGCTAGTGTAAAGGTACTAGTGACCCTTATTTGATTTGTAGGGTATTACTTTCCTAATGCTAGTTTATTTAGTACAATGAAAGAATGAACACTTTCAGAAAGTGAGCGATTTTATGAAACTTATTAAGATTTCAACAGAATACATTACACTAGGACAATTTTTAAAGTTAGCTGATGTAATTGATACAGGTGGCGCTGTGAAATGGTTCTTACAAGAATATGAAGTATACGTGAATCAAGAACTTGAAAATAGAAGAGGCCGAAAGTTATATGCAAATGATATTGTTGAAATTCCGGGAAGCGGAACTTTCCAAGTTCAGGCATAAAGGGGGATCCCTTTGTTTATTACAGAGATACAATTAAAAAACTATCGCAATTATGAGCATTTAGAGCTTTCCTTTGAGGATAAAGTCAATGTAATTATTGGTGAAAATGCGCAAGGGAAAACGAATCTGATGGAAGCTATTTATGTATTGGCGATGGCGAAATCCCATAGAACTTCGAACGATCGTGAACTCATTCGTTGGGATGAGGATTATGGTAATATAAAAGGTAGATTACAAAGGCGAAATAGCTCATTATCCTTAGAATTAAATATTTCAAAAAAAGGTAAAAAGGCAAAGTTAAATCAGTTAGAACAACAAAAATTGAGCCAGTATATTGGTGAAATGAATGTTGTTATGTTTGCCCCAGAAGATTTAAATCTTGTAAAAGGAAGCCCTCAAGTACGAAGACGCTTTTTGGATATGGAACTTGGACAAATAGCTCCGGTCTATTTGTATGAATTAAGTCAATATCAAAAGGTACTCACGCAACGAAATCATTTACTTAAGAAGATGCAAGGGAATAGTAAAAATGAGGAAACGATGTTGGATGTATTTACACTTCAACTTATTGAGCATGGTGCAAAAATTTTGCGAAAACGTTTTGAGTTTTTGCATTTACTACAAGAATGGGCTGCTCCAATTCACCGCGGGATTAGCAGGGGATTAGAGGAGTTAGAAATTGTTTATAAACCAAGTGTAGATGTATCAGAATCAATGGATTTGTCGAAAATAAAAGAAGTATACTATGAAAGTTTTCAATCTGTGAAACAACGTGAAATTTTTCGTGGTACAACTTTACTAGGTCCTCATCGTGATGATTTACACTTCTTCGTTAATAGTAAAAATGTTCAAGTCTTTGGTTCACAAGGACAACAACGAACAACCGCACTATCCCTAAAATTGGCTGAAATTGAATTGATATACTCAGAGGTTAAGGAATATCCAATCCTTTTACTAGATGATGTGTTATCAGAATTAGATGATTATCGCCAATCGCATCTGCTAAATACAATTCAAGGAAAAGTACAAACCTTTGTGACGACGACGAGTGTCGACGGAATTGAACACGAAACATTGAAAGAAGCGAAAACAATTCATGTAACGAACGGCACGGTAGATTGTGAAATAGACAGGAAATAATTTCTGTTTAAATGGAAAAGTAGGTGATCTTTGTGTCAATGGAACAAAAGCAAATGCAGGAAAATGCATATGATGAAAGTCAGATCCAGGTGTTAGAAGGACTGGAAGCGGTTCGTAAGCGTCCTGGTATGTATATCGGTTCTACAAGTGGAAAAGGTCTTCATCACCTCGTATGGGAAATAGTTGATAACAGTATTGACGAAGCTTTAGCGGGATATTGTGATGAAATTAATATCAGTATTGAAGAAGATAATAGTATTGTTGTAACAGATGATGGTCGTGGTATCCCAGTTGGTATTCAAGAGAAAATGGGACGTCCCGCTGTAGAAGTTATTATGACGGTACTCCATGCCGGTGGTAAGTTTGGCGGTGGCGGTTATAAAGTCTCCGGTGGTTTGCATGGAGTAGGTGCATCTGTTGTAAATGCTTTATCAATAGAATTAGAGGTATTTGTACATCGAGATGGAAAAATACACTATCAAAAATATGAACGTGGGATCCCGGCTGCGGATTTAAAAGTAATAGGTGAAACTGATCGTACAGGAACGATCACACGCTTTAAGCCAGATGCAGAAATTTTTACAGAGACGACAGAATACGAATTTGATACATTAGCTACTCGTATGCGTGAGTTGGCGTTTTTAAATCGTAATATTAAATTAACAATTGAAGATAAGCGTGAACATAAGCAAAAGAAAGAATTCCATTATGAAGGTGGAATTAAATCATATGTTGAACATTTAAATCGTTCAAAACAACCGATTCATGAAGAACCTGTATATGTTGACGGTTCAAAAGATGGGATTCAGGTTGAGGTTGCTCTTCAATATAACGAAGGCTATACAAATCATATTTATTCATTTACAAATAATATTCATACGTATGAGGGCGGTACACATGAGGTAGGTTTTAAGACTGCTCTAACACGTGTAATTAACGATTATGGTCGTAAAAATAATATTTTAAAAGATGCGGATAGTAATTTAACTGGTGAAGATGTTCGTGAAGGTTTAACGGCAATCGTGTCAATTAAGCATCCAAATCCACAATTTGAAGGACAAACAAAGACGAAACTTGGAAATAGTGAAGCAAGAACGATTACAGAGTCTGTATTCTCAGAGGCGTTTGAAAAGTTCTTACTAGAAAACCCCAATGTTGCACGTAAAATTATAGATAAAGGGACTATGGCAGCACGTGCACGTGTAGCGGCTAAAAAAGCTCGTGAACTAACGCGCCGAAAGAGTGCTTTAGAAGTTTCAAGTTTACCAGGGAAGCTAGCTGATTGTTCTTCTAAAGATCCAGCAATTAGCGAAATTTATATCGTGGAGGGTGACTCTGCGGGCGGATCTGCAAAACAAGGACGCGATCGTCATTTCCAAGCGATTTTACCACTGAAGGGTAAAATTATTAACGTTGAAAAGGCACGTTTAGATAAGATTTTATCAAATGATGAAGTTCGTACAATTATTACAGCAATAGGTACAAATATTGGTGGGGATTTTGCTATTGAAAAAGCTCGCTATCATAAAGTTATTATTATGACAGATGCCGATGTTGATGGTGCACATATTCGTACCCTATTATTAACGTTCTTCTATCGTTATATGCGTCAAATTATTGAGTGTGGTTACATATATATCGCACAGCCACCGTTGTTTAAAGTCCAACAAGGTAAAAAAATTCAATATGCTTATAACAATAAAGAACTTGAAAAAATACTTGCTGAATTACCAGCTCAACCTAAGCCTGGGATTCAGCGTTATAAAGGTCTAGGGGAAATGAATCCAACTCAGTTGTGGGAGACGACAATGGACCCAGAAGTACGTTCGTTACTTCAAGTTTCCCTTAAAGATGCAATTGAAGCGGATGAAACATTTGAAATTTTAATGGGTGATAAAGTAGAGCCGCGTCGTAACTTTATCCAAGAAAATGCAAAATACGTGAAAAACCTTGATATTTAAGTGAGTAATGACAGGAATCTAAGTATTCCTGTCTTCTACATATAAATCAATGTATGTGTAACGGAAATGTAAGAGGAGGTGCTCGTTGATGTCAGACAATCAACAACAAGCACGAATTCGAGAAATTAATATTAGTCATGAAATGCGTACCTCATTTTTAGATTACGCAATGAGTGTTATCGTGTCTCGTGCATTACCAGATGTTCGTGATGGATTAAAGCCGGTTCATCGTAGGGTTTTATATGCGATGAATGATTTAGGAATTACAGCTGATAAAGCATATAAGAAGTCGGCGCGTATTGTCGGCGAAGTAATTGGTAAGTATCACCCGCACGGTGATTCAGCTGTTTATGAAACAATGGTACGTATGGCGCAAGATTTTAGTCAACGTTACATGCTTGTTGATGGACATGGTAATTTCGGTTCTGTTGATGGAGATTCAGCGGCAGCAATGC
>NZ_CM143394.1:272500-290000 GCF_042136375.2 Bacillus altaicus | reverse complement strand
AGGTGATCTACCCATGTCCAGGGTGAAGTTCAGGTAACACTGAATGGAGGCCCGAACCCACGCACGTTGAAAAGTGCGGGGATGAGGTGTGGGTAGCGGAGAAATTCCAATCGAACCTGGAGATAGCTGGTTCTCCCGAAATAGCTTTAGGGCTAGCCTTAAGTGTAAGAGTCTTGGAGGTAGAGCACTGATTGAACTAGGGGTCCTCATCGGATTACCGAATTCAGTCAAACTCCGAATGCCAATGACTTATCCTTAGGAGTCAGACTGCGAGTGATAAGACCGTAGTCAAGAGGGAAACAGCCCAGATCGCCAGCTAAGGTCCCAAAGTGTGTATTAAGTGGAAAAGGATGTGGAGTTGCTTAGACAACTAGGATGTTGGCTCAGAAGCAGCCACCATTTAAAGAGTGCGTAATAGCTCACTAGTCGAGTGACTCTGCGCCGAAAATGTACCGGGGCTAAATACACCACCGAAGCTGCGAATTGATACCAATGGTATCAGTGGTAGGGGAGCGTTCTAAGTGCAGTGAAGTCAGACCGGAAGGACTGGTGGAGCGCTTAGAAGTGAGAATGCCGGTATGAGTAGCGAAAGACGGGTGAGATTCCCGTCCACCGAATGCCTAAGGTTTCCTGAGGAAGGCTCGTCCGCTCAGGGTTAGTCAGGACCTAAGCCGAGGCCGACAGGCGTAGGCGATGGACAACAGGTTGATATTCCTGTACCACCTCTTTATCGTTTGAGCAATGGAGGGACGCAGAAGGATAGAAGAAGCGTGCGATTGGTTGTGCACGTCCAAGCAGTTAGGCTGATAAGTAGGCAAATCCGCTTATCGTGAAGGCTGAGCTGTGATGGGGAAGCTCCTTATGGAGCGAAGTCTTTGATTCCCCGCTGCCAAGAAAAGCTTCTAGCGAGATAAAAGGTGCCTGTACCGCAAACCGACACAGGTAGGCGAGGAGAGAATCCTAAGGTGTGCGAGAGAACTCTGGTTAAGGAACTCGGCAAAATGACCCCGTAACTTCGGAGAAGGGGTGCTTTCTTAACGGAAAGCCGCAGTGAATAGGCCCAAGCGACTGTTTAGCAAAAACACAGGTCTCTGCGAAGCCGTAAGGCGAAGTATAGGGGCTGACACCTGCCCGGTGCTGGAAGGTTAAGGAGAGGGGTTAGCGTAAGCGAAGCTCTGAACTGAAGCCCCAGTAAACGGCGGCCGTAACTATAACGGTCCTAAGGTAGCGAAATTCCTTGTCGGGTAAGTTCCGACCCGCACGAAAGGTGTAACGATTTGGGCACTGTCTCAACCAGAGACTCGGTGAAATTATAGTACCTGTGAAGATGCAGGTTACCCGCGACAGGACGGAAAGACCCCGTGGAGCTTTACTGTAGCCTGATATTGAATTTTGGTACAGTTTGTACAGGATAGGCGGGAGCCATTGAAACCGGAGCGCTAGCTTCGGTGGAGGCGCTGGTGGGATACCGCCCTGACTGTATTGAAATTCTAACCTACGGGTCTTATCGACCCGGGAGACAGTGTCAGGTGGGCAGTTTGACTGGGGCGGTCGCCTCCTAAAGTGTAACGGAGGCGCCCAAAGGTTCCCTCAGAATGGTTGGAAATCATTCGTAGAGTGCAAAGGCATAAGGGAGCTTGACTGCGAGACCTACAAGTCGAGCAGGGACGAAAGTCGGGCTTAGTGATCCGGTGGTTCCGCATGGAAGGGCCATCGCTCAACGGATAAAAGCTACCCCGGGGATAACAGGCTTATCTCCCCCAAGAGTCCACATCGACGGGGAGGTTTGGCACCTCGATGTCGGCTCATCGCATCCTGGGGCTGTAGTCGGTCCCAAGGGTTGGGCTGTTCGCCCATTAAAGCGGTACGCGAGCTGGGTTCAGAACGTCGTGAGACAGTTCGGTCCCTATCCGTCGTGGGCGCAGGAAATTTGAGAGGAGCTGTCCTTAGTACGAGAGGACCGGGATGGACGCACCGCTGGTGTACCAGTTGTTCTGCCAAGGGCATAGCTGGGTAGCTATGTGCGGAAGGGATAAGTGCTGAAAGCATCTAAGCATGAAGCCCCCCTCAAGATGAGATTTCCCATAGCGTAAGCTAGTAAGATCCCTGAAAGATGATCAGGTTGATAGGTTCGAGGTGGAAGCATGGTGACATGTGGAGCTGACGAATACTAATAGATCGAGGACTTAACCATATAATATGAAGCAAATGTTATCTAGTTTTGAAGGAATATACCTTCATAGTTTGGTGATGATGGCAGAGAGGTCACACCCGTTCCCATACCGAACACGGAAGTTAAGCTCTCTAGCGCCGATGGTAGTTGGGACCTTGTCCCTGTGAGAGTAGGACGTCGCCAAGCAAGATAAAAACACAAGTCTTTTGACTTGTGTTTTTTTATTTCCCATGAAATAGGCTGGATTCCGTTAGTAAAAATGCTGAAATATAGTAAGGGATTTTTTGAGCAGAAATATTGAGAAACTGATAAATAAATGGATAATCTTCAGATCCGTAGCTTCCAAGTAAGTCATACCACCAATCTGTTTCATACCTCGAAATCATACTTAAATTATAGAGCAATAAATAATGAACAAGGAGCTCAGGCAACACTGGCTTAGAGTTTCTAGGGTCGTTCGTAAGTGGTAAATAATAAGTATCAGCAAGATACTCGTAGTATAAAGGTGTGCTATACATAGGATTCCATGATTGAATGGGTGCTGAAAAAAACACATTTAATTCATTATTTTTCTCAGGTACGTGTTGTATTGATAAATGCTTACAAGCTGTTTCGATGTAACGAGAAAATCTCTCTTTAGTCATATGTAGTCGATCTAGTATGTTGACTGAAAAGGAGAGCTCATTTTTATTTGTTGAATCGATTTTATATAATGTTGTTCCTTTTTGACTATAGCGAAATAAATGTTGTAACTCAGGGATTTTTCCCATTAACTCTAACATATTAAACTTTTCTGTTTCCAAGTGTTTCATGTGAAACAGTTGTTCTGCAGCGTGAGTAAATAGTCCGTTTTTCTGTATTTTCACCTCATCTTCTAAAAATTGATATCCTTGTTTTTTTCGTTTGCGGGTTGTCACTCCATGTGCTAAAACGGTTGTTGATTCTGGATAGTTTGGATTAATGGTTAATAAACAAGCTTTAAAAAGTTGTCCTATTCCATAAAATAACAGCATTGGCTGAATGGAAAATGGCGCTGTTTTATATAATTCATAATAATTTTTACCGTGTTCTAAGTAATAAATAAATGGATAACAATTTTCAAAACTTTTTTTTTCGGCATCCTGAATCGAGGATTTTTCATAACAACGGGCAAGATAATGTTGTACGTTTTGAGATGAAAAGAAGAAACTTAATTGCTGCCAAGCACAAGGTGTATGATGCATATATTACGCTCCTTTTATTGTCTAAAAATTCTAACATATTAATACTTTCTTGACAGTATTTTAACCAATTGATAAGCTACTAATAATAATTTCTGGTATTATGGGGGGAACAATTATGTGGGAATCTAAATTTGTTAAAGAAGGTTTGACTTTTGATGATGTATTACTTGTACCAGCAAAGTCAGATATATTACCAAGAGAAGTAAGTGTTAAAACAGTTTTATCTGAAAGCTTACAGTTAAACATCCCGTTAATTAGTGCAGGAATGGATACAGTAACAGAAGCTGATATGGCTATTGCAATGGCTCGTCAAGGTGGTTTAGGAATCATCCATAAGAATATGTCTATTGAGCATCAGGCAGAGCAAGTTGACAAAGTAAAACGCTCTGAAAGCGGCGTTATTTCAGATCCATTCTTTTTAACTCCAGAACATCAAGTATATGATGCGGAACATCTTATGGGAAAATACCGCATCTCAGGTGTACCAGTTGTAAATAATTTAGATGAGCGAAAATTAGTTGGTATTATTACAAACCGTGATATGCGCTTCATCCAAGACTACTCAATCAAAATTTCTGACGTAATGACAAAAGAACAGTTAATTACAGCCCCAGTTGGTACTACACTAGGAGAAGCTGAAAAGATCCTACAAAAGTATAAAATTGAAAAGCTTCCTCTTGTTGATAATAGCGGTGTATTACAAGGGCTTATTACAATAAAAGATATTGAAAAAGTAATTGAATTTCCAAACTCTGCAAAGGATAAGCAAGGACGCTTATTGGTTGGAGCAGCAGTTGGTGTAACAGCTGATGCAATGCTTCGTATCGATGCATTAGTAAAAGCGAGTGTAGATGCAATTGTACTTGATACAGCTCATGGACATTCTCAAGGTGTTATTGAAAAAGTAAAAGAAGTTCGCGCAAAATATCCAGCACTAAATATTATTGCTGGAAATGTTGCTACAGCTGAAGCAACGAAAGCATTAATTGAAGCTGGTGCAAATGTAGTTAAAGTTGGTATCGGACCAGGTTCTATTTGTACAACGCGTGTTGTAGCTGGAGTTGGTGTACCACAATTAACAGCAGTTTATGATTGTGCAACTGAAGCTCGTAAACACGGTATTCCAGTTATTGCAGATGGCGGTGTTAAGTACTCTGGTGATATGGTTAAAGCTTTAGCGGCAGGGGCACACGTTGTTATGCTAGGTAGTATGTTCGCTGGTGTAGCTGAAAGCCCTGGAGAAACTGAAATTTACCAAGGCCGTCAATTTAAAGTATATCGTGGTATGGGTTCTGTTGGAGCAATGGAAAAAGGAAGTAAAGATCGCTACTTCCAAGAAGGAAACAAAAAACTTGTTCCAGAAGGTATTGAAGGACGAGTACCATATAAAGGACCTTTAGCAGATACAGTTCATCAATTAGTTGGTGGATTACGTGCAGGTATGGGATACTGCGGAGCACAGAATTTAGAATTCTTACGTGAGAATGCGCAGTTCATTCGTATGTCAGGTGCTGGTTTACGTGAAAGCCATCCTCATCACGTACAGATTACAAAAGAGGCTCCAAACTACTCATTATAATGTCTTATATGTAAATAGACGGAGATTTGATATCTCTGTCTATTTTTTTTTGATTATGTTAGAATAACGGTTATGTGAGTACATAGATATTGGGGGTAGCAAAAGTGAAAGGTATGTTTTGCAAAAGATTCATTGCGTTGGTAACAGTGCTTACAATAGCTTGTAGCATGCTTGTACCATATAGCAATGCATCAGCAGAAACAGGAGCCGCTTTAAACATTGAAGCAGGTGCGGCAATTTTAGTAGAAGCGAATTCTGGGAAAATTGTATATCAAAAGAATGCAGATGAGTTATTATCAATTGCTAGTATGACAAAAATGATGAGTGAATACCTAGTGAACGAGGCTGTTGCGAAAGGGAAACTAAAATGGGATCAAAAAGTTAAGGTTTCCGAATATGCGTATAACATTTCGCAAGATCGTTCATTATCGAATGTGCCTCTACGAAACGGTGAGTCTTATACAGTAAAAGAGCTATACGAAGCAATGGCAATTTATTCTGCTAATGGTGCAACAATAGCGTTAGCTGAAGCAGTTGCTGGAAAAGAAGTAGACTTTGTAAAAATGATGAATGATAAATCGAAAGAGTTTGGATTAAAAAATTATAAGTTTGTAAATTCTACGGGCTTAACGAACAAAGATTTAAAAGGACACCATCCTGAAGGGACAACTCCAGATGAAGAAAATAAAATGTCTGCGAGAGATGTAGCAATTTTAGCACAACGTCTTATTCAAGATTTCCCTAAAACATTAGACATAGCAAAAATTTCAAAAAAAGTATTCCGTGAAGGTACTCCGGATCGGATCGAAATGCCTAACTGGAACTGGATGTTAAAAGGGTTGATTAAGGAATATGAAGGCGTAGATGGTCTGAAAACAGGATCAACTCCAGAAGCAGGAGATTGTTTCACTGGTACGATTGAAAGAAATGGTATGCGTTTCATTTCTGTAGTTATTAAAACAAAATCTCATACAGCAAGATTTGATGAGACAAAGAAATTATATGATTATGGCTTTGCTAACTTTGAAATGAAGAAAATGTATGAAAAAGATTCTTCGGTCAAAGGAAAAGAAACAGTAAGAGTTGAAAATGCGAAAGATAAAGATGTAGCAGTTCAAACGAAGCAAGCTGTTTCACTTCCGGTGCCAAAGGGAAGTAAAGACGTTTATAAAACAGAATTTAAAGAAGGAAATAAGGGACAAGAAGCACCTATGAAAAAAGGAGTTGCACTTGGCCAAATGGTTGTAACGTCTAAAGATAGTAATGACCCTGGATTTTTATCAGGAAAATCATTACAGGTAGACCTTATAACAAAGTCTGAAGTAGAAGAGGCAGGCTGGTTCACACGTTCTATGCGCGGAATTGGTTCTTTCTTTAGTGGTATGTGGAATAGTGCTGTTGATACAGTAAAAGGTTGGTTTTAAAAGCTCCTCATTGTAGGAGCTTTTTCTTATTCCTATTTTTCATACCGACTTTATGAAAAAGTAGTGGACAAGCATCAGATAGTTAGTGGTAGAATGTAAGAGTATTCTTAATTTTCTTCTTTAACGGGGGAAAGCAATTCACCTAGGGGGGTTTTTGTACATGACAAATGTAACAGGGACAGAACGTGTAAAACGTGGAATGGCAGAAATGCAAAAAGGCGGCGTTATTATGGACGTAGTTAACGCTGAGCAAGCAAGGATTGCAGAAGAGGCAGGCGCAGTTGCTGTTATGGCATTAGAGCGTGTACCTGCAGATATTCGTGCAGTAGGTGGCGTTTCTCGTATGGCAGATCCAACAATTGTTGAAGAAGTTATGGGTGCTGTGTCAATTCCGGTTATGGCAAAATGCCGTATCGGTCACCTTGTAGAAGCACGTGTATTAGAATCATTAGGGGTAGACTATATCGATGAGAGTGAAGTATTAACTCCTGCTGATGAAGTATACCATTTAAATAAACGTGATTACACAGTTCCGTTTGTATGTGGTTGCCGTGATATCGGAGAAGCTGCACGTCGTATTGCAGAAGGTGCAGCTATGCTTCGTACAAAAGGTGAGCCTGGAACAGGAAACATTGTAGAGGCAGTGCGTCATATGCGCCAAGTCAATGCAGAAATCCGTCAAGTTGCGAGTCTACGTGAAGATGAGTTAATGACATATGCAAAAAATACTGGTGCTCCTTATGAAGTACTACTTGAAATTAAACGCCTTGGTCGTTTACCAGTTGTAAACTTTGCAGCAGGTGGTGTAGCAACACCAGCAGATGCAGCGTTAATGATGCAACTTGGTGCTGATGGTGTATTTGTTGGATCTGGTATCTTCAAATCAGAAAACCCAGAGAAATTTGCACGTGCAATCGTTGAAGCAACGACTCATTATGAAGATTACGAACTAATTGCAAGCCTTTCTAAAGGATTAGGTAATGCAATGAAAGGTGTCGAAATTTCAACGTTATTACCAGAACAACGCATGCAAGAGCGTGGATGGTAATTAAAGGAGATCTTTAAAATGGTGAAAATCGGTGTGCTAGGTCTTCAAGGTGCTGTTCGTGAGCATGTGAAATCAGTTGAAGCAAGTGGTGCAGAAGCTGTTGTTGTAAAGCGTATAGAACAACTTGAAGAAATTGATGGTCTTATTTTACCAGGCGGTGAAAGTACAACAATGCGCCGTCTTATTGATAAGTATGCTTTCATGGAGCCTCTTCGTACATTTGCGAAGTCTGGTAAACCAATGTTTGGTACATGTGCAGGAATGATTCTTCTTGCGAAAACACTTATTGGCTATGAAGAAGCACATATTGGTGCTATGGATATTACGGTTGAGCGCAATGCGTTCGGACGCCAAAAAGATAGTTTTGAAGCTGCACTTTCAATGAAGGGTGTGGGGGAAGACTTTGTTGGTGTATTTATCCGTGCTCCGTATGTTGTAAATGTAGCTGATGATGTTGAAGTACTTTCTACACATGGCGATCGAATGGTAGCGGTAAGACAATGTCAGTTTTTAGCTGCTTCTTTCCATCCAGAATTAACGGATGATCACCGTGTAACAGCATACTTTGTAGAGATGGTAAAAGAAGCGAAAATGAAAAAAGTTGTATAAGTAACTTGCAACTTGTATAAGATTATAGTAAATTGATGGTAACAATTTTATAAAATAAGCGTGTTGATAGGAAGTAGTAACAAATGTTGTTTCTTATAGAGAGTCGATGGTTGGTGGAAATCGATAGAAACAGTTTGTGAATCCATCCTGGAATGGAATGTGGAATATCTTTTGATTAGTAAGCATTCCCGGTGAAGAGCCGTTATTTCTACTTGAGAGGAAAGCGGTAATGCTTTCAACTAGGGTGGCAACGCGGGTTAACTTCCGTCCCTTTATATAGGGACGGGAGTTTTTTGTGTTTTATAAAATAAAAGGAGGAGTATATAATGCTTGATATTAAATTTTTACGTACAAATTTTGAAGAGGTAAAAGCAAAATTACAGCATAGAGGCGAAGATTTAACGGATTTTGGTCGCTTTGAAGAACTTGATACGAGAAGAAGAGAGCTACTTGTTCAAACTGAAGAACTAAAAAGTAAACGTAACGAAGTATCTCAACAAATTTCAGTATTAAAGCGTGAAAAGAAAGATGCGGAAGCTCTAATTCTAGAAATGCGTGAAGTTGGGGAAAAAGTAAAAGATCTTGATAATGAGCTTCGTACAGTTGAAGAAGATTTAGAAAGATTAATGCTATCTATCCCAAATATCCCTCATGAATCTGCTCCAATAGGTGAAACAGAGGATGATAACGTAGTAGCACGTACTTGGGGAGAAGTGAAAGAATTTACTTATGAGCCAAAACCGCATTGGGACCTTGCTACTGATTTAGGGATTTTAGATTTTGAACGTGCTGGGAAAGTAACAGGAAGCCGATTTGTATTTTACAAAGGTGCTGGTGCAAGATTAGAACGTGCTTTGATTAGCTTTATGCTTGACCTTCATACTGATGAGCATGGATATGAGGAAGTATTGCCTCCTTATATGGTAAACCGTGCAAGTATGACAGGAACAGGACAACTTCCGAAGTTTGAAGAAGATGCATTCCGTATTGAAAGTGAAGACTATTTCCTAATCCCAACAGCTGAAGTACCTGTAACGAATATGCATCGTGATGAGATTGTGAGTAAAGAGCAATTGCCGATACGATATGCTGCGTTTAGCTCATGCTTCCGTTCTGAAGCAGGTTCAGCTGGTCGTGATACACGCGGTTTAATTCGCCAACACCAATTTAATAAAGTTGAACTTGTGAAGTTCGTGAAACCAGAAGATTCTTACGAAGAGTTAGAAAAATTAACAAATGATGCAGAACGCGTGTTACAATTATTAGAGTTACCATATCGCGTTATGAGCATGTGTACAGGAGATTTAGGATTTACAGCAGCGAAGAAATACGATATTGAAGTATGGATTCCAAGCTATGGCACATATCGTGAAATTTCTTCTTGTAGTAATTTTGAGGCTTTCCAAGCGAGACGTGCGAATATCCGTTTCCGCCGTGAGCCAAATGGCAAACCGGAACATGTTCATACACTAAATGGATCTGGTCTTGCAATTGGACGTACAGTGGCAGCTATTTTAGAGAACTACCAACAAGAAGATGGTACAATTATAATTCCAGAAGTTCTTCGCCCTTATATGGGAGGAAAAACAGTTATTAAATAAGTTAAAACATTCATCGGTATGAGTGATTGGTAATTATGGGCGTTGTCAGCAGTGTCATAAAGGAGAGGGAAAGTAAAATTTCTCTTTCCTCATAATTTATTATAGTAGGGTTGACTAACTGTTTTTCTTTTGATATTATATTTGATGTCAATATGGAGGTATACCCAAGTCTGGCTGAAGGGATCGGTCTTGAAAACCGACAGGCGGCGAGAGTCGCGCGGGGGTTCGAATCCCTCTACCTCCTCCAGATATAATTGACAACAGCGCATATAAGTGGAGATTGGAGAACTCGTTACCAACACGTAACGAGTTTTTATTTTAAAACCAATCATAAAGTATGATGTAAGGATATAGTGTCCTTATTACACACTCATATTCCGATGATTATCTTCATAGATATGAAAGGAGTTAACATGGATCTTATTATACAAACGTTTCCTTTAGATGGAAAAACTTTATATTATGTACAATGTCCTGTCTGTAAGAACAATAGAATTTTAAACAGTGGTGCAAATGTGTCGCGCATTATAAGTGATGATACATTCCGTAAACTTTGTGGTTGCACTTGTGATGTAAAACAGGTTGCAAAAAAAGTAGAGGTGCCAAAAGAAGCTGAAAAACCAGCTGTGCAAAAAGAAGTAACTCCAAAACGTACAGGGAAATTACTAACAGCAGTAATTAACGGGAAAGAAATGACCGTTAAAGAGATTGCTGAAACATATGATATTAGTACGAGTACTGTTCGTCAGCGTATTAATGCTGGAAAGCCAGAGAGTGAAATTATTGCTCCAACGAAAAAGAAAAAGTAATTTCATAGGAAAACCCGTGCATATGCACGGGTTTTTTATTTTACAAGTTTACGTGTTTGTTTTAAAAAATGTCCAATTTTTTTAATGATTGGTTCGATTGAATCGCCATCTTTTAAAATATCATATTCATTAATGTTTAATCGTAAAATAGGGCATGAATTAAAGTTATTAATCCAGTTATCGTAACGTCCATGCATCTCTTTCCAATACTCAATTGGTGTTTGCTGCTCCATTGGACGTCCTCGTTCTTGAATACGATCGACAATATCATCAAACGAACCTTCTAGGTAAATTAATAAGTCTGGATGAGGGAAGTAAGGAGTCATGACCATAGCATCAAATAAACCTTTGTATGTTTCATAATCAGTTTCAGTCATTGTACCCTTTTCGTGATGCATCTTTGCGAAAATACCAGTGTCCTCATAGATAGAACGATCTTGAACAAAACCGCCACCATATTCGAAAATTCTTTTTTGTTCTTTAAATCGTTCTGCTAAAAAGTACACTTGTAAGTGAAAGCTCCAGCGTGTGAAATCAGCATAGAACTTGTCCAAATACGGATTAAAATCTACTTTTTCAAAAGATGTACGATAACCTAAAGCGTTAGCTAATGCAGTTGTCATAGTGGATTTACCGACACCTACTGTTCCAGCAATAGTGATAACTGCATCATTTGGTATATCATATTTTTGCCTTAAATTCATTGTTATTTCGACTCCTTCAAGAGAGTATTTTGAAGAGCGGATAAGATGACATTTAAATCATCAGGATTTCTTACAAAATCCATATCGTCTCCATTAAATTTCAATACTGGAATATCTGGATGGTCCTTTTTGAAAGCATCCATTGCTGTTTCGTAATCTTTTGTAAGCTGTAGTAAGTAATTTGGATCCATATTTTTTTCGAATTCTCTTCCGCGCATCGCAATTCTTTTTTGTAATGTTTCTAGGCTCGCTGTTAAATAAACGATGACATTTGGTACAGGCATATCTTGCGTAAGAATGCGATAAATTTGCATGTACTTGTCATATTGAGCATCTTTTAATGTACGGGATGCAAAAATTAAATTTTTAAATATATGATAATCTGCTACTACAGGCTTCCTTTGATTCAAATACTTTATGTTAATATCCTCTAGTTGTTTGTATCTATTACAAAGAAAGAACATCTCTGTTTGAAAACTCCATTCGTCGATGTCTTCATAGAATTTTCCTAAAAAAGGATTTTCATCAACAATCTCTTTTAGTAAGTGGAGTTGCATGTGAGTTGAAAGTTCCTTCGCAAGTGAAGTTTTTCCAACACCAATTGGTCCTTCAACCGTGATAAATGGTACTCCGGTCACGCTGTTTCCTCCTTTCAATCAGTGATTTACCGTGACTACTAAAAACACAAAACAGAATTATTGTAGCACAAGAGGGGAGCGAGCGGACTAATTTGATATAAAAAGTTAGAAAATAGATATGTATTAATTAAATTTTATTTGGGATGACGGTACAATATTTGCCTTTAATGTGGCCTCCATTATTTTTAAAGCATGTTCATTATCTTGCTCGTTATTAGAAGCGATGCAATCCCGTGGTACATAAAGTGTATAATTTCTCATATGGGCATCATTAGCTGTAAAAAGGATGCATATGTTCCCGGCAATTCCTGTTAAAATGAGATTTTCGATTTTTAAATAACCTAATAAAGAATTCAAAGGTGTTTCATAAAAAGCAGAGTAATGTGGTTTAATAAAAATGTAATCGTCAGTATGCGGAGCAATGGCCTCGATAATATTTTTACTATACTTATTTGTACAATGAGTAATAAGTTGGTTAATATCAGATCTCCAAAGTTGATAGTGATCATTGACATAAATTATTGGATAGCCCAATGATTTCATTGTGTCCTTTAATTGTAGAATGGGGTTCTTTATAATTTCACATTTCTGTGCCAGGATGGGCCCGTGGGAGAATTGAAAATCATTAATCATATCGATAATGAGTAAGGCAGTATTTTTCATATGTAATTCCCTCTCTTTCTTCTTTAGGTTGGATTGAATTTGCAAAAGTTATCCCACCTGCAAGAAATGAAAAAGTGTATTTTATTTTTGGTGAAAGGACTATATTATGGAGCGAGATATATATTTTATGCAGTTAGCAATAGAGGAAGCAAAGAAGGCAGAGGCGATACAAGAGGTACCAATTGGTGCTGTAATTGTGCTAGATGATGAAGTGATTAGTGTCGCGCATAACTTAAGAGAAACTGAACAGAGATCAATAGCTCACGCCGAGCTCTTAGCTATTGATGAAGCTTGCAAAAAATTAGGGACATGGCGTTTAGAAGATGCAACGTTATATGTAACATTAGAACCTTGTCCAATGTGTGCAGGGGGAATTGTTTTATCGCGTGTAAAAAGGGTTGTATATGGAGCGAGCGATCCGAAAGGTGGATGTGCAGGTACATTGATGAATCTTTTAACTGATGAGCGTTTTAATCATCAGTGTGAAGTAGTGGCTGGTGTACTTGAAGAGGAATGTGGTACGTTGTTAACGATTTTTTTTAGGGAGCTTCGTAAGAAAAGAAAAGAAGCGAAAAAACTAGAGAAAAGTAATGGTAACTAACGTATTTGCATTTTGTAAAAAAACAAGTTATACTGATAATGCCTTATCCAAGGCAACCGAATATTGGTTTTAACTTTGCCGTGCTAAGCGGGGAGGTAGCGGTGCCCTATACTCGCAATCCGCTCTAGCGAGGCTGAATCCCTTCTCGAGGTTATGCTACTGTAAGGCCTGCCTTAAGTAAGTGGTGTTGACGTTTGGGTCCTGCGCAACGGGACCCCGTGAACCTTGTCAGGTCCGGAAGGAAGCAGCAATAAGCGGGTTTTCTCGTGTGCCGCAGGAGTGCCTGAACCGAGCTAACTGCTTGAGTAACGCTTATGGTACGTAATCGACAGAAGGTGCACGGCAGTTATATATGTATACAAAACTCACCTTAATATAAAGGTGAGTTTTTTGTATGGAAAATAACTTTTGGAATCTATAAACAGAATGGGTTATAATAAATGAGATAATAACCTTTGAGGGAGGCCGTATTTTCGTGTCATACCAAGCGTTATACCGAACATGGAGACCGCAAAAATTTGAAGATGTAGTCGGTCAAAAGCACGTGACAAAAACGTTGCAAAATGCCCTTCTTCAAGAGAAAGCTTCACATGCTTATTTGTTTTCTGGTCCGAGGGGAACAGGGAAAACGACAATTGCAAAAGTATTTGCAAAGGCAATTAACTGTGAGCACGCCCCGGTAGCTGAACCTTGTAATGAATGTCCTTCTTGTTTAGGAATTACACAAGGATCTATTTCAGATGTATTAGAAATTGATGCGGCTTCAAATAACGGTGTGGATGAAATTCGAGATATAAGAGATAAAGTAAAATATGCTCCAAGTGCTGTAGGATATAAAGTATACATTATTGATGAAGTTCACATGCTTTCTATGGGTGCCTTTAATGCGCTTTTGAAAACTTTAGAAGAGCCGCCAGGACATGTTATTTTTATTCTGGCGACAACAGAACCGCATAAGATTCCAGCTACAATTATTTCACGTTGTCAGCGTTTTGAGTTTCGAAAGATATCAGTAAATGATATCGTGGAGAGGTTATCGACAGTCGTGACAAATGAAGGTACGCAAGTAGAAGATGAAGCGTTACAAATCGTAGCGCGTGCTGCTGAAGGTGGTATGCGTGATGCGCTCAGTCTTATCGATCAAGCTATTTCTTATAGTGATGAGACGGTGACAAGCGAAGATGTTTTAGCTGTAACGGGATCTGTATCTCAGCGATATTTAGGTGACCTGGTAGAATGTATACGTGAAAATGATGTATCAAGGGCGTTACGTATTATAGATGAGATGATGAGTAAAGGGAAAGATCCAGTTCGCTTTATGGAGGATTTCATTTACTACTATCGTGATATGCTTTTATATCAAACTTCACCACAATTAGAACATATGTTGGAACGGGTAATTGTAGATGATCAATTCCGTACGTTAATTGAAGAAATGCAACCGGAAGTAATCTATGAAATTATTCATACCCTTAGTAAGGGACAACAGGAGATGAAGTGGACAAACCATCCAAGAATATTCTTGGAAGTTGTTATGGTGCAACTGTGTCAGCAGTTTATGATGCAAGCAAACGGCGCAGATCGTTTACAAGCGATTATGAACAGGATGCAGCAACTGGAGAAAGAGTTAGAGCAAGTTAAAAAGAATGGCGTGCCAGCTGGTGTACAGCAGGAAGTAAGAGAGACGCGGGCAACACCAAAACCGGTACGAACAGGAAATATGAAAATTCCTGTTGGACGTGTGAATGAAGTGTTAAAGCAAGCAAAGCGTCAAGATTTAGAACAGTTAAAAGCTGTATGGGGCGAATTGTTAGGAAGACTCAAGTCACATAACAAAGTAGCATTTGCTGTTTTATTAGAAAATAGTGAACCAGTTGCGGCTTCGGATGATACTTATGTGTTAGCATTTCAATATGAGATTCATTGCAAAATGGCTAGTGAAAATCGAGAAGCGATGGATACATTGGAACAAACTCTTTTTGAATTGTTAAGTAAAAGGTTAAATATGATTGCTATCCCAAAAAGTGAATGGGGTAAAATTCGTGAAGACTTTTTACAACGCGAAGGCGGGGATTCTGAAGAAAGCCCAGAACAAAAAGAAGATCCTCTTATAGAAGAGGCTGTAAAATTAGTAGGGCAAGAACTTATTGAAATAAAAGAGTAATAATAATGAGGAGGAATTAATTATGATGCGTGGCGGAATGGGAAATATGAATAATATGATGAAACAAATGCAAAAGATGCAAAAAGACATGGCGAAGGCACAAGAAGAGCTTGGCGATAAAACAGTTGAAGGTACAGCTGGTGGCGGAATGGTTACTGTTATCGCAAATGGCCATAAGCAAGTTCTTGAAGTGAAAATTAAAGAAGAAGTTGTAGATCCAGAAGATATTGAAATGTTACAAGACTTAGTATTAGCTGCAACGAATGATGCACTTAAAAAGGTTGATGAACTTTCAAACTCTACAATGGGCAAATTTACAAAAGGCATGAACTTACCAGGTGGAATGTTCTAGGAGGATATTGATATATGCATTATCCAGAACCGATATCAAAATTAATCGATAGTTTTATGAAGTTACCAGGAATCGGACCGAAAACAGCGGTTCGATTGGCGTTTTTCGTGTTAGATATGAAAGAGGATGATGTACTAGGTTTTGCAAAAGCACTTGTGAATGCGAAGCGAGATTTAGCGTATTGTTCTATATGCGGGCATATCACTGACCGCGATCCTTGTTATATTTGTGACGATTCGCATAGGGATCAATCGGTTATTTGTGTAGTACAAGAGCCGAAAGATGTAATTGCGATGGAAAAAATGAAAGAGTATCAAGGTGTATATCATGTTTTGCGTGGTGCCATTTCTCCAATGGAGGGAATTGGACCTGAGGATATTAATATCCCGCAGTTATTAAAGAGACTACAAGATGAAACAGTACAAGAAGTGATATTAGCAACAAACCCTAATATTGAAGGGGAAGCTACAGCAATGTACATATCCCGCCTCTTAAAGCCAACAGGGATTAAAGTAACTCGTATTGCACATGGTCTGCCAGTTGGTGGAGATTTAGAATATGCAGATGAAGTAACGCTATCGAAAGCTTTAGAAGGCCGTAGAGAGATATAAGAGGAGAAGGGAAAATGTTCTTTCAAAAAAAGGGTAAGTTGCGTAAAGAGTATGACGATAAGTTAATTATATTATTAGAAAAGGTAAAGAATGAATGGCTACGTCAGAAGAGACTGGTTGAACAAAGTGTTGAGCCGTCTCAAGATGTACTTTGTTCTTTAAAAATAGCAGAGGCGAAATATTTTTTCTTGTTAAAAGAAGCAAAACGTCGTCCTGTGAAAATGGAACAATGGTAAAAGGTCCTGCTTTTTAAAGCGGGACCTTTTACTTTTTATCGATTTACTTGTGAGTAACAGGGCTACTTTATTTTTGGGATATAAAGAGGGGAAAGAAAAGGCGGGAATGGAATTAGTTGTATCTAATTGTTAGTGCTTAGAAGAAATATTACTGATTAAAGGTTATAAAGGTGAAGTGATAGGAGTTATGTTATAGATGTTCTTTTTTATTGTCTTGTCCCATACAAATGGATATGTATAGGTCATTCATAAGGAGGAAAAAATGAATTCTACAATTATTATTGTTGGCATTCTTGCTTTGGTTTTTATTTTTCTTATTTTTGGTGTTTCTGCTAAACCAATACGTTTTATAGGGAAAGCACTCTTTCATGTCACTTTAGGTATAGCGTTACTATTTATTGTGAATGTTGCAGGGACATATTTTGATTTTCATATTCCAATTAATATAGGCACAGCTACAGTATCAAGTTTATTAGGGGTGCCAGGTGTTGCTGCATTAGTGATTATTAAGCTATATATAATGCCAAGATAAATTTATTTTGGCATTTTTTAAAAAAGCGTTGACTTATCGATTAGTAATATGATAAATTAATAAGCGTCGTCAGGAACGAAAGAAAAAAGTTGTTGACAGATTCAAGTCGAAATGTTAAATTATAAAAGTCGCTGAAACGCGACATTGAACTTTGAAAACTAAACGAAACAAACAACGTGAAACGTCAATTTTTATTTTTAGATGCTAGACAAACTAACTTTATTGGAGAGTTTGATCCTGGCTCAGGATGAACGCTGGCGGCGTGCCTAATACATGCAAGTCGAGCGAATGGATTAAGAGCTTGCTCTTATGAAGTTAGCGGCGGACGGGTGAGTAACACGTGGGTAACCTACCCATAAGACTGGGATAACTCCGGGAAACCGGGGCTAATACCGGATAATATTTTGAACTGCATAGTTCGAAATTGAAAGGCGGCTTCGGCTGTCACTTATGGATGGACCCGCGTCGCATTAGCTAGTTGGTGAGGTAACGGCTCACCAAGGCAACGATGCGTAGCCGACCTGAGAGGGTCG
>NZ_CM143394.1:220000-270000 GCF_042136375.2 Bacillus altaicus | reverse complement strand
AGTGTAAGAGTCTTGGAGGTAGAGCACTGATTGAACTAGGGGTCCTCATCGGATTACCGAATTCAGTCAAACTCCGAATGCCAATGACTTATCCTTAGGAGTCAGACTGCGAGTGATAAGTTCCGTAGTCAAGAGGGAAACAGCCCAGATTGCCAGCTAAGGTCCCAAAGTGTGTATTAAGTGGAAAAGGATGTGGAGTTGCTTAGACAACTAGGATGTTGGCTCAGAAGCAGCCACCATTTAAAGAGTGCGTAATAGCTCACTAGTCGAGTGACTCTGCGCCGAAAATGTACCGGGGCTAAATACACCACCGAAGCTGCGAATTGATACCAATGGTATCAGTGGTAGGGGAGCGTTCTAAGTGCAGTGAAGTCAGACCGGAAGGACTGGTGGAGCGCTTAGAAGTGAGAATGCCGGTATGAGTAGCGAAAGACGGGTGAGAATCCCGTCCACCGAATGCCTAAGGTTTCCTGAGGAAGGCTCGTCCGCTCAGGGTTAGTCAGGACCTAAGCCGAGGCCGACAGGCGTAGGCGATGGACAACAGGTTGATATTCCTGTACCACCTCTTTATCGTTTGAGCAATGGAGGGACGCAGAAGGATAGAAGAAGCGTGCGATTGGTTGTGCACGTCCAAGCAGTTAGGCTGATAAGTAGGCAAATCCGCTTATCGTGAAGGCTGAGCTGTGATGGGGAAGCTCCTTATGGAGCGAAGTCTTTGATTCCCCGCTGCCAAGAAAAGCTTCTAGCGAGATAAAAGGTGCCTGTACCGCAAACCGACACAGGTAGGCGAGGAGAGAATCCTAAGGTGTGCGAGAGAACTCTGGTTAAGGAACTCGGCAAAATGACCCCGTAACTTCGGAGAAGGGGTGCTTTCTTAACGGAAAGCCGCAGTGAATAGGCCCAAGCGACTGTTTAGCAAAAACACAGGTCTCTGCGAAGCCGTAAGGCGAAGTATAGGGGCTGACACCTGCCCGGTGCTGGAAGGTTAAGGAGAGGGGTTAGCGTAAGCGAAGCTCTGAACTGAAGCCCCAGTAAACGGCGGCCGTAACTATAACGGTCCTAAGGTAGCGAAATTCCTTGTCGGGTAAGTTCCGACCCGCACGAAAGGTGTAACGATTTGGGCACTGTCTCAACCAGAGACTCGGTGAAATTATAGTACCTGTGAAGATGCAGGTTACCCGCGACAGGACGGAAAGACCCCGTGGAGCTTTACTGTAGCCTGATATTGAATTTTGGTACAGTTTGTACAGGATAGGCGGGAGCCATTGAAACCGGAGCGCTAGCTTCGGTGGAGGCGCTGGTGGGATACCGCCCTGACTGTATTGAAATTCTAACCTACGGGTCTTATCGACCCGGGAGACAGTGTCAGGTGGGCAGTTTGACTGGGGCGGTCGCCTCCTAAAGTGTAACGGAGGCGCCCAAAGGTTCCCTCAGAATGGTTGGAAATCATTCGTAGAGTGCAAAGGCATAAGGGAGCTTGACTGCGAGACCTACAAGTCGAGCAGGGACGAAAGTCGGGCTTAGTCGATCCGGTGGTTCCGCATGGAAGGGCCATCGCTCAACGGATAAAAGCTACCCCGGGGATAACAGGCTTATCTCCCCCAAGAGTCCACATCGACGGGGAGGTTTGGCACCTCGATGTCGGCTCATCGCATCCTGGGGCTGTAGTCGGTCCCAAGGGTTGGGCTGTTCGCCCATTAAAGCGGTACGCGAGCTGGGTTCAGAACGTCGTGAGACAGTTCGGTCCCTATCCGTCGTGGGCGCAGGAAATTTGAGAGGAGCTGTCCTTAGTACGAGAGGACCGGGATGGACGCACCGCTGGTGTACCAGTTGTTCTGCCAAGGGCATAGCTGGGTAGCTATGTGCGGAAGGGATAAGTGCTGAAAGCATCTAAGCATGAAGCCCCCCTCAAGATGAGATTTCCCATAGCGTAAGCTAGTAAGATCCCTGAAAGATGATCAGGTTGATAGGTTCGAGGTGGAAGCATGGTGACATGTGGAGCTGACGAATACTAATAGATCGAGGACTTAACCATATAATATGAAGCAAACGTTATCTAGTTTTGAAGGAATATACCTTCATAGTTTGGTGATGATGGCAGAGAGGTCACACCCGTTCCCATACCGAACACGGAAGTTAAGCTCTCTAGCGCCGATGGTAGTTGGGACCTTGTCCCTGTGAGAGTAGGACGTCGCCAAGCAAGATAAAAACACAAGTCTTTTGACTTGTGTTTTTTTGTTTTTAAACAGTACACGAAAGAAGTAAAGGGAATACATAAGTAATACAAACACGTTGCCCAAGAATAAATCATATTATATAAGAAATTGATGTATATTTTCCGGAAATTTGTTAAGGAATAGAGGTATATAATATGTTTACTTAAAAAGGGAGGAAAGATTATGAAATTACCAAGTGAAATTTGCATCGTTTGTGAGACAAAAAGAGGAGAAGGAATATATGTATATAATAATTTAATCTGTTACGAGTGCGAAAGAAATCTGGTGAATACTGAGACAAATGATCCGAAGTATATACATTATTTAACACAACTGCGAAAATTAGAAGTATCATATTTTTAAATAGGCATTATGCCTATTATTTTTTTTGCCCTAATATCTGTATAATAGATACAGAATGAATAATAAGGAAGAGATGTATATGAATCAAAATCGTATGCCTTTATATGAGGCGTTAATGGAATTTAAAGAAAGGCGACTACTATCTTTTCATGTTCCGGGTCATAAGAATGGTTTGAACTTCCCTCAGAAAGCTTCAGGGGGGTTTAAGGATATATTATCGATTGATGTAACAGAGTTAACAGGATTAGATGATTTACATAGTCCATTTGAATGTATAGATGAAGCACAGCAATTATTAGCTGAAGTATATGGCGTGCACAAAAGTTATTTTTTAATTAATGGTTCAACAGTTGGAAATTTAGCAATGATTTTGTCTTGCTGCGGCGAACATGATATTGTCCTCGTACAAAGAAATTGTCATAAATCAATCATTAATGGTTTGAAATTAGCAGGGGCGAATCCGGTCTTTTTAAACCCATGGATTGATGAAGTACATAACGTACCAGTAGGTGTTCATGATGACATTATTAAGGAGGCAATTACAAAGTATCCAAATGCAAAAGCACTTATTTTAACACATCCTAATTACTATGGTATGGGAATTGATTTAGAGGCAAGTATCGCTTACGCACATGCACATAAAATTCCCGTTCTAGTAGATGAAGCCCATGGGGCACATTTTTGTATAGGGGACCCCTTCCCGAAGTCAGCATTAGTTTATGGTGCGGATATTGTGGTTCATTCCGCACATAAAACATTACCTGCGATGACAATGGGATCTTATTTACATATAAATAGCCGTTTGGTGAGCGAAGAAAAAGTTTCCTCCTATTTAAGTATGCTACAATCTAGTAGCCCATCGTATCCAATTATGGCTTCTCTTGATATAGCACGTTTTGCAATAGCAGTTATAAAGGAAGAGGGTCATGATGAAATTGTTGAGTTTTTACGCCGATTTAAAGAAGGATTGCGATCTATCCCACAAATAGCCATCTTGCAATATCCATCGCAAGATGAATTAAAGGTTACGGTGCAAACTCGCTGTCAGTTATCGGGGTATGAATTACAGTCTGTATTTGAAAAGGTCGGTATATATACGGAAATGGCAGATCCATATAACGTCCTATTTATATTACCGTTACAAGTAAATGAGGGGTATATGAAAGCTATAGAGATAATTCGAGTAGCTTTGCAGCAATATAAGGTAAAAGACAAGACAGCATCAATTCGTTATACTTATAAAGGGGAAATTTCCCCTTTACCGTATACGTATAAACAATTAGAGGGATACGAAACGAAGTTAGTATCTCTAGAAGAAGCCGTTGGTATGATAGCGGCAGAAATGGTGATTCCGTATCCACCTGGAATTCCATTGATCATGTATGGAGAGAGAATTACTCAAGAACATACAAAGCAAATTGCTCATTTAGAGAAAACAGGGGCTCGTTTTCAAGGTAGTACGAAATATATGAACGTGTATGATATAGAAAGTAGGTTTTAGGATGAAGGGATTATTTGTAACAATTGAAGGGCCAGAAGGTTCGGGTAAAACAACATTAATTAAAAGTTTATTACCATATTTTGAGCAAAAGGCACAAAAGGTAATGGCGACCAGGGAACCGGGTGGTATTGCAATTTCTGAAGATATTAGAACAATTTTACATAAACAAGAGTATACGATGATGGAGGCACGTACAGAGGCGCTCTTATATGCTGCTGCACGTAGACAACATTTAGTGGAAAAAGTTATGCCGGCACTTGAGGAAAACTATCTTGTACTATGTGATCGTTTTATAGATAGCTCTTTAGCGTATCAAGGGTATGCAAGAGGCCTAGGTATGGATAAAGTATTTGAAATTAATCGTTTCGCAACGGAAGATTGTATGCCTAGTTTAACAATCTATTTAGATATTGAGCCAGAGGTAGGTTTAGCACGAATTGAAAAAGATGCAGGACGTGAAGTAAATCGACTAGATATGGAAGATATCTCTTTCCATAAACGTGTGCGTGAAGGGTATTTACAAGTTGTAGAGCGTTTTTCTAATCGCATTGTATTAGTAAATGCTGATCAACCAATGAAAAAACTTATAGAAGAAGTTGTTCAGATTATAGAAGATAAATTGTTATAATAGAAGGAAAGAATGAAATAAGTGAGGTATGCAGTATGATAAATACGTGGGAGCAGCTTTCTGCTATACAGCCCATCGGTGTCAAAATGTTGATGAATAGCATTGCAAAAGAGCGTATATCCCACGCTTACTTGTTAGAGGGAGGGAAAGGGACTGGGAAGTTCGCCACAGCAATTCAAATGGCAAAAAGCTTCCTCTGTTCACAAAGAAATGGTGTAGAGCCTTGTCATGTATGTAGGAATTGTCGCCGAATTGATTCAGGTAACTACCCAAACTTACATATTGTAAAACCAGATGGATTATCTATTAAAAAACAGCAAATTCACGATTTACAAGAAGAGTTTTCAAAAACAGGATTAGAAGCAAATAAAAAAGTATATATTATTGAGCATGCAGATCGTATGACAGCAAATGCAGCGAATACGCTTTTAAAGTTTTTAGAAGAACCAAGTAGTGATACAACAGCTATTTTACTTACTGAACAAAGTCATCAGATTTTAAATACAATTTTATCTCGTTGTCAAGTTGTTACGTTTAGACCGTTGCCTACAAAATCTTTAATTAAGAGATTAGAGGAAGAAGGTATTACAGTTTCTTTATCTACACTTGCTGCGCAGCTTACAAACAGTTTTGAAGAAGCTTTATTAATGTGTAATGATGAATGGTTTGCACAAGCGAGAGCTTTAGTGATAAAATTATGTGAAGCGCTCGAAAAAGATAAGGCCTCTATTTTTTTTGTACAAGAAAAATGGGGGAAGCACTTTGGAGAGAAAGAACAATTACAGCAAGGCTTAGATATGTTACTCCTTATTTATAAGGATTTATTATATGTTCAACTTGGAGAAGAAGATCGTCTTGTTTTTCATGAGCAGAAAGAGATGTTTGAATCCTTTTCTTATGCTCAGAAGCGCATTGTATCAGCTCTCTTTAATATATTAGAGGCAAAAAATAGAATCAACGCTAATGTAAATGCGCAGCTTGTGTTCGAACAGTTAGTGTTGCGGTTGCAGGAGGGATGACCGTTTTGTATGATGTAGTAGGTGTTCGCTTTAAGAAGGCCGGAAAAGTATATTACTTTGATCCAAATCAGTTCGATATCTCAGAAAATGAGTTTGTAATTGTAGAAACGGTAAGAGGTATTGAATACGGAAAAGTAGTTATTACCAAAAAGCAAGTTGATGAAAACGACGTTGTATTACCGCTTAAAAAAGTTATTCGTATTGCAAATGAAAATGATCGTACCATTGTTGAAGAGAATAGGCATGCTGCGAAAGAAGCATATCAAGTTTGTCAACAAAAGGTAGGAGAACATAATCTTGATATGAAGCTTGTAGATGTAGAGTATACGTTCGATCGTAATAAGATTATTTTCTACTTTACTGCGGATGGTCGGATTGATTTTCGCGAACTAGTGAAAGACTTAGCGGCAATTTTTAGGACAAGAATTGAGCTGAGACAGATCGGCGTTCGTGACGAAGCAAAAATGCTTGGTGGTATTGGCCCATGTGGTCGTATGCTTTGTTGTTCTACTTTTTTAGGAGATTTTGAACCTGTATCCATTAAAATGGCAAAGGATCAAAATTTATCATTAAATCCTGCAAAAATCTCTGGTTTATGTGGTCGCTTAATGTGTTGCTTAAAATATGAGAATGATGAATATGAGGCAGCAAAGGAACAACTTCCTGATTTAGATCAACGTATACAAACACCGCAAGGTACTGGCCGTGTTATCGGATTAAATATTTTAGAAAGATTAATTCAAGTGGAACTAGTAGACAAGGAACGGATAGTAGAATATACGTTAGATGAATTAATGAATAAAGGGGTCGTTTCGAGTCAAACCACAGATTAATGAGGTGGGTGCTTGTGGAGAAAAAGGATATTTTTGCATCGGTTTCTAGTATGGAAGAGCAAATTGGACATTTATACAAACAGTTGGGAGAATTAAAACAACATCTTGCAGAATTATTGGAAGAAAACCAACATATAAAAATGGAAAATGAAAATTTGCGACATCGTTTTGAAGAAGTGCAGAACAAGGAAAAACAGAAAACTCAAAAACGCAAAGAAATGAAGGCGAAGACAGATATTGGTGAAGGCTACGATAACCTAGCGAGACTATATCAAGAAGGTTTTCATATTTGTAATCTACATTATGGAAGTGTACGTAAAGAGGGAGATTGTTTATTCTGTCTGTCATTTTTAAATAAAAAGTGAGATTACCTTTCCAATATAATTGGAAAGGTAATTTTTTATACATGAGGGTAGAATGAAATTTATTTTTACATTGATAGAGGATGAAATAGGGTAGGTTAAGTGTAAGAAAGGGAGCAATATATGAATTTATATGAAGATGAGCGTTTAGATTACTTATTAGCGCAAGATATGAAGATTGTACAAAGTCCATCAGTATTTAATTTTTCTTTGGATGCTGTTTTACTTGCAGATTTTACTTGGGTGCCAATTCAAAAAGGGAATTTACTTGATTTGTGTACAGGTAACGCAGTTATCCCTCTTTTATTAAGTACAAGGACAAAAGGGCAAATTACAGGTGTAGAAATCCAAGAGCGCTTATATGATATGGGAATAAGAAGCGTTCAATACAATAATTTAGAAGAAAGAATTCATTTAATCCATGGAGATTTGAAAGATATGCCGGAGAAACTTGGACGTCATCAATATGATGTTGTAACATGTAATCCTCCCTATTTTCAAACACCACAAACTTCTGAGAAGAATATCAATGAACATTTAGCGATAGCTCGTCATGAAATTATGTGCACATTAGAGGATGTTGTATATGCAAGTAGCCAGTTAGTGAAACAGGGTGGGAAAGTAGCATTTGTACATCGTCCAGGTCGTTTACTCGACATCGTCACATTAATGCGTAAATACAAAATCGAACCGAAACGTGTGCGATTTGTTTATCCTAAGGCTGGTAAAGAAGCGAATACATTGTTAATTGAAGGAATTAAGGATGGGAATGCAGATTTAAAAATCTTACCACCTCTTTTTGTATATGAAGAAAACAACGAATATACAAAGGAGCTTCGTTCAATTTTATATGGAGAAGAATAAGCATTGTTTTTATGTGGTGGAGTGTTCTGATGGAAGTTATTATGCTGGATATACAAATCATATAGAAAAACGGATTCAGACCCATAATAGTGGAAAAGGTGCTAGATATACCCGCGCTAGGCTTCCAGTTGGTTTAAAATATGTAGAGGATCATGAGGATAAACGAACGGCTATGCAAGCTGAATATCACTTTAAACAGTTAACGAGGAAACAAAAAGAAGAATATATGCAAAAAGGAGAACGCTATGTGGCAGCAAAAAAGCTTTCAGCAAAATGAAAAGGGAGTTTTATATTTAGTACCGACCCCAATCGGAAATTTAGAGGATATGACATTTCGTGCAATCCGAATTTTAAAAGAGGCAGACATTATTGCTGCGGAAGATACAAGGCAAACGAAGAAACTTTGTAATTACTTTGAAATTGAAACACCAGTTATGAGTTATCATGAGCATAATAAAGGAGTAAGTGGACGGAAAATTTTAGATAAGTTAGAAGAAGGTAAGACTGTAGCCATTGTGAGCGATGCTGGTATGCCATGTATTTCAGATCCTGGTTATGATATCGTTGTAGAGGCTGTAGCAGAACAATATCATGTTATTCCGCTTCCTGGGGCAAATGCGGCTCTTACAGCATTAATTGCATCAGGACTTGAGACAAAACATTTTTATTTCTATGGTTTCCTGCAAAGAAATAAAAAGGGACGTAAGCTTGAATTAGAAAAACTACGCTATATTCCAACTACAATGATGTTTTACGAGGCACCGCATCGTTTAGATGACACTTTAATCTCTATGCAAGAAGTATTAGGAAATAGGGAAATCGTATTATGTCGTGAGCTAACGAAAAAATTTGAAGAGTTTATTCGTGGAACAATTGAAGAAGCGATTGAGTGGACGAAGCAAAATGAAGTTCGTGGTGAGTTTTGTATTTTAGTAGCAGGTTCAACAGAAGAACCTACTCAAGAAGAACAATGGTGGGAAGCTATTTCAGTATATAATCATATTGAACATTATATAAATGAAAAAGGTATGAATTCAAAAGAAGCGATTAAAACAGTCGCTAAAGACCGAGATTTGTCGAAACGTGATGTATATCAAATCTATCATGTTGATAAAAAATAAGCTTCTCATAATTGAGAAGCTTATTTTGCTGTTTCGATATAATCTTGAAGTTCGTTTAAGACCTGTTCAGCGCCTTCTTTACTTAAGATAATTTTACCTTCAGCTAAAGATAGGTTACCATCAGATACTTCACCAGTTACTTGACAAGTCATGTTTGGTTTATATTTCTTTAAGATGATTTTTTCTTCATCCACGTAGATTTCAAGAGCATCCTTTTCTGCAATACCTAAAGTACGGCGTAATTCGATTGGAATTACTACACGACCTAATTCATCAACTTTACGAACGATACCAGTAGATTTCATAATTCTTTTCCTCCTAAATAAATAGTTTATAAGTTTCGAGTCTATTTTTTTGATTCGTCATTTTTCGACAAAATACCCTATGGACATATGATACCAATCATTTACATTTCCGTCAATTCTTAAATTCTATATTTTTAAAAAAGATTTATAGATTTTTATACTTCTTATATATAATAGAATGTGAGTCATTTCTATAATTGTTCCGTATTATTTTTTTACAATATTTATACTTTTCGGAAAAATATTGTATATTTTTTTTGAATATGAGTAATAGATGATAAAGATATCGAGCATTAACTCGTTTTTATATGTGAGTTTTTGATATACTGTTTATAAATACATATGAGGTTATTCGGGAGGTCCAAAACGATGAAAGAGGAAAATAAGTCCTTTTATATTACTACCCCAATTTATTATCCAAGTGGAAAGTTACACATTGGACATGCTTATACGACAGTAGCAGGAGATGCGATGGCACGATATAAGCGTATGCAAGGATACAATGTTCATTATTTAACAGGAACTGATGAGCATGGACAGAAGATCCAAAAGAAAGCAGAAGAACTAAATGTTACACCACAAGCATATGTGGATAACATTGTATCAGGGATTAAAGAACTTTGGGAGAAGATGGATATCTCTTATGATGATTTTATTCGTACAACTGAAGATCGTCATAAAGATGTTGTTGAGAAAATCTTCAAGCAGCTAGTAGATCAAGGTGATATTTATCTTGATGAATATGAAGGTTGGTATTCTGTACAAGATGAAACATTCTATACAGCGCATCAATTAGTAGATCCAATTATGGAAGGTGACAAAGTAGTTGGTGGGAAAAGCCCAGATAGTGGTCACGCTGTAGAACTTGTTCGCGAAGAATCGTATTTCTTTAGAATGGGTAAATATGTAGACCGACTATTAAAGTTCTATGAAGATAACCCTCATTTCATTCAGCCGGAGTCCCGTAAAAATGAAATGATTAATAACTTCATTAAACCAGGATTAGAAGATTTAGCTGTTTCTCGTACTTCATTTGACTGGGGAGTTCGTGTTCCAGGTAACCCAAAACACGTTATTTACGTATGGGTAGATGCGTTGTCTAATTACATTACTGCATTAGGATATGGAACAGAAAATGAAGAGAAGTATAAAAAATTCTGGCCAGCAGATGTCCATTTAGTTGGGAAAGAAATCGTTCGTTTCCATACAATTTATTGGCCAATTATTTTAATGGCTTTAGATTTACCACTTCCGAAGAAAGTCTTTGCTCATGGCTGGATTTTAATGAAAGATGGAAAAATGAGTAAGTCAAAAGGAAACGTAGTAGATCCAGTTACACTAATTGATCGTTACGGATTAGATGCATTGCGTTACTACTTACTTCGCGAAGTTCCATTTGGATCTGATGGAGTATTCACACCAGAAGGATTTGTTGAACGAATCAACTTTGATTTAGCGAATGATTTAGGGAACTTATTAAATCGTACAGTAGCTATGATTGATAAATACTTTAATGGGGAAATCCCTGCATTTAAAGCAAATGTAACTGAGTTCGATGAAACGCTAGTGACATTTGCTAAAGATACATTGAAAAAAGTAGAAGAGGCAATGGAGAATATGGAGTTCTCTGTAGCGTTAAGTTCCATTTGGCAATTAGTTAGCCGTACGAACAAATATATTGATGAAACGCAGCCATGGGTATTAGCGAAGGATGAGAATGATTGTGAAAAACTTGCGTCTGTAATGGCCCACTTAGCTGAGGTACTTCGTCAAACAGGTATTATGCTTATGCCATTCCTAACAGTAGCACCAAGTAAGATGTTTGCTCAACTTGGGCTTACTGAAGAGACGCATAAATCTTGGGAAAGCCTATCTACAATTGGATGTATTCCAGCTGGAACAAAAGTAGAAAAAGGAAACCCTATTTTCCCTCGTTTGGAAATGGAAGTAGAAGTGGGGTATATTAAAGAACAAATGCAAGGTTCTGCTCCTAAAGTAGAAGAGAAAAAAGCAGAAGAACCAAAGGCAGAAGAAATTACAATTGATGATTTCTTTAAAGTAGAATTACGAGTAGCTGAAGTAATATCTGCTGAACCTGTGAAAAAAGCAGATAAGTTGTTAAAAATTCAGCTTGATTTAGGTACAGAGAAGCGCCAAGTGGTTTCTGGGATTGCTAAATTCTATTCCCCAGAAGAACTAAAAGGTAAAAAGGTTATTTGTGTAACGAATTTAAAACCTGTAAAATTACGTGGTGAATTATCACAAGGTATGATTTTAGCAGGTGAAGAGAATGGCGTATTGTCATTAGCATCAATTGACCAAAATTTACCAAACGGTACAAAAATCAAGTAATTGAGACAAGAAAAGGGATGTTTCACGTGTAACATTGGTGAAGCGTCTTTTTTCTTTTTACATTCCCTTTTTTGCATTAAAATTGTAGTATTGTTATCGTTAAGTTAGAAAGAGCGTAGTTTTCTATGAGAGAATTGATTTCAATATAAAAGGAGTTATTTATTATGTTGTTTGATACACATTCACATTTAAATGCAGAGCAATTTGAAGAAGATTTACAAGAAGTTATCGCGAGGATGAAAGAAGCGGGAGTTACCTATACAGTTGTTGTTGGATTTGATGAAGTAACGATAAAGAAAGCAATTGAATTAGCAGAGGCTTATGATTTTATTTACGCTGCAGTTGGATGGCATCCCGTTGATGCAATCGATATGAATGAAGAACATTTAGCTTGGTTAGAAGAATTAGCTGCTCACCCTAAAGTAGTTGCCATTGGAGAAATGGGATTAGATTATCACTGGGATAAGTCTCCAAAAGAAATACAGAAGGAAGTATTCCGTAAACAAATTGCATTAGCAAAAAAGGTAAAATTACCGATTATTATACATAACCGCGATGCAACTCAAGATATTGTTGATATCCTAGAGGAAGAGAATGCAGCTGAAGTAGGAGGCATTATGCATTGCTTTAGCGGTAGTGTAGAAGTAGCGCAGCGATGTGTCGATATGAACTTTTTAATTTCATTAGGTGGGCCAGTAACATTTAAAAATGCCAAGAAACCGAAAGAAGTTGCTATGGAGATTCCGTTAGAAAAATTATTGATAGAGACAGATTGTCCATATTTAACACCACATCCATTTCGAGGGAAACGAAATGAACCGAGTTATGTAAAACTGGTAGCAGAAGAAATTGCGAATTTAAAAGGAATTTCTTATGAGGAAGTAGCACAAATAACAACAAAGAATGCCAAAGCCTTATTTGGTGTTGAATAAAAAAGAATGGGGAGTCCCATTCTTTTTTTGTTTTTTGAGAAGAGAGATAATAGAAATGATAAGAACCCACTATTTACTCATAACATAAGTGTAGAAATATTGCGGATAAATTAAGATGGAGATAGAAGTGTTACAATAAGGGGAGTGAACAAAGATTTTTCGCTTCTACTTTTTAAAATGTAAGATTGGGAAAATAATAATGGAAAAGTCGTCATTTTTTTGTTTTACTAAGTAGAGATGAAACGAGTGTGGAGGCAAGCATGAAAATTAAAGAGATTATCGTTGTAGAAGGTAAAGATGATACAGTTGCGATTAAACGTGCTGTTGATGGAGATACAATCGAAACGAACGGTTCAGCAATCGGTGATCATGTTATTGAGCGAGTGAAATTAGCGCAGCAAAAACGAGGCGTTATTATTTTCACAGATCCGGATTATCCTGGAGAGCGTATTCGAAAGATTATTTCTGACAAGGTTCCTGGATGTAAGCATGCTTTTTTACCGAAGGAAGAAGCACTTGCGAAAAGGAAGAAAGGCGTTGGAATCGAACATGCTTCTAATGAGTCGATTCGCCGTGCTTTAGAGAATATACATGAAGAAATGGAAGCTTACACAAGTGAAATTAGTTGGAGTGACCTAGTCGATGCGGGCTTAGTGGGCGGAGAAATGGCAAAGAGTCGCAGAGAAAGAGTGGGTAAGCTATTAAAGATTGGTTATACAAATGCAAAACAGTTACATAAACGTTTACAAATGTTTCAAGTTTCAAAGGAATCATTTGCAGAAGCTTATAAGCAAGTAATACAGGAGGAAAAAAAATGAAGGATATCGCAACACCAAATCGTACGAAAGACATTGTTGAAAAGTATGGATTTTCATTCAAAAAAAGTTTAGGACAAAATTTTTTAATTGATACAAATGTATTAAATCGTATCGTTGATCACGCAGAAATCGGTTCAGAAAGTGGCGCAATTGAAATTGGACCAGGTATCGGTGCGTTAACAGAGCAATTGGCGAAGCGTGCTAAAAAAGTAGTGGCTTTTGAAATTGATCAGAGATTATTACCAATTTTAGACGAGACGTTAGCTCCATATAGCAACGTTACAGTTATAAATAAAGATGTACTAAAAGCAGATGTACATGAAGTGTTTAGTGAGCAATTTGAAGAAGGGCAAGATGTAATGGTAGTAGCTAACTTACCATACTATATTACAACGCCAATCTTATTTAAATTGCTTGAAGAAAAATTACCGGTTCGTGGATTTGTTGTTATGATGCAAAAAGAAGTTGGGGATCGTTTAGCTGCTAAACCAGGAACGAAAGAGTATGGTTCTTTATCAATTGCCATTCAGTATTATACAGAGGTAGAAACAGTTATGACTGTACCGCGTACAGTGTTTGTGCCACAACCAAATGTTGATTCTGCGATTATCCGTCTTCTAAAGCGTCCTAAACCAGTTGTAGAAGTGAAAGATGAAAATTTCTTCTTTGAAGTAGTACGAGCAAGTTTCGCACAGCGTCGTAAAACTTTAATGAATAACTTATCAAATAATTTAAATGGTTTCCCGAAAGATAAAGAGCTGTTGGATCGAATTTTAACAGAGGTAGGAATTGATCCGAAGCGAAGAGGCGAAACGCTATCTATCGAAGAGTTTGCAACATTAAGTAATGCATTAATTCTTCATAAATTGTCATAAGAATATGAAAGGGACAGTTCAACTTGAGCTGTCCCTTTTGTCACCTTTCCTTTCCTAAATTCATACTTTAAAAACAGGTAAGATGGCCTAACGAGTTTGGAGGTAGGAGAATGGCTTTACATGTTGGAGAATTAGTTGAACGATATTCTCATAATAGGGATATTCTTTTTCGTATTATAGAAATAAAAGGCGATATGGCAATATTATTTGGAGAGGAAATTAGACTTGTGGCGGATGCACCACTTGCAGATTTAGTTAGTATAGACCAACGAGAGCATAAAAATAGAGTGAAGCGTGAAAAAGAAACGATGGAGCGTACTTACCGGTTGTTTCAGCAAGATCACGTGTTGATGAAACAAAGACATGAACATAATTCAACTGGTGGATATACAAGTGAAGTGAATTATTTTCAAATGCCAGGGCGTGTACTGCATATAGATGGAGATCCTTTATATTTGCGCAAGTGCCTAGATTTATATAATAAAATAGGCGTTCCTGTTCAAGGTATTCATTGTAAGGAAACGGAGATGCATGAAAAGGTAGTAGACTTAATAGATCATTTTCGCCCAGATATTTTAGTTATTACAGGACATGATGCATATACAAAGTCAAAAGGAGTTATGGGAGATTTAGCAGCATATAGACATTCTAAACATTTTGTACAGGCTGTTCGAGAAGTGCGAAAAAAGTATCCATCATTAGATCAACTCGTTATTTTTGCTGGGGCTTGTCAATCACACTTTGAGGCGTTGATTCGAGCAGGTGCTAATTTTGCTAGTTCACCGTCTAGAATTAATATTCATGCTCTAGATCCTGTATATGTAGTTGGCAAAATTAGTTTCACTTCATTTATGGAAAGAGTAAATGTATGGGACGTTGTGCGTAATACAATTACTGGCGAAAAGGGACTAGGCGGAATTGAAACAAGAGGGATTTTACGAACAGGATTGCCCTTTCAACATTATGACGAATGAGCAAGGTACATACGTATCTTGCTTTTTTATGTGGAAATGATTTAAATGAGTCTGGATAAAAAGCGGCAAGAACGTGCAGACTATACAATGATACTTTTAGAATATAGTATTTCTTCTATCTATTTGAACGCATGATGCTTTTATAATGATATTGTCTGTGAATTGCGGTTAATAATTGGGATAGATATATCGTGTTTTAAGTGTTCAATCTAAATTACAGCGAGGTGTAGCAAAGTATATGTCAAAACGTTTAGATGAAATTAAAAGCGAATTAGATCACCATCTTGGACAGCGACTTATGTTAAAGGCAAATAGTGGGAGAAGAAAAACTGTGGAGCAATCAGGTGTACTTGCAGAAACGTATCGTTCTGTGTTTGTTGTCCAGTTAGATCAGCAAGAAGATGCATTGCAACGTGTATCTTATAGTTATGCAGATGTTTTAACAGAGACAGTAGAGCTAACATTTTACGATGAATCTCAAAATGAAGTATTTTATAATTAATGCATTTTTCGTTACATATATTCCCATAAATGAAAAGCTATATTATTTTGCATACTAATTATACCGTAGCAAAATAAGGAGGGACTCTGCATTGAGTAGACGAAGAGGAGTCATGTCAAATCAATTTAAAGAAGAGCTTGCAAAAGAGCTTGGCTTTTATGATGTTGTTCAGAAAGAAGGATGGGGCGGAATTCGTGCGAAAGATGCTGGTAATATGGTGAAACGTGCTATAGAAATTGCAGAACAGCAATTAATGAAACAAAACCAGTAGTTGTAAGATACTTTCTATGCTGCGGTAGCCGAGGAGAGATTCCTCGGCTTTTTGCACGTTAAAAGGTGCCATCATTTGACATAAGTAGTTTCATTCTGAATGCTTTTCGTTATAATTAGGGAAGTGTCATCGTCTTACTATAAATTTATGGTAAAATAAACGATAAAAGATTGAGTACATAGAGTGGGTGAATAGATTGAAGCTACTAGTGAAAGCACCAGCAAAGATTAATCTGTCGTTAGATGTACTGGGAAAAAGACAAGATGGATATCATGAAGTGAAAATGATTATGACAACAATCGACTTAGCAGATCGTTTAGAGCTAATGGAATTAGCAGAAGACCGTATTGAAATTTTGTCCCATAATCGGTATGTCCCAGACGACCAACGCAACTTAGCTTATCAAGCAGCGAAATTATTAAAAGAGAAGTTCAATGTGAAAAAAGGTGTATCTATTACTATTGAAAAAACGATTCCAGTAGCAGCTGGATTAGCAGGTGGAAGTAGTGATGCAGCAGCGACATTACGTGGCCTTAATAAGTTATGGGATTTAGGGCTTACAATTAAGGAATTAGCAGAGCTTGGCGCAGAAATTGGATCAGATGTATCGTTCTGTGTATACGGCGGAACTGCAATTGCCACTGGAAGAGGAGAAAAAATTGAACATATAAAGACTCCACCTTCTTGTTGGGTTATTTTAGCAAAGCCCCACATTGGTGTATCTACTGCTGATGTGTATGGGAATTTAAGATTAAATCGTGTTACACATCCAAATGTAGATAAAATGGTTGAAGTCATTAATGACGGGGACTATAAAGGAATTTGTGATACTGTTGGTAACATTTTAGAAGATGTGACGTTTGTGATGCATCCTGAGGTTGCACGTATTAAGGCGCAGATGAAACGATTCGGTGCGGATGCCGTATTAATGAGTGGAAGTGGCCCAACTGTATTTGGTCTTGTACACCATGATTCGCGAATGCATCGTATATATAACGGTTTAAAAGGATTTTGCGAACAAGTATATGCAGTTCGTTTATTAGGAGAGCGAGAAACGCTTGAATAAAGACGTATAATACGTTATGATTTGTTTAGAATATTCGTGATTTGAGGTGAGAGTGTGAAAATTAGACGAAGTACAAGATTGGTCGATCTGACTTATTACTTGCTACAAAACCCTCGTCAGCTAGTTTCCCTCACTTTTTTTGCTGAAAGGTATCAATCGGCTAAATCTTCCATTAGTGAAGATTTAGTTATTATTAAGCAAACGTTTGAACAACAAGGGGTCGGCACATTGCAAACGGTACCAGGAGCAGCAGGAGGAGTGAAATATATTCCCTATATAAGTGAAGAAGAGGCAAATCTGATTATTAACGAGCTTTGTAGTTTATTTGAAAACCCAGATCGTATTTTGCCTGGCGGTTACTTATATATGACGGATCTTTTAAGTAATCCTCGCCAAATTAATGGCGCAGGTCGTTTGTTTGCTTCTGTTTTTGCTAGGCAACCAATTGATGCAGTTATGACGGTAGCGACAAAAGGAATTCCGCTTGCTTATGCAGTAGCGAACTACTTAGATGTACCGGTAGTAATTGCGAGAAAAGATAATAAGGTAACAGAAGGACCCACTGTTAGTATTAACTATGTATCAGGTTCCTCTAAGCGAATCCAAACGATGACTTTAGCAAAGCGTAGCCTTCCAGAAGGATCCAATGTTTTAATTATTGATGACTTTATGAAAGCTGGCGGAACCATTCAAGGCATGATGAGCATGCTAGAAGAGTTTAAAGCTAATGTTGTTGGAATTGGCGTATTAGTAGAGTCTACGGATATTGAAGAAAGACTTATTAATAACTTTGTATCATTAATTCGTCTGTCAGAAGTTGATGTGAAAGAAAAAGCGATTCAAGTGGAAAAGGGAAATTATTCACTTGCACCATTTGATAAAGGGCTTGTAGAGGCTGAGTAAAAAGGTAAAGCAGATAGCTTTACCTTTTTTTATTCCTATTTATAAATTACAAAATAGATGGACAAACTGCCCTTGGTACACTATTTTTAAAGAGTAAAAATAAATAATAAAAGGGTGAAAAGTATGAAAGTTGTTCAAACAAGCAAAGCACCACAGGCAATCGGACCATATTCACAAGGGATTATTGTAAATAATATGTTCTATAGTTCAGGACAAATTCCGTTAACGGCAAGTGGAGAACTTGTAACAGGAGATGTAACAGTACAAACAGAGCAAGTATTTGAAAATTTACAAGCGGTATTAGCAGAAGCAGGTGCTTCATTTGATACAGTGGTAAAAACAACAGTATTCTTAAAGGATATGGATGATTTTAATGCTGTTAATGAAGTATACGGTTCTTATTTCTCTACTCATAAACCAGCGCGTTCTTGTGTACAAGTAGCAAAATTACCGAAAGATGTTTCTGTTGAAATCGAAGTAATTGCCCTAGTTAAGTAACTCTTTGTAAGCGATAACCTCTACTAATCCTTATATTCAACTAACTTAAAAATTTTTATCTTAAAAATTTTTAAAAAATTAAAGGGAAAATAGAAATTTTGTGGAATTTATACAAATATATCGCTTATTTAGAAAAGGGTGGTGAACACAAGATGGAAGTGACTGACGTAAGATTACGCCGCGTAAACACAGAAGGCCGCATGAGAGCAATTGCCTCTATTACTCTAGACCATGAATTTGTTGTTCATGATATTCGTGTAATTGATGGTAATAATGGATTATTTGTAGCAATGCCAAGTAAACGTACTCCAGATGGAGAATTCCGTGACATTGCACATCCAATTAATTCTAATACACGCTCTAAAATTCAAGATGCGGTTTTAACAGAGTATCATCGTTTAGGCGAGTTAGAAGAGGTTGAGTTTGAAGAAGCAGGCGCTTCGTAAAATTCGAATGAAAAGGGCTTTTGAAAGAAAGCCTTATAATTTTGTAACAAACTCCTGTAAGCATTTACAGGAGTTTGTTTTTTTTTTGAATAATACACGTTTCTAATTATAAAAATTCATATTTTGAAAAAATAAAGATGAAAAACTTCTAATTTTTTCAAAATCATTTAAAATAGTATAGCTTATTCCTTAAAAAAGATACTAAAGAGTAAAACATCTTATAAGAATTATGGTAAAATTTAATAGTTATAATGTGTTTCTTGAAATATATGATGATTTAGGATAATATCGTTAATGGATAAATAGGTTGCGATGGAGGGTCTATATGTCAAACAGATTTGCAGTGATTCTAGCTGCAGGTAAAGGCACACGTATGAAGTCGAAGCTATACAAAGTGCTGCATCCTGTATGTGGAAAACCAATGGTACAACATGTAGTCAATGAAGTATCCCAATTAGGATTGCAGAAACTTGTAACAGTCGTTGGACATGGTGCTGAAAAGGTACAAGAACAGCTAGGAAACGTAAGTGAGTTTGCATTACAAGCAGAACAACTTGGTACAGCGCATGCTGTCGATCAAGCTGCAAGTGTACTTGCAAATGAAGAAGGAACAACTTTAGTTATTTGTGGTGATACACCTCTAATAACTGCTGAAACGATGGAAGCATTGCTTCAGCAACACGAAGAAGCGGGAGCAATGGCGACGGTACTAACAGCGTACATAGAAGAGCCTGCTGGATATGGCCGTATCGTTCGTAATGAGAATGGTCATGTTGAAAAGATTGTTGAGCATAAGGATGCAAATGAAAAAGAATTAGCTATTAAAGAAATCAATACAGGTACGTATTGTTTTGATAATAAAGCTTTATTTGCTTCACTTTCTAAAGTTTCAAATGATAATGTACAGGGCGAATATTACCTTCCGGACGTTATTGAAATTTTAAAAAATGAAGGTCATATTGTATCAGCTTATCAAACAGAGCACTTCGATGAAACGTTAGGTGTTAACGACAGAGTCGCTCTATCGCAAGCGGAAATTATTATGAAAAATCGTATCAACCGAAAGAACATGGTAAATGGTGTTACAATTATTGATCCAAGTAACACATACATTTCTGCGGATGCAATTATTGGTAGTGATACAGTTCTTCACCCAGGAACGGTTATTGAGGGGAACACTGTGATTGGTTCTGATTGTGAAATTGGACCGCATACAGTAATTCGCGATAGTGAAATTGGAGATCGTACGGTAATTCGTCAATCTACTGTACATGACAGCAAACTTGGTACAGAAGTATCGGTTGGTCCATTTGCACATATTCGCCCAGATTCAGTTATTGGAGATGAAGTGCGCGTTGGAAACTTCGTAGAAATCAAAAAAACTGTTTTTGGTAATAGAAGTAAAGCTTCACACTTAAGTTATATCGGGGATGCACAAGTTGGAGAAGACGTGAATCTTGGTTGTGGTTCAATTACGGTGAACTACGACGGCAAGAATAAATTTAAAACTGTAATTGGTAATGGGGTATTTATTGGATGTAATTCAAACCTTGTTGCTCCTGTAACAGTTGAAGATGGTGCTTATGTGGCAGCAGGCTCTACAATAACAGAGAATGTTCCATCAAAAGCATTATCAGTAGCACGTGCACGTCAAGTTAACAAAGAAGACTATGTTGATCAATTGCTGAATAAGAAAAAATCATAATGTGGAGGGTTAATCTAGATGTCGACTCAATATCTAAATTCTAATTTGAAAGTATTCTCTTTAAACTCTAATAAGGAACTTGCTGAGCAAATCGCAAAGCATATTGGAGTAGGACTAGGAAAATGTTCTGTTGATCGTTTTAGTGATGGAGAAGTTCAAATTAACATTGAAGAAAGTATCCGTGGTTGCGATGTATTCATTATTCAATCTACAAGCTTCCCAGTAAACGAACATATCATGGAATTACTTATTATGATTGATGCATTGAAACGTGCATCTGCAAAAACAATTAATATCGTTATTCCTTACTATGGTTATGCGCGTCAAGACCGTAAAGCGCGTTCTCGTGAACCAATTACATCGAAACTTGTAGCAAACTTGCTTGAAACAGCAGGTGCAACTCGTGTAATCACTCTAGATTTACATGCTCCACAAATTCAAGGATTCTTTGATATCCCGATCGACCACTTAATGGGTGTACCGATTCTTTCAGATTACTTTGAAGCAAAAGGCCTTAAAGATATCGTAATCGTATCTCCTGATCACGGTGGTGTAACGCGTGCTAGAAAAATGGCGGATCGCCTAAAAGCGCCAATCGCTATTATTGATAAGCGTCGTCCTCGTCCGAATGTATCAGAGGTAATGAACATTATCGGTAACATCGAAGGTAAAACAGCAATTTTAATTGATGACATCATTGATACAGCTGGTACAATTACATTAGCGGCAAACGCTCTTGTTGAGAACGGTGCTTCTGAAGTATATGCTTGCTGTACACACCCAGTATTATCTGGCCCAGCAATTGAGCGTATTCAAAATTCGAATATTAAAGAGTTAGTTGTAACGAACTCTATTGTATTACCAGAAGAGAAGAAAATTGACAAAGTACATGAACTTTCAGTTGCTCCATTAATCGGAGAAGCAATCATTCGTGTATACGAAGAAGAATCTGTAAGTGTATTATTCAATTAATTGGATAGAATGAGACGTAACCAAGCTTGGTTACGTCTTTTCGTATCGAAAAAAGAAAGTAGTGGTACAAGAATGAAATTAATAGTAGGACTTGGGAACCCAGGTAGAGAATATGAATTAACAAGGCATAATATTGGATTTATGGCGATCGATGAACTTGCAAAGCGTTGGAGTATTTCTTTGAATGAACAAAAGTTTAAAGGAGTATTTGGCGCAGGCTTTGTTAATGGGGAAAAAGTAATCTTACTAAAGCCACTTACATATATGAATTTATCTGGGGAAAGTATCCGTCCGCTCATGGATTATTATAAAATTGATGTTGAGGACTTCATTGTTATGTACGATGATTTAGATATTCCTGTAGGTAAGTTACGCCTTCGCATGAAAGGTAGTGCGGGTGGACATAATGGTGTGAAGTCAACAATTTCACATTTAGGAACACAAGAATTTCAACGTATCCGTATGGGAATCGATCGTCCGAAAAATGGGATGAAAGTAGTGGATTACGTATTAGGACGTTTTACATCTGAAGAAATATCTGGCGTTAGTCAATCCATTGAAAATGCAGCAGATGCATGTGAGGAATGGTTAAATAAACCTTTTCTCCAAATCATGAATACTTTTAATAGTTAAGCGCACAATCTGGAATATTTTATGTTGTTTTATCCCATACTAGTAGCAATTGGATATTTAGGAGGCTAGTATGGAAGGTTATTATTACTGTAGACATTGCGGAAGTAATGTGGGCTCCATTATCGCAGAAAAAGTACATAGCGACGTTTTGTTTCAACTAACAGAGCAAGAAGTAGTGGATATGATTCATTTTCATGAGAATGGAAATATATATATAAAAACGATTTGTGAATCGTGTCAAGAAACGCTCGCATCTTATCCTGAGTATTATGAATATGAAAAATTTCTGCAATAAAATGTTGTCGCTTTGGCATGTCCAAAGCATTTTTCTGTTTTCTTTTTCCAAAATATTTGCATAAAATATAGTAACTTGCTCTTTATGTTGAGAGGAGTTTTGAAAATGATAGGTTTATTAGAGCAATTTTATAAAAATGAAGAAATACAATCGGTTATTAATGGGCTAGAAGATGGGTTGAAAGAACAACTTGTATCGGGTATGGCAACGTCCTCTCGTTCATTATTAATCGCAGCTTTATATAAAAAAACAAAGCAATCACAACTTATTGTGACGCACAATTTATACCAAGCACAAAAAGTACATGAAGATTTAGTGGCGTTACTTGGTGAAAAGGATGTTTGGCTATATCCGGTAAATGAATTGATAGCATCGGAAGTTGGTGTTGCAAGTCCAGAATTGAAGGCGCAGCGTATTGAAGTGTTAAATCGCTTAGCTGCGGGAGAGAATGGGATTATTGTAGCGCCAGTTGCAGGGCTGCGTAGGTTTTTACCAATAAAAGAATTATGGAAGCAAAGGCAAATTGAAATCAATCTAGGGCAAGAGATTGATTTAGATGCGCTCTTGCATACCTTACATCATATTGGCTACGAGCGTAAGTCGATGGTAGAAGCTCCAGGAGAGTTTAGTTTGCGCGGGGGAATATTAGATATTTACCCATTAACTGAAGAATTACCATTTCGTATTGAATTCTTTGATACACAGGTTGATTCTATTCGATTATTTGATGTGGAAGAACAGCGCTCTCAAGATAAAAGGGAAAGTGTTCGGTTTGGTCCGGCAACAGAGTTTTTATTTTCACAGGAAGAATTGAAATCGGGAATTAAGCATCTTGAAGAAGGTTTGACTAAGACGATGCAAAAGCTTTCCGATGATAAATTAAAGACTGCTGTACTTGAGACGGTTAGTCATGAAATTGAAATGTTGAAAAACGGGCAAAGTATAGAACAAATGTTTAAATATTTATCTATTTTCTATAAAGAACCTGCTAGTCTGATAGATTATTTACCAGAAAACGGTGTTGTAATTTTAGATGAGATTTCCCGTATTCAAGAAACAGCATCACATCTTGAAACAGAAGAAGCGGAATGGTATATCTCACTTCTTGGCGAAGGAACAATTATTCAGGATTTATCTTTCTCCCACTCATTTGAGGAGTTTCTTCATAATAAAAAAAGAAGTTTTGTATATTTAACGTTATTCTTACGCCATATAGCACACACACATCCTCAAAACATTGTGAATGTGACGTGTAAAACGATGCAAGATTTCCACGGACAGATGCAGTTGTTAAAAACTGAAATTGATAGATGGAATGAAGGGCATTTTACGACCGTTGTGCTTGGAACAGATGATGAACGTGTAAAAAAACTACAACATATTTTAAGTGATTATGATATTGATGCAGACATTGTAGAGGCCACAGATGTCTTATTGCCTGGAAGGTTACAAATTGCTGTAGGTGATTTACATGCAGGCTTTGAAATGCCGATGCAAAAGTTTGTTGTCATTACTGAAAAAGAGCTTTTTCATAAGAAGGTTAAAAAATCACAACGTAAGCAAAAGTTATCTAACGCTGAACGTATTAAAAGTTATTCGGAATTAAAAGTTGGAGACCATGTAGTTCATGTAAATCATGGTATAGGTAAATTTTTAGGTATTGAGACATTAGAGATTAATGGTGTTCATAAAGATTATTTAAATATTAAATATCAAGGTAATGATAAGTTATACGTTCCAATTGAACAAATTGATCAAGTGCAAAAATACGTAGGGTCTGAAGGTAAGGATCCAAAAGTTTATAAATTAGGCGGAAATGATTGGAAGAAGGTCAAAACGAAAGTTGAAAAATCTGTACAAGACATTGCAGATGACCTAATTAAATTATATGCCGAGCGTGAAGCTTCGAAAGGTTATGCATATACACCAGATACGGCAGAACAACAGGAATTTGAATCTTCTTTCCCATATCAAGAGACAGAGGATCAATTACGTTCTATTGAAGAGATTAAGAAAGATATGGAACGCGGACGTCCGATGGATAGGCTTCTTTGTGGCGACGTAGGATATGGAAAGACTGAAGTAGCTATTCGTGCGGCATTTAAAGCAATTATGGATGAAAAACAAGTTGCGATTTTAGTACCGACAACAATCCTTGCACAACAACACTATGAAACAATTCGAGAGCGTTTTCAAGATTACCCGATTAATATAGGGTTACTAAGTAGATTCCGCACACGAAAACAACAAAATGAAACGATTAAAGGTTTAAAAGATGGAACGGTGGATATTGTAATCGGAACGCATCGTATTTTATCTAAAGATGTTATGTATAAAGATTTAGGACTTCTTATTATTGATGAAGAACAAAGATTCGGCGTTACACATAAAGAAAAAATTAAACAATTGAAAGCAAATGTTGACGTGTTAACATTAACGGCAACTCCGATTCCACGTACACTTCATATGTCTATGCTTGGTGTACGCGATTTATCTGTTATTGAGACACCACCAGAGAATCGTTTCCCAGTACAAACATATGTAGTAGAGTATAATCCAGCGTTAATGCGAGAAGCGATAGAGCGAGAGTTGGCAAGAGGAGGTCAAATTTACTTCCTATATAACCGTGTGGAGGATATTGAAAGAAAAGCAGATGAAATTTCGATGTTAGTTCCAGATGCTCGTGTAACATACGCACATGGGAAAATGAATGAAGGTGAATTAGAGTCTGTTATGCTATCGTTTTTAGAAGGGCAGCATGATGTTCTTGTAAGTACAACAATTATTGAGACAGGTGTAGATATTCCGAATGTAAATACATTAATTGTATTTGATGCAGATCGTATGGGATTATCGCAGTTGTATCAGCTTCGTGGTCGTGTTGGACGTTCTAATCGCGTCGCGTATGCCTACTTTGCATACAAACGTGATAAAGTGTTATCGGAAGTTGCAGAGAGGCGTCTGCAGGCAATTAAAGAGTTTACAGAGCTTGGATCTGGTTTCAAAATTGCGATGAGAGACTTATCAATTCGTGGTGCGGGTAATTTGTTAGGGGCAGAACAACATGGATTTATTGATTCTGTCGGATTTGATTTATATTCTCAAATGTTAAAAGATGCAATTGAGCAGCGTAGAGGAACAGACGGAGTTGAAAATACCGTTAATGTTGAAATTGATTTAGAAGTAGACGCATATTTACCGGATGCGTATATTTCAGATAGTAAACAAAAAATTATGATGTATAAACAATTTAGAGGTATTTCTGCAATTGAAGATATTGAAGAGTTGCAGGAAGAGATGATCGACAGGTTTGGTGATTATCCACAAGAAGTTGGTTATTTATTACAAATTGCAAACATTAAAGTGTTGGCGATGAAAGAACAAATTGAGTTAATTAAGCAAAATAAGTTTGAAGTAACATTCCTGTTTTCTGAACAAGCGAGCCAAAATATAGATGGTGGAAAATTATTCATGCTAGGAAGTAGTTTTGGTCGTATGATCGGTCTTGGTATGGAGGGATCACAATTGAAAATTGTGATGAAAACGAATGGATTAGAGACATCGAAATGGTTAACAATTGCTGAAAATTTATTAAAAGGCTTACCAGATGTAAAAAAAGAAGTAATAAATGCCTAATATAAGATAAAAAATACAATTCGACGTGCATAGAAGAACTAATGTGTAAAATACTATGTTTAATAGTTGGTGATTTTTACATGAACAGGTAAATTCACCACTTTGATCATCAGTAGAAAGTGAGGCAGCATAGAATGAAAGCAACTGGAATCGTACGTCGAATTGATGATTTAGGCAGGGTAGTAATCCCAAAGGAAATTCGTAGAACTTTACGTATTCGAGAAGGGGACCCACTAGAAATATTTGTTGATCGCGATGGAGAAGTCATTTTAAAGAAATATTCTCCGATTAGTGAACTAGGTAATTTTGCAAAAGAATATACGGAAGCTTTATATGATAGCTTAGGACATAATGTACTTGTATGCGATCGTGATTCTATTATCGCAGTAGCAGGCGCATCTAAAAAAGAATACTTAAATAAAAGTGTTGGCGATTTAATTGAGAAGACAATGGAAGAGCGCAAGTCTGTAATTATGACAGATGAAAGTGAAATTTCAATTATTGATGGAGTAACAGAAAAAGTCAGCTCCTATACAATTGGCTCGATTGTTGCGAATGGGGATCCAATTGGGGCTGTTATTATCTTCTCTAAAGAAGCTATTATAAGTGAAGTAGAGCATAAGTCAGTAAATACAGCTGCAAGTTTTTTAGCGAAACAAATGGAGCAGTAGTGAAGTGTAATTTCTATAAGTAGCAATCTTTCCTAATTATGATATTTCTATTTGAGAAATTAACTATTTGGAGATATAAGCATTGAATGAAGGTAGCGCTTTGCTACCTTTTTTCATTGAGTATTTTTGCTGTTGAAAGAAGTCAGTGAATGTAAGGAATATGAAGGAGAGACAGTTTTTCTTTGTGATATAATACGAGGGGTGAGAATAGAAAAAGGAGTTTTCTTGTATGGAAGCGAAGAAGTACCAAGCCTTTTGGCGTGGGGCTATTATATTAACAATCGCAAGTTTTGTTACAAAGGTATTAAGCGCTTTTTACCGTATTCCATATCAAAATATAGCGGGTGATGTTGGTTTTTATATTTACCAACAAATTTATCCATTTTATGGATTTTGTTTAATTTTAGCCACTTATGGGTTTCCCATTATTATTTCAAAAATGGTCGCAGAAAGATTAGAACGAGGAAAACAAAAAGAAGCAGAAGAAATTATTTGTGTATCTTTTTGGTTTTTATTAGGAATTGGATTTATAGGGTTTTTTACATTATTCTTTGGGGCCGAAACAATTGCATCGGCTATGGGTGATATACATTTAGATAAATTATTACGTGTTATTTCGTTTTCATTCCTACTAATGCCATTTTTATCTGTAGCGAGAGGATATTTTCAAGGATTCAATAATATGATGCCGACGGCTGTTTCGCAAGTAATTGAACAAACAATTCGTGTTTCTATTATTGTATTTTTATCACTATTCCTTATTGCTCATGGATTTGATTTATATACAGTTGGTGCGGGTGCTATGCTAGGTTCAATTGCAGGCGGGCTTATTGGGATTATCGTACTTTTATTTTATATGCGTCATGATTTCCATGCTATTTTCTTTAAAAGTTGGAAGAGAATTGGAGATAAAAAAAGGATTATTCGAATCCTTTTTTGGCAGGGATTAGCGATTTGTGTTAGTAATTTAGTCCTTATTTTTATACAAATGGCGGATTCTATTTCCTTTTATACTTTGCTTATTCGCGCGGGAGAGCAAGTTGAAAATGCAAAGGTACTAAAAGGTGTTTATGATAGAAGTATCCCGCTTATGCAATTAGGTACTGTTGTGACAACTTCTTTCTCATTGTCACTTATTCCTATTATTACAGCGGCGAAAGAAAGAGGAGATCTTTCATTTATTCAAGAAAAGGTAAAGTTAGCAATGAAAATAACATTTGTTATTGGATTTGCAGCTGCTATTGGATTAACTTGTATTATTCAACCTACAAATATTATGTTGTTTGAAAATAGTGATGGATCAGATGTGTTATCGATTTTATCTTTATCTATTTTATTTAGTTCATTGTCAATTACAACTGCTTCTATTTTACAAGGAGTGGGACAAACATTAAAACCAGCAATATTCGTTGTATTTGGAGGTAGTTTAAAGCTAGCTTTAAACTATATATTAATGCCGTATTTTGGTGTGAAGGGAGCTGCAATTGCAACTTTAGTTGCGCTTATTGTAATTGCCTTGCTAAATAGTGTGTTGCTTATGCGAGCTGTATCGGAGCCGCTTATTGATAGGCGGAATATGTTAAGTGTGGTTATTAGTGGTATCGGTATGGGGTTTGTATTAATAATCTTTATGCGTATGTTGCGAATGTCTGGATTAGTAATTGATACAGGACATAGAGGAATTGCGACGGTTGAAGCGCTGTTAGGTGTAGCTATCGGCGGATTAGCATATATGTTTTTAATTTTAAAATTACGTGTATTTACAAAAGAAGAATTAGGAACCGTTATGAAACAAGAGAAAAAAGAAGGTTCATTGAAGAAGAGTGGATAGAGGTGACTGGTTGTGAGTGGAATTATTACTATTTTAGGATTAGGTGCTGGTGAGTTAGATCAGTTAACGATGGGCGTATATCGAAAGATAAAAGAAGCGGATCATATGTTTGTTAGAACGAAGGAACACCCAGTTATAGAAGAATTGGAGCAAGAAGGTATAAAATATACAGCTTTTGACGAGGTATACGAAGCGCATGATACATTTGAAATCGTATATGAAACAATCGCGAATAGGTTGTTAGAACAAGCGAAAGGTACAGAAATTATTTATGCAGTTCCTGGTCATCCGCTTGTAGCAGAAAGAACCGTTCAGCTACTTTTGGAAAAAGGAGAAGTAGCAAATATTGAAGTGCGAATTGAAGGTGGACAAAGTTTCCTTGATCCGATGTTTGCGAGCCTAAAGATTGATCCGATTGAAGGATTCCAATTAATTGATGCTACATCATTTGAAAGAGGACAATTAGAATTACGTCAACATTTAATCTTTTGCCAAGTGTATGATGCGTTCGTTGCTTCAGATGTGAAACTGATGTTAATGGAGATGTTGCCAGATGATTATGAAGTGTATATCGTAACAGCTGCAGGAACTTCATTTGAGCAAGTAAAAAAGGTACCGTTATACATGTTAGATCATGAAACGGAGTTAAATAATTTAACGAGTGTATATGTACCCCCGGTTAAGGAACGTGCGTCTTTGTATCAGCAGTTTGATGTGCTTAGAGGAATTATTGCGGAACTGCGTGGACCGAATGGTTGCCCGTGGGATAAAAAACAAACTCATCAATCTTTAAAGAAATACTTAATTGAAGAAGCATATGAAGTGCTAGAAGCAATTGATGAAGAGGATGATGATCATTTAGTAGAAGAACTGGGTGATATATTATTACAAGTTATGCTTCATGCTCAAATTGGAGAGGATGAAGGTTGGTTCTCTATAGATGATATTATTCGGACTTTAGCTGAGAAAATGGTTCGTCGTCATCCGCATGTGTTTGGGAATACGGATGTAAATAATGCTGATGAAGTGATTGCAAATTGGGAAGAAATTAAAAAACAAGAAAAGGGATTCGTGAAAGAATCTGTTTTAGCGGGTATTCCAAAAAGCTTGCCACAGCTAATGCGTGCTTATGAAATTCAGAAGAAAGCTGGAAAGGTTGGATTTGATTGGGTTGATGTGCAGCCGATGATAGAGAAGGCCTTAGAAGAATGGCAAGAATTCCAACAAGAAGTTGTAAACATGGATGAGAAAAAGATGCTAGGTGAATTTGGTGATTTACTATTTGCATTTGTTAATATAGCTCGTCATTATAAATTAGATCCAGAAGAAGCGTTACGTTCAACTAATGAGAAATTTATGGCTCGCTTTTTATACATGGAAGCAAAAGTAGCTGAAATGAATAAGGAAATGCAAGATTTATCATTAGAACAGTTAGATATTTTATGGGAAGAGGCAAAACAAACAGAGCGTTAATAGGGGGATTTGATATGCGTCTAGATAAATTTTTGAAAGTATCACGTTTAATTAAAAGAAGAACATTAGCAAAAGAAGTGTCTGACCAAGGAAGAATTTCGATTAATGGCCAAGTGGCAAAAGCGAGTTCAGATGTGAAGGTAGAGGATGAATTAACAATTCGTTTCGGGCAAAAAATAGTAACTGTGAAAGTAAATGAATTGAAAGAAACAACTAAAAAAGAAGATGCAGCAAACATGTATAGTCTCGTTCGTGAGGAAAAAGTAAAAGCGGAAGAAGGCTTGTTCTAAAATAGGTTAGCCCTTCATACATTACTATTAGCTAGTATAAAGCTATGGGGGGATTTTCGTGAATAATGGTTACTCACCAATGTCTTCTAATCAACAAAATGTTTCTGTAGAGCATGATATTATCATGCGTGGCAGACGTGTAATCGATATTACTGGTGTAAAGCAAGTAGAGAGTTTTGATAGCGAAGAGTTTTTACTTGAGACTGTAATGGGTTTTTTAACAATTCGTGGTCAAAATTTGCAAATGAAGAATTTAGATGTAGAAAAGGGTGTTGTATCAATTAAAGGGAAAGTTCATGAAATGCTGTATATTGATGAGAACCAAGGGGAGAAAACTAAAGGCTTCTTTAGTAAGTTGTTTAAATGAGCCTAACAATTCAGTTGTATACAATGCTTTCAATGATTGGAATGGGTGCTTGGATTGGTGCTTCTTTAGATACATACCAACGGTTTTTAAAACGCCAAGAGCGTAAACGTTGGCTTGTATTTATACATGATATACTATTTTGGATTGTCCAAGCATTATTCGTTTTTTATGTATTACTGCGTGTAAATGAAGCCGAACTACGTATATATGTATTTTTGGCGTTACTATGTGGTTTTGCAGCATATCAAAGCTTATTGAAAGCACTATACATGAAGATGTTAAATTTTCTCATCTATATTTTTGTACAAACAACACAATTTTTTGTTCGAATTATACAGCTACTCATGATAAAACCTGTTATTATTATAGCACAGCTATTTATTGCATTTATATTATTCTTATTTCGTATACTGCTTTCAATTGGACATGTGTTATGGAAAATGGTGATTTGGATATTACTTTTCATATGGAAAGTTTTTTTCTCGCCTGTTCGGTTTATTGCTTCGCTCATATGGAAACTTCTCCCTAATCGTGTTAAACTTTTTATAATGAAGCATGTAGGGTTCCTGCAATATGTAGCAAAATTGAAGGGACATATCTTCCAATTATGGGTGCGTATAAAAAAGAAGTTAGGGGGACCTCGGAAATGAGGGAACTGAGACAAAGAACAATCGAAAAACAAAGTCCAAATCCTGTTAAAGAACATATAATACAAACGGATGAGAACAGGAAGCGACTTTATCGCCGTTTAGCGGTTTTTCTTGTCTTTGCTTTTACAATTATTGCTAGTATTAGTGTGACGTTTTATCAACAAAACAGTTCCATTAAAGCAAAAGAAGCGAAAGTTAAGGACATGAAAAAAGAACTGGATTCATTAACGAAAAAAGAAAAGAATCTAAAAGATGAAGTTCAAAAGTTGAATGATGAAGAGTACGTTTTAAAGATTGCTAGAAGGGATTATTTCTTCTCCGGAAAAGGGGAGATAATTTTTCCTGTTTCTAAGTAGAGTATGTCTTATTGACACTGTATTTTAGGATTATATATAATAAAGTAAAATTTGACTTTTTAACCACTAAGGAGGAGCATTTTTTTTATGTCAATCGAGGTAGGCAGCAAGTTACAGGGTAAAGTAACAGGTATTACAAATTTTGGGGCTTTTGTTGAGCTGCCAGAAGGCTTAACAGGTCTTGTTCATATTAGTGAAGTTGCTGATAATTATGTGAAAGATATTAACGATCACTTAAAAGTAGGCGACCAAGTAGAAGTAAAAGTTATCAATGTTGAAAAAGATGGCAAAATTGGCCTATCTATTAAGAAAGCGAAAGAACGTGAAAAAACAGAAGGAGATCGTCCACGTGGTGAATACCAACGTGGTGGTGGTGATCAACAACGTTCTGGACGTCCACAACGTAATAATAATCGTTCTTCCAACAGAGATAACCGCGGTGGCGGTAACGAACGAGCTCCAAAAGAAACATTTGAGCAAAAGATGGCACGCTTTTTAAAAGATAGTGAAGATCGTTTAACTTCTTTAAAGCGTAACACAGAATCTAAACGTGGTGGCCGTGGCGCACGTCGCGGATAATAAGTCCGTTTAATTCTTAACATATAGAGAGGTACCCAGAGTGATTACTCGGGTACTTTTTTATGTGAGAGAATATATTTTAAAAAAGTTTTTGAGATGTGTTGACTTTAAAACGTATCTGATGTAAGATACTAATTGTCCGTTAAATACGACGACATGGCGGTGTAGCTCAGCTGGCTAGAGCGTACGGTTCATACCCGTGAGGTCGGGGGTTCGATCCCCTCCGCCGCTATATTTAATTTAACGGCCCGTTGGTCAAGTGGTTAAGACACCGCCCTTTCACGGCGGTAACACGGGTTCGAATCCCGTACGGGTCATCTAAAAAGATCATGCAAATTTGCATGATCTTTTTTTGTTAAATATAAATTAAGACGTACAATACTTCTACAAAATCACCCTATATTTTCTGAACATTCTTTCAACTCGCTTTAAATAAATTAAATACTATGTATATATGTAGATTTATTTCGAATAAAAAGTCGAACGATTATAAAAGTCAAAACTGTTGTTTTGACAAAAAACCCAATAATCATCTTTTATAATAACAGTAATTAAACTATGCAGGTGGTGTTAAACATATGCCTAAAGTAGGAAGGAATACTATGAACACAAGTGCATTGGCGATGAATGAAAGTCAGCTTGGAACAATAAAGTGGACGAGTAAGTTGCGAATGAAGTTTGAACAAGTTTTCTTTAGATGGGGATTCATTATTGCTGTTATTGGTTTTCTTTTGGGACGAGCATATATATTAACAAACATTTTACCGTTTGCATTGCCGTTTTTTGCTGCTGTTTATGTTATGAAGCGAGATAAAATGCCGCTCGCGTTCTTAGCCCTAATGGGGGGAGCACTTTCAGTTTCAATAGACAATTTATTTTTTACTTTTGCATCTATCTTTACCTTCTTTATTTATAATATCTTCTTTAGTCGGTTTACACGTAAAACTGTTGGACTTGTACCATTCCAAGTATTTATCTCCGCATTAACCGCACATTTAGTTGTTGTATATTTTGCACAGCAAACCGTCACCATGTATGATCTGCTCGTCAGTACGATCGAAGCGGGGCTTAGCTTCGTATTAACGATGATATTTTTACAAAGTGTTCCGCTTTTAGTGGAAAGGAAAGGGAAGCAACAAGCGTTAGAAACAGAAGAAATTGTTTGTTTAATTATATTACTAGCATCTGTTTTAACGGGCACAACGGATTGGTTTGTTTATGATGCTTCTATTCAACATATTTTTACTAGATATTTAGTATTAGTATTTGCCTTTATTGCAGGGGCAGCTACAGGGTCCACAGTAGGAGTTGTCACTGGGTTAATATTAAGTTTAGCGAATGTGGCTAGCTTGTCTCAACTTAGTCTCCTTGCCTTTTCAGGATTGCTTGGGGGATTGTTAAAGGAAGGGAAGCGTATAGGAGTTAGTTTAGGTTTATTAATTGGTACAAGCTTAATTACATTATATGTAGACAAGCAAACAAGTATTGTAACAACTTTAATTGAATCTGGTGTAGCAATTGTTTTCTTCTTATTAACGCCGAAGCTTGTTATGGATCGTATTGCTAAGTTTATGCCAGGTACACAGGAGCATTCACAAGATCAACAACAATATTTAAGAAGAGTGCGCGATGTTACAGCGAACAAAATCAATCAATTTGCTAATGTATTTGCTGCTTTGTCCAATAGCTTTTCTGTATATGGGTATGTGGAGGAGGAAGATAAAGAAACAGAAGCTGATTTATTTTTAAGTACAATTACTGCAAAAACATGTCAAACATGCTTTAAGAAGGATCAATGTTGGGTAGTTAATTTTGATAAAACATACGATTATATGAAACAAATAATGAGTGAAACAGAAGAAGGAACGCTGCAGCATAATCGGAAGTTAGTTCGTGAATGGGACAAGCATTGTGTGAGAGGGAAGAAAGTAACGGATTTAGTAGCGGGTGAATTAGATCACTTCTATGAGGGACAGAAATTAAGAAAACAAATGAAGGAAAATCGTAGAATTGTAGCGGAGCAATTACTAGGTGTATCAAAAGTGATGGAGGATTTCGCTAAGGAGATACAACGAGAAAGAGAGAACCATCAAGCGCAGGAGGAGCAAATTTTACAAGCGTTTCGTGATTTTGGTGTCGAAGTGGAGCATGTTGATATTTATTGTTTAGATAGAGGAAGTATTGATATTGAAATGTTGATTCCGGCTGTATCTAATGAACATGGGGAATGTGAGAAGTTGGTTGCTCCAATGCTTTCAGATATTTTAAAAGAGAATATCGTCGTTAAGCATGAAGAGAAATCCTCATATCCAAATGGGCACAGTTTAATATCATTTGGTTCAGCGAAGACGTATTCTCTTGATACAGGATTGGCCACAGCTGCAAAAGGTGGCGGGTTTGTTTCAGGTGATTCCTACGCGATGATGGATTTGAGCGTTGGTAAATATGCACTTGCGATTAGTGATGGTATGGGAAATGGACAAAGGGCTCATATGGAGAGTAGGGAAACGGTAAAATTATTACAAAAGATACTTCAATCAGGTATTGATGAAGAAATAGCGATTAAGTCCATCAATTCGATTCTTTCTTTAAGGACGACAGAGGAGATGTATACAACGCTTGACTTGGCTATGGTAGATTTACGGGATGCGAGTGCGAAGTTTTTAAAGATTGGATCGACGCCGAGTTTTGTTAAACGCGGAAATAATATTTTGAAAATTGAGGCAAGTAACTTGCCGATGGGAATCATTGAAGATGTTGAAGTTGATGTAGTTGGTGAGCAATTAAAAACGGGTGATCTTCTTATCATGATGAGTGACGGCATTTTTGAGGGAGCGCAACATGTGGAGAATCATGAATTATGGATAAAACGTAAAATTAAAGAACTACAAACAGAGGATCCACAGGAAATTGCTGATATTATTATGGAAGAAGTAATTCGCTCTGGTGATGGTTATATAAATGATGATATGACTATTGTGGTGGCGAAAGTAAAGAAAAATATGCCGAAGTGGGCTACGATTCCAATAGTAGGAATGCAGGCGCAATAAAATAATCAAAAAAACCTAGGTAGATGCCTAGGTTTTTTTGATTAAAAAGGTAATGTGATTACTTTGTTAAATATACAGGAGGGATGTAAGATAAAAATGTGGATTTTGTACATCTTTTTTTTGCACAATGTTTGTAAAAGTTGTACCATTATATACAAGGTAACTAATGTTGTTGTTCTTGTTTAATGAAAGGTGATTGCGAAGTTGAAAGATGCATTTGTTGAAAAAGTAGATGACTTTGTAAAGCAGCATGATGTATTAAAGAAACATTCAACAATTGTTGTAGGGGTTTCTGGTGGTCCTGACTCTTTGGCTCTTTTATATTATTTGTTAGAAAAAAGGGCAGAAAAACAGCTCGAAATTGTAGTAGCACATGTGGACCATATGTTTAGAGGTAATGAATCTTATGAGGATTTACAGTTTGTACAGGCTCTTTGCAAAGAGCTAGGAGTTATTTGTGAAACGCTAAGGATTAATGTGTCGCAATATCAACAGCAATATGGAATGAATGCACAAGTTGCAGCTAGAGAATGCAGATATGCATTTTTGGAAAGAATAATGAAGAAATATGATGCGAGATATGTAGCTCTTGGTCACCATGGAGATGATCAAGTAGAGACGATTTTAATGCGCCTTGTACGAGGGAGTACTCCGAAAGGATACGCAGGAATTGTAGTGAAGCGATCTTTTCATAATGGATATTTAATTAGGCCGTTACTTGGGGTAACTAAGGAAGAAATTGTTGATTACTGTAATAAATTAAAAGTTATTCCGCGTATAGATCCGAGTAATAAAAAAGAAGTATATACAAGGAATCGATTACGTAAATATGTCCTTCCTTATTTGAAAGAAGAAAATCCACAAATGCATGAGAAATTCCAAAAATTTAGCGTGCAGATGCAAGAGGATGAGGCTTATTTGCAGGAATTAGCTTTTGAGAAAATGAATAAAGTAATTACAAAAAAAAGCGATAAACAAATTAGCTTATCAATTCCTGCCTTTGAATCCATGTCTATGCCTTTACAAAGAAGAGGGATTCAACTAATATTAAACTATCTTTATGAATATAAGATTCCATCTTCGCTTTCTTCTATACATATTGACAAGGTGATTGAATTTTTTAAGCGGGCACAACCTTCAGGTTCACTAGATTTTCCAGGTGATTTGAAAATTGTTCGTACATACGAAGAATGTGGTTTTGGATTTAAACAAGAAATTGTTTCTCCTTTTTCGCAAGATTTATCAGTACCTGGGACAATTATATTGCCGAATGGGGATAAACTTGTAACAGAGGTGAGCGAAGATATACCGAGTAACATGAATGAAACAGTATTTGTTGCTAAGTATAATGATATATCGTATCCACTTCGTATTCGGTCTAGGGAAAATGGAGATCGCATGTCAATGCAAGGTATGGATGGTACAAAAAAGATAAAAGCTGTTTTTATCGAAGCGAAAGTACCAAAAGAAAAAAGAGAAGAATGGCCGATCGTTTGTGACGCAAGTGGAAATATTATTTGGGTACCCTTGTTGAAACGATCTGCATTTGCTACTTCGAAAGGGCTAGCAAAGAAGGGTAAATACCTGATTATTCACTACAAAAGCAAGGAGTCTTCCGGGAGGATAATGAAATGATGAATCAAGATATCGAAAAAGTATTAATTTCTGAAGAACAAATACAAGAAAAGGTGCACGAACTAGGTGCAGTTATTGCAGAGGATTACAAAAATACAGTACCTCTTGCGATTGGTGTACTAAAGGGCGCAATGCCATTTATGGCAGATTTATTAAAGAGAACAGATACATATCTTGAAATGGATTTTATGGCTGTATCTAGCTACGGTCACTCTACAGTTTCGACAGGCGAAGTAAAAATCTTAAAAGATCTTGATACTTCGGTAGAAGGTCGCGATATTTTAATCGTTGAAGATATTATTGATAGCGGTCTTACACTAAGCTATTTAGTAGACCTGTTTAAATATCGTAAAGCGAAATCTGTAAAAATTGTTACGTTATTAGATAAGCCAACAGGCCGTAAGGTTGACCTGAAAGCAGATTATGTTGGATTTACTGTTCCTCATGAATTTGTTGTAGGATATGGATTAGATTATAAAGAGCAATACCGTAATCTTCCTTATGTAGGAGTATTAAAACCAAGTGTTTACTCAAATTAATTAAATATAGGCGTTACAATTGTATAGGAAATTTTTTCTATGTTACGATTTACTATAGTGTTTATGCCGTGAGAGGAGGTTAGGAATGAATCGTATCTTCCGTAATACCATCTTTTATTTACTGATATTCTTAGTAGTAATTGGGATCGTAAGCTATTTTAATGGTTCGACGCAAAAAACGACATCAGTTAGCTACGATAAATTCATTACTCAACTTGAAAAAGGTGAAGTGCGTAATGTGCAGCTTCAACCGAAAAATGGTGTGTTTGAGGTAAAGGGACAATTCAAGACTTCTAGCCAAGGAGAACAATTTGTTACTTATGCACCAAATACTGAGGAATTACAAAAGAAAATTAATGATAAAGCGCAAGGGGCTGAAGTTAAGTATCAACCAGCAGAAGAAACAAGTGCTTGGGTAACGTTCTTTACTTCCATCATTCCGTTTGTCATTATCTTCATTTTATTCTTCTTCTTATTAAACCAAGCTCAGGGCGGCGGTAGCCGTGTTATGAACTTCGGGAAAAGCAAGGCGAAGCTATACAATGATGAAAAGAAAAAAATTCGTTTCAGAGATGTTGCTGGAGCGGATGAAGAGAAACAAGAACTTGTTGAGGTAGTTGAATTCTTGAAAGACCCTCGTAAGTTCGCTGAAGTTGGTGCCCGTATTCCGAAGGGTGTTCTATTAGTAGGACCTCCAGGTACAGGTAAAACTTTACTAGCACGTGCTGTTGCAGGTGAAGCAGGCGTTCCGTTCTTCTCTATTAGTGGTTCTGACTTCGTAGAGATGTTCGTCGGTGTCGGTGCATCCCGTGTACGTGATTTATTTGAAAATGCAAAGAAAAATGCTCCTTGTATCATTTTCATTGATGAAATTGATGCAGTAGGACGTCAACGTGGCGCGGGTCTTGGCGGTGGTCATGATGAGCGTGAACAAACGTTGAATCAATTGCTTGTTGAAATGGATGGATTCGGTGCAAACGAAGGTATTATTATCATCGCTGCGACAAACCGTCCTGATATTCTTGATCCAGCGTTATTACGTCCAGGACGTTTTGACCGTCAAATTACAGTAGATCGTCCAGATGTAAATGGTCGTGAAGCTGTACTTAAGGTACACGCTCGTAATAAACCGCTTGATGAGAATGTCAACTTAAGAGCAATTGCAACTCGTACACCAGGATTCTCTGGTGCCGATCTTGAAAACTTATTAAACGAAGCTGCTTTAGTAGCTGCGCGTCAAGATAAGAAGAAAATTGATATGAGTGACATCGATGAAGCAACGGATCGTGTTATTGCAGGTCCAGCTAAGAAAAGTCGTGTTATCTCTGAAAAAGAACGTAATATTGTTGCATTCCATGAGGCTGGCCATACTGTAATTGGTGTTGTCCTTGATGAAGCAGATATCGTTCATAAAGTAACAATTGTCCCTCGTGGTCAAGCTGGTGGATATGCGGTAATGCTTCCGAAGGAAGATCGTTACTTCATGACAAAACCAGAGTTACTTGATAAAATCACTGGTTTACTTGGTGGTCGAGTAGCTGAGGAGATTGTATTTGGTGAAGCAAGTACAGGTGCTCACAACGACTTCCAACGTGCGACTGGTATTGCAAGACGTATGGTTACAGAATTCGGGATGAGTGATAAGCTTGGACCGATGCAATTTGGTAGCTCACAAGGTGGTCAGGTATTCTTAGGAAGAGACTTCCATTCAGAACAAAACTACAGTGATGCAATCGCGCATGAAATTGATGTGGAAATGCAAGTCATTATTAAAGGCTGTTATGCTCGTGCACAACAAATTCTTACTGAAAAACGAGATAAGCTTGATATTATCGCGAAAACGTTACTTGAAGTAGAAACATTAGATGCAGAGCAAATTAATCATTTATATGATTATGGCAGATTACCTGAGCGTCCAACATCTTCAGATGATGTGAAAGTAAACATCAATATGAAGAAAGACGATGAAGATACAGAAGATAAGTAAGAGATGAAGGAGTGACAATAGTCACTCCTTTTTTTTGTGGAATGAATTTAAGTGGCAAAAGAATTTAACTGAAACTATTATTAAAAATTGAAATAGAGAGTAATCTTTTTGTACAATGATGAGTATAGAAAAACTGATTATATAAGTATGTGTGATATGATGTTTTTATAAGTTTTATACATACTGCACAAATATAGATTAAATAAGATAAGTGGTGAGAATATGATTTTTGTATTGGATGTAGGGAACACAAATGCGGTACTAGGTGTGTTTGAAGAGGGGAAACTTCGTCAGCATTGGCGCATGGAAACAGATCGTCATAAAACAGAAGATGAGTATGGGATGCTTGTAAAGCAGTTACTTGAGCATGAAGATCTTTCTTTTGAAGATGTGAAAGGTATTATTGTGTCTTCAGTCGTACCGCCAATTATGTTCGCTTTAGAGCGTATGTGTGAAAAGTATTTTAAAATTAAACCGCTTGTAGTGGGGCCTGGGATAAAAACTGGCTTGAATATTAAATATGAAAATCCACGTGAAGTAGGCGCGGACCGAATTGTAAATGCAGTAGCAGGAATCCACTTATATGGAAGTCCGCTTATTATTGTTGATTTTGGTACGGCTACTACATATTGTTATATTAACGAAGAGAAGCATTATATGGGTGGCGTCATTACGCCAGGAATTATGATTTCGGCAGAGGCTTTATATAGCAGAGCAGCAAAGCTTCCACGTATTGAAATTACAAAACCGAGTAGTGTTATAGGGAAGAATACAGTAAGTGCAATGCAATCAGGTATTCTTTATGGATACGTTGGACAAGTGGAAGGTATTGTTAAGCGTATGAAGGAAGAAGCTAAGCAAGAACCGAAAGTTATTGCAACAGGTGGATTAGCAAAATTAATTTCAGAAGAATCAAATGTAATTGATGTTGTAGATCCGTTTTTAACGTTAAAAGGTTTGTATATGTTATATGAACGTAATGCAAATTTACAACATGAGAAGGGTGAATAAATAAGTATGAAAGATTATTTAGTAAAAGCGTTAGCGTTTAATGGAGAGGTTCGTGCTTATAGTGTACGTACAACAAATACAGTAAGTGAGGCGCAAAAACGTCATGATACATGGAGAACAGCTTCAGCGGCACTTGGTCGTTCTTTAACTGCGGGTACAATGATGGGTGCTATGTTAAAAGGCGAGCAGAAGTTAACGATTAAAGTAGAGGGTAACGGCCCGATTGGTCCTATCTTAGTCGATGCTCATGCAAATGGGGATGTACGTGGTTATGTAACGAATCCACATGTTGATTTTGAAGGAACGGAACAAGGAAAATTACGTGTATATCAAGCGGTAGGTACAGAAGGATTTGTAACGGTAATTAAAGATATCGGTATGCGTGAACCGTTTATCGGTCAATCTCCAATTGTTTCAGGAGAACTAGGTGAAGATTTCACATATTATTTCGCGGTTTCTGAGCAGACACCTTCTTCTGTAGGTGTTGGTGTTCTTGTAAATGGAGATGATAGCGTATTAGCGGCGGGTGGATTCATTCTTCAAATTATGCCAGGTGCGCAGGAAGAAACAATTTCATTTATTGAAGAGCGTCTGCAACAGATCCCGCAGGTATCACAATTAATCGAACAAGGTCTTTCTCCAGAAGAATTACTGTATGAAGTGCTTGGAGAAGATAAAGTGAAAGTGTTAGAAACAATGGATGTTCAATTTAATTGTACATGTTCACGTGAGCGTATTGAAAGTGTATTAATTAGTTTAGGGAAAGCGGAGTTAGAACAAATTCGTGCAGAAGAAGAAGAGACGGAAGTTCACTGTCACTTCTGTAATGAACGATATAAATTCGCTAAAGAAGATATTACAAGTCTAATTGAGAACCTGCAATAAAGAAGTTTGGGCGGAGAATCAGCCGACCAAATAGATTGACAAATAGGGAATTTTCTGACAAAATCTAAATATAGATAAAACCAATAAAAATACTCGGTGTTAGGAGTGACAGGAATGCGAGTGGCACAATCAGTTTCAGAATTAATCGGGAAAACGCCGATCGTTAAGTTGAACCGCATCGTAGAATCAGACAGCGCAGATGTATACTTAAAATTAGAATTTATGAATCCGGGGAGCAGTGTTAAAGATCGTATCGCGTTAGCTATGATTGAAGATGCTGAAAATAAAGGATTATTAAAAGAGGGCGATACAATCATTGAGCCGACAAGTGGTAACACAGGTATTGGCTTAGCGATGGTAGCAGCTGCTAAAGGATATAAGGCAATTTTAGTAATGCCAGAAACAATGAGTATTGAGCGTCGTAATTTATTACGTGCTTACGGTGCTGAATTAGTATTGACTCCAGGACCTGAAGGAATGGGCGGAGCAATTCGAAAGGCAACTGAATTAGCGGAAGAACATGGATACTTTATACCACAACAATTCCAAAATCAAGCGAATCCAGAAATCCATCGTATAACAACGGGTCCAGAAATCGTTGAACAAATGGGTGATCAATTGGATGCGTTTATCGCAGGTATTGGTACAGGTGGAACAATTACAGGTGCTGGTGAAGTGCTGAAAGAAGCTTATAAAGATATCAAAATTTACGCGGTAGAACCTGCAGATTCACCAGTATTGTCTGGTGGAAAGCCGGGACCACATAAGATCCAAGGAATTGGAGCGGGGTTTGTTCCGGAGACATTGGATGTAGAGGTATATGATGAAATTATTCAAGTGAAAACGGAGCAAGCGTTCGAATATGCGAGAAGAGTGGCTAGAGAAGAAGGAATTTTAGTTGGTATCTCTTCGGGAGCAGTCGTCTATGCAGCGACAGAACTTGCGAAGAAATTAGGTAAAGGGAAAAAGGTACTTGTTATTATCCCAAGTAACGGTGAACGTTATTTAAGTACACCACTTTATCAATTTGAGTCATAAGTGAATTTGATTTGAAAAGCATCCTTAAAAAAAGGATGCTTTTCTTTTTTGATTGGAAAAAGGAAAAGAGTGAATGACTAGAAAACTTCATGTAAAATAAGAAGTAGTATAATTAATTTATTTATTTTCGCTAGCCCTCAAGTATAATCATTCTCTATGTAAATAATTTTATGTAGTTTGAGTTGATTGGCTTAAGAGGGTGGATAACAGAAGACGGGGTGTTGATATGCAACGAAGAAAATCTTTAGCGCTTTCTATTCCATATCAGTTAGATTTCTTTAAGCAATATAAATTTCTTTCTCAGGATAAGCCGCAACATATTTTGTTAGAAAGTGGACGTGGTGGTCGTTATAACATTGTTGGGATGGATCCAGTAGCGGTAATTCAGGGTAAGAATGAGACGTTACATATAAGTGAAAGTGGTAAGGAAACAATAAAGCGAGGGAATCCATTAGATTTAATGCAAGCGTATATGGAGAAATGGAAAACGGATTATAATCCGGAGTACCCACCTTTTCAAGGTGGGGCAATTGGATACTTTAGTTATGATTGTATCCGTTATATTGAAAAACTTTCTTCTCTTGCGAAGGATGATATTAATATACCTGACATATTCTTTTTGTTATTTGATGACGTGTTTGTGTATGATCAACAGGAGAGAGTATTATGGATTATTACGCATTATGTAGATGAGTGTGAAGAGGCAGAAGAGCGATTAAATGAATGGAAGAGTCTTTGGATGAAAGAAGCACCCAAAGTGACTATGCCGTTTGAATGTCCTGAAAAGAAAAATGAAGCAGTCGCTTTTACGGAAGAGGGCTTTATGAAGGCTGTTGAACGTATTCAAGAATATATTGGAGCGGGTGATGTGTTTCAAGTAAACTTGTCGACAAGACAAGAAAGAACATTACAAACACATCCGCTAGAAATATATACAAGTCTTCGTGAAATTAATCCATCTCCATATATGGGTTACTTGGAGTTTGGAGATTTTCAAATTGTTAGTGCTTCGCCTGAATTGCTAATTAAAAAGCAAGGAAAAGAAGTGAGTACAAGACCAATTGCTGGTACGCGCTCTCGAGGAGCAAGTGAGCAAGAGGATGAGGAATTAGCGAAAGAATTAATTGAAAACGAAAAGGAAAGAGCAGAGCATGTAATGCTTGTGGATTTAGAACGAAATGACTTGGGCCGTGTTTGTAAATATGGCACTGTTGAAGTAGATGAATTTATGGTAATTGAAAAATACTCACACGTTATGCATATTGTTTCTAATGTGCGTGGTGAGGTGGAAGCGGATAAAGATGCTTTCGATTTGGTGAAGGCTGTATTTCCTGGTGGGACAATTACCGGTGCCCCGAAAATACGTACGATGGAAATTATTGAAGAATTAGAACCTGTTCGTCGAGGGATTTATACGGGTTCAATTGGTTGGATTGGTTATTCTGGAGATACGGAATTGAATATTGTAATCCGAACACTGCTTGCTAAAGATGGACAAGCGCATGTGCAAGCTGGAGCGGGTATTGTAATTGATTCAAATCCAAAAGATGAATATAAAGAGTCGTTAAAAAAAGCAATCGCTTTATGGCGTGCAAAAGAAAGTAGCGAAGAAACGGTTAGGTGAGAGAAATGATATTAATGATTGATAATTATGATTCTTTTACATTTAATTTAGTGCAGTTTCTTGGAGAACTTGGACAAGAGCTTGTTGTTAAGCGTAATGATGAAGTGACTATTTCGGATATTGAGAACATGAAACCAGATTTTTTAATGATTTCGCCAGGTCCATGTAGTCCTAATGAGGCGGGAATCAGTATGGATGTTATTAAATATTTTGCAGGTAAGCTCCCGATTTTTGGGGTCTGTCTTGGACATCAATCCATTGCACAAGTATTTGGAGGGGATGTTGTCAGGGCAGAGCGTTTGATGCATGGAAAAACATCTTTAATGCATCATGATGGGCAGACAATTTTTTCTGATATTCCAAATCCATTTACCGCGACACGTTATCACTCTCTTATCGTAAAAAAAGAGACGTTACCGAATTGTTTAGAGATAACATCTTGGACTGAAGAAGGTGAAATTATGGCGCTTCGTCATAAAACGTTGCCGATTGAAGGGGTACAATTCCATCCGGAATCTATTATGACTTCTCACGGGAAAGAGTTGCTACAGAATTTCATTCGCAAATATACCCCAAGTGTGACATCGTGTTAATTTACGTAAATGGCACGTATGTAGAAGCGAGTGAAGCGAAAATTTCTCCGTATGACCACGGTTACTTATATGGGCTTGGGGTTTTTGAGACGTTTCGTATTTATAATGGTCATCCCTTTTTATTGGATGATCATTATGAACGCTTAATGGGTGCGCTTGATATATTGCAAATCAAATGGACAATGACAAAAGATGAAGTGATGCTTATTTTAAAGAATCTACTCGTTAAGAATGGGTTAAAGCATGCATATGTGCGCTTAAATGTATCGGCGGGTATAGATGAAATAGGATTACAAACGGAAGTATATGAAGAACCGTCTGTTATTGTTTTTATAAAACCTTTAGCAGCTCCAGGGAATGTAGTGGAAAAAGAAGGAGTTATTTTAAAGCAAGTGAGAAATACACCAGAGGGTGCATTTCGCTTGAAGTCCCATCATTATTTAAATAATATTTTAGGGAAACGCGAAATTGGAAATGTTGTGAATAAGGAAGGTATTTTTCTTACCGAAACAGGTTATGTTGCAGAGGGTATTGTTTCGAATGTCTTTTTGGTTAAAGGAGATATTTTATATACTCCTTCATTAGAAACAGGGATTTTAAACGGAATCACTCGTGCGTTTATTATAAAGGCTGCTGAAGAGCTAGATATAGAAGTAAAGGAAGGTTTCTTTACAAAAGATGAATTGCTTTCAGCGGATGAAGTGTTCGTAACGAACTCTATTCAAGAGATTGTTCCCCTTTATCGTATAGAGGAGAAAGATTTCCCGGGTAAAGTGGGAGTGGTTACAAAAAGATTTATGGATCTTTATGGAGTGCAGAGAGAGAAATTGTGGAGCAGAAATGAATTACGAAGAGGAGATGTGTAGTTTGAAGTGGGATTATGATTTGCGCTGCGGCGAATATACATTGAACTTAAATGAAAAGACATTAATTATGGGGATTTTAAATGTAACGCCAGATTCATTTTCTGATGGTGGGAGTTACAATGAAGTAGATGCTGCAGTACGACATGCGAAAGAAATGAAAAATGAAGGTGCTCATATTATTGATATTGGCGGCGAATCTACTCGACCAGGTTTCGCTAAAGTTTCAGTAGAAGAAGAAATAAAGCGAGTTGTTCCAATGATTCAGGCAGTGTCAAAAGAAGCAAAGATACCTATTTCTATTGATACGTATAAAGCTGAAGTTGCGAAACAAGCGATTGAAGCTGGTGCTCATATTATTAATGATATTTGGGGGGCGAAGGCGGAACCGAAGATTGCTGAAGTTGCAGCTTATTATGATGTGCCTATTATCTTAATGCATAACCGAGATAATATGAACTACCGCAACTTAATGGCTGATATGATTGCTGATTTGTATGAGAGTATTAAAATTGTTAAAGATGCGGGCGTGCGAGATGAGAATATTATTTTAGACCCAGGTATTGGCTTTGCGAAAACACCTGAGCAAAATTTAGAAGTGATGCGTAATTTAGAGCAGTTAAATGTACTGGGTTACCCAGTTCTATTAGGTACTTCAAGAAAGTCCTTTATTGGCCATGTATTAGATTTACCAGTGGAGGAACGTCTTGAAGGAACGGGCGCTACCGTTTGTCTTGGTATTGAAAAGGGCTGTGAGTTTATCCGTGTTCATGATGTGAAAGAAATGGCGCGTATGGCTAAGATGATGGATGCAATGATTGGTAAGGGGGCAAAGTAATTGGATAAAATTTATATCCATGATATGGAGTTTTACGGTTATCATGGTGTATTCCCGGAAGAAAATAAATTGGGTCAGAGATTTAAAGTGGATTTAACGGTGGAGTTGGATTTAAAACGTGCAGGAGAAAGTGATGAATTAGAGCATTCTGTCAATTACGGGGAGCTTTTCGAACTATGTAGAAAAGTTGTTGAAGATAGAACGTATAAGCTTGTAGAAAGTATCGCTGAAAATATCGCTACAGATATATTGAAACAATATGAGAGTATTTCACAATGTACAATTAAGGTAATTAAACCAGATCCGCCGATACCGGGGCATTATCGTGCTGTAGCGGTAGAAATTACGAGAGAACGTCCATGAATAATATAGCGTACATTGCATTAGGTTCGAATATTGGGGAGCGTTATATTTATTTAACTGAAGCAATTCAGTTTTTAAATAAAAACCAGCATATCCAAGTCGATGATGTTTCGTCTGTATATGAAACTGATCCGGTTGGCTATACTGACCAAAATTGCTTTTTAAATTTAGCTATAAAAATTTTTACCAATTTATCACCGCAAGAATTATTGAAAGTAACACAAAAGGTAGAGAATGATCTAGGGAGAAAAAGGGAAATTAGATGGGGCCCGAGGACTATCGACCTTGACATTTTACTATATAATCAAGAAAATATTGAAGCAGAGAATCTTATTGTTCCGCATCCGCGGATGTTCGAAAGAGCTTTTGTTATCGTTCCGTTGTTAGAGATTAATCAAGATATAAAACAAAACATTTCACGTTCACAAGTAGAAGAAATGAAAAGGCGAGAGGGAGTAACGGTATGGAAGCAGAAAAATGGGGAAGACGCATTCGTGCTTTTCGAAAGCTAAAAGGCTATACGCAAGAAGGTTTTGCGAAAGAATTAGGGGTATCTGTATCGGTTTTAGGTGAAGTTGAGAGGGGCAATAGATCACCTTCCCAAGATTTTGTAGTAGAAGTCGCTAAAACATTAAACGTTTCAATAGACGAATTGATGCCAAAGTGACCGTAAAGGAAGGAGTAAGTCGGGTGTTAAAGATTGCAAATATTAAGATGAAAAATCCAGTTGTACTAGCACCAATGGCGGGAGTGTGTAACTCTGCATTCCGTTTGACAGTAAAAGAATTTGGTGCAGGTTTAGTTTGTGCTGAAATGGTAAGTGATAAGGCAATATTACTTAATAACAAAAGAACATTAGATATGTTATATATCGATGAGAGAGAAAAGCCATTAAGCTTACAAATTTTTGGTGGAGAGAAAGAAACTCTTGTAGATGCTGCGAAATACGTAGATAAATATACGACAGCAGACATTATTGATATTAATATGGGTTGTCCGGTGCCGAAAATCACTAAGTGTGATGCGGGAGCGAAATGGCTCTTAGACCCAAATAAAATATATGAGATGGTAGCGGCAGTTGTAGATGCTGTTGAAAAACCAGTTACAGTTAAAATGCGTATTGGTTGGGATGAAGATCATATTTTTGCAGTTGAAAACGCTAGAGCTGTTGAGCGTGCTGGTGGGCAAGCGGTAGCAGTTCATGGACGTACACGAGTGCAAATGTATGAAGGGAAAGCGGATTGGGATATTATTAAACAAGTAAAGCAATCTGTGAATATCCCGGTTATCGGAAATGGTGATGTGGAAACACCGCAAGATGCAAAGCGTATGCTTGATGAAGTTGGTGTAGATGGAGTTATGATTGGCCGCGCTGCTCTTGGAGACCCGTGGATGATTTATCGTACGGTAAAGTATTTAGAGACAGGCGAATTAATGCCGGAACCAACAGTGCGTGAGAAAATTGATGTATGTATGCTGCATCTAGATCGTCTTATCGATTTAAAGAACGAGAATGTCGCTGTAAGAGAGATGAGAAAGCATGCAGCTTGGTATTTAAAAGGTGTTCGTGGTAATGCAAGTGTGCGCAATGGTATCAATATTTGTAACACACGTGAAGACCTTGCGAATTTATTAGGTGCATTTGTAGAAGAAGTAGAAGCGAAACAACAAACAATTTACGTTGGTTAATAAGGGGGCATAGGAGATTGACATTCTTCTATACACTTCCTATAATTACGTGAAAGAAAGAAGAACTGCCAGTTAGTTGCTGGCAGTTTTTCTAGTTGAGTAGAAAATGCTATACTGTATATATTATAAAATTTAATAGAGCTGGAGTGATATCAATATCATGGATAACATGAACCACGAAGAATTAAACGACCAATTGCTTGTTCGTCGTGAAAAGTTACATAACTTACGTGAACAAGGGATCGATCCGTTCGGTAAACGATTTGAACGCACAAATTCAACAACTGACTTAGTAAGTCTATATGGAGAATTCTCTAAAGAAGAATTAGAAGAGAAAGCAATCACTGTTTCTATCGCTGGTCGTATTATGACAAAACGCGGTAAAGGAAAAGCGGGATTTGCGCACATTCAAGATTTACAGGGGCAAGTTCAAATTTATGTTCGTAAAGATACTGTTGGAGACGAAGAGTACGAGTTATTTACGACAGCAGATTTAGGTGACTTAGTAGGTATTGAAGGTAAAGTGTTCAAAACAAACGTTGGAGAACTTTCAGTAAAAGTAACAGGATTTACACTTTTAACGAAATCTCTTCGTCCATTACCGGATAAATACCATGGATTAAAAGATGTTGAACAACGCTATCGTCAACGTTACTTGGACTTAATTACAAGTATGGAAAGCCGTGAAACATTCGTTACTCGTAGTAAAATCATTCGTGAAATGAGAAGATATTTAGATGACAACGGTTATCTTGAAGTAGAAACGCCTATGATGCACGCGATTGCAGGTGGAGCGTCTGCTCGTCCTTTCACTACACACCATAATGCGTTAGATATGGAATTATATATGCGTATCGCAATTGAACTTCATTTAAAACGTCTTATTGTGGGCGGATTAGAAAAGGTTTATGAGATCGGCCGTGTATTCCGTAATGAGGGTGTATCAACTCGTCATAACCCCGAGTTTACGATGATTGAATTATATGAGGCGTACGCTGATTATAATGATATTATGAAACTAACAGAAAATATGGTTGCTCATATCGCGAAAAAAGTATTGGGTACAACAACAATCCAATATGGTGATTATGAAATTAATCTAGAACCAGAATGGACACGTCTTCATATGGTAGATGCAATTAAGCAACACTCTGGAGCGGATTTCTGGAATCCAATGAGTGTAGAAGAAGCGCGTGAACTTGCAAAAGAACATAATGTAGAAATTAAGAATACAATGGAAGTTGGTCATATTATTAATGAATTCTTCGAACAAAAAGTAGAAGATAAATTAATCCAACCAACATTTATTTACGGTCATCCGGTAGAGATTTCACCACTTGCGAAAAAGAATGATGAAGATCCGCGATTCACAGATCGTTTCGAATTATTCATTGTTGCTCGTGAACATGCGAATGCATTCACTGAGTTAAATGATCCAATCGATCAAAAGGAACGTTTTGAAGCTCAATTAAAAGAGCGCGAGCAAGGTAATGATGAAGCTCATATGATGGATGATGACTATATCGAAGCTCTTGAGTACGGTATGCCTCCTACGGGTGGATTAGGAATCGGTATTGA
>NZ_CM143394.1:0-217500 GCF_042136375.2 Bacillus altaicus | reverse complement strand
TATACGGAGTTACAAAGGAACGAGGTAGACGAAGCGACCTGGAAAGGTCCGTCACAGAGGGTAACAACCCCGTAGTCGAAACTTCGTTCTCTCTTGAATGTATCCTGAGTACGGCGGAACACGTGAAATTCCGTCGGAATCTGGGAGGACCATCTCCCAAGGCTAAATACTCCCTAGTGATCGATAGTGAACCAGTACCGTGAGGGAAAGGTGAAAAGCACCCCGGAAGGGGAGTGAAAGAGATCCTGAAACCGTGTGCCTACAAATAGTCAGAGCCCGTTAATGGGTGATGGCGTGCCTTTTGTAGAATGAACCGGCGAGTTACGATCCTGTGCGAGGTTAAGCTGAAGAGGCGGAGCCGCAGCGAAAGCGAGTCTGAATAGGGCGTTTAGTACGTGGTCGTAGACCCGAAACCAGGTGATCTACCCATGTCCAGGGTGAAGTTCAGGTAACACTGAATGGAGGCCCGAACCCACGCACGTTGAAAAGTGCGGGGATGAGGTGTGGGTAGCGGAGAAATTCCAATCGAACCTGGAGATAGCTGGTTCTCCCCGAAATAGCTTTAGGGCTAGCCTTAAGTGTAAGAGTCTTGGAGGTAGAGCACTGATTGAACTAGGGGTCCTCATCGGATTACCGAATTCAGTCAAACTCCGAATGCCAATGACTTATCCTTAGGAGTCAGACTGCGAGTGATAAGATCCGTAGTCAAGAGGGAAACAGCCCAGATTGCCAGCTAAGGTCCCAAAGTGTGTATTAAGTGGAAAAGGATGTGGAGTTGCTTAGACAACTAGGATGTTGGCTCAGAAGCAGCCACCATTTAAAGAGTGCGTAATAGCTCACTAGTCGAGTGACTCTGCGCCGAAAATGTACCGGGGCTAAATACACCACCGAAGCTGCGAATTGATACCAATGGTATCAGTGGTAGGGGAGCGTTCTAAGTGCAGTGAAGTCAGACCGGAAGGACTGGTGGAGCGCTTAGAAGTGAGAATGCCGGTATGAGTAGCGAAAGACGGGTGAGAATCCCGTCCACCGAATGCCTAAGGTTTCCTGAGGAAGGCTCGTCCGCTCAGGGTTAGTCAGGACCTAAGCCGAGGCCGACAGGCGTAGGCGATGGACAACAGGTTGATATTCCTGTACCACCTCTTTATCGTTTGAGCAATGGAGGGACGCAGAAGGATAGAAGAAGCGTGCGATTGGTTGTGCACGTCCAAGCAGTTAGGCTGATAAGTAGGCAAATCCGCTTATCGTGAAGGCTGAGCTGTGATGGGGAAGCTCCTTATGGAGCGAAGTCTTTGATTCCCCGCTGCCAAGAAAAGCTTCTAGCGAGATAAAAGGTGCCTGTACCGCAAACCGACACAGGTAGGCGAGGAGAGAATCCTAAGGTGTGCGAGAGAACTCTGGTTAAGGAACTCGGCAAAATGACCCCGTAACTTCGGGAGAAGGGGTGCTTTCTTAACGGAAAGCCGCAGTGAATAGGCCCAAGCGACTGTTTAGCAAAAACACAGGTCTCTGCGAAGCCGTAAGGCGAAGTATAGGGGCTGACACCTGCCCGGTGCTGGAAGGTTAAGGAGAGGGGTTAGCGTAAGCGAAGCTCTGAACTGAAGCCCCAGTAAACGGCGGCCGTAACTATAACGGTCCTAAGGTAGCGAAATTCCTTGTCGGGTAAGTTCCGACCCGCACGAAAGGTGTAACGATTTGGGCACTGTCTCAACCAGAGACTCGGTGAAATTATAGTACCTGTGAAGATGCAGGTTACCCGCGACAGGACGGAAAGACCCCGTGGAGCTTTACTGTAGCCTGATATTGAATTTTGGTACAGTTTGTACAGGATAGGCGGGAGCCATTGAAACCGGAGCGCTAGCTTCGGTGGAGGCGCTGGTGGGATACCGCCCTGACTGTATTGAAATTCTAACCTACGGGTCTTATCGACCCGGGAGACAGTGTCAGGTGGGCAGTTTGACTGGGGCGGTCGCCTCCTAAAGTGTAACGGAGGCGCCCAAAGGTTCCCTCAGAATGGTTGGAAATCATTCGTAGAGTGCAAAGGCATAAGGGAGCTTGACTGCGAGACCTACAAGTCGAGCAGGGACGAAAGTCGGGCTTAGTCGATCCGGTGGTTCCGCATGGAAGGGCCATCGCTCAACGGATAAAAGCTACCCCGGGGATAACAGGCTTATCTCCCCCAAGAGTCCACATCGACGGGGAGGTTTGGCACCTCGATGTCGGCTCATCGCATCCTGGGGCTGTAGTCGGTCCCAAGGGTTGGGCTGTTCGCCCATTAAAGCGGTACGCGAGCTGGGTTCAGAACGTCGTGAGACAGTTCGGTCCCTATCCGTCGTGGGCGCAGGAAATTTGAGAGGAGCTGTCCTTAGTACGAGAGGACCGGGATGGACGCACCGCTGGTGTACCAGTTGTTCTGCCAAGGGCATAGCTGGGTAGCTATGTGCGGAAGGGATAAGTGCTGAAAGCATCTAAGCATGAAGCCCCCCTCAAGATGAGATTTCCCATAGCGTAAGCTAGTAAGATCCCTGAAAGATGATCAGGTTGATAGGTTCGAGGTGGAAGCATGGTGACATGTGGAGCTGACGAATACTAATAGATCGAGGACTTAACCATATAATATGAAGCGCTGTTATCTAGTTTTGAAAGAATATAAATAAATTATTGACTTTTGAAAGTAAATAAGTTATAATAATTCTTGTCTTAAATGAATATAGTCTGGTAATGATGGCAGAGAGGCCACACCCGTTCCCATACCGAACACGGAAGTTAAGCTCTCTAGCGCCGATGGTAGTTGGGACCTTGTCCCTGTGAGAGTAGGACGTTGCCAGGCAATTCGGAGGATTAGCTCAGCTGGGAGAGCACCTGCCTTACAAGCAGGGGGTCGGCGGTTCGATCCCGTCATCCTCCACCATTTAGCCGACTTAGCTCAATTGGTAGAGCAACTGACTTGTAATCAGTAGGTTGGGGGTTCAAGTCCTCTAGTCGGCACCAGTTTTTATTGCAAGAGCCATTAGCTCAGTTGGTAGAGCATCTGACTTTTAATCAGAGGGTCGAAGGTTCGAATCCTTCATGGCTCACCATTTTAATGAAATATGCGGGTGTGGCGGAATTGGCAGACGCACTAGACTTAGGATCTAGCGCCTTTGGCGTGGGGGTTCGACTCCCTTCACCCGCACTTTTAATAAAATAACTCAAACATGTCTTGCGGAAGTAGTTCAGTGGTAGAATACAACCTTGCCAAGGTTGGGGTCGCGGGTTCGAATCCCGTCTTCCGCTCCAATTTTCAGTATGACATGCCGGGGTGGCGGAACAGGCAGACGCACAGGACTTAAAATCCTGCGGTGGGTGACCACCGTGCGGGTTCGACCCCCGCCCTCGGCACCATATGCGCCCGTAGCTCAATTGGATAGAGCGTTTGACTACGGATCAAGAGGTTAGGGGTTCGACTCCTCTCGGGCGCGTTTTTTTCGGGAAGTGGCTCAGCTTGGTAGAGCACCTGGTTTGGGACCAGGGGGTCGCAGGTTCAAATCCTGTCTTCCCGATACTTGTTTGGGGCCTTAGCTCAGCTGGGAGAGCGCCTGCCTTGCACGCAGGAGGTCAGCGGTTCGATCCCGCTAGGCTCCACCAAAAAAGTTCTTTGAAAACTGAACGAAACAAACAACGTAAACGTCAATTTTTATTTTTAGATGCTAGACAAACTAACTTTATTGGAGAGTTTGATCCTGGCTCAGGATGAACGCTGGCGGCGTGCCTAATACATGCAAGTCGAGCGAATGGATTAAGAGCTTGCTCTTATGAAGTTAGCGGCGGACGGGTGAGTAACACGTGGGTAACCTACCCATAAGACTGGGATAACTCCGGGAAACCGGGGCTAATACCGGATAATATTTTGAACTGCATAGTTCGAAATTGAAAGGCGGCTTCGGCTGTCACTTATGGATGGACCCGCGTCGCATTAGCTAGTTGGTGAGGTAACGGCTCACCAAGGCAACGATGCGTAGCCGACCTGAGAGGGTGATCGGCCACACTGGGACTGAGACACGGCCCAGACTCCTACGGGAGGCAGCAGTAGGGAATCTTCCGCAATGGACGAAAGTCTGACGGAGCAACGCCGCGTGAGTGATGAAGGCTTTCGGGTCGTAAAACTCTGTTGTTAGGGAAGAACAAGTGCTAGTTGAATAAGCTGGCACCTTGACGGTACCTAACCAGAAAGCCACGGCTAACTACGTGCCAGCAGCCGCGGTAATACGTAGGTGGCAAGCGTTATCCGGAATTATTGGGCGTAAAGCGCGCGCAGGTGGTTTCTTAAGTCTGATGTGAAAGCCCACGGCTCAACCGTGGAGGGTCATTGGAAACTGGGAGACTTGAGTGCAGAAGAGGAAAGTGGAATTCCATGTGTAGCGGTGAAATGCGTAGAGATATGGAGGAACACCAGTGGCGAAGGCGACTTTCTGGTCTGTAACTGACACTGAGGCGCGAAAGCGTGGGGAGCAAACAGGATTAGATACCCTGGTAGTCCACGCCGTAAACGATGAGTGCTAAGTGTTAGAGGGTTTCCGCCCTTTAGTGCTGAAGTTAACGCATTAAGCACTCCGCCTGGGGAGTACGGCCGCAAGGCTGAAACTCAAAGGAATTGACGGGGGCCCGCACAAGCGGTGGAGCATGTGGTTTAATTCGAAGCAACGCGAAGAACCTTACCAGGTCTTGACATCCTCTGAAAACTCTAGAGATAGAGCTTCTCCTTCGGGAGCAGAGTGACAGGTGGTGCATGGTTGTCGTCAGCTCGTGTCGTGAGATGTTGGGTTAAGTCCCGCAACGAGCGCAACCCTTCGATCTTCAGTTGCCATCATTAAGTTGGGCACTCTAAGGTGACTGCCGGTGACAAACCGGAGGAAGGTGGGGATGACGTCAAATCATCATGCCCCTTATGACCTGGGCTACACACGTGCTACAATGGACGGTACAAAGAGCTGCAAGACCGCGAGGTGGAGCTAATCTCATAAAACCGTTCTCAGTTCGGATTGTAGGCTGCAACTCGCCTACATGAAGCTGGAATCGCTAGTAATCGCGGATCAGCATGCCGCGGTGAATACGTTCCCGGGCCTTGTACACACCGCCCGTCACACCACGAGAGTTTGTAACACCCGAAGTCGGTGGGGTAACCTTTATGGAGCCAGCCGCCTAAGGTGGGACAGATGATTGGGGTGAAGTCGTAACAAGGTAGCCGTATCGGAAGGTGCGGCTGGATCACCTCCTTTCTATGGAGAATTGATGAACGCAGTTCATCAATAAACGTTGACTTGTTTTGTTTCGTTCAGTTTTGAGAGAACTATCTCTCAAGTTTAAATGTATGTTCTTTGAAAACTAGATAACAGTGTAGCTCATATTTTTTTAATTTTAGTTTGGTTAAGTTAGAAAGGGCGCACGGTGGATGCCTTGACACTAGGAGTCGATGAAGGACGGGACTAACGCCGATATGCTTCGGGGAGCTGTAAGTAAGCTTTTATCCGAAGATTTCCGAATGGGGAAACCCACTATACGTAATGGTATGGTATCCTTACCTGAATACATAGGGTAAGGAAGACAGACCCAGGGAACTGAAACATCTAAGTACCTGGAGGAAGAGAAAGCAAATGCGATTTCCTGAGTAGCGGCGAGCGAAACGGAATCTAGCCCAAACCAAGAGGCTTGCCTCTTGGGGTTGTAGGACATTCTATACGGAGTTACAAAGGAACGAGGTAGACGAAGCGACCTGGAAAGGTCCGTCACAGAGGGTAACAACCCCGTAGTCGAAACTTCGTTCTCTCTTGAATGTATCCTGAGTACGGCGGAACACGTGAAATTCCGTCGGAATCTGGGAGGACCATCTCCCAAGGCTAAATACTCCCTAGTGATCGATAGTGAACCAGTACCGTGAGGGAAAGGTGAAAAGCACCCCGGAAGGGGAGTGAAAGAGATCCTGAAACCGTGTGCCTACAAATAGTCAGAGCCCGTTAATGGGTGATGGCGTGCCTTTTGTAGAATGAACCGGCGAGTTACGATCCCGTGCGAGGTTAAGCTGAAGAGGCGGAGCCGCAGCGAAAGCGAGTCTGAATAGGGCGTTTAGTACGTGGTCGTAGACCCGAAACCAGGTGATCTACCCATGTCCAGGGTGAAGTTCAGGTAACACTGAATGGAGGCCCGAACCCACGCACGTTGAAAAGTGCGGGGATGAGGTGTGGGTAGCGGAGAAATTCCAATCGAACCTGGAGATAGCTGGTTCTCCCCGAAATAGCTTTAGGGCTAGCCTTAAGTGTAAGAGTCTTGGAGGTAGAGCACTGATTGAACTAGGGGTCCTCATCGGATTACCGAATTCAGTCAAACTCCGAATGCCAATGACTTATCCTTAGGAGTCAGACTGCGAGTGATAAGATCCGTAGTCAAGAGGGAAACAGCCCAGATTGCCAGCTAAGGTCCCAAAGTGTGTATTAAGTGGAAAAGGATGTGGAGTTGCTTAGACAACTAGGATGTTGGCTCAGAAGCAGCCACCATTTAAAGAGTGCGTAATAGCTCACTAGTCGAGTGACTCTGCGCCGAAAATGTACCGGGGCTAAATACACCACCGAAGCTGCGAATTGATACCAATGGTATCAGTGGTAGGGGAGCGTTCTAAGTGCAGTGAAGTCAGACCGGAAGGACTGGTGGAGCGCTTAGAAGTGAGAATGCCGGTATGAGTAGCGAAAGACGGGTGAGAATCCCGTCCACCGAATGCCTAAGGTTTCCTGAGGAAGGCTCGTCCGCTCAGGGTTAGTCAGGACCTAAGCCGAGGCCGACAGGCGTAGGCGATGGACAACAGGTTGATATTCCTGTACCACCTCTTTATCGTTTGAGCAATGGAGGGACGCAGAAGGATAGAAGAAGCGTGCGATTGGTTGTGCACGTCCAAGCAGTTAGGCTGATAAGTAGGCAAATCCGCTTATCGTGAAGGCTGAGCTGTGATGGGGAAGCTCCTTATGGAGCGAAGTCTTTGATTCCCCGCTGCCAAGAAAAGCTTCTAGCGAGATAAAAGGTGCCTGTACCGCAAACCGACACAGGTAGGCGAGGAGAGAATCCTAAGGTGTGCGAGAGAACTCTGGTTAAGGAACTCGGCAAAATGACCCCGTAACTTCGGGAGAAGGGGTGCTTTCTTAACGGAAAGCCGCAGTGAATAGGCCCAAGCGACTGTTTAGCAAAAACACAGGTCTCTGCGAAGCCGTAAGGCGAAGTATAGGGGCTGACACCTGCCCGGTGCTGGAAGGTTAAGGAGAGGGGTTAGCGTAAGCGAAGCTCTGAACTGAAGCCCCAGTAAACGGCGGCCGTAACTATAACGGTCCTAAGGTAGCGAAATTCCTTGTCGGGTAAGTTCCGACCCGCACGAAAGGTGTAACGATTTGGGCACTGTCTCAACCAGAGACTCGGTGAAATTATAGTACCTGTGAAGATGCAGGTTACCCGCGACAGGACGGAAAGACCCCGTGGAGCTTTACTGTAGCCTGATATTGAATTTTGGTACAGTTTGTACAGGATAGGCGGGAGCCATTGAAACCGGAGCGCTAGCTTCGGTGGAGGCGCTGGTGGGATACCGCCCTGACTGTATTGAAATTCTAACCTACGGGTCTTATCGACCCGGGAGACAGTGTCAGGTGGGCAGTTTGACTGGGGCGGTCGCCTCCTAAAGTGTAACGGAGGCGCCCAAAGGTTCCCTCAGAATGGTTGGAAATCATTCGTAGAGTGCAAAGGCATAAGGGAGCTTGACTGCGAGACCTACAAGTCGAGCAGGGACGAAAGTCGGGCTTAGTGATTCGGTGGTTCCGCATGGAAGGGCCATCGCTCAACGGATAAAAGCTACCCCGGGGATAACAGGCTTATCTCCCCCAAGAGTCCACATCGACGGGGAGGTTTGGCACCTCGATGTCGGCTCATCGCATCCTGGGGCTGTAGTCGGTCCCAAGGGTTGGGCTGTTCGCCCATTAAAGCGGTACGCGAGCTGGGTTCAGAACGTCGTGAGACAGTTCGGTCCCTATCCGTCGTGGGCGCAGGAAATTTGAGAGGAGCTGTCCTTAGTACGAGAGGACCGGGATGGACGCACCGCTGGTGTACCAGTTGTTCTGCCAAGGGCATAGCTGGGTAGCTATGTGCGGAAGGGATAAGTGCTGAAAGCATCTAAGCATGAAGCCCCCCTCAAGATGAGATTTCCCATAGCGTAAGCTAGTAAGATCCCTGAAAGATGATCAGGTTGATAGGTTCGAGGTGGAAGCATGGTGACATGTGGAGCTGACGAATACTAATAGATCGAGGACTTAACCATATAATATGAAGCAAATGTTATCTAGTTTTGAAGGAATATACCTTCAATAGTTTGGTGATGATGGCAGAGAGGTCACACCCGTTCCCATACCGAACACGGAAGTTAAGCTCTCTAGCGCCGATGGTAGTTGGGACCTTGTCCCTGTGAGAGTAGGACGTCGCCAAGCAACTAAAACACGAGTCATTTGACTCGTGTTTTTTCGTGTTTCTTTTATAATTCATAGTAATTTAAAAAATCATTTACTTAAAGAATCGTCCTTTTGATTAAAGACAGGGAAATGTGGCTAGGATAGTGAATAAGCAAAAGAGTTGCAAATTTTTTTAATACGTATATAATTAAAGTCAAAGATAGTCAAAGTCAATAAAGGTGGCGGATAAATGAGAAATATATCTGATATCATTGAGAAATATCTAAAGCAAGTTATTGACTTAAGCAATAATAATGCGATTGAAATCAAGAGGAATGAGGTCGCTGATCGATTCGATTGTGTGCCGTCTCAAATCAACTATGTAATCAATACCCGTTTTACGTTAGAAAGAGGATTCGTAGTAGAAAGTAAACGAGGTGGAGGAGGTTACATTCGCATTATAAAAGTCAAACTGCATGATGATATAGACATTATTGATCAAATGCTTCATATGATTGATCATAGCGTTGCACAAGGAAATGCAGAAAGCATGATTATACGTTTAATAGAAGAGGGTATTATAACAAATCGTGAAGCTAAACTTATGTTAAGCGTACTAGATCGTTCTGTATTATTAATGGATGTTCCTTCTCGAGATGAACTTAGGGCTCGAATATTATGCGCAATGTTAAGAACACTGAAATATAAATAAATATAACTTTTGTTAAGAATGATAACTAAGATAATGCAGTTTAATATTGTAGGAATTTTGAAAGATGACATGTGCTTTTACTAAATGGATTAAGGAAAGAGAACAATCTAGTAATGTATGAAAAGTATCATGAGATAGATCGTTCCTGTTGTAAAGGTGGGGGATAGCGATGACTTGTCAAAACTGTAATATAAGACCAGCAACTTTACATTATACAAAAGTAATCAACGAAAAAAAGGCGGAAGTTCATCTTTGCGAGCAATGTGCAGAACAAAGTGGCTATACGTCTTTCTTTCAATCACCGCAGTCTAATTTTTCATTCCATGACCTATTAGCCGGATTATTGCATGGTGAACCAGCAATGTTTGAAGAAGGGCAAGATGCATTTTCAAATACAAATATATCAAGATGTCCAAATTGTAAGATGACATATGAACAATTTACAAAAGTGGGACGCTTTGGATGTGCTTCTTGTTACGATACATTTAAGGGGCATTTAAAACCATTGTTAAAACGTCTTCACGGTGGGCATACAGATCATTGTGGAAAAATTCCTGAACGTATAGAAGGAAATATCTACTTAAAGAAAGAATTAGATGAACTAAAACTCAATCTGAAACAATATGTACAGAAAGAGGAATTTGAGAAAGCGGCTGAAGTACGAGATAAAATTCGATGTCTTGTAAATCAGCTTAGTGAGCATAGAGAGGGGGAATAGTTCTATGTCACTGGACAGAATCATGAATGAAGCGATTAGTCCATGGATGAAGGGGGATGGCCCTGATTCTGATATTGTTTTAAGTAGTCGAATTCGTTTGGCTCGTAATTTTAAAAAATATCAATTCTCTACTATGCAAAACGAGGAAGAAGCTAAACAGATTCATGAGTTATTTAAGAAGAAGTTTATAAATAAACCTGTAGAACCTTTTGGGGAGTTTGAACTATTAAAAATGAATGAATTAAATCCTCTCCAAAGGAGAGTTTTAGTTGAGAAGCATTTAATTAGTCCGAATCTTGCAGGAACAGAATACGGAGCATGCCTACTATCAGAAAGTGAACATATAAGTATCATGCTTAATGAAGAGGATCATGTTAGGATTCAGTGCCTATTTTCAGGTTTACAGTTATCAGAGGCGCTTCAAAGTGCCAATCAAATAGATAACTGGATCGAGGAACAGGTTGAATATGCTTTTGATGAATCGCTTGGATATATTACGAGTTGCCCCACTAACGTCGGTACAGGATTAAGGGCTTCGGTAATGATTCATTTGCCGGGACTGGTTTTAACGAAAAGAATTAACCGTATTATACAAGTAATTCAAAAATTAGGGTTAGTAGTAAGAGGAATATACGGTGAAGGTAGCGAAGCGTTAGGTAATATATTTCAAGTGTCAAATCAAATGACACTAGGGAAATCAGAAGAAGATATTATTGCAGATTTAAAGAGTGTCATTCAACAAATCATCCATCAAGAAAAAATGGCTAGAGAATTAATTGTACAAAATTCAAGTATTGAGCTTGAAGATAAAGTATATCGTTCTTACGGAATACTAGCTAACAGTCGTTTAATTCAATCTGCAGAAGCAGCCACTTGCTTATCAGATGTACGACTTGGTATTGACTTAGGATATATACAAGGTATATCGAGAAATATTTTAACTGAGTTAATGGTTCTTACTCAGCCAGGCATTTTGCAACAATATGCAGGAGGACCTCTAGGACCAGAAGAAAGAGATTATCGAAGAGCAACCTTAATCCGTGAGCGATTACGAATTGAACAAAATTAAGCGCAAGTAGGAGGCGATTTCTATGATGTTTGGAAGATTTACAGAACGAGCACAGAAAGTATTAGCTTTATCTCAAGAGGAAGCAATTCGCATTGGGCATAATAATATTGGAACAGAACATATTTTACTTGGGCTTGTACGCGAAGGTGAAGGAATTGCAGCAAAAGCGTTAATTGCTCTTGGATTAAGTCCAGAGAAAGTTCAAAAAGAGGTAGAAGCATTAATTGGACGTGGAACGGAAGCTTCTCAAACAGTACATTACACACCTCGTGCTAAAAAAGTTATTGAGTTGTCTATGGACGAAGCTCGTAAATTGGGCCATTCCTACGTTGGAACAGAACATATTTTACTTGGTTTAATCCGTGAAGGTGAAGGTGTAGCAGCACGTGTTTTAAATAATTTAGGTGTAAGCCTAAACAAAGCAAGACAACAAGTGTTACAACTCCTTGGAAGTAATGAAGCTAGTTCAGGTCACCAAGGTGGTTCATCAACAAATGCGAATACACCTACACTTGACAGTCTAGCACGTGATTTAACAGTTGTTGCACGTGAAAATCGTTTAGATCCTGTTATTGGACGTGGTAAAGAAATTCAACGTGTAATTGAAGTGTTAAGCCGTAGAACAAAAAACAATCCAGTATTAATTGGAGAACCTGGTGTAGGTAAGACAGCAATTGCGGAAGGATTAGCACAGCAAATTGTAAATAATGAAGTTCCTGAAACTTTAAGAGATAAGCGTGTTATGACATTAGATATGGGTACAGTTGTTGCTGGAACAAAATATCGTGGTGAATTTGAGGATCGTTTAAAGAAAGTGATGGATGAGATTCGCCAAGCTGGTAACATCATTCTATTTATTGATGAGCTTCATACATTAATTGGTGCAGGAGGGGCAGAAGGTGCAATTGATGCATCGAATATTTTAAAACCATCTTTAGCACGCGGTGAATTACAATGTATTGGTGCAACAACTTTAGACGAATATCGTAAATATATTGAAAAGGATGCGGCATTAGAAAGACGTTTCCAACCAATTCATGTTGATGAACCAAACTTAGAAGAATCAGTTCAAATTTTAAAAGGTTTACGTGACCGTTATGAGGCGCATCACCGCGTATCTATTACAGATGATGCAATCGATGCGGCTGTAAAACTTTCAGATCGTTACATTACAGACCGTTTTTTACCTGATAAAGCAATCGATTTAATTGATGAGGCTGCATCAAAAGTACGCTTACGTTCTTATACAACACCACCAAACTTAAAAGAGCTTGAAGTGAAGCTTGAGGAAATTAGAAAAGAAAAAGATGCGGCTGTACAAAGCCAAGAATTTGAAAAAGCTGCTTCCTTACGTGATATGGAACAACGTTTACGTGAAAAGTTAGAAGATACAAAGCGTCAGTGGAAAGAGAAACAAGGACAAGAAAACTCAGAAGTAACAGTAGAAGATATTGCAAATGTCGTTTCCACATGGACACGTATTCCAGTTTCTAAACTTGCACAAACAGAGACAGATAAATTATTAAACTTGGAATCAATTTTACATGATCGTTTAATTGGGCAGGATGAAGCAGTTGTAGCTGTGGCAAAAGCTGTTCGTCGTGCGAGAGCGGGATTAAAAGATCCGAAACGTCCAATTGGCTCATTTATTTTCCTAGGACCGACTGGTGTAGGTAAAACAGAACTAGCGAGGGCGTTAGCGGAATCTATGTTCGGTGATGAGGATGCAATGATCCGCATTGATATGTCTGAGTACATGGAAAAGCATTCTACCTCTCGTTTAGTTGGATCTCCTCCAGGATATGTTGGATATGAAGAAGGTGGACAATTAACAGAGAAAGTTCGTCGTAAGCCATATTCAGTTGTCTTATTAGATGAAGTAGAGAAAGCTCATCCTGACGTGTTTAATATTTTACTACAAGTATTAGAAGATGGCCGTTTAACAGATTCTAAAGGACGTACAGTTGATTTCCGTAATACAATTGTTATTATGACGTCTAATGTTGGTGCAGACGCATTAAAACGTAATAAACATCTTGGATTTAACGTACAAGATGAGAGCCGCGATTATTCAGATATGAAAGGTAAAGTAATGGATGAATTGAAAAAAGCATTTCGTCCAGAATTCTTAAACCGTATTGATGAAATTATCGTGTTCCATATGCTTGAGAAAAAACATATTCAAGAAATTGTAACTCTTATGGTGAATCAGTTAGTGAATCGCTTAAAAGAACAAGAGATTGAATTGCACTTAACAGAAGGAGCAATTTCAGCAATTGCTGATAAAGGATTTGATCGAGAGTACGGTGCTCGTCCGCTTCGTAGAGCAATTCAAAAACATGTAGAAGATAGACTATCAGAAGAACTGTTAAAAGGTGCTATTGAGAAAGGGCAAAAAGTTATCTTTGATATAGAAGGAGAATCATTTGTCATTCATAGTGCGGAAAAGGTAAAATAAGTATAGACAAACAAAGAGGGCTACGCGATAGCCCTCTTTCTTGTACGAGAAGGATAAACGTTTGTAGATGAAAGTGAAGTGAACTATAAAAGATATGGCTAAAAAGAAAACAAAATTCACATGTCAAGAGTGTGGTTATCAGTCGCCAAAATATATGGGGAAATGTCCTGGGTGTGGTAAATGGAATACGCTTGTTGAAGAGATGGAACCAGTTGTATCATCAAGGCGCCTTAATTATGTCAATGCAATTCAATCAGAAGTAACAAAACCAAGACGCTTAACAGAGGTAGAAACAAATTCTGAGGCGCGTATTGAAACGAAATTTCAAGAATTTAACCGTGTACTTGGTGGCGGGATTGTAGATGGATCTTTAGTACTTATTGGTGGAGACCCTGGGATTGGAAAATCAACATTGTTATTACAAATTTCATCGCAATTAGCAGATTCTTCATATGATGTACTATACATATCAGGTGAGGAGTCAGCAAAGCAGATTAAACTTCGTGCAGATCGTTTGCATGTAAAGGGTAGTAATCTATTTGTTGTAGCAGAAACTGATTTACAACGAATAGCAGCACACATTGAAGAGATGAATCCAGCTTTTGTTGTTATTGACTCCATTCAGACGATACATTTACCTGAAGTGACGTCAGCCCCAGGAAGTGTAGCGCAAGTACGTGAATGTACAGCGGAATTAATGAAGCTTGCAAAGACGAAAGGGATTCCTATTTTTATCGTCGGACATGTGACGAAAGAAGGGGCAATTGCAGGACCACGTATGCTAGAACATATGGTTGATGCAGTTCTTTACTTTGAAGGAGATCGTCACCATACATATCGTATTTTGCGAGCTGTGAAGAACCGTTTTGGTTCCACAAATGAAATGGGTATCTTTGAAATGAAGGAACTAGGTCTTGCAGAAGTACTAAATCCTTCTGAAATTTTCCTTGAGGAACGTCCAGTTGGAGTTGCAGGATCCACAGTGGTTGCTTCAATGGAAGGAACAAGACCGGTTTTAGTAGAAATACAAGCATTAATCTCCCCTACTAGTTTTGGAAATCCTCGAAGAATGGCGACGGGAATTGATCATAATCGCGTTTCACTTATTATGGCAGTGCTAGAAAAAAGAACAGGTTTATTGTTGCAAAATCAAGACGCATATTTAAAAGTCGCGGGTGGCTTGAAATTAGATGAACCAGCAATCGATTTAGCTGTTGCCTTAAGTATTGCTTCAAGTTTCAGAGATAAAGCTACTGCACCAACCGATGCGGTAATAGGAGAAGTAGGCCTAACTGGAGAAATAAGAAGAGTATCAAGAATTGAACAACGTGTACAAGAAGCAGCAAAATTAGGGTTTCAACGTGCTATTATTCCTAGAAAAAATTTGGGAGGATGGACAATTCCAGATGGGATTGAGGTAGTAGGTGTTTCTAATTTAGGAGAGGCGCTTCGTTTGACATTAGGAGGCTAGGCTATGGAGGAAAACAAGCAACGTGTCAAAAGTATGATTAACATTCTACAGCTCGTTGCCCCAGGAACACCACTACGCGAAGGGATAGATAACGTACTTCGTGCGCAAACTGGAGGGCTAATTGTTCTTGGGTATAATGAGCAGATTAAAAGTATTGTTGATGGAGGATTTCACATTAATTGTGCATTCTCCCCGGCTAGTTTATATGAATTAGCAAAAATGGATGGGGCACTTATTTTAAATGAAACTGGGAGCAAAATTTTAATTGCAAATGCACAATTAGTTCCAGATCCATCCATTGATTCTATTGAAACAGGTATGCGTCACCGAACGGCAGAGCGTGTAGCAAAGCAGACGGCTAGCCTTGTTGTGGCTATTTCACAAAGACGTAACGTAATTACACTATATCAAGGGAACTTACGTTATACACTAAAAGATATAGGTGTAATTTTAACAAAGGCAAACCAAGCTATTCAAACGTTAGAAAAATATAAAGCTGTATGGAATGATGGGATTACGAATTTGGGCATTCTAGAATTTGAAGAGGTTGTTACAATGTCCGAGGTAGTTCACGTTTTACATAGTGTTGAAATGGTACTGCGTATTAAAAATGAAATAGTGAGCTACATTCATGAGTTAGGAACGGAAGGAAGGTTAATTCGTTTACAACTTACAGAATTACTAGCCGACTTAGAAGCAGAGGCAGCGTTATTAATTAAGGATTATTATCAAGAAAAAACGCAGGATCACCATCAAATTTTGAAAAAGTTACAAGATCTTGCAAATACACAGCTTTTAGAGGATAGCGATTTAGTTAAATTGCTTGGCTATCCAGGGCAAATGAGCTTAGAAGAAAGCGTGACACCGAGGGGATACCGAATCGCAAGCAAAATTTCTCGTGTTCCACCACTTATCATTGAAAATTTAATTAATCGATTTAAAACATTACAAGGTGTTTGTCGTGCAACTATTAATGAATTGGATGATGTGGAAGGAATTGGGGAAGTTAGGGCGAAGAAAATACGAGAGGGCCTAAAAAGAATTCAAGAGCATCTCTATATGAGTAGACACAATTAAGAATATTACATTGATTCCATAATATAACGACACTAGAACATTTTTGTTATATGATATGGTATATTGGTAAATAAAACTATTTATATAAAAAAAACACGTCCGCTTTTGCATTCGGCGTTTTGATTAGCAAAACAATGGTTAATAATGAGTAGGAGGTGGTTGGATGTTAAAAAGGATCGTACAGCTCTTCTTTTTAGTGATCGGGGGAGCGTTAGGGATTTTTCTAATCCCAAAAGTTATTAATGTATTGGACGTCGGTGCTGTTCCTTGGCTTGAGGGATCGTACGTTCGTGCAATTATTGGTGCAATTATTTTATTTTTAACAACATTTTGGCTTGTGGATTATATTGTTCAACTTATTAAACATATCGAAGAAGCCCTTGTAAAGGCACCGGTAGCGGATGTTTTATTTGGTACATTAGGGTTGATCTCTGGTCTTATTGTTGCATATTTAATTTTGATACCAATTCGTGAATTCACGATTCCAGTCATTAGTACAGTATTACAAGTGTTCTTTACTCTTTTACTTGGTTATTTAGGATTCCAAGTAGGATTTAAAAAGAGAAATGAATTGCTAGGATTATTTACATTACCCCAGCGCGGAGGTAAGAAGAAAAACAATAGCGAGAACGAAGAGGTAGAGGTAGAAAAATCTACAACTCATTGGAAAATTCTCGATACAAGTGTAATTATTGATGGACGTATTGCGGATATTTGCCAAACGAAGTTTTTAGAAGGAACAATTGTGATTCCACAATTCGTATTAGAAGAGCTTCAGCATATTGCCGATTCTTCTGATGCTTTAAAGCGTAATCGTGGTCGCAGAGGATTAGACATTTTAAATCGTATTCAAAAAGAGCTACCAATTCCGGTGGAAATTTATGAAGGCGATTTTGAGGATATCCAAGAGGTGGATAGCAAGCTTGTAAAGTTAGCTAAAATCACTGGTGGAACTGTTGTAACAAATGATTTCAACTTAAACAAAGTTTCTGAACTACAAGGAGTAACAGTGTTAAACATTAACGATTTAGCAAATGCAATTAAACCAGTCGTACTCCCTGGTGAAGAATTAAGTGTTTATGTTGTGAAAGATGGTAAAGAACAAAATCAAGGTGTTGCATACTTAGATGATGGCACGATGATTGTAGTAGAAGACGGTAGAGAATATGTCGGTTCGCAACTTAATGTACTAGTTACAAGTGTGTTGCAAACATCGGCTGGTCGTATGATTTTCGCAAAACGTAAATTATTAGAAAAAGCATTATAAGTAGGGGATTATTAATATGTATACATTAATTATTCCGGCAGCGGGTCAAGGGAAACGGATGGGTGCTGGTAAAAACAAGTTGTTCTTACTTATAGATGGAGTACCTATCATTGTGCATACATTACGTGCTTTTGAAAAAGATAAAGCATGTAAATGTATTATCATGGCAATTAACGAAGAGGAACGTCCTTATTTTGAGGAGTTAATGCAGAAGTACCCGGTTGAAAAGCAGGTGCAATTTATTCAAGGCGGGGCTGAAAGACAAGATAGTGTGTATAATGCGCTTCAGTATGTGAGCGGAGTTGAGTATGTTCTCGTACACGATGGTGCGCGCCCGTTCGTAACGAATAAGATGATGCAAGATGTATTAATTGTAGCAGAGAAATATGGTGCTTCCATTTGTGCAGTGCCAGTGAAGGATACAATTAAGAAAGTAGAACAGGGTGTTGTTGTTGAAACGGTAGAACGTTCTCAGCTTAAAGCGGTTCAAACACCGCAAGGATTTTCTGTTCCTCTTTTATTAGAAGCTCATAGAAGTGCAAAGCAAAGTTGTTTTCTTGGTACAGATGATGCAAGTCTCGTAGAACGTGTCGGGAAGCAAGTAGGCGTAGTAGAGGGGAGTTACTATAATATTAAAGTGACGACTCCAGAGGATTTACTAATTGCTGAAAGTTTCCTTCATGTTCAGGAGAAATAGAAGTGATGGTATTATAGTAAAGAAAAGCTCGGCAGTTGCCGAGCTTTTCTTTATAGAGATAGCAATATAATATAGAATTCATAAAGTAGTTTAGACTGAGGAGGATGTAAAGAATGTTTCGAATTGGACAAGGTTTTGATGTACATGAATTTGCGGAAGGTAGACCGTTAATTATCGGCGGAATTACAATTCCTCATGAAAAAGGATTAATCGGTCACTCGGATGCAGATGTATTGTTACATACGATTGCTGACGCATGTCTAGGAGCAATTGCAGCAGGAGATATTGGAAAGCATTTTCCTGATACAGATCCTGCCTTTAAAGATGCGGATTCAGCTGTATTGTTACAAAAGGTTTGGGAATTTGTGCGTGAACAAGGTTATGAGCTAGGGAACCTAGATTGTACAATTATTGCCCAAAAGCCAAAAATGGCACCGCATATTGAAAGCATGCGTAAACGCATTAGTGAACTACTAGAAACGTCTATTGATAATATTAATGTAAAGGCAACAACAACAGAAAAATTAGGATTTACAGGTAGAGAAGAAGGGATTGCTTCTCAAGCGGTTGTTTTATTACAGAAAAAATAGTGGTTTTTAATTCGTAAGATGGATAATCACGTTTTTTTGGTGTACAATTATAGAATGTGTTGACATTAAGATTGGAAGGTGTACCAACTATGGAAAAGCAAGTGAGAGTGCGCTATGCGCCAAGTCCAACAGGACACTTACATATCGGAAATGCGCGTACGGCATTATTTAATTATTTATTTGCTCGTCATCAAGATGGTAAGTTTATTATTCGTATTGAAGATACTGATGTGAAACGTAATGTTGCTGGTGGAGAAGAAAGCCAATTAAAATACTTGAAATGGCTCGGTATGGACTGGGATGAAGGTGTTGATGTTGGTGGTGAATTTGGACCATATCGTCAAACAGAGCGTTTAGATATTTATAAAAAATTATATGAAGATTTATTAGAGCGTGATTTAGCTTACAAATGTTATATGACAGAAGAAGAGCTAGAGGCAGAGCGTGAAGGACAAATCGCTCGTAGTGAAACACCGCGTTATGCAGGAAACCACCGTGATTTAACTGAGGAGCAAATTAAAGGATTTGAGGCTGAAGGCCGTATTCCAAGTATTCGCTTCCGTGTGCCGGCTGATAGCGACTTCACGTTTAAAGATATCGTAAAAGATGAAGTTGCATTCCATTCAAATGATTTTGGTGATTTCGTTATCGTGAAAAAAGATGGAATTCCAACTTATAACTTTGCGGTAGCGGTAGATGATCACTTAATGGAGATTACACACGTACTTCGTGGTGATGATCATATTTCAAACACGCCAAAACAAATGATGATTTATGAAGCTTTCGGTTGGGATATCCCGAAGTTCGGTCATATGACTTTAATTGTAAACGAAAGCCGTAAAAAGCTAAGTAAGCGTGACGAATCTATTATTCAATTTATTGAGCAATATAAAGAGCTTGGATATCTTCCAGAAGCAATCTTTAACTTTATTGCATTACTAGGTTGGTCACCAGTAGGTGAAGAAGAAATCTTCTCTCAAGATGAGTTTATCAAAATGTTTGATGCAGCTCGTTTATCAAAATCACCTGCATTATTTGATTCTCAAAAACTAAAATGGATGAACAACCAATATATGAAAAAACAAGATTTAGATACGGTTGTTGAACTAAGCTTACCGCATTTAGTGAAAGCGGGTCGCGTAGGTGAAAACTTAAGTGAACAAGAACAAGCATGGGTTCGTGATGTAATTGCTTTATATCATGACCAAATGAGCTTTGGAGCTGAAATTGTAGAGCTTTCTGAAATGTTCTTTAAAGATCATGTTGATCATGAAGAAGAGGGACAAGAAGTATTGAAGGGTGAACAAGTACCTGAAGTACTTCGTACATTTGCCGATCAATTAGAAGCTTTAGAAGCAATGGAGCCAGCGGCAGTTAAGGCGGCTATTAAAGCAGTTCAAAAGGAAACAGGACATAAAGGTAAAAACCTATTTATGCCAATCCGTGTTGCTACTACTGGACAAACACATGGTCCAGAGCTTCCTAACGCTATTGCTCTTCTTGGAAAAGAAAAAGTTTTAAATCGTATTCAAAAAGTAATTGGTTAACATTTTCTAGGTTTAGCAATATAATAAGTATACCTAAAATCTAATAAGGAAAAGCGACGAGAAGGAGAAGTAGAAAATCAGGCTTTTTACAGAGAGAACCACCCTTAGGCTGGAAGTGGTTTATAAGCGGATTTTTGAAATGCCCCTTCGAGTCTTCTGTTGAACAGCGAAGTATTTCGTGGAACGTCTTAGGGCGCAAAGTAAACAGAAGCGGTGTAAACCGTTATCATGGATGAGTTTGAGGCTTCTTTAGCCTAAACAGAGTGGAACCGCGCTTAAAAGGCGTCTCTGTCTATATGACAGAGGCGTCTTTTTTTTATACCATGTAAATGGGTGTGAGTATAAGTTTTATCCCCTTGTATAAAGATTTAGGGGGAGTTAGGGGAGTTAGTTCACTCGAAAAAAGCAGCCCATAAAGGGGAGGGAACATCGATGTTTAAGAGGCTTCGGGAAGATATTGAAGTCGTTTTTGAACAGGATCCAGCGGCACGAAGTTATTTTGAAGTCATTTTAACTTACTCTGGATTACATGCAGTTTGGACCCATCGAATTGCACATGCTTTTTATAAAAGGAATTTTTTCTTTATGGCACGTTGGATTTCGCAAGTTAGTCGTTTTTTTACTGGCATTGAGATTCATCCAGGAGCAACTATTGGTCGTCGTTTTTTCATTGATCATGGAATGGGGGTTGTAATTGGCGAAACGTGTGAAATTGGCGAAAACGTAACAATTTATCAAGGTGTCACATTAGGTGGTACAGGTAAAGAAAAAGGAAAGAGGCACCCTACAATTCAGGATAATGTATTAATTGCAACAGGTGCTAAAGTACTAGGTTCTATTACTGTTGGAGAGAATTCTAAAATTGGAGCAGGATCTGTCGTGTTGAAGGAAGTTCCAGCGCATTCTACAGTTGTAGGTATACCTGGCCGAGTCGTCATTCAAAATGGAGTAAAGATTGGTCAAGAATTAAATCATTCTGATCTTCCGGATCCGATTTTTGATAAATTAAAGGTTATGGAAGCAGAACTTGATAAATTGAGAAAGCAACTCGAAGTAAAGGTAGAAAGGAAGGATAAAAATGACTATTCACATTTATAATACGTTAACGCGTCAAAAAGAAGAGTTTATGCCATTAGAAGAAAATAAGGTAAAGATGTATGTGTGCGGACCTACAGTGTATAACTACATTCACATTGGGAATGCAAGACCACCTATGGTATTTGATACAGTACGCCGTTACTTAGAATATAAAGGATATGATGTGCAGTATGTATCTAACTTTACTGACGTAGATGATAAATTAATTAAGGCGGCAAATGAATTAGGTGAGGATGTGCCAACAATTGCAGATCGTTTTGTTGAAGCTTACTTTGAAGATGTAACGGCACTAGGTTGCAAGCATGCAACGGTTCATCCACGTGTAACAGAAAATATGGATATCATTATTGAATTTATTCAAGAACTTGTGAATAAAGGGTATGCATATGAATCAGAAGGTGATGTGTACTTTAAAACGAAAGAATTCGAAGGTTACGGTAAATTATCACATCAACCAATTGCAGACTTACGTCACGGTGCACGTATTGAAGTAGGAGAAAAGAAACAAGACCCTCTTGACTTTGTTTTATGGAAAGCTGCGAAAGAAGGAGAAATCTTCTGGGAAAGCCCTTGGGGGAAAGGACGCCCAGGGTGGCATATTGAATGCTCAGCAATGGCACGTAAATATTTAGGGGATACAATTGATATTCATGCTGGTGGTCAAGATTTAGCATTTCCTCATCATGAAAATGAAATTGCGCAGTCTGAGGCGTTGACAGGAAAAACATTTGCACGTTATTGGATGCATAATGGATATATTAATATTAATAACGAGAAGATGTCTAAGTCGCTTGGAAACTTCATTTTAGTTCATGATATTATTAAACAATATGATCCACAGTTAATTAGGTTCTTTATGTTATCGGTACATTACCGTCACCCAATTAACTTTAGCGAAGATTTATTGCAAAGTACGAATAATGGACTAGAAAGAATTAAAACAGCTTACGGTAACTTAAAGCATCGTATGGAAAGTAGTACGGATTTAACGGACCATAATGAAAAATGGTTAGCTGAAATGGAAAAGTTCCAGGTTGCATTCGAAGAAGCGATGGATGATGATTTCAATACGGCTAATGCGATTACTGAATTATATAACGTAGCAAATCACGCAAATCAATATTTGTTAGAAGAACATACTTCTAAAATTGTAATTGAAGCGTATGTAAAACAACTTGAAACATTATTTAGTATTTTAGGATTAGAATTAGCACAAGAAGAGTTGCTTGATGAAGAAATTGAAGCACTAATCCAAAAGCGTATTGAAGCTCGTCAAAATCGTGACTTCGCATTATCTGATCAAATTCGCGATGATTTAAAAGGACGTAATATTATTTTAGAAGATACCGCTCAAGGTACAAGATGGAAAAGAGGATAAGAATGATTGATGCAAAGCAATTGAACAGCTTAGCGTTAGCATATATGGGTGATGCGGTATATGAACAATATATCCGCTATCACCTCCTTCAAAAGGGGAAAGTTCGCCCTAATCAATTACATCGCTTAGGGACGAGCTTTGTTTCGGCAAAAGCACAGGCGAAAGTTGTTTATCATTTATTAGATACGGCATTTTTGACAGAAGAGGAAGAGGCGGTATTAAGAAGAGGGCGTAATGCAAATTCGGGTACTGTTCCGAAAAATACAGATGTACAAACATATCGATACAGTACAGCCTTTGAAGCGCTAATCGGTTATCATCACTTGTTGAATAATCGTGAAAGATTGGACGAGATTGTATATAAGGCGATTGACGTTTTGGACGAAAAGGAAGGGAGCACATCATCATGAGTAGTGAATATATTATCGGACGTAACCCTGTAATTGAAGCTTTAAGAGCGGGGCGAGATATTAATAAAATTTTGGTAGCGGAAGGTGCTGCCAAAGGACAAGTGCAGATTGTACTAGCATTAGCAAAAGAGAATAAGGTTATTTTGCAACACGCACCAAAGAAGAAATTAGATCAATTGGTTGAGGGAAATCATCAAGGTGTAATTGCTCAAGTAGCTGCATATCAATATGCTGAGTTAGAGGATTTGTTTAAATTAGCAGAAAAACGTAATGAAGATCCGTTCTTCTTAATTTTAGATGAAATTGAAGACCCACATAACTTAGGTTCTATTATGCGTACTGCGGATGCAACAGGGGCTCATGGGGTTATTATTCCGAAAAGAAGAGCGGTGGGACTTACAGCGTCAGTTGCGAAAGCGTCGACTGGGGCAATTGAATATATTCCTGTTGCACGTGTAACAAATTTATCGCGTACAATTGATGAATTAAAAGAACGTGGACTTTGGATTGCTGGTACAGATGCCAAAGGGAAAACAGATTACCGTAATTTAGATGGTAATATGCCAATCGGACTAGTGATTGGTAGTGAAGGAAAAGGTATGAGTCGTATTATTGGTGAAAAGTGTGATTTCCTAATTACTTTACCGATGGTCGGTAAAGTTACATCCTTAAATGCTTCAGTAGCCGCAAGTTTGTTAATGTATGAGGTATATCGTAAACGTCACGAAATTGGTAAATAAAAAATGGACGATATTTTAATCGTTGACGGTTACAACATTATCGGGGCTTGGGGAGACTTGAAGAAACTGCGGGATGTAGATTTACAATCATCAAGAGACGCACTTATTGATAAGATGGCGAATTATCAAGGCTATACAGGCACAAAGGTAATGATTGTCTTTGATGCCTATACAGTCTATGGTATTGAAAAAAAGATGAAACAATCGCGGGTGGAAGTAATATTCACGAGAAAGAATCAAACTGCAGATGAAAAGATAGAGCAACTTGCGATTGAGCTTAGAAATATAAATACACAAATATACGTTGCAACTTCGGATTATACGGAGCAGTGGATTATATTTGCGCAAGGTGCACTTCGAAAATCTGCGCGTGAATTAGAGTTAGAAGTGCAAGCGATGGAACAACAAGTAAGAAGGCGTACAAAAGACACGAAAGAAAAGCAACCCGCCATGCGAAAGATATTTAGTGAAGATATTACAGAAAAATTAGAAAAATTAAGAAGAGGAGAGCGTTGAAGCATTGACGCTCTTTATCTTTTTACTGTATAATATTGCTAAATATATAGCGGTCGGAGGGATCAAGGTGGAAGCAGGCTTCGTAAGTGTAGGCGACGTTACATTTCGTGATTTAGAGGATGAGGCAATCGTTGAGTTAGTTCGAAAAGGTAATACTGACGCTCTAGAATATTTAATTCACAAATATAAGAACTTTGTTCGCGCGAAATCAAGATCTTATTTCTTAGTGGGTGCCGATCGAGAAGATATTGTTCAAGAAGGCATGATTGGATTGTTTAAAGCCATTCGTGATTATAAAGGGGACAAGCTGTCTTCGTTCAAAGCATTTGCTGAACTGTGTATCACTCGACAAATTATTACCGCTATTAAAACAGCAACAAGGCAAAAACATATTCCGTTAAATTCGTATGTGTCTTTAGACAAGCCAATTTACGATGAGGAATCTGATCGAACATTATTAGATGTTATTTCGGAATCGAAAGTAACTGATCCAGAAGAGATGATTATCAGTAAGGAAGAATATACAGACATAGAATCAAAAATATCTGAATTATTAAGCGATTTAGAAAGAAAAGTGCTCTCTTTATACTTAGATGGTCGTTCCTATCAAGAAATTTCAGAACAGTTAAACAGGCATGTGAAATCTATTGATAACGCATTGCAGCGTGTAAAAAGGAAATTAGAAAGATATATGGAGATGAGAGAGAGTACAACTTTAAATTCATAGCAAGTGCCGCAGGTGTAAAATAATTCACCTGTTTTCTTTTTGTTAAGAGAGTGAAAGTCATGACATTGACATTGTCTTTTGTTGTATGATACATTTTTAGGGACAATGTTACAAGGTTGGTGTAACTAATGAGGAAAAAAGTTGTACTCTCATGTGAAGAGTGTAAAAATCGAAACTACTCTACGATGAAAGATACGAGCTCAGTAGAGCGACTTGAGATAAAGAAGTTTTGTAAAACATGCAATAAGCATACAGTTCACAAAGAAACAAAATAAATAATACACTGGAGGTCCCGTAGATGCGTTTAACGAACTTTTTCGGCGATGTAGGTCGCGAAATGAAAAAAGTAAGTTGGCCTAAAAAAGATGAATTACTCCGCTCAACAACGACTGTTATTGCGACAGTTGTGTTCTTTGCGATTTTCTTCGCAGTGGTTGATATGGGCATTTCTTCTTTAATTCGGTTAATTCTTGGTTAATTCTTGAATAAGAAGCACTTATCCATGATATAATGTTATTTATAAGAACTGTGTAAAAGCCCGGTGAACGGGTTTTTTCATTTGCGCAAAAAAATGTACGTCAGGGAGGGAAGGACGCTCGTCCTAAATGAATGGAAAAAAGTTGGTATGTTGTCCATACTTATTCTGGATATGAAAATAAAGTAAAGGCAAACCTAGAGAAACGTGTAGAATCAATGGGTATGCAAGATAAAATTTTCCGTGTTGTTGTTCCGGAAGAAGTAGAAGTAGAAATGAAAAATGGTAAAGAAAAAATAACGAAAAGAAAAGTGTTCCCAGGTTACGTATTAGTAGAACTAATCATGACTGACGACTCTTGGTATGTTGTTCGTAATACGCCAGGTGTAACAGGTTTTGTTGGTTCTTCTGGTTCAGGATCTAAACCATCGCCTCTATTAGAAGAGGAAGTTGTTACCATCATGAAGCATATGGGAATGGACAATGAAGTGGTTGATTTCGAATTTGAACTTCATGAAACAGTGCGTGTAAATGAAGGGCCATTCGCGGATTATACGGGTGCGATTGAAGAAATTGATGTGGAAAAGAAAAAAGTTAGCGTGCTTGTAGACATGTTTGGTCGCGAGACTCCGGTTGAACTTGATTTCCATCAAATTGAAAAATTATAAAATGAAACTTGAAATGAATTGTAAAAAGTGATAATATCTTTTAAGTCAGTACGTCTTCGGTAACGGAGACGTTTTTTGAAAAAGATTTTATCATTATGATAAAATATGAAGTGGGAGGGCAAATCACTGCCCAATTGACCACATCACGGACTTAAGGAGGTGTGTCTCGTGGCTAAAAAGGTAATTAAAATAGTAAAACTTCAAATTCCTGCAGGTAAAGCTAATCCAGCTCCGCCGGTTGGTCCAGCATTAGGACAAGCAGGTGTTAACATCATGGGCTTCTGTAAAGAGTTTAACGCTCGTACAGCTGATCAAGCTGGTCTTATCATCCCTGTTGAAATTACGGTATTTGAGGACCGTTCATTCACTTTCATTACTAAAACTCCTCCTGCTGCTGTTCTTCTTAAGAAAGTAGCTGGTATTGAGTCTGGTTCTGGTGAACCAAACCGTAATAAAGTGGCAACTGTTAAGCGTGATAAAGTACGCGAAATCGCTGAAACTAAAATGCCTGACCTAAACGCTGCTAGCGTAGAAGCTGCAATGCGTATGGTTGAAGGTACTGCGCGCAGTATGGGCATCGTTATCGAAGACTAATTCGATTTGTTTTTTGTAAAAAAGGTTGCGGGTCTGGAATTCCAATTCGCAACCTTTATTATCGTAAATGATTATCATTTTTAAATAAATGGATGGGCGCACATCCTCGGGGGTTCCCGGAATGAAGGCGTAAACGTGGGAGGTTATTCCGCTAAAACCACATTCAAGGAGGAAACAAACATGGCTAAAAGAGGTAAAAAGTACGTTGAAGCTGCGAAGCTTGTTGATCGTGCATCTGCTTACTCTGCAACAGAAGCAGTAGAATTAGTAAAGAAAACAAACACAGCTAAATTTGATGCAACTGTAGAAGCTGCATTCCGTTTAGGTGTTGACCCTAAGAAAGCTGACCAACAAATTCGTGGTGCAGTTGTTCTTCCACACGGTACTGGTAAAGTACAACGTGTATTAGTATTCGCTAAAGGCGAAAAAGCAAAAGAAGCTGAAGCTGCTGGCGCTGAATTCGTAGGCGATGCTGATTACATCGGTAAAATCCAAAAAGGTTGGTTCGATTTCGATGTAGTAGTAGCAACTCCTGACATGATGGGTGAAGTTGGTAAACTTGGTCGTGTATTAGGACCTAAAGGTTTAATGCCAAACCCTAAAACTGGAACAGTTACTTTCGATGTAACTAAAGCTGTTAACGAAATCAAAGCTGGTAAAGTTGAATACCGCGTTGATAAAGCTGGTAACATCCACGTTCCAATCGGTAAAGTATCTTTCGAAGATGCTAAATTAGTAGAAAACTTCAAAACAATTGCTGACACGCTACAAAAAGCTAAGCCAGCTGCTGCAAAAGGTACTTACATGAAGAACGCAACTGTTGCTTCTACAATGGGACCTGGCGTACGCGTAGACGTTTCTACACTTGCGTAAAAATTGGAAGTTGACTTCATAAAGAAGTTTTAATATAATCATTTATGTTGTGAATTTTAATAGTGTACCGTAGACAGTAGGAGTCGATTCGACTTAATTTCCTACCTAGGTGTTAATATACGAAGCGGAATCTTTTTTCTGTGACTATATGCCTCCATGTCTACAAGTTGGGCATGGAGGTTTTTAGTGCACTTTCGGTACATCTTCTATATAATCTACAGGAGGTGTAATAACATGAGCAAAGTAATCGAAACTAAACAACAAGTTGTAACTGAAATCGCTGAAAAACTTCGCGCGAGTAAATCTACAATTGTTGTTGACTACCGTGGTTTAACAGTTTCTGAAGCAACAGAATTACGTAAAAACTTACGTGAAGCTGGCGTTGAGTTCAAAGTTTACAAAAACTCTTTAACTCGTCGTGCTGCAGAGTCTGCTGAAATGGCTGAGTTAAACGAATTCTTAACAGGACCAAACGCAATCGCGTTCAGTAACGAGGATGTAGTTGCTCCTGCGAAAGTATTAAACGACTTCGCTAAAAATCATGAAGCTTTAGAAATTAAAGCGGGCGTAATCGAAGGTAAACTTGTAACACTTGATGAGGTTGAAGCTATCGCTACTCTTCCATCACGTGAAGGCTTACTTTCTATGCTTCTTAGCGTTCTTCAAGCTCCAATCCGTAATCTTGCACTTGCTACTAAAGCAGTTGCAGATCAAAAGGAAGAGCAAGGCGCTTAATTTTTTAAAAGATAATTATTTGTTATCTATAAAACAATACAAACCTATTTAAGGGAGGATATTTACAATGACTAAAGAACAAATCATTGAAGCAGTTAAATCTATGACTGTATTAGAACTTAACGACTTAGTAAAAGCTATCGAGGAAGAATTCGGCGTAACTGCTGCTGCTCCTGTAGCTGTAGCTGGTGGCGCTGGTGAAGCTGCTGCTGAGCAAACTGAATTTGACGTAGTACTTGCAAGTGCTGGCGCTCAAAAAATCAAAGTTATCAAAGCTGTACGTGAAATCACTGGTCTTGGCTTAAAAGAAGCTAAAGAATTAGTTGACAACACTCCAAAAGCAATCAAAGAAGGCGTTACTAAAGAGGAAGCTGAAGAAATGAAAGCTAAACTTGAAGAAGTTGGCGCTGTTGTAGAAGTTAAGTAATTAACTTTTGGTGCTTTAAAAAAAGCTCGCTCTCATGCGAGCTTTTTTTTTAACTGTAAAGAAAAGAGGTGGCCATATGGCAGACCATTATTTTTCTAACGACCCTTCTAGTAAAAGTGATCGTAAACGATGGGAATTTACACTTCGTGAATCTCGATTTACTTTTTTATCTGACCATGGGGTGTTCTCGAAAAACGAAGTGGACTTTGGTTCTCGTCTTTTAATTGAAGCGTTTCAAATGCCAGATGTTAAAGGTAATGTGTTAGACGTAGGATGTGGGTACGGTCCAATCGGTTTGTCGTTAGCGAAAGAGTTTCAAGATCGTGAAATTCACATGGTGGATGTGAATGAAAGGGCCTTGGGACTTGCAAAAGAAAATGCCGCTAATAACAGAATTGAAAATATACGTATTTTGCAAAGTAGTGTCTATGAAAATGTAGATGGCAAGTATGCTGCTATTCTATCTAATCCTCCAATTCGTGCTGGTAAAGATATCGTGCATGAGATTTTAGAAAAGGCTGTGGAGTATTTAGTTTCAGGTGGAGAACTGTGGATTGTTATTCAAAAGAAACAAGGTGCGCCATCTGCGCTGAAAAAACTAGAAGAAGCATTTTCTGAAGTTGAAGTTGTAGAAAAGAAAAAAGGATATTATATCATAAAATCAAAAAAGCGTTGACGGTTATTTTTGGCTATGTTAACATTATACAATGCCAATATATGATTTTCTGCGTTGAGAAAGATGTATATTTTTGCTTCTCTTGGAAAAGATAGTAAAATCAGCAGATTATGAAACAGAATGATGGTTTTCTTATAGAAGCCATTTTTCTTTTTTGAGCAGATAGAAAGACTCAACGTATCTATCTTTAAGAGAAAAAAACTACGCTAATAGCAGTAGTTGTATTTATTTGTGATTTTTGCACAAATTTTTTTGTGCATTTATAATACTCATGATTTGAGGGGTGAAGCAGTTGACAGGTCAACTAGTTCAATACGGACGCCACCGCCAACGAAGAAGTTATGCCCGTATTAGTGAAGTATTAGAGTTACCAAATCTTATCGAAATTCAAACCTCTTCTTATCAGTGGTTTCTTGATGAGGGTTTGCGAGAAATGTTCCAAGACATTTCTCCGATCGAAGACTTTACGGGAAATCTATCGCTTGAATTTATCGACTACAGCTTAGGTGAACCTAAATACTCTGTAGAAGAATGCAAAGAGCGTGATGTGACGTATGCAGCACCACTTCGTGTAAAAGTGCGTCTAATCAACAAGGAAACTGGTGAAGTAAAAGAACAAGATGTGTTCATGGGAGATTTCCCACTCATGACAGAGACTGGAACATTCGTAATTAACGGTGCAGAACGTGTTATCGTTTCCCAGTTAGTTCGCTCTCCAAGCGTATACTATAGTGGCAAAGTGGATAAAAACGGAAAACGTGGTTTTACTGCTACTGTAATTCCAAACCGCGGGGCTTGGTTAGAGTATGAAACAGATGCTAAGGATGTTGTATATGTGCGTATTGACCGTACGCGTAAACTTCCTGTAACTGTTTTGTTACGCGCATTAGGGTTTGGCTCTGATCAAGAAATCACCGAGCTTTTAGGTGATAACGAATACTTAAGCAATACGTTAGAAAAAGACAACACAGATAGCACAGAGAAAGCATTGCTTGAAATTTATGAGCGTCTACGCCCTGGTGAACCACCAACAGTAGAAAATGCAAAGAGCTTACTTGTGTCTCGTTTCTTTGATCCGAAGCGCTACGATTTAGCAAATGTAGGTCGCTATAAGATCAACAAAAAGCTACACATTAAAAACAGATTGTTTAACCAACGTTTAGCTGAAACACTGGTGGATCCAGAAACTGGTGAAATTTTAGCGGCAGAAGGAACAGTCTTAGATCGTCGTACACTGGATCGCATTCTACCTTACTTAGAGAAAAACATTGGATTCAAAACAGCGAAACCAATGGGTGGAGTGGTAGCAGGCGAAGTTGAGCTGCAATCTATTAAGATCTATGCTCCAGAATCAGAAGGCGAACGATCTATAAACGTAATTGGGAATGCAAATATTACTCGTGATATAAAAAACATCACACCAGGTGATATTCTTGCTTCTATTAGCTACTTCTTTAACTTGCTATATAAAGTAGGGGATACAGATGATATTGACCACTTAGGAAATCGTCGTCTGCGTTCTGTAGGAGAGTTACTACAAAACCAATTCCGTATCGGTCTTTCTCGTATGGAACGTGTTGTTCGTGAGAGAATGTCGATTCAAGATACAAATGCAATTACACCACAAGCGTTAATTAACATTCGCCCGGTTATTGCATCTATTAAAGAGTTCTTCGGAAGTTCTCAGTTATCTCAGTTCATGGATCAAACAAACCCATTAGCAGAGTTAACTCACAAACGAAGACTATCTGCATTAGGACCCGGTGGTTTAACGCGTGAGCGCGCAGGCTTTGAAGTACGTGACGTTCACTACTCTCACTATGGTCGTATGTGTCCAATCGAAACACCAGAGGGACCAAACATCGGTTTGATTAACTCATTATCTTCGTTTGCGAAAGTAAATGAGTTTGGTTTCATTGAAACGCCATACCGTCGTGTTGACCCAGAAACTGGTCTTGTAACAGGGCAGGTTGATTATTTAACAGCAGATGAAGAAGATAACTATGTTGTAGCCCAAGCGAATATGAAATTATCTGAAGTAGGGGAATTCCTTGATGAAGATATCGTAGCTCGTTTCCGTGGTGAAAACATTGTCACAAATAAAGAACGCATCGACTACATGGATGTATCTCCAAAACAAGTAGTGTCGGCAGCGACAGCTTGTATTCCGTTCTTAGAAAACGATGACTCTAACCGCGCACTTATGGGAGCGAACATGCAACGTCAGGCGGTTCCGTTAATAAATCCGGAATCTCCGATTGTAGGTACAGGTATGGAGTACGTATCAGCAAAAGACTCAGGTGCTGCAGTAATCTGTAAACAGCCTGGTGTTGTTGAGCGCGTAGAAGCACGTGAAGTTTGGGTACGTCGCTATGTAGACGTTGACGGTCAAACAGTAAAAGGCGACTTAGATCGCTACAAAATGCAAAAATTCATTCGTTCTAATCAAGGAACTTGCTACAACCAACGTCCAATCGTAAGTGTTGGAGACCAAGTTGTAAAAGGTGAAATCCTTGCGGATGGTCCTTCTATGGAACTAGGTGAACTAGCGCTTGGACGTAACGTGCTTGTTGGCTTTATGACATGGGACGGTTATAACTATGAGGATGCGATCATCATGAGTGAGCGCCTTGTAAAAGATGATGTGTACACTTCTATCCATATTGAAGAATATGAATCAGAAGCTCGTGATACGAAGCTTGGACCAGAAGAAATTACACGTGATATCCCGAATGTTGGAGAAGATGCACTTCGTAATCTTGACGAGCGCGGTATTATTCGCGTCGGTGCTGAAGTAAAAGATGGAGATCTACTTGTTGGTAAAGTAACGCCAAAAGGTGTAACAGAATTAACGGCAGAAGAACGTCTATTACATGCAATTTTCGGTGAGAAAGCACGTGAAGTACGTGATACATCACTACGTGTACCACACGGTGGTGGCGGTATTATCTTAGACGTAAAAGTGTTTAACCGTGAAGATGGCGATGAATTGCCACCAGGCGTGAATCAACTTGTACGTGCATATATCGTTCAAAAGCGTAAAATTTCTGAAGGTGACAAAATGGCCGGTCGTCATGGTAACAAAGGTGTTATTTCCCGTATTTTACCGGAAGAAGATATGCCTTACTTACCAGATGGTACGCCAATCGATATCATGTTAAACCCATTAGGGGTACCATCTCGTATGAATATCGGTCAGGTATTAGAGCTTCATCTTGGTATGGCAGCAAGATACCTTGGTATTCACATTGCAACACCGGTATTCGATGGTGCTCGTGAGGAAGATGTATGGGGCACAATTGAAGAAGCTGGTATGGCAAATGACGCGAAAACAATCCTGTATGATGGACGTACTGGTGAGACATTCGATAACCGTGTATCTGTTGGTGTCATGTATATGATCAAACTTGCGCACATGGTTGACGATAAGCTTCATGCTCGTTCTACTGGACCATACTCACTTGTAACGCAGCAACCTCTTGGAGGTAAAGCTCAGTTCGGTGGACAGCGTTTCGGTGAGATGGAGGTTTGGGCACTTGAAGCTTATGGTGCCGCTTATACTCTTCAAGAAATCTTAACAGTGAAGTCTGATGATGTTATTGGACGTGTTAAGACGTATGAAGCAATTGTTAAAGGTGAAAATGTTCCAGAACCAGGCGTTCCTGAATCATTCAAAGTATTGATTAAAGAACTGCAAAGTTTAGGTATGGACGTTAAAATGATGTCGATCAATGATACAGAAATTGAAATGCGTGATACGGAAGATGATGATCATCAATCAGCAGATAAATTGAATGTTGAAGTTGAGACAACTAAGGAATAATTGGGATAACCTGTAGACTAAAAGGGAGGTAGGCCCCTTGATAGATGTAAATAACTTTGAATATATGAAGATTGGACTTGCTTCACCTGACAAGATTCGTTCTTGGTCATACGGTGAAGTTAAGAAACCAGAAACAATTAACTATCGTACGTTAAAGCCTGAAAAAGATGGCTTGTTCTGTGAGCGTATTTTCGGACCACAAAAGGACTGGGAATGTCATTGCGGAAAATATAAACGTGTACGTTATAAAGGTGTAGTTTGTGATCGATGTGGCGTTGAAGTAACGCGTGCAAAAGTTCGTCGTGAACGTATGGGTCATATCGAATTAGCTGCTCCTGTATCTCATATTTGGTATTTCAAAGGTATCCCGAGCCGCATGGGACTTGTCTTAGACATGTCCCCTCGCGCGCTTGAAGAAGTAATTTATTTCGCTTCTTATGTTGTAACAGAAAGTGGAGATACACCACTTGATAAGAAGCAATTACTTTCTGAAAAAGAATACCGTGCATATCGTGATCGATATGGCAGTACATTCCATGCTGCTATGGGTGCAGAAGCGATTAAAAAATTACTGCAAGACATCGATTTAGATAAAGAAGTAGACTTCTTAAAGGAAGAATTAAAAACAGCACAAGGACAACGCCGTACTCGTGCTATTAAACGTCTAGAAGTATTAGAAGCATTCCGTAACTCTGGAAATCACCCATCTTGGATGATCTTAGAGGTTCTTCCAGTTATCCCACCAGAACTACGCCCGATGGTACAGTTAGATGGTGGACGTTTTGCTACTTCTGACTTAAACGACTTATATCGTCGTGTAATTAACCGTAACAACCGTTTAAAACGTCTATTGGACTTAGGTGCACCAAGCATCATCGTTCAAAACGAAAAACGTATGTTACAAGAAGCTGTAGACGCATTAATCGATAATGGTCGCCGCGGCCGTCCAGTTACTGGACCAGGTAACCGTCCATTAAAATCACTATCTCACATGCTTAAAGGTAAACAAGGACGTTTCCGTCAAAACTTATTAGGTAAACGTGTTGACTACTCTGGCCGTTCTGTAATCGTTGTAGGACCGAACTTAAAGATGTACCAATGTGGATTGCCGAAAGAAATGGCACTTGAATTGTTTAAACCTTTCGTTATGAAAGAGTTAGTTGGAAAAGGATTAGCACACAACATTAAGAGTGCTAAACGTAAAATCGAGCGTGTACACCCTGAAGTTTGGGACGTTTTAGAATCTGTGATCAAAGAGCATCCAGTACTTCTAAACCGCGCACCAACACTTCACCGTCTTGGTATCCAGGCGTTTGAACCTACACTAGTAGAAGGTCGTGCAATCCGTCTTCACCCACTTGTATGTACTGCATACAACGCGGACTTTGACGGTGACCAAATGGCGGTTCACGTTCCGTTATCATCAGAGGCACAAGCAGAAGCTCGTATTCTTATGTTAGCGGCACAAAACATCTTGAATCCAAAAGACGGAAAACCAGTTGTTACTCCATCTCAGGATATGGTATTAGGTAACTATTACTTAACACTTGAGCGCGAGGGTGCAATCGGTGAAGGTATGGTCTTCAAAGATGCAAACGAAGCAATACTTGCATACCAAAATGGATATGTACATCTGCACACACGTGTTGCAGTTGCTGCGAGTTCGGTAAATAATGTAACGTTTACTGAAGAGCAAAAGAGTAAGCTTCTATTAACAACAGTTGGTAAATTAATATTTAACGAAATCTTACCAGAGTCGTTCCCTTATATTAATGAACCAACAAACTCAAACCTTGAAAAAGAAACACCAGCGGAATATTTCGTTGAAAAAGGTGCGAACATTAAAGAAATTATTGCTAGTCGCGAAGAAGTGGCGCCATTTAGCAAGAAAATCCTTGGTAATATTATTGCGGAAGTATTCAAACGTTTCCAAATTACGGAAACATCTCGCATGCTTGACCGTATGAAAAACTTAGGATTTAAATACTCTACAAAAGCTGGTATTACAGTTGGGGTATCAGACATTCTTGTATTAGGCGAAAAAAATGAAATTCTCCATGAAGCACAAGCAAAAGTAGATAATGTAATTAAACAATTCCGTCGCGGTTTAATCACGGAAGAAGAACGTTACGATCGCGTTATCTCTATTTGGAGTAATGCAAAAGATGTTATCCAAGGAAAACTGATGAAATCCTTGAATAAACGCAACCCAATCTTCATGATGAGTGATTCCGGTGCCCGTGGTAACGCATCGAACTTTACTCAGCTTGCTGGTATGCGTGGTCTGATGGCCAATCCATCTGGTCGTATCATTGAGCTTCCGATCAAATCAAGTTTCCGTGAAGGTTTAACAGTGCTTGAGTACTTCATCTCTACGCATGGTGCGCGTAAAGGTCTTGCCGATACAGCACTTAAAACTGCCGATTCTGGTTACTTAACACGTCGTCTTGTAGACGTTGCACAAGATGTAATTGTTCGTCAAGATGATTGTGGAACAGATCGTGGTTTACTAATTGGTGCGATTAAAGAGGGTAATGAAGTTATTGAGTCACTATATGATCGTCTTGTTGGACGTTTTGCGAGAAAAACTGTAAAACATCCTGAAACAGGTGAAGTATTAATTGCTGAAAATCAATTAATTACTGAAGATATTGCTTATATCGTTGAAAAGTCGGGTGTTGAAACTGTAAATATTCGTTCAGCGTTTACGTGTAATACTCGCCATGGTGTATGTAAGAAGTGTTACGGTCGTAACTTAGCAACTGGTACAGACGTAGAAGTAGGAGAGGCGGTAGGTATTATCGCAGCTCAATCTATCGGTGAGCCAGGTACACAGTTAACGATGCGTACGTTCCATACAGGTGGGGTTGCCGGAGATGATATCACACAAGGTTTACCTCGTATCCAAGAGATCTTCGAAGCTCGTAATCCGAAAGGTCAGGCAGTTATCAGTGAAATCGACGGTGTTATCGCAGCGATCAACGATGTTAAAGATCGCCAAGAAGTAGTTGTACAGGGTGAAGTTGAAGCTCGTACGTATGCTATCCCTTACGGTGCTCGTCTGAAAGTAACTCTAGGACAGCCAATTAGCCACGGTAAAGAGTTAACAGAAGGTTCTATTGATCCGAAGGAATTACTAAAAGTAACGGATATTACAGCAGTTCAAGAATACTTATTACGTGAAGTTCAAAAAGTATACCGTATGCAAGGGGTAGAAATTGGTGACAAACACGTAGAAGTAATGGTACGTCAAATGCTACGTAAAGTTCGTGTAAGTGATGCGGGTGAAACAGATGTATTACCAGGAACATTACTAGACATCCATCAGTTTACTGATGCGAATGCGAAGGTGTTACTGAAAGGTAAACAACCAGCAACAGCTAGACCGGTTCTACTTGGTATTACTAAAGCTTCACTTGAAACTGATTCGTTCTTATCTGCAGCATCGTTCCAAGAAACAACTCGTGTTCTAACAGATGCAGCAATTAAGGGTAAACGCGATGAGCTTCTAGGATTGAAAGAGAATGTTATTATCGGTAAGCTTGTTCCTGCTGGAACAGGTATGAATCGTTATCGCCAAGTGGATCTTGTAAAAACAACACAAGATAACATGAATGTAGAAAACGATGAAGTTTATGTGGAACAGTAAAATTTTCCGTCGTAAATTTTGTATAAAAACAGCTAATCCTAGTTGACATTGTATGAGACAAAATGTTACTATAATCAAGGTTGCTCCTGAACGATGCTTTGGAGGATATTTATATGTCTTATCAAAAAGTGTCAAATGCTGAAAATGTAGTCGTTGGTCATAAACGAACATTGGAAGCAATCAAAAATGGTATAGTTAAAGAAGTTGTTATTGCGGAAGATGCTGATGTGCGGTTAACCCATGTTATCATTCGTACTGCCTTGCAACATAACATACCCATAACCAAAGTTGAATCAGTTCGTAAGCTTGGAAAAGTTTCGGGGATTCAAGTGGGAGCTTCAGCAATAGGAATAATAAGTTAAAACTGTTTTTGTGAGGAGAGAGCATTTGCTCTTCCTTGCAAAAACTTTGTTTTCAACTAATAATGAACCACCTGGATATGTGGTCATACAAACATGCGAAGGGAGGATAAACAAATGCCTACTATTAACCAATTAGTGAGAAATGGTCGTACTGATAAAGTATGGAAGTCTAAATCACCTGCGTTAAACAAAGGTTTTAATTCTTTAAAGAAAAAATCAACTGATATCTCTGCACCTCAAAAACGTGGTGTGTGTACTCGTGTTGGTACAATGACTCCGAAGAAACCTAACTCAGCGTTACGTAAATACGCTCGTGTACGTTTAACAAATGGTATTGAAGTTACAGCTTACATCCCAGGTATCGGTCATAACCTACAAGAGCATAGCGTAGTATTAATTCGCGGTGGTCGAGTAAAGGATTTACCAGGGGTACGTTACCACATCGTTCGTGGTGCACTTGATACAGCTGGTGTTGACAAACGTATGCAAGGACGTTCTAAATATGGTACTAAGCGACCAAAACCTGCTAAAAAATAATAAACTTATAATGAAAGGAGGAACTCAATATGCCTCGTAAAGGTCCTGTTGCGAAACGTGACGTGTTACCAGATCCAATGTACAATTCTAAACTTGTAACACGCCTAATCAACAAAATGATGGTTGACGGTAAAAAAGGTAAATCTCAAACAATTCTTTATAACGCTTTCGATATCGTTCGTGAACGTTCAGATAAAGAACCAATGGAAGTATTCGAGCAAGCTCTTAAGAACATCATGCCTGTTCTTGAAGTACGCGCTCGTCGTGTTGGTGGTGCTAACTACCAAGTTCCAGTTGAGGTTCGTCCAGAACGCCGTACAACTTTAGGTCTTCGCTGGTTAGTAAACTATGCTCGTCTTCGTGGTGAAAAAACTATGGAAGAGCGTCTAGCTTACGAAATCTTAGATGCATCTAACAACGCTGGTGCAGCTGTTAAGAAACGTGAAGACACTCATAAAATGGCAGAAGCTAACAAAGCATTTGCTCATTACCGTTGGTAGGATTCAACGTAAAATAAATGTAAGCATAAACCGCTTTATTTGTCGCTTATGGAAGTGTGGAGAGGGAGAATGCCTCTCCCTTTCGTTGGGCGCTCGTTTTACATAATGAGGGTACTGGACACTGGCATATGTAACAATATAAAGTGGCTTTTTTGCTACTTAAAATAAAATAATCCAATCCATATATGGAAGGAGCAAGACACCAAATGACTAGAGAGTTCTCTTTAGGAAACACTCGTAATATTGGTATCATGGCTCACATCGATGCTGGTAAAACAACAGCAACTGAGCGTATTCTGTATTACACAGGACGTATTCATAAAATCGGTGAAACTCATGAAGGTGCATCTCAGATGGACTGGATGGAGCAAGAGCAAGAACGTGGTATCACAATTACTTCTGCTGCAACTACAGCACAATGGAAAGGTCACCGTGTAAATATCATTGACACTCCAGGACACGTAGATTTCACAGTAGAAGTAGAACGTTCTTTACGCGTACTTGATGGTGCAGTAGCAGTACTTGATGCACAATCTGGTGTAGAACCACAAACAGAAACTGTTTGGCGTCAGGCTACTACTTATGGTGTACCTCGTATCGTATTCGTTAACAAAATGGATAAGATTGGTGCAGATTTCTTATACTCTGTAGGAACAATCCACGATCGTTTACAAGCAAACGCACATCCAATTCAGTTACCAATCGGTGCTGAAGACGAGTTCAATGGTATCATTGACCTTGTTGAAGAGTGTGCTTACATGTACAGTAACGATTTAGGAACAGACATCGAGCGTGTTGAAATTCCTGAAGAGCACAAAGAATTAGCTGAAGAATACCGTGGAAAACTTATTGAAGCGGTAGCTGAGCTTGATGAAGAAATGATGATGAAGTACCTAGAAGGTGAAGAAATCACTGTAGAAGAGCTTAAAGCTGGTATCCGTAAGGCTACAACTTCTGTTGAATTCTTCCCAGTAATCTGTGGTTCTGCATTCAAAAATAAAGGTGTTCAAATTCTGTTAGACGCAGTTATTGACTACCTACCATCTCCATTAGATGTACCTGCTATTAAAGGTACTCTTCCGGATACAGAAGAAGCTATCGAGCGTAAGTCTAGCGATGAAGAACCATTCGCAGCTCTAGCATTCAAAATCATGACTGACCCTTATGTTGGTAAATTAACGTTCTTCCGTGTGTACTCTGGTGTGTTAAATGCTGGATCATACGTGAGAAATTCAACTAAAGGTAAGCGTGAGCGTGTAGGTCGTATCCTACAAATGCACGCTAACAGCCGTGAAGAGATTTCAACAGTTTACGCTGGTGATATCGCTGCTGCTGTAGGTTTAAAAGATACTACTACTGGTGATACTCTTTGTGACGAGAAGAGCCTTGTTATCCTTGAGTCTATGGAATTCCCAGAGCCAGTTATCTCTGTAGCTATCGAACCGAAATCTAAAGCTGACCAAGATAAAATGGGTACAGCATTATCTAAGCTTTCTGAAGAAGATCCAACATTCCGTGCTCACACTGACCAAGAAACTGGCCAAACAATCATCGCTGGTATGGGTGAACTTCACCTTGATATCATCGTTGACCGTATGCGCCGTGAATTCAAAGTGGAAGCAAACGTTGGTGCTCCTCAGGTAGCATATCGTGAGACTTTCCGCGCTGCTGCGAAAGTTGAAGGTAAGTTCGCTCGTCAATCTGGTGGTCGTGGACAATTCGGTCACGTTTGGATTGAGTTTGAACCTAATGAAGAAGGTAAAGGATTCGAATTCCAAAACAAGGTTGTCGGCGGTGTAGTTCCACGTGAATACATCCCAGCTGTTGGAGCGGGTCTTGAAGACTCACTTAAAAATGGTGTACTAGCTGGTTATCCACTAGTTGACATTAAAGCTGCGTTAGTTGACGGATCTTACCATGATGTTGACTCCTCTGAGATGGCGTTCAAAATCGCTGCATCTATGGCGCTTAAAGCTGCGGTTTCTAAATGTAGCCCAGTAATTCTTGAGCCAATGATGAAAGTTGAAGTTGTAATTCCTGAAGAGTACATGGGTGACATTATGGGTGACGTAACATCTCGTCGTGGCCGTGTAGAAGGTATGGAAGCTCGCGGTAACGCACAAGTTGTTCGCGCTATGGTTCCACTTTCTGAAATGTTCGGTTATGCAACGGCATTACGTTCTAACACTCAAGGACGCGGAACATTCTCAATGACATTTGATCATTATGAAGAAGTACCGAAGTCTGTTTCAGAAGAAATTATTAAAAAAAATAAAGGTGAATAATTGATTTTTATCGATTGTTCAAGTATAACTACTTATGTAAGCTTAGAAAGTGAGGCTTATGTCTCGCTTTCTAGTCTAAATATAAAATAACCTATATAAACTAAGGAGGAATTTAGAATGGCTAAAGCTAAATTCGAACGTTCTAAACCCCATGTTAACATCGGTACAATCGGCCACGTTGACCATGGTAAAACTACATTAACTGCTGCGATCACTACAGTTCTTGCAAAAGCTGGTGGTGCTGAAGCACGCGGATACGATCAAATCGACGCTGCTCCAGAAGAAAGAGAGCGCGGAATCACAATCTCAACTGCACACGTTGAGTACGAAACTGAAACTCGTCACTATGCACACGTTGACTGCCCAGGTCATGCTGACTATGTTAAAAACATGATCACTGGTGCTGCTCAAATGGACGGCGGTATCTTAGTAGTATCTGCTGCTGATGGCCCAATGCCTCAAACACGTGAGCACATCCTTCTTTCTCGTCAAGTAGGTGTTCCTTACATCGTTGTATTCTTAAACAAATGCGACATGGTAGACGACGAAGAATTATTAGAATTAGTTGAAATGGAAGTTCGCGACCTATTATCTGAATACGGATTCCCAGGCGACGATATTCCTGTAATTAAAGGTTCTGCTCTTAAAGCTCTTCAAGGAGAAGCTGAGTGGGAAGAAAAAATCATCGAATTAATGGCTGAAGTTGATGCTTACATCCCAACTCCAGAACGTGAAACTGACAAACCATTCTTAATGCCTATCGAGGATGTATTCTCTATCACAGGTCGTGGTACAGTTGCAACTGGTCGTGTTGAGCGTGGAATCGTTAAAGTTGGTGACGTAGTAGAAATCATCGGTCTTGCTGAAGAGAATGCTACTACAACTGTAACTGGTGTAGAAATGTTCCGTAAGCTTCTTGACCAAGCTCAAGCTGGAGACAACATCGGTGCTCTACTTCGTGGGGTTGCTCGTGAAGACATCCAACGTGGACAAGTTCTTGCTAAAACTGGCTCTGTAAAAGCACACGCTAAATTCAAAGCTGAAGTTTTCGTATTATCTAAAGAAGAAGGTGGACGTCATACTCCATTCTTCGCTAACTACCGTCCACAGTTCTACTTCCGTACAACTGACGTAACTGGTATCATCCAATTACCAGAAGGTACTGAAATGGTAATGCCTGGTGACAACATCGAAATGACTATCGAACTTATCGCTCCAATCGCTATCGAAGAGGGAACTAAATTCTCTATTCGTGAAGGTGGACGTACAGTAGGTTACGGTGTAGTTGCTACAATCGTTGCTGAGTAGTCTTTAATTAGATTATTAAAAACTCAAGGGATTCTCCCTTGAGTTTTTTTATTGCTTATTACTATAGAAGAAAGAGATGCATTTTCTATTTTTGGATGAGTTTCTTCTATAGTATATAAAACGAAAGTAACACCCAAAAACTGTAAGTTAAATAAGAGTAGATGAAAACTTGATATTCTTTAAAGTGCCATGTATAATAGCAAAAGTAGAGAAAAGCAGATGCAAACAAAAAGATGCTTGCATCTAGACGAATAACATTGTATAATAGACAATGTTGGTCTTTGACTGCGATGAAGTGGAAGGTTGCTGACACACCCGGCCGCTTTGCCATGGCATGGTGTGGGGAAATTTCCATGGAGAAGGTCTATTTTAGAAATAGGCGAACGAAGGAGGGAAAATAATGGCAAAAGAAAAAATTCGTATCCGTTTAAAAGCTTATGATCACCGTATTCTTGATCAATCAGCTGAGAAAATTGTAGAAACAGCTAAGCGTTCTGGGGCAACAGTTTCTGGTCCGATCCCATTACCAACTGAGAAGACTATTTACACAATTCTTCGTGCTGTTCATAAGTACAAAGATTCTCGTGAACAATTCGAAATGCGCACGCACAAACGTCTAATCGACATCGTGAGTCCTACTCCGCAAACAGTAGATTCATTAATGCGTTTAGACTTACCATCTGGTGTAGATATCGAAATCAAATTATAAATTATATAACTTAAAAATGTAGGAGGTGTAACTCATGACCAAAGGAATCTTAGGAAGAAAGATCGGTATGACTCAAGTATTTGCTGAGAACGGTGAGTTAATCCCAGTAACGGTAATCGCTGCTAATCCAAACGTTGTTCTTCAAAAGAAAACAACTGAAACTGATGGCTACAACGCAATTCAGTTAGGATTTGAAGATAAACGTGAAAAGTTAACTAACAAACCTGAACAAGGCCACACTGCTAAAGCATCTACAACTCCTAAGCGCTTCATTCGCGAAATCCGCGATGCAGACGTGGACGGATTAGAGGTTGGTCAAGAGGTAAAAGTTGAAGTTTTCGCTGCAGGTGAAATCGTTGACGTAACAGGAATTTCTAAAGGTAAAGGTTTCCAAGGTGTTATTAAACGCCACGGACAATCTCGCGGACCTATGTCTCATGGTTCTCGCTATCACCGTCGTCCAGGTTCAATGGGGCCAGTTGCTCCGAACCGTGTATTCAAAGGCAAAAAACTTGCTGGACGTATGGGTGGAGACCAAGTTACTATCCAAAACTTAGAAATCGTTCAAGTTGACACTGAGCGCAACTTATTACTAGTAAAAGGTAACGTTCCAGGTGCTAAGAAATCTCTTGTAGTTGTTCAAGGCGCTGTGAAGGTTAGCAAATAATTCACAATAGGAAGGAGGAATTCCAATGCCAAAAGTTACTGTATATAACCAAACTGGTTCACAGGTTGGTGAAATCGAATTAGCTGAAGCTATTTTCGGTATCGAACCAAATGAAGCTGTACTATTTGAAGCTGTAATGATGCAACGTGCATCTTTACGTCAAGGTACACATAAAGTAAAAACTCGCTCTGAAGTTCGTGGTGGTGGTCGTAAACCATGGCGTCAAAAAGGAACTGGACGTGCTCGTCAAGGTTCTATCCGCTCTCCTCAATGGCGTGGTGGTGGTACGGTATTCGGACCTACACCAAGAAGCTATGCGTACAAACTTCCTAAGAAAGTTCGTCGTTTAGCAATCAAATCTGCATTAGCTACTAAAGTAGTAGAGAACAACATTGTAGTTCTTGAAGACCTAGTGTTAAATGCACCAAAAACAAAAGACATGGTAGCAGTACTTAAAGGATTAACTGTTGAGAAGAAAGCTCTTATCGTAACTGCTGATGCAAACGAATCTGTAGAGTTATCTGCTCGCAATATCCCAGGAGTAACAGTAATCACTGCTGATGGCGTAAATGTGCTAGATGTGCTTCATCATGATAAGCTAATCATGACAAAAGCGGCAGTGGAAAAAGTAGAGGAGGTGCTTGCATAATGAGAGATCCTCGTGATATCATTAAGCGCCCAGTTATCACTGAACGTTCTATGGAAATGATGGCTGAAAAAAAATACACGTTCGACGTGGACGTTAAATCTAATAAAACAGAAGTTAAAGACGCGATAGAAGCGATCTTTGGTGTTAATGTAGACAAAGTAAATATCATGAACTACAAGCCGAAAGCAAAACGCGTTGGTCGTCACGCTGGTTTTACTAGCCGTCGTCGTAAAGCAATCGTTAAGCTAACTGCTGACAGCAAAGAAATCGAAATCTTCCAAGGCGTTTAATTCTTACTAAAGAAGGAGGGAAATTGAGATGGGAATTAAAAAGTATAATCCAACTACTAACGGTCGTCGTAACATGACTACGAATGATTTCGCTGAAATCACGACCGACAGACCGGAAAAGTCTTTACTTGCTCCTTTAAGCAAACAGGCTGGTCGTAATAACCAAGGTAAAATTACTGTACGTCATCAAGGTGGCGGACATAAGCGTCAATACCGTATCATCGACTTTAAGCGTAACAAAGATGGAATTCCAGGACGCGTTGCTACGATCGAATATGATCCAAACCGCTCTGCGAATATCGCATTAATTAATTACGTTGACGGTGAAAAACGTTACATTCTTGCTCCTAAAACTTTAGAAGTAGGTATGGAAATTATGTCTGGCCCTGAAGCTGACATTAAAATCGGTAACGCATTACCATTAATCAACATTCCAGTAGGTACTGTTGTTCATAACATCGAGCTTAAGCCTGGTCGTGGCGGACAATTAGTTCGTTCTGCTGGTACATCTGCTCAAGTACTTGGTAAAGAAGGAAAATACGTACTTGTACGTTTAACTTCTGGTGAAGTACGTTTAGTATTATCTGCTTGTCGCGCTTCAATCGGTCAAGTTGGTAACGAACAACACGAACTTATCAAAATCGGTAAAGCAGGTCGCTCTCGCTGGTTAGGTAAGCGCCCAACAGTTCGTGGTTCTGTAATGAACCCGGTTGATCATCCACACGGTGGTGGTGAAGGTCGCTCTCCAATCGGACGTAAGTCTCCAATGTCTCCATGGGGTAAACCAACTCTTGGATTCAAGACTCGTAAGAAAAACAAAGCGTCTGATAAATTTATCGTTCGTCGTCGTAAAAAATAATGGGATTGTAGTACGGTTCGCTTCAAGAACCGTACGCCAATCACGAAGGGAGGCACCAAAATGGCTCGTAGCTTAAAAAAAGGACCATTTGTCGATGATCACTTAATGAACAAAATGGAAAAATTAGTTGCATCTGAGCAAAAACAAGTTGTTAAAACTTGGTCTCGCCGTTCAACAATCTTCCCTCAGTTCATCGGACATACAATTGCTGTATATGATGGTCGTAAACACGTACCTGTGTACATCACTGAGGATATGGTTGGCCATAAGTTAGGTGAATTCGCACCAACTCGTACGTATAAAGGTCACCTTGCTGACGATAAGAAAACTAGAAGATAATGAGAGGAGGCACTTCAATGCAAGCTAAAGCAGTAGTGAGAACAGTTCGTATTGCTCCTCGTAAGGTTCGTTTAGTAGTAGACTTAATCCGAGGTAAGCAAGTGGGTGAAGCGATTGCTATCCTTAACCACACACCAAAAACTGCTTCTCCAGTTGTAGAAAAAGTTTTAAAATCTGCAATCGCAAATGCAGAGCACAATTATGAGATGGATATTAACAACCTAGTTGTTGAAAAAGTCTTCGTTGACGAAGGTCCAACGTTGAAACGTTTCCGTCCACGTGCAATGGGTCGTGCAAGCCAAATTAACAAACGCACAAGCCACATCACAGTTGTGGTATCAGAAAAGAAGGAGGGATAATCGATGGGTCAGAAGGTTAATCCAATTGGTCTTCGTGTCGGTATTATCCGCGACTGGGAATCTCGTTGGTTCGCTGAGAAAGATTATGCTACGTTATTACATGAAGACATCAAAATCCGTGAGTACATTGCTGTACGCTTAAAAGATTCTGCTGTTGCTAAAGTAGAAATCGAACGTGCAGCAAATCGTGTAAATGTTACAATTCACACTGCGAAACCTGGTATGGTAATTGGTAAAGGTGGTACTGAAGTTGAAGCGCTTCGTAAAGCTCTTAACCAATTAACAGGCAAGCGTGTACACATCAACATTTTAGAAGTTAAGAGAGCTGATCTTAACGCTAAATTAGTAGGCGAAAACATCGCTCGTCAATTAGAAAACCGTGTATCATTCCGTCGTGCACAAAAGCAAGTTATTCAACGTGCTATGCGTGCAGGAGCAAAAGGTATTAAAACACAGGTTTCTGGTCGTCTTGGCGGAGCTGATATCGCTCGTGCAGAATCTTACAGTGAAGGAACTGTTCCACTTCATACACTTCGCGCTGATATTGACTATGCAGCAGTTGAAGCTGATACAACATACGGTAAATTAGGCGTAAAAGTATGGATCTACCGTGGAGAAGTCCTTCCTACAAAAAAGAAAGCTTCTGAGGAAGGAGGAAAATAATATGTTAATGCCTAAACGCGTAAAATATCGTAGAGAGCATCGTGGTAAAATGCGTGGTCGTGCAAAAGGTGGAACTGAAATCGCTTTTGGTGAATTCGGTTTACAAGCACTAGCTGCTTCATGGATTACAAACCGTCAAATCGAAGCTGCTCGTCGTGCAATGACTCGTCAAATGAAACGTGGCGGTAAAGTATGGATTAAAATTTTCCCTTCTAAACCTTACACTGCAAAACCTTTAGAAGTACGTATGGGTTCCGGTAAAGGGGCACCAGAAGGCTGGGTAGCAGTAGTAAAACCTGGGAAAATTATGTTTGAAATTGCGGGTGTATCTGAAGAGGTAGCACGTGAAGCATTACGTCTTGCAGCTCACAAATTACCAATTAAATGTAAATTCGTAAAACGTGAAGTAAATGGTGGTGAATCTAATGAAAACTAATGATATTCGTGAATTAACCACTGCCGAAATCGAAACAAAAGTTAAAGCTTTAAAGGAAGAGTTGTTTAATCTTCGCTTCCAACTTGCTACAGGACAATTAGAGAATCCGACTCGCATCCGTGAAGTACGTAAAGCGATTGCTCGTATGAAAACTGTAGTTTGTGAAAGAGAGATCGGAATTAATCGATAAATTGAGGGGAGGTTTGCATAGTGAGCGAACGTAACCAACGCAAAGTTTATACTGGTCGTGTTGTTTCTGACAAAATGGACAAAACGATTACAGTTTTAGTTGAAACTTACAAAACTCATTCCTTGTACGGAAAACGTGTTAAGTATTCTAAAAAGTATAAAGCCCATGATGAGCAAAACCAAGCGAAACTTGGCGATATCGTTAAAATCATGGAAACTCGCCCGCTTTCTGCTACTAAGCGTTTCCGTTTAGTTGAAATCGTTGAAGAAGCGGTTGTTATCTAAATAGACGAATCGGAATTTTTAGTCCGAAGGGAGGTTTCATAACATGATCCAACAAGAATCTCGTTTGAAAGTTGCTGACAACTCTGGTGCCCGCGAACTTTTAACAATTAAAGTATTAGGCGGCTCTGGTCGTAAATATGCTTATATTGGTGATATTATCGTTGCTACGGTAAAACAAGCAACACCAGGTGGCGTTGTTAAAAAAGGTGACGTTGTTAAGGCAGTAGTGGTACGTACGAAGAGCGGAGCTCGTCGTCCGGACGGTTCTTACATTAAATTTGATGAAAACGCAGCGGTTATCATCAAAGACGATAAGAGCCCACGTGGTACTCGTATCTTCGGACCAGTAGCTCGTGAATTACGTGATAGCAACTTCATGAAGATCGTTTCTTTAGCTCCAGAAGTTCTATAATTTAAGGTATTGCCTTGCTAAGGAGGTGCAGAATTAAGATGCATGTAAAAAAAGGTGATAAAGTTCAGGTAATCACTGGTAAAGACAAAGGAAAACAAGGTGTTATCCTTGTGGCTTTCCCAAAGCAAAACCGTGTTATCGTTGAGGGTGTTAATATCGTTAAAAAACACTCTAAGCCATCTCAATTAAATCCACAAGGTGGAATTATTACGAAAGAAGCACCTATTCACGTTTCTAATGTTATGGTATTAGATCCGAAAACAGGCGAACCTACTCGCGTAGGCTTCAAAGTAGAAGATGGTAAAAAAGTGCGTATTGCAAAAAAATCTGGTGAATTATTAGATAAATAATTTTCTTAAGAAAGGAGGTCACTTCATTGAATCGCCTTAAAGAGAAGTTCCAAAAGGAAATTACTCCTGCTCTAATGAGCAAGTTTAACTATAAATCTGTGATGGAAGTACCGAAAATCGAAAAGATCGTAATCAACACTGGTGTTGGTGACGCGGTATCTAACTCAAAAGCTTTAGACAATGCAGTAGAAGAATTAACTCAAATCGCAGGTCAAAAACCTGTTGTAACTCGCGCTAAAAAATCAATCGCTGGTTTCCGTCTTCGTGAAGGTATGCCAATCGGTGCGAAAGTAACTTTACGCGGTCAGCAAATGTATGAGTTCTTCGATAAATTAGTATCAGTTTCTTTACCACGTGTACGTGATTTCCGTGGTGTTTCTAAGAAATCATTTGATGGTCGTGGGAACTACACATTAGGTGTTAAAGAGCAACTAATTTTTCCTGAGATTGATTATGATAAAGTAAGTAAAGTCCGAGGTATGGACATCGTAATCGTTACTACAGCGAAAACTGATGAAGAAGCTCGTGAACTTTTAACACAATTCGGTATGCCATTCCAAAAATAATGGAAGCCAACGCTAAGTAGAGGAGGCGAAAACGTGGCTAAAAAATCTATGATCGCGAAACAAAAGCGTACTCCTAAGTTTAAAGTACAAGAGTATACACGTTGCGAACGCTGCGGTCGTCCGCATTCTGTATACCGCAAATTTAAGCTTTGTCGTATTTGTTTCCGTGAACTTGCATATAAAGGTCAAATTCCTGGTGTTAAAAAAGCTAGTTGGTAAAACCCACAAATGGGAAGGAGGTAAAACACATGGTGATGACAGATCCAATTGCAGACATGCTTACTCGCATCCGTAATGCGAACATGGTACGTCATGAGAAATTAGAGGTTCCTGCTTCTAAAATCAAAAAAGAGATCGCTGATCTTTTAAAACGTGAAGGTTTCATTCGTGATGTAGAATACATCGGGGATAACAAACAAGGTATCCTTCGTATTTTCCTGAAATATGGTGCAAACAATGAACGTGTAATCACTGGATTAAAACGTATCAGTAAACCTGGCTTACGCGTTTACGCAAAAGCTGATGAAGTACCTCGTGTACTTAACGGATTAGGTATCGCTCTTGTTTCTACATCTAAGGGAGTAATGACAGACAAAGACGCTCGTCAATTACAAACTGGTGGAGAAGTAGTAGCATACGTTTGGTAATATATATTTAAAACGAACGGAGGTGTGACCACATGTCTCGTATTGGTAAAAAGATTCTTGAAATCCCTGCAGGTGTTACTATTACAGTTGCAGAAGACAATACTGTAACAGTAAAAGGCCCTAAAGGTGAATTAACTCGTACTTTCAAAACTAATATGTCTATCAAAATTGAAGAAAATACACTAACAGTTGAGCGTCCATCTGATCAGAAGGAACACCGTGCATTACACGGTACAACTCGTGCTTTAATCGGAAACATGGTTGAAGGTGTAACTACAGGTTTTGCACGCGGACTTGAATTAGTCGGTGTTGGTTACCGTGCTCAAAAACAAGGTGATAAACTTGTTTTAAGCGTAGGTTATTCTCATCCAGTAGAAATGACTCCAGAAGCAGGACTTGAAGTTGAAGTACCTGTACCAACTAAAATCGTAATTAAAGGTATCGACAAGCAACGTGTTGGCGAATTTGCTGCTAACATCCGTGCTGTACGTGCTCCTGAACCATATAAAGGTAAAGGTATTCGTTACGAAGGCGAAGTTGTTCGTCGTAAAGAAGGTAAAACTGCTAAGTAAACCCGTTAGGTGAAAGAAAGGAGTGACAAGAATGATCACTAAAGCTGCTAAAAATGCGACTCGTAAGAAAAGACATGCACGTGTACGTGCTAAACTTACTGGTACTGCAGAACGTCCACGTTTAAACGTGTACCGTTCTAACCAACATATTTACGCTCAAGTTATTGATGATGTAAATGGTGTAACATTAGTAAGTGCATCTACTCTTGATAAAGACCTTGCTCTTAACGGTACTAGCAATACTGAAGCTGCTACGAAAGTTGGAGAATCAGTTGCTAAGCGTGCTGTAGAGAAAGGCGTTAAAGAAGTAGTATTTGATCGCGGTGGTTACTTATACCATGGCCGTGTTAAAGCTCTAGCTGAAGCTGCTCGTGAGGCTGGATTACAATTTTAATGGTCAAAGGAGGGAAAATTGATGCAACGCATTGACCCAAGTAAATTAGAACTTGAAGAACGTGTAGTTACGATAAATCGTGTCGCGAAAGTTGTTAAGGGTGGTCGTCGTTTCCGCTTTGCTGCACTAGTTGTAGTTGGCGATAAAAACGGTCATGTTGGATTCGGTACTGGTAAAGCACAAGAGGTACCAGACGCAATCCGTAAAGCTATCGAAGACGCTAAGAAAAACCTAATCGCAGTACCATTAGTTGGTACAACAATTCCACATACAATCAACGGTCATTTTGGAGCTGGTGAAGTATTCTTAAAACCTGCTGCTGAAGGTACTGGTGTTATTGCTGGTGGACCTGTTCGTGCGGTACTAGAATTAGCTGGTGTACAAGATATTCTTTCGAAATCTCTTGGTACTAACACACCAATCAACATGATTCGCGCTACTGTGAACGGATTAAGCGAACTTAAGCGCGCTGAAGATGTTGCAAAATTACGCGGTAAATCTGTAGAAGAGCTACTAGGTTAAGGAGGGAAAACAAATGGCGAAAAAGTTAGAAATTACCCTCACTCGTAGTGTAATTGGTCGTCCACAAGATCAACGTGCGACGGTAGAAGCTTTAGGTCTTAAAAAGTTGAATTCAACTGTAGTTAAGGAAGAAACTCCTGCTATTCTTGGTATGATCAACAAAGTTTCTCACCTTATAACTGTAAAAGAAGCTTAAGGATAACTCATTAATATAAGGAGGTGCCTGGGAATGAAACTTCATGAATTAAAACCTGCAGAAGGTTCTCGTAAAGTACGTAACCGTGTGGGCCGTGGTATCGGTTCTGGTAACGGTAAAACTGCTGGTAGAGGTCATAAAGGACAAAACGCACGTTCTGGCGGCGGTGTTCGTCTTGGCTTCGAAGGTGGTCAAACTCCACTATTCCGTCGTTTACCAAAACGCGGCTTCACAAACATTAACCGTAAAGAGTTTACTATTGTAAACTTATCAACGTTAAATCGTTTTGAAGATGGTACAGAAGTAACACCTGAATTATTGCTGGAAACTGGCGTTATCAGCAAGTTAAACGACGGTGTTAAAATTCTTGCAAGCGGATCAGTAGAGAAAAAATTAACTGTTAAAGCGCACAAGTTCTCTTCAAGTGCTAAAGAAGCAATTGAAGCAGCTGGCGGATCAGTTGAGGTGATCTAATGTTTCGTACAATCTCCAACTTTATGCGCGTTGCTGAGATAAGACGTAAAATATTATTCACTTTAGCGATGTTAGTCGTATTCAGGATTGGCACGTTTATCCCAGTGCCATTTACAAATGGAGACGTACTGAAAGCACAAGATCAATTAAATGCCTTAGGTATCCTAAATACATTTGGCGGTGGCGCCTTGAAGAACTTCTCCATCTTCGCGATGGGAATCATGCCGTATATTACAGCATCCATCATCGTGCAATTATTGCAGATGGATGTTGTTCCTAAATTTTCGGAATGGTCGAAGCAAGGCGAAATGGGCCGTCGTAAACTAACGCAATTCACGCGTTACTTTACAATTGTTCTTGCGTTTATTCAGGGGTTTGGTATGTCAATCGGTTTTAACGGTATGGTAGGTGGGCAATTAATTTTGAATCCAGGTTGGAGCACTTATTTATACATTGCTACGGTACTGACTGCTGGTACTGCATTTTTAATGTGGTTAGGTGAGCAGATTACATCTAAAGGTGTAGGTAATGGTATTTCCATCCTTATCTTTGGTGGTATTGCCGCGGCGATCCCAAGTGTTATATCTCAAGTGTATCAACAACAGTTTCAAAATATCGGAGATCAATTGTTCATGAGTATCGTTAAAGTTGCATTGATTTTACTAGCTGTGCTAGCAGTTATTGTTGGTGTTATTTTCATTCAACAGGCTGTTAGAAAGATCCCAATTCAATACGCGAAGCGTGTAACAGGAGGGAATGGGAATCATGCTGGAGCACAAAACACTCATTTACCACTTAAGGTAAATAGTGCGGGTGTTATTCCAGTCATTTTTGCTGTTTCATTCTTAATTACGCCTCCAACTATTGCACAGTTCTTCCCGAAACATGATGTATCGCAGTGGATTATTGCAAACTTTAACTATTCTCACCCAGTGGGAATGATCATATATGTTGCGCTCATTGTGGCCTTCACATACTTCTATGCATTTGTTCAGGTTAATCCAGAGCAAATGTCAGAGAATCTAAACAAGCAAGGTGGATATGTTCCAGGTATTCGTCCGGGTAAGAATACAGAACAATATCTAACAAAAATCTTGTATCGTTTGACCTTTGTGGGATCAATTTTCCTAGCAGCGATTGCAATCTTACCAGTTATCTTTACGAAATTGGGAAATCTTCCTCCATCTGCACAGATTGGTGGAACGAGTATGTTAATCGTTGTCGGCGTTGCTTTAGAAACAATGAAGCAGCTAGAAAGCCAATTAGTAAAACGCCATTACAAAGGGTTTATCAAGCAGTGAGTAAGTGGGAAGAATTATCTTCCCTACATGCTCATGTACTGAGGGGGAACAAGGATGAACTTAATTTTAATGGGGCTTCCTGGTGCTGGTAAAGGTACACAAGCCGAACAGATTGTTGCCAAGTATAACATCCCTCACATCTCAACGGGAGATATGTTCCGTGCAGCTATGAAGGCTGAAACTGAACTTGGTTTACAAGCAAAATCTTTTATTGATAAAGGTGCGCTTGTTCCAGATGAAGTTACAATCGGAATTGTTCGTGAACGTTTAAGTCAAGAAGACTGTATTAAAGGATTCTTATTAGATGGTTTCCCACGAACTGTTGCACAAGCATCAGCTCTTGAAGAGATTATGAAAGATCTTGGCAAAAAAATCGATTATGTTTTAAACATTAATGTGGATTCAGGGTTGTTATTAACACGCCTTACAGGTCGTCGCATTTGTAAAGAGTGCGGTGCGACTTACCACTTAGAATTCAATCCGCCAGCAAAAGCTGATGTGTGCGATAAATGTGGTGGCGAATTATATCAACGCTCTGATGACAACGAGGAAACTGTAGCAAATCGTTTAGATGTAAATATTAAGCAAACAAAACCTTTGCTTGATTTCTACGGGGAGCTTGGTTACTTAGAAAGCATTAATGGTGAGCAAGATATCAATAAAGTATTTGCTGATATCGATGTTCTCATCGGGTGCTTAGCGTAATGATCATCTGCAAAACTCCTCGCGAGATAGAAATCATGCGAGAAGCTGGCAGGATCGTTGCTTTAACTCATCAAGAGTTGAAACAACATATTACTCCAGGAATTACAACGAAAGAGCTCAATCAAATAGCGGAAAAGACGATTCGAAAATATGGTGCTACGCCATCTTTTAAAGGATATAACGGATTTCCGGGGAGCATATGTGCTTCTGTAAATGAAGAGCTTGTACACGGGATTCCAGGGAAGCGTAAGCTCGAAGAGGGCGATATCATCAGTATCGATATTGGTGCGAAATACAATGGGTACCATGGAGATTCTGCATGGACGTATCCAGTTGGAAACATTTCTGAATCTGTTCAAAAGTTACTTGATGTCACAGAAAAATCGTTGTATCTTGGTCTAGAACAAGTAAAACCAGGCGAAAGATTATCAAATATCTCACATGCGGTTCAAACCCATGCTGAAGAGAATGGATTCTCGATTGTTAGGGAGTATGTTGGTCACGGAATCGGGCAAGACTTACATGAGGACCCTCAAATCCCGCACTATGGTCCACCAAATAGAGGCCCTAGATTAAAGCCGGGAATGGTCATCTGTGTTGAGCCGATGGTGAATCAAGGAAGACGATATGTAAAAACACTATCTGATGACTGGACAGTGGTAACGGTAGATGGTAAATGGTGTGCCCACTTTGAGCACACGATTGCTCTTACAGAAGCAGGATACGAAATCCTTACCACTTTATAAGTAGCTGGCTCTCCGGGATTTCAGAGCAGTGTAAAATGTTACTGATTTGAAGAAGGGAGAACTATTGAATGGCTAAAGATGATGTAATTGAAGTCGAAGGTACCGTTCTTGAAACGTTGCCAAATGCTATGTTCAAAGTAGAATTAGAGAATGGGCATGTCGTATTGGCTCACGTTTCTGGTAAAATCCGTATGAACTTCATTCGTATTTTACCAGGAGACAAAGTTACGGTAGAATTATCTCCGTACGATTTAAATCGTGGTCGTATTACGTACCGTTTTAAATAATATAGCACTCCGTAATCTTTAAGGAGGTTCGAGACATGAAAGTAAGACCGTCAGTTAAACCAATCTGCGAAAAATGTAAAGTTATTCGTAGACGTGGAAAAGTAATGGTTATTTGTGAAAACCCTAAACATAAACAAAAACAAGGTTAATCAGAAGGAGGTGCATTCAGAATGGCACGTATCGCAGGTGTAGATATTCCTCGTGACAAGCGCGTTGTTATTTCTTTAACTTACGTATTCGGCATTGGTCGCCCAACTGCTGAAAAAATCATTACAGAAGCTGGTATTTCTTCGGAAGCACGAGTTCGTGATTTATCGGAAGATGAATTAGGACGTATCCGTGATATCATCGATCGTATTAAAGTTGAGGGAGACCTTCGTCGTGAAGTATCTCTTAACATTAAACGTCTAATGGAGATCGGTTCTTACCGTGGTCTTCGTCACCGTCGTGGTTTACCAGTTCGTGGTCAAAACTCTAAAAACAATGCTCGTACACGTAAAGGTCCACGTCGTACAGTAGCAAATAAAAAGAAATAATAAGTAAAGGAGGTTGAACTAACAATGGCACGTAAAACAAACACTCGTAAAAAACGTGTGAAAAAGAATATTGAAGCTGGTATAGCTCATATTCGTTCTACTTTCAACAACACAATCGTAACACTTACAGATACTCACGGTAACGCACTTTCTTGGTCTAGTGCTGGTGCACTTGGTTTCCGTGGATCTCGTAAATCTACTCCATTCGCTGCGCAAATGGCTGCTGAAGCTGCTTCTAAAGTTGCAATGGAGCATGGTTTAAAAACTTTAGAGGTTACTGTTAAAGGTCCTGGTGCTGGTCGTGAAGCTGCAATTCGTGCTCTTCAAGCGGCAGGTCTAGAAGTAACAGCAATTAGAGATGTTACTCCAGTTCCTCATAATGGATGTCGTCCACCAAAACGTCGTCGTGTGTAATTTTTCTGTATAGAATTTTCCCTTTTGTCTATAATGGATATGATGCATTATCGAGAAATTTCGTACAGAAACATCGCTTGTTGTGCACAATCGGGAACTGCCTAAGGGGGACTTTCGGTTAAACAGAGGTTCTTCCTTTGTTTAACCGGGGTTTCGACGTTTTGAAGGAGGGTTTAGTTAATGATTGAAATCGAAAAACCGAAAATCGAAACGGTTGAACTTAACGAAGATGCTAAGTATGGCAAATTCGTGATTGAACCGCTTGAGCGTGGATATGGTACTACTTTGGGTAACTCCTTACGTCGTATTCTTTTATCCTCACTCCCTGGTGCCGCTGTAACTGCTATCCAAATCGATGGCGTTTTACACGAATTTTCAACAATTGAGGGCGTAGTAGAGGACGTTACGACGATGATCTTAAACTTGAAAAAGTTAGCTCTTAAAATCTACTCTGAAGAAGAGAAGACGTTGGAAATCGATGTACAGGGCGAAGGTATTGTCACAGCTGCTGATATTACTCACGATAGTGATGTTGAAATCTTAAATCCAGATTTACACATTGCAACGTTAGCAAAAAATGCGCATTTCCGCATGCGTTTAACTGCAAAGCGTGGCCGTGGGTATACGCCAGCTGTTGCAAATAAAAGCGAAGATCAACCAATAGGAGTAATTCCTATTGATTCTATTTATACTCCAGTATCACGTGTGACTTACCAAGTGGAAAAGACACGTGTCGGACAAGTGGCTAATTATGATAAGCTTACGCTTGATGTATGGACGGATGGAAGCATCGGGCCAAAAGAAGCTATCTCTTTAGGTGCCAAAATCTTAACTGAGCATTTAAATATCTTTGTTGGTTTAACTGACGAAGCACAAAATGCTGAGATTATGGTCGAGAAGGAAGAAGATCAAAAAGAAAAAGTTCTAGAGATGACTATCGAAGAACTAGATCTTTCTGTTCGTTCTTATAATTGCCTAAAACGTGCAGGAATTAATACTGTACAAGAGCTTGCGAACAAAACAGAAGAAGATATGATGAAAGTTCGTAACTTAGGACGTAAATCCTTAGAAGAAGTTAAACATAAACTTGAGGAATTAGGTTTAGGTTTACGTAAAGACGACTGAGGATTTAAACCCATCAACAAAGGAGGGAACTACGAATGGCATACAGAAAATTAGGCCGTACAAGTGCGCAACGTAAAGCTATGTTACGTGATTTAACTACTGATTTAATTATCAACGAGCGCATTCAAACGACAGAAACTCGTGCAAAAGAACTTCGTTCTGTAGTGGAAAAAATGATCACTTTAGGTAAACGCGGAGATCTTCATGCTCGTCGTCAAGCAGCAGCTTTCATCCGTAATGAGGTTGCTAACGCTGAGACTGGTCAAGATGCACTTCAAAAATTATTCGCTGATGTAGCTCCACGCTATGCTGAGCGCCAAGGCGGATACACTCGTATTGCAAAAATTGGTCCACGTCGCGGAGACGCAGCACCAATGGTAATTATCGAGCTAGTATAATGATAATTAAAAGGGCAAGACAGTTCTTTTCAAGTAACTGGTCATGGCCCTTTTTTTTTAAATATAGAAAAACGGGCTAACTTGGCGAAAGAAAGGGTGCCTTGTATTGAAAAAAGAGAAACTTCGGACAGAAAATATATCATTTCAATATCCTGGGGCAGCCTCTTATGCATTAAAAGATGTTTCGTTTTCCTTATATGAAGGAGAATGGGTATCTGTTATTGGACAAAATGGTTCAGGGAAGTCTACACTTGCAAAATTATTGAATGGCTTATTTTTACCGGAATCAGGGACAATTACTTTAAATGATACAATGATGTTATCAGAGGAAACAGTATGGGATGTTCGAAAGCAAATTGGGATGGTATTTCAAAATCCAGATAATCAATTTGTTGGAACGACAGTACAAGATGATGTTGTATTCGGCCTAGAGAACATCGGAATGCCAAGGGAGCAGATGATAGAAAGACTAGAACAAGCTCTGCAACTTGTCCGTATGGAAGATTTTTTAAATGAAGAGCCCCATTCGTTATCTGGTGGACAAAAGCAGCGAGTCGCAATAGCAGGTGTTCTAGCACTTCAGCCATCTATTTTAATACTAGATGAAGCAACTTCAATGTTAGACCCTCAGGGGAGACGTGAAGTAGTAGAAACGGTCAGACAACTTGTTAATCAAAAGGGTATTACGGTGTTATCGATTACGCACGATTTAGAAGAAGCGGCACAGTCAGACCGTATTATTATTTTGAACAAAGGAGAAATATTAGAGGAAGGTACTCCAGAGAAAATTTTCAAATCCTCTCATATGCTCCAAGAGATTGGATTAGATGTACCTTTTTCGGTGAAAATAGCAGAATTATTAAAAAAAAATGAAATTCACTTGCAAAATACGCATCTTACAATGGAAAGCTTGGTGAACGAACTTTGGAGATTACATTCCAAAAAGTAGAACATCGTTATCAATATAAAACTCCATTTGAAAGACGCGCACTTTATGATGTAGACGTGTCGTTTCCAAGTGGGGGCTATTATGCCATTATCGGTCATACTGGTTCAGGTAAGTCGACGATGATTCAACATTTAAATGGTTTATTGCAGCCGACAAATGGTACGGTTCAAATTGGTGAACATTTAATTTCAGCAGGGAAGAAAGAGAAGAAACTTAAGCCGCTACGAAAAAAAGTAGGGGTTGTCTTTCAGTTTCCAGAACATCAACTATTTGAAGAAACAGTTGAAAAGGACATTTGTTTTGGACCTACTAATTTTGGTGTATCTGAAGAAGAGGCAAAACAAAAGGCGAAAGATGCAATCCAGCTTGTTGGATTGGACATAGAGTTATTAGCACGTTCTCCGTTTGAATTAAGTGGTGGGCAAATGAGGCGTGTTGCAATAGCAGGCGTACTTGCGATGGAACCCGAAGTGCTTGTATTAGATGAACCTACAGCAGGGCTTGATCCGAAAGGACAGCACGAGCTCATGGAGATGTTTTACAATTTGCATAAGGAACAGGGGCTTACAGTCATTCTTGTTACCCATAATATGGAGGATGCCGCTAAGTATGCAGATCAAATAGTGGTCATGCATAAAGGAACGGTCTTTTTGCAAGGAAGAGCAGAGGAAGTATTTTCATATGCTGATGAATTAGAACAAATCGGTGTGGATCTTCCAATGTCTTTAAAGTATAAACGTGCAATTGAAGAGAAGTTTGGTATTTCAATTTCGAAGGCTACCTTATCTTTAGAGGATCTTACTCATGAAGTTGTACAGGTGTTACGAAAAGGTGGTCATGAATCATGCAGCAGTTGATTATTGGGAGATATATTCCAGGTCAGTCACTCGTTCATCAACTTGATCCTCGTACGAAGCTGTTGATTGTCTTTTTATATGTATTTGTTGTTTTCTTAGCAAATAATGCGATTTCATATGGGTTTTTATTCTTATATGCACTCATTGCTTTATTTTTTGCAAAAGTGCCGATTCGTTATGTACTTTCGGGCTTAAAACCAATTTTATGGATTTTTCTTTTTACATTTTTCCTGCATATTTTTACAAATAAAGAAGGGGAAGTACTATTCCAGCTTGGTTGGTTTTCGATACATGAAAAAGGATTAGAGCAAGGAATCTACATTTCTATACGATTTTTCGTTATTATTTTAATGACGACATTATTAACGTTAACAACGACACCAATTGAGATTACAGATGGTTTAGAGACGTTATTAAAGCCGTTGAAGCGTATGAAAGTTCCTGTTCATGAAATCGCATTAATGATGTCAATTTCTCTTCGATTTATCCCCACATTAATGGATGAAACGAGTAAAATCATGAAAGCGCAGGCGTCACGTGGTATTGATTTTGCTGGGGGACCGATAAAAGATAGGATGAAAGCTATTATCTCACTACTCGTTCCATTATTTATCAGTGCTTTTAAGCGTGCAGAGGACTTAGCGATTGCGATGGAATCTCGTGGATATAAAAGTGGCGAAGGACGTACTAAATTTAGGCAACTACGCTGGAAAATAAGTGATACAGTAACAATTGTAAGCTTACTTTGTTTAGCTTGTATTTTAGCATGGGTGCGGTCGTAATGGAGAATAGAGAAATGGAAAGAATAAAATGTACAGTTGCATATGATGGCATTCATTTTTGTGGTTACCAAATTCAACCACAGCATCGTACTGTTCAACAAGAAATAGAGAAAGCATTGCAGAAGTTGCATAAAGGAGAACTTGTTCGTGTGCAGGCATCAGGCAGAACGGATTCTACCGTTCACGCCAAAGGACAAGTGATACACTTTGATACACCTTTGTCTCTTGAAGAGTGGCAATGGAGTAATGCTTTAAATACAATGTTGCCGGATGATATTATTATCAGGCAAGTAGAGAAGAAAACAGAAGAATTTCATGCACGTTACGGTGTCGAGAAAAAAGAATATCGCTATCGTGTATTATTATCAAAGCCTGCGGATGTATTCCGTAGAAATTACGTATATCAATATCCATATCCGCTCGAAATAAACTCTATAAGAAAAGCGATTCCTTATTTTATTGGAACGCATGACTTTACTTCTTTTTGTTCGGCAAAAACTGACAAAAAAGATAAAGTGCGAACAATTTATGAAATCGAATTAATTGAGCAAGACGATGAATTAATTTTTCGCTTTGTAGGTAATGGATTTTTATATAATATGGTCAGAATTATTGTTGGTACGTTACTTAGCGTAGGCCAAGGAAGGCTTGATCCTGATAGTATTCCAGAGATTTTAGCGAAACAAAATCGCCAGTTTGCTGGAAAGATGGCTCCAGGTCATGGACTTTACTTATGGCAGGTAAACTATAACAACTAATCCTGGTGTAACATTTGCTTGACATTAGAAACTCAACAGTATATCATAACATATGGTATTGTTTCTAAAACCACGATTAGCCCCGGAAGGAAATCGTGTTTAAGATAAACAATAGATTTTTTCTATGGAAAAGATAACGAGGAGGGAAACACATGCGTACGACTTTTATGGCAAAAGCTAACGAAGTTGAGCGTAAATGGTATGTGGTTGATGCTGAAGGTCAAACTTTAGGTCGCCTATCTACTGAAGTAGCATCCATTTTACGTGGTAAACACAAACCTACATTTACACCACACGTTGACACGGGTGATCATGTAATTATTATTAACGCTGAGAAAATTCATTTAACAGGTAATAAATTAAACGATAAAATTTACTACCGTCACACTAACCACCCAGGTGGACTTAAGCAAAGAACAGCTCTAGAAATGCGTACAAACTACCCTGTACAAATGTTAGAGCTTGCAATTAAAGGCATGCTTCCAAAAGGACGTTTAGGACGTCAAGTGTCTAAGAAATTAAACGTGTATGCTGGAGCAGAGCATCCACACCAAGCACAACAACCAGAAGTTTACGAACTTCGCGGATAATTAATTAAAGGAGGGCTTACTTTGGCACAGGTTCAATACTATGGCACTGGACGTCGTAAGAGTTCAGTAGCGCGCGTACGCCTAGTTCCAGGCGAAGGACGCGTTATCATTAACGGTCGTGATTTTGAAAAATATATCCCATTTGCTGCATTACGTGAAGTAGTGAAACAACCTCTAGTTGCAACAGAAACTTTAGGTAACTACGATGTACTTGTAAACGTAAATGGTGGTGGATACACTGGTCAAGCTGGTGCTATTCGTCACGGTATTTCTCGCGCTTTATTAAAAGCTGATCCAGAATACCGTCTAACACTAAAACGTGCAGGTCTATTAACTCGTGACGCACGTATGAAAGAGCGTAAAAAATACGGTCTTAAAGGCGCACGTCGTGCACCTCAGTTCTCAAAACGTTAATTTTTGCGAACTTCAAACCCCAACCATTTTGGTTGGGGTTTTTTTATGTTTAATTCTTCTTTTGTAATTTTTGTAGCTTGGAATATTTTAGTGCTACCGCCGCGCGTATGCTTCTTCTTTAGAAGTTTAGACTAATACGTATTAGGGAGGTTTATAAGTACTATGAATGTCATTGTCAGCTTACAAGAAAAACAAAAAGAAAAGCAGTTAAAATACGAGCGGAAGATGCTGCGAGAATTATCATTAAAAACATTGCGTTCAAATATTCGTGATGCCTTTCAGATGCAAGAACTTCATCGTCAGTATGAAGATTATTGTATTGAATTAGGGATAGAATCTTATTTATTAGGAGCGAGATACAGTAAATTTGGTTATCATGGTGAATCATTCTTTGATGTGAAATATAGGGCTTTAGAAGAAGAGCAACAATTAACTGAAACATTATTTCAATTTTTAACGAGTATGACTATACGTGAAATTAAGTTGCAAGACGAGGAATTACTTTTTGAATCTTGCCAGCAGTTTATCGGCTTGTGGTGGCAGGAAGGGTATGAAAAAGGCGAAAGAAGATATCGATTAAAGCTACACTAAGACAAGCATAAACTTTCCTCTTGTCCCATATAAGTAATTAGAGGGACTAGCTGGAGGAGGAAAGGTATGAAGAGAATTCGAATTATCTCTTTTGCGCTCGCTGCGGTTGTTTTGTTTTTTTTAGTTAAACAAGAATTTCAAATTACAAAATCGTGGCGAGCTTGGAATTTACCCTTATCAGGGAAAGTGATTGTACTAGATGCTGGGCATGGTGGGCCAGACGGAGGGGCTGTTGGTGGAAAGGATATTGTAGAAAAAGATATTACGCTTGAGATTACAAAAAAGGTACAAGATTATTTACAAGAGCAAGGTGCTTTAGTCATTTTAACGCGTGAAGGAGATTATGATTTAGCTAATCAAGATACAAAGTCATATAGTAGACGTAAAGCAGAGGATTTAAAAAAGCGTGTGGATATCATTAATAAGCCTGATGTAGACTTTTTTGCGAGTATTCATTTAAATGCCCTAACTAGTAGTGGATCTAAGGGCGCACAAACGTTCTACTACCGTTCTTCGATTGAAAATGAACGGGCTGCGAAATTTATACAAGCTGAATTGAGAACAAGCTTAGAAAATACGAATCGTTCTGCTAAAACAATTCCTCACGTGTATTTATTGAAGTATGCCAAAAAACCAGGTGCTTTAATTGAGGCTGGCTTTTTATCGAACGTGAATGAAAGATATATGTTAAATTCGGAGAAATACCAGCGAAAAGTAGCGGCTGCAATATATCGTGGTATATTACGTTATTTTACGGAAAAAGGGAATCCTCCAGAATAAGGAGGATTTTTCGAGTTTCTCTCGTTAACGAAGTTTTCCGAAAATATGTTATACTGGAAATGTAAACGCAATTATTTCAAAAATAAAGAGAGATAAATTTAATTAACATTACGTTATTTTTCATACAGGGGGCTGGGCTAATTATGGTAACAAAAGAGCAGGTAGTGGAAGCATTGGAAGGGATTGTAGATCCGTTTATACATAAAACGTTAAAAGAAACAAATGCAATTAAAGAGGTAACAGTCAAGCCTGAGAAGGAACATGTAAGTGTTAAAATTGCAATTGTAAAGACAGGTACAGCGGAACAAATGCAGTTGCAGTCTGGAATTGTAAAGTTAGTAAAAGAACTTGGAGCAACAACAGTTGGACTTCGTTTTGCGGAATTTACAGAAGAGGAACTAGCCCAGTTTGCACCACCGCAAGAGGAAGAGAAAAGTGAATCCTTATTATCACCGAACTCAAATACAACATTTTTAGCAGTAGCAAGTGGAAAAGGTGGAGTAGGGAAATCGACTGTTTCAGTTAACCTTGCAATTGCTTTAGCTCGTTTAGGAAAAAAGGTTGGTATCATTGATGCGGATATTTATGGTTTTAGTGTACCGGATATGATGGGTATAGAAAAACGCCCAATCGTAAGAGGTGATAAGATAATACCAGTGGAGCGTCTAGGCGTGAAAGTAATCTCAATGGGATTCTTTGTAGAAGATAACGCACCTGTTATTTGGAGAGGACCGATGCTTGGGAAAATGTTAAATCACTTTTTCACAGAAGTAGAATGGGGTGATTTAGATTACTTAGTATTGGATCTACCACCAGGTACGGGTGATGTTGCTCTAGATGTGCATTCGATGTTGCCGGCTTGTAAAGAGATTATTGTAACAACGCCGCATCCAACAGCGGCATTTGTAGCAGCGCGCGCTGGAGCCATGGCTTTACGTACAGAACATAGTATTCTTGGTGTTGTTGAAAATATGGCGTATTTTGAAAGTAAAGCAACTGGTGAAAAAGAGTATGTGTTTGGAAGAGGTGGAGGAGATAAACTGGCTACGGAACTCCAAACGGATGTACTTGGCCGAATTCCACTTCAACAACCTGATTGGAATAAAGAGGACTTTGCGCCGTCAGTATATGAAGATACACATACAACGGGTCTTATTTATCGTACGATAGCTGAGACAGTTATTGATAAAACAGCTGTTACACAAAAATAAAGTAGTAATGAGCGGACAATATATACATTGTCCGCTCATTACTATAATTTTTATTGTTGTTCTTTGTTCCCATCTTGAGAACCGCCTTCACCACCTGCGCCTTTCTTATCAGACCCACCTTTTTCGGCTTTTTGTACACCTTTACTAATGATGTCAATCATCTTAGCTTGGAAGAGTGGACTTTCGGCAGTTTCGGTTAGTACTTGCTGTAAATATTGACGATATTCTTTACTCTTCATTGTTTGTAACATAATTTTCTCTACTTCAGGATTTTTCATAATCTCTATAACACCTGATTGGTATTCAGGATCTTTTAGTAAAGTTTTCATTAAGTTCGTTTGTTCTTTTCCCATACTTTTAGCAAATTTCGATGAGAACTCAGGGTCTTTAAAGAGCTTTTCCCAGAATTGTTGCCCTTTTTCAGATACCATCGCATCTTCAATCGTTTTCTTTACTACTGTTTCATCTAGTATGAGGGCTTGTTTCATTTTTTCATCAGTTAATACATCTTGGATCGCCTTTTTTCCTTGGTCGGTTTTTAAAATATCAACAATCATTTTTTTTGTTTGATCATAATCAAGTTCGGATTTTGCTTCTTTTTCTTGTGCACATGCCACTAGTGCTATAAATAGAAAAGAAGAAATCAAAACGAGCAGCATCCGTTTCATAAGTTGGAGCTCCTTTCAGCAAAGTTCTCTTTTTTTAATATAAATCTCTTTAAGGAATTTATACATTAACATGGCTAGCTTTTTGAAATTGTCATTGATACAATTTAATTAGAAATATAAGAATAATGGGGGATGTGTTGTGAATAGCCGCAAGTGGGTACGACTATTTTTTACGACGTTGTTTCTTGGTGGAATTAGCACAGTCTTTATTGGTTTTGTTTTAGAGTGGGACAAGTACGTTAAATTTTTTCAAAATTTTGACGGAAAGGAGATTCTAGCAGTTTCTTTTTGGTTGATGGGCGTAGGATTTATTTTTAGTGTTATAAGTCAAATGGGATTCTTTGCATATTTAACGATTCATCGTTTTGGGTTAGGGATGTTTCGTTCATCTTCTTTATGGAATGCAGTGCAACTGTTCTTTATTGCGTTCGTATTGTTTGATTTCGTTTATTTAAGGTCAGTACTTATTGCAAATGGGGAAGTTTCGTTAGGGAATAACATACTTGTTGCTGGGATGTTATTTGTGTTTGGGGCAATTGTCGCTTACATAAAGAGTAAAGAAACGAATAAAAAAGCATTTGTTCCCGCTTTGTTCTTTATGGTTGTTGTAACAATTCTTGAATGGGTACCAGCGCTCCGGATTAATGATACAGATTGGTTATATTTAATGGTGATACCACTTCTATTATGTAATGCATATCAGTTACTTGTATTGCATCGTTTAATTGGACAAAAGAGTAAGTCAGTTTAATGAGAAGAGAATGGGTTTTTAATTAACCAGATTCTTATCGTCTGTAAACACTAGAATAAAAAAGCTCTGCTATCTTAACGAAAGATAGCAGAGCTTTTTATGTGTGAAGAACCGTGTGGAAAGGAACTACTTAATATCTTCGCTTTTTGTACTTGTGTTGGAAATAAGTTGTGATACAGATGTTTGTTCATATCCGTCGCTCTTTAATTTTTGTAAGAGTAATGGTAAAGCCTTATTTGTTTGAAGGGCAGAATCAGAAGCATGTAATAAGACAATATCTCCACCCTTTAAATTGCTAGAGACTGTGGAAACGATTTTATTTACGCCGGGATTTTTCCAGTCATTTGAATTGTTACTCCAATGAACGATGGTGTATCCGAGTGATTCCGCTATTTTAAGAGTCGTTTTGTTAAAGTCGCCACTAGGTGGACGTAATAGCTTGACTTGTTTTACGCCAAGTTTTGTAAAAACATCTTGTGCCCGTAAAAGATCTCGTCGTATTTCAGTTGCTTCTAGTGAAGTGTAGGACGTGTAATTATAACCCATACTACCAATCTCATGTCCATCTTTCATGATGCGTTCGACAATATCAGGGTGTCTTTCAGCCCATGCAGCAGAGAGAAAGAAGGTTGCATTCTTAATTTCTCTTTCTTTGAGTGTATTAAGGATTGGAATAGCTTTTTGGTCTCCCCAACTAATGTCAAACGTGAATGCAACTTGTTTTTTTGCAGTGTCTCCTTTGTAAATCACTTTAGGACCGGTAGCAGTTGAAAAAGCAGATTCATGTGAATATGTTTTTAAAAAGAGTAGCCATGCGGTAAATAAGGAAAGTACGACTATTAAGCTAATGTGTTTAAATGTCCTTTTACTCGTAATAAAAAAGAAAAACATAATATTACGCCCCTTTGTCCAATCCTTTTCAGTTACATATATGCTTTAAATTTAAAAAAGAGAACAAGGGATTAACATCGTAAGTGGTGGATATAATGAGTGATAGAATTTTGTTTTTTGATGATACATTATTGATAATTGAAAATGAGTGCGGCGTTTATCGGTACACGTAAGGAGTTATTGGGGTGATAATGTGCTTGGGATTATGTTGACGAAGGAAGAGAAAAAAGAAATGGAATACATACTGAAGAGAGAATTAGAGGAACTTTTATTTGATTTTGAAGATGAGCGTATACATAGCATTGTAAAAAAGGCGATGGAAGAAAGGTATAAAATCATTTTTTGTTTATTTCGGAGAGTTGCTAATAGGGAAGAATGTATTCGTTATGTAAGAAAAAGAATTTTTTATTAAAAAGTATTGACGTTAAGAGTAAGTATATGATAAATTAATAAACGTCGCTGATGCAGAAACGCAGAAAACGACAAAAAAGAAATTGAAAAACTTAGTTGACATCGAAAAATGAAGATGTTAATATAAGAAAGTCGCAAATGAGCGGCCGAGTAGTTCTTTGAAAACTGAACGAAACAAACAACGTGAACGTCAATTTTTATTTTTAGATGCTAGACAAACTAACTTTATTGGAGAGTTTGATCCTGGCTCAGGATGAACGCTGGCGGCGTGCCTAATACATGCAAGTCGAGCGAATGGATTAAGAGCTTGCTCTTATGAAGTTAGCGGCGGACGGGTGAGTAACACGTGGGTAACCTACCCATAAGACTGGGATAACTCCGGGAAACCGGGGCTAATACCGGATAATATTTTGAACTGCATAGTTCAAAATTGAAAGGCGGCTTCGGCTGTCACTTATGGATGGACCCGCGTCGCATTAGCTAGTTGGTGAGGTAACGGCTCACCAAGGCAACGATGCGTAGCCGACCTGAGAGGGTGATCGGCCACACTGGGACTGAGACACGGCCCAGACTCCTACGGGAGGCAGCAGTAGGGAATCTTCCGCAATGGACGAAAGTCTGACGGAGCAACGCCGCGTGAGTGATGAAGGCTTTCGGGTCGTAAAACTCTGTTGTTAGGGAAGAACAAGTGCTAGTTGAATAAGCTGGCACCTTGACGGTACCTAACCAGAAAGCCACGGCTAACTACGTGCCAGCAGCCGCGGTAATACGTAGGTGGCAAGCGTTATCCGGAATTATTGGGCGTAAAGCGCGCGCAGGTGGTTTCTTAAGTCTGATGTGAAAGCCCACGGCTCAACCGTGGAGGGTCATTGGAAACTGGGAGACTTGAGTGCAGAAGAGGAAAGTGGAATTCCATGTGTAGCGGTGAAATGCGTAGAGATATGGAGGAACACCAGTGGCGAAGGCGACTTTCTGGTCTGTAACTGACACTGAGGCGCGAAAGCGTGGGGAGCAAACAGGATTAGATACCCTGGTAGTCCACGCCGTAAACGATGAGTGCTAAGTGTTAGAGGGTTTCCGCCCTTTAGTGCTGAAGTTAACGCATTAAGCACTCCGCCTGGGGAGTACGGCCGCAAGGCTGAAACTCAAAGGAATTGACGGGGGCCCGCACAAGCGGTGGAGCATGTGGTTTAATTCGAAGCAACGCGAAGAACCTTACCAGGTCTTGACATCCTCTGAAAACTCTAGAGATAGAGCTTCTCCTTCGGGAGCAGAGTGACAGGTGGTGCATGGTTGTCGTCAGCTCGTGTCGTGAGATGTTGGGTTAAGTCCCGCAACGAGCGCAACCCTTGATCTTAGTTGCCATCATTAAGTTGGGCACTCTAAGGTGACTGCCGGTGACAAACCGGAGGAAGGTGGGGATGACGTCAAATCATCATGCCCCTTATGACCTGGGCTACACACGTGCTACAATGGACGGTACAAAGAGCTGCAAGACCGCGAGGTGGAGCTAATCTCATAAAACCGTTCTCAGTTCGGATTGTAGGCTGCAACTCGCCTACATGAAGCTGGAATCGCTAGTAATCGCGGATCAGCATGCCGCGGTGAATACGTTCCCGGGCCTTGTACACACCGCCCGTCACACCACGAGAGTTTGTAACACCCGAAGTCGGTGGGGTAACCTTTATGGAGCCAGCCGCCTAAGGTGGGACAGATGATTGGGGTGAAGTCGTAACAAGGTAGCCGTATCGGAAGGTGCGGCTGGATTACCTCCTTTCTATGGAGAATTGATGAACGCAGTTCATCAATAAACGTTGACTTGTTTTGTTTCGTTCAGTTTTGAGAGAACTATCTCTCAAGTTTAAATGTATGTTCTTTGAAAACTAGATAACAGTGTAGCTCATATTTTTTTAATTTTAGTTTGGTTAAGTTAGAAAGGGCGCACGGTGGATGCCTTGACACTAGGAGTCGATGAAGGACGGGACTAACGCCGATATGCTTCGGGGAGCTGTAAGTAAGCTTTGATCCGAAGATTTCCGAATGGGGAAACCCACTATACGTAATGGTATGGTATCCTTACCTGAATACATAGGGTAAGGAAGACAGACCCAGGGAACTGAAACATCTAAGTACCTGGAGGAAGAGAAAGCAAATGCGATTTCCTGAGTAGCGGCGAGCGAAACGGAATCTAGCCCAAACCAAGAGGCTTGCCTCTTGGGGTTGTAGGACATTCTATACGGAGTTACAAAGGAACGAGGTAGACGAAGCGACCTGGAAAGGTCCGTCACAGAGGGTAACAACCCCGTAGTCGAAACTTCGTTCTCTCTTGAATGTATCCTGAGTACGGCGGAACACGTGAAATTCCGTCGGAATCTGGGAGGACCATCTCCCAAGGCTAAATACTCCCTAGTGATCGATAGTGAACCAGTACCGTGAGGGAAAGGTGAAAAGCACCCCGGAAGGGGAGTGAAAGAGATCCTGAAACCGTGTGCCTACAAATAGTCAGAGCCCGTTAATGGGTGATGGCGTGCCTTTTGTAGAATGAACCGGCGAGTTACGATCCCGTGCAAGGTTAAGCTGAAGAGGCGGAGCCGCAGCGAAAGCGAGTCTGAATAGGGCGTTTAGTACGTGGTCGTAGACCCGAAACCAGGTGACTTACCCATGTCCAGGGTGAAGTTCAGGTAACACTGAATGGAGGCCCGAACCCACGCACGTTGAAAAGTGCGGGGATGAGGTGTGGGTAGCGGAGAAATTCCAATCGAACCTGGAGATAGCTGGTTCTCCCCGAAATAGCTTTAGGGCTAGCCTTAAGTGTAAGAGTCTTGGAGGTAGAGCACTGATTGAACTAGGGGTCCTCATCGGATTACCGAATTCAGTCAAACTCCGAATGCCAATGACTTATCCTTAGGAGTCAGACTGCGAGTGATAAGACCGTAGTCAAGAGGGAAACAGCCCAGATCGCCAGCTAAGGTCCCAAAGTGTGTATTAAGTGGAAAAGGATGTGGAGTTGCTTAGACAACTAGGATGTTGGCTCAGAAGCAGCCACCATTTAAAGAGTGCGTAATAGCTCACTAGTCGAGTGACTCTGCGCCGAAAATGTACCGGGGCTAAATACACCACCGAAGCTGCGAATTGATACCAATGGTATCAGTGGTAGGGGAGCGTTCTAAGTGCAGTGAAGTCAGACCGGAAGGACTGGTGGAGCGCTTAGAAGTGAGAATGCCGGTATGAGTAGCGAAAGACGGGTGAGAATCCCGTCCACCGAATGCCTAAGGTTTCCTGAGGAAGGCTCGTCCGCTCAGGGTTAGTCAGGACCTAAGCCGAGGCCGACAGGCGTAGGCGATGGACAACAGGTTGATATTCCTGTACCACCTCTTTATCGTTTGAGCAATGGAGGGACGCAGAAGGATAGAAGAAGCGTGCGATTGGTTGTGCACGTCCAAGCAGTTAGGCTGATAAGTAGGCAAATCCGCTTATCGTGAAGGCTGAGCTGTGATGGGGAAGCTCCTTATGGAGCGAAGTCTTTGATTCCCCGCTGCCAAGAAAAGCTTCTAGCGAGATAAAAGGTGCCTGTACCGCAAACCGACACAGGTAGGCGAGGAGAGAATCCTAAGGTGTGCGAGAGAACTCTGGTTAAGGAACTCGGCAAAATGACCCCGTAACTTCGGGAGAAGGGGTGCTTTCTTAACGGAAAGCCGCAGTGAATAGGCCCAAGCGACTGTTTAGCAAAAACACAGGTCTCTGCGAAGCCGTAAGGCGAAGTATAGGGGCTGACACCTGCCCGGTGCTGGAAGGTTAAGGAGAGGGGTTAGCGTAAGCGAAGCTCTGAACTGAAGCCCCAGTAAACGGCGGCCGTAACTATAACGGTCCTAAGGTAGCGAAATTCCTTGTCGGGTAAGTTCCGACCCGCACGAAAGGTGTAACGATTTGGGCACTGTCTCAACCAGAGACTCGGTGAAATTATAGTACCTGTGAAGATGCAGGTTACCCGCGACAGGACGGAAAGACCCCGTGGAGCTTTACTGTAGCCTGATATTGAATTTTGGTACAGTTTGTACAGGATAGGCGGGAGCCATTGAAACCGGAGCGCTAGCTTCGGTGGAGGCGCTGGTGGGATACCGCCCTGACTGTATTGAAATTCTAACCTACGGGTCTTATCGACCCGGGAGACAGTGTCAGGTGGGCAGTTTGACTGGGGCGGTCGCCTCCTAAAGTGTAACGGAGGCGCCCAAAGGTTCCCTCAGAATGGTTGGAAATCATTCGTAGAGTGCAAAGGCATAAGGGAGCTTGACTGCGAGACCTACAAGTCGAGCAGGGACGAAAGTCGGGCTTAGTCGATCCGGTGGTTCCGCATGGAAGGGCCATCGCTCAACGGATAAAAGCTACCCCGGGGATAACAGGCTTATCTCCCCCAAGAGTCCACATCGACGGGGAGGTTTGGCACCTCGATGTCGGCTCATCGCATCCTGGGGCTGTAGTCGGTCCCAAGGGTTGGGCTGTTCGCCCATTAAAGCGGTACGCGAGCTGGGTTCAGAACGTCGTGAGACAGTTCGGTCCCTATCCGTCGTGGGCGCAGGAAATTTGAGAGGAGCTGTCCTTAGTACGAGAGGACCGGGATGGACGCACCGCTGGTGTACCAGTTGTTCTGCCAAGGGCATAGCTGGGTAGCTATGTGCGGAAGGGATAAGTGCTGAAAGCATCTAAGCATGAAGCCCCCCTCAAGATGAGATTTCCCATAGCGTAAGCTAGTAAGATCCCTGAAAGATGATCAGGTTGATAGGTTCGAGGTGGAAGCATGGTGACATGTGGAGCTGACGAATACTAATAGATCGAGGACTTAACCATATAATATGAAGCAAATGTTATCTAGTTTTGAAGGAATATATATTTAAAATTCCTTTGGACATTCTGAAAAGAATGTGTATAATGATAAAAGTCTGGTAATGATGGCAGAGAGGTCACACCCGTTCCCATACCGAACACGGAAGTTAAGCTCTCTAGCGCCGATGGTAGTTGGGACCTTGTCCCTGTGAGAGTAGGACGTTGCCAGGCTTATATTATTCCGCAGTAGCTCAGCGGTAGAGCTATCGGCTGTTAACCGATCGGTCGTAGGTTCGATTCCTACCTGCGGAGCCATTATGCTTCCATAGCTCAGCTGGTAGAGTACTTCCATGGTAAGGAAGAGGTCACCGGTTCAAGCCCGGTTGGAAGCTTGGGAAAAGTTTTTATTCTTTTGGCCCGTTGGTCAAGTGGTTAAGACACCGCCCTTTCACGGCGGTAACACGGGTTCGAATCCCGTACGGGTCATCACTTTTGGAGGATTAGCTCAGCTGGGAGAGCACCTGCCTTACAAGCAGGGGGTCGGCGGTTCGATCCCGTCATCCTCCACCATATATTTTTAAATGTCGGAGGGGTAGCGAAGTGGCTAAACGCGGCGGACTGTAAATCCGCTCCTTTGGGTTCGGCAGTTCGAATCTGCCCCCCTCCACCATTTTCTTTAAAATAACCTGAAAGGGTTTATTTTTTTGAAAAGATAACCATACTAGTAAATATTAATGGGCTATAGCCAAGCGGTAAGGCAACGGACTTTGACTCCGTCATGCGCTGGTTCGAATCCAGCTAGCCCAGCCATTTACGAGCCATTAGCTCAGTTGGTAGAGCATCTGACTTTTAATCAGAGGGTCGAAGGTTCGAATCCTTCATGGCTCACCATTTTCGCGGAAGTAGTTCAGTGGTAGAATACAACCTTGCCAAGGTTGGGGTCGCGGGTTCGAATCCCGTCTTCCGCTTAATTACTAAGGGGCCTTAGCTCAGCTGGGAGAGCGCCTGCCTTGCACGCAGGAGGTCAGCGGTTCGATCCCGCTAGGCTCCATATAAATAGGGAAAGCTTACATCAAATGATGTAAGCTTTTTTTGTGTTTAAATTCCACTCCAAAAGGCAACTTTTCCGTATATCGTTTAAAATGAAACAAAGGGATTGAATAAGAGGGAGGTAACTATGAAAGTTGTCATTGCATCGGATTCATATAAAGAAAGCCTGAAAGCTATAGAGGTATGTGAAGCTATTGAAAGAGGCTTTGCAGCAATTTTTCCTAAAGCAGAGTATGTTAAAGTACCAATTGGAGATGGAGGCGAAGGAACGGTTGAATCTCTTGTTGGCGCTACAATGGGGAGAATTATATCACTTAATGTGACAGGTCCGCTTGGAGAGAGCGTGCAAGCATTTTATGGTATGTCTAAGGATAAGAAGACAGCATTTATTGAAATGGCAGCAGCATCAGGATTACAACACGTTCCAACTGAAAAGAGAAACCCACTTATTACAACTACAAAAGGGACAGGTGAACTTATATTACATGCATTAGATCAAGGAGTTAAACACATTATTTTAGGGCTTGGAGGAAGTGCTACAAATGATGGTGGGGCTGGTATGCTATCTGCCTTAGGCGCAAGATTTATAAATAAGAAAGGTGAGGTAATAGAACCCTCTGGAGGGACATTACATTGGATAACCACTGTTGACCTTTCTAGGATTGATTCACGCCTGGAAGATATAAAGTTAGAAGCAGCATGTGATGTAGATAACCCTTTAGTTGGACTGAGCGGGGCGTCTTTTGTATTTGCGAGACAAAAAGGTGCGAATGTAGAGATGATGAAAGAGCTAGATGAGAATTTAAAACATTATGCTAATATACTTAAACAACATGTGTCTTTTGATGTATCTGAAATACCGGGTGCGGGGGCAGCTGGAGGAATGGGAGCTGCTGTCGTTGCAGTGCTAAAGGGACGGCTAAGAAAAGGGATTGAAATTGTATTAGATTATACAAATTTTGATAAGTGTATAGAGGGTGCTGATCTTATTATAACTGGTGAGGGAAGAATAGATGAACAAACAGCTTATGGAAAAGCCCCTGTTGGTGTCGCGAAGCGGGCGAAATGTCGTCATATTCCTGTAATTGCTATTGGTGGATCTGTATCTCCGAACTATACAATTGTTTATGAAAAGGGAATTGATGCAGTATTTAGTATTACAGCTAGTCCAATGACATTAGAAGAAGCATATAAAAGGGCAGAAGAGAATATCGAAATGACAGCAAAAAATATTGCAGCAGTGTGGAAACTAGCATCAGAAAAACGCTTCTAAATGTAGAAGCATTTTTAATTATTATCTAATAATAGTGATAGTAGTTATTTCATTAAGTTAACTTTATACATAGAATAGTTTAAAAATCGGGAATCCAACGTAAATATAAGTGAATAAAATGTATATCCATGCAGAAAAATGTCGAGTTGAGTCAGACTATATAAAAGATTTAAAATATTTAGTGAAGGCATAAAAGGGGGATACTATCTATGAAAAAAGAAATCTCAGTTATTGGAGTTCCAATGGATTTAGGACAGATGCGTCGCGGGGTTGATATGGGACCAAGCGCGATCCGTTATGCAGGGGTAGTTGAAAGAATTGAACAAATTGGATATGACGTAAAAGATATGGGAGATATATGTATAGAGAGAGAAAAAGAAGTAGATGAAAATACAAAGTTACGAAACCTTACTCAAGTTGCAACTGTATGTAATGAACTAGCGACTAAGGTTGATCATATTATAGAAGAAGGTCGTTTTCCACTTGTATTAGGCGGTGATCATAGTATTGCTATCGGTACGCTAGCTGGTGTGGCGAAACATTATAAAAATTTAGGTGTTATTTGGTATGATGCACACGGTGATTTAAATACAGAAGAAACATCACCATCTGGAAATATTCACGGTATGTCACTTGCTGCAAGTTTAGGTTATGGACATTCTTCACTTGTAGATTTATACGGGGCATACCCGAAAGTAAAAAAAGAGAACGTTGTAATTATAGGTGCACGTGCATTAGATGAAGGGGAAAAAGACTTTATTCGTAATGAAGGCATTAAAGTATTTTCAATGCATGAAATTGATCGTATGGGTATGACGGCTGTTATGGAAGAAACAATTGCTTACTTATCTCATACTGACGGTGTTCATTTATCATTAGATTTAGATGGTCTTGATCCTCATGATGCACCAGGAGTTGGGACGCCTGTAATTGGTGGTTTATCGTATCGTGAAAGCCACCTAGCGATGGAAATGTTAGCAGAAGCTGATATTGTTACATCTGCTGAATTTGTTGAAGTAAATACGATTTTAGATGAGAGAAATAGAACAGCAACAACAGCGGTTGCTTTAATGGGTTCTTTATTCGGTGAAAAACTAAAATAAATGTAAGAAAAGCAACTGAGAAGTTGCTTTTTTTATTTGAAAATAGGCGTATAATAATGACTTATATTATACTGTAGGATAAGAAAGTTTGACATCTTACCAATTTAAGCTAAAGGGGGGCGTTTGTAATTGTCGTTTGGTTCATGTATGGTATAATTAACTAGTTGTTGGAAATACATACAGATAGAGCATAAAATAATATTTCAATATATGGATAGAATTGCTCGTAAGTAGGAGGAAGGGTTAGCATGCCTTTTGAAGATACGACCATTTTGAAATATCTTAGTACGGCATTAGATATTGCTGTTGTATGGTTTATTATATATAAGCTAATTCTTATAATTCGGGGCACGAAGGCTGTGCAACTTTTAAAAGGTATTACAGTTATTATTGTCGTCCGGATGATTAGTATTTTACTTGAATTGCATACGCTATATTGGCTAACGGAACAAGTATTAACGTGGGGATTTTTAGCCGTTATTATTATCTTCCAGCCAGAATTGAGAAGAGCACTTGAGCAGCTAGGACGGGGTAGCTTATTTTCGCGTGTGGGAACTCACGAGGACGATGAACCTGAAATTGTTGCAACAGCGATAGCGAAAGCAACGGAATATATGGGAAAACGTAGAATTGGTGCACTAATTACTTTGTCAAAAGAGACTGGGGTGGATGATTATGTAGAAACGGGTATTCCGCTAAATGCAAATGTGTCATCGGAATTACTCATTAATATTTTTATCCCTAATACCCCTCTTCATGATGGAGCAGTAATTATGCAGGGAAGTACAATTAAAGCAGCAGCATGTTACCTTCCGTTATCAGAAAGCCCATTTATTTCTAAGGAGTTAGGAACTAGGCATCGCGCTGCAATGGGAGTTAGTGAAGTCACTGATAGTATTACAGTAGTTGTGTCGGAAGAAACAGGCCAAATTTCTTTAACGAAAAACGGTAAGTTACATCGTGATTTGAAGACAGAACAGCTGAAGGACATGTTGTTAGCAGAATTTAGTGGGAATGAAAAAACGACTTCTTCGTCTTTATGGAATTGGAGGAGAAAGCGTCATGGATAAGTTAATGGAGAATCATTGGTTTTTAAAAGGAATCTCATTACTATTGGCGTGTATGCTTTTCATGTCAGCAACTTTAACTGAAAAAAATACGACATCGAGTATATTACCTTTCGTAAATGAAACGAAAGAAACATTAACTGATTATCCTATTACCCTTAAGTATGATGAAGAGAAATATATTGTAAGTGGTATTCCATCAGGTGGAGTCAAGGTGAAGTTGGAAGGTCCAAAATCAGCAGTTGCTACAGCAAAAGCAAAAAAACAATTTGATATATCAGTTGATTTGCGAGATAGTCCAAAAGGAACTTATGAAGTTTCTTTAAAAGCGAATGGGCTTCCAGATGATGTGAAAGGAACAGTCCAACCAGCAACAATCAAAGTTACTCTTCATGAAAAAGCGAGAAAATATGTTCATGTAGACTTAAAATTATCAAATGAGGATCAGATGCCAGCGGGTGCTACTCTCGAAAAATCAAACATTAAACCTGATACTGTTGAGGTAGTTGGGACGAAAGAAGAAATCGAAAGTATTTCATCTGCTAAGGCGTATATTGATTTGAAAGGTGTTAATAAAACTGTTACAAAAACACCCGAAGTTACATTATACAATAAAGAAGGAAAACGTTTAAATGTAAGAACAAGTCCATCTAAAATTAGTGTAACGTTGAATGTGGCGACGCAAGCTACAGCAAATAACGTCGAAAAAACAGTTCCTTTAACATATTCGAAAAAAGGGAATTTACCAGAAGGTTTAGCTGTTACAAATATTAGTATTGAACCAAAAGAAGTAACGATAGCAGGTCCAAAAGACATTTTGGATAATATACAATCTATAGAGGGGGTCGAGGTAGATCTTAGTCAATTGACGGATTCTACAACATTCGATGCCTCTGTTTTATTGCCAAAAGGTGTAACAAGTGCAAAACCAAATCAAGTGAAGGTTTCCGTAGGGGTACAAAAGGTAAAACAAACGAAAAGTAAAACGATTGATGGTATCCCGATTCAAAAAAATGGAATTCCGAATGATGTTACTGCTCAGCTACTTTCGCCACAAGATGGAAAGATAAGCGTTGATATTTCAGGAGAAGCAAGTATAGTAGATAAAATAACAGCTGCTCAAATAACAGCGGCGATTAATCTACAAAATGTATCTCCGGGGACGAAGGATGTTTCTATTCAAGTGAGCGGTCCTGGTAATATTTCGATAGAAGCAAAACAAAAAAGTGCTAAAGTCACAATTGTGAAGAAAGAAAAGCCGGATAAAGAAGTACAAGGTAATATTGAACCACCAGATGCAAAAAACAATCAAGAAAATCAAACTGAAAAACCAAAAAATCCTGAACCGGATCCAGAAAAGGATCAGGAAAAAGATAAAAATAAAGAAAAAGAAAAAGAAAAAGAAAAAGAAAAAGAAAATGGCCAAGAAACGAGCCAAGAACCAACAGTAGATAATCAAAAAGAGCACGAAAAAGGAGCGAATAATAATGGGTAAATATTTTGGTACAGACGGAGTACGCGGGGTTGCAAATAAGGAATTAACACCTGAATTAGCATTCAAAATTGGACGTTTTGGTGGCTATGTATTAACAAAAGATACAGATCGTCCAAAAGTAATTATTGGCCGTGATACACGTATATCTGGACATATGTTAGAAGGAGCTTTAGTAGCAGGTCTATTATCAACTGGAGCAGAAGTAATGCGTCTTGGTGTTATTTCTACACCAGGTGTGGCTTATTTAACAAAAGCTTTAGATGCACAAGCGGGTGTTATGATTTCTGCATCTCATAATCCAGTACAAGATAATGGAATTAAGTTCTTTGGTTCAGATGGCTTTAAATTAACAGATGAGCAAGAAGCAGAAATTGAAGCATTATTAGACAAAGAAGTTGACGAGTTACCACGTCCAACAGGTACTAACCTTGGCCAAGTGAGTGATTACTTTGAAGGTGGACAAAAATATTTACAATACATTAAACAAACTGTAGAGGAAGATTTCTCTGGTTTACATATCGCTTTAGATTGCGCACACGGTGCGACTTCTTCTTTAGCTCCATACTTATTTGCAGACTTAGAAGCTGATATTTCAACGATGGGAACTTCTCCAAACGGTATGAATATTAACGAAGGCGTAGGATCTACACATCCAGAGGTCTTAGCTGAATTAGTAAAAGAAAAAGGTGCGGATATCGGACTTGCTTTTGATGGTGATGGCGACCGTTTAATCGCTGTAGATGAAAAAGGAAACATCGTTGATGGCGATCAAATTATGTTTATTTGCGCGAAGTATATGAAAGAAACTGGTCAATTAAAACATAATACAGTTGTTTCAACAGTTATGAGTAACTTAGGTTTCTACAAAGCACTTGAAGCAAACAGTATTACAAGTGATAAAACAGCAGTTGGTGACCGCTACGTAATGGAAGAAATGAAACGTGGTGGATATAACCTGGGCGGAGAACAATCAGGTCACATTATCTTACTTGATTACATTACAACTGGTGATGGAATGTTAAGTGCACTTCAACTTGTAAACATCATGAAAATGACGAAAAAGCCATTATCTGAGCTTGCAGGTGAGATGACAAAATTCCCACAATTACTAGTAAACGTTCGTGTAACAGATAAAAAACTAGCATTAGAAAATGAAAAAATTAAAGAAATTATTCGTGTTGTAGAGGAAGAAATGAATGGAGAAGGTCGTATTCTTGTTCGTCCATCTGGAACAGAACCACTTATTCGTGTAATGGCAGAAGCACCGACACAAGAAATTTGTGATGGGTATGTACATCGTATTGTAGAAGTTGTGAAAGCTGAAGTTGGCGTTGAATAATTAGCCGATTTTATTTAAAAGGAGCACAAAAAGTGCTCCTTTTTCATATGTTTTATAGACAATGAAAAAAATTTCATTGACGATTTATATTGTTTGTTATACGATGGTCTTGTTCTTTTTCTCAAAGGAAATATTGTAAATTATAAAAGCGCCAGAACTACAAGTAGTGTAGTTGACGAGGTGGAGTTTATCGAGATTTCGGCGGATTACTCCCGGTTGTTCATCACAACCGCAAACTTTTACTTAAAACATTAAGGTGACTTAGTGGACAAAGGTGAAAGTGTGATGAGAGAAGAGGAACGGATGAATACTAGCTGTATAAGTATATACGGACTTTAACCCAATCGAGAGGAAGGTGAAAGCCGTTACAAGCTTACAGGGCTAGCAATATGTAATCCGTTTTTTAGTATAAATAAAAATGGTATCGGACTATGTCGTTACATGTTCGCAGAGCAGTGTAAGCATTTGTAACGGCGACTAAACATGTGTGGAATCGTAGGATTTATTGGAGAGCAAGATGCAAAGGAAATTTTATTAAAAGGTTTAGAAAAGCTAGAATATCGCGGATATGATTCAGCAGGTATTGCAGTACAAGCAGAGAACGGTGTTGTTGTATACAAAGAAAAAGGCCGTATCGCAAAACTTCGCGAAGTCGTAGAAGAGAATGTAGCAGCAAGCGTGGGAATCGGTCACACACGTTGGGCTACACATGGTGTTCCAAGCAAACTAAATGCGCATCCGCATCAAAGTACATCAAAACGCTTTACACTAGTTCATAACGGTGTAATTGAAAACTATGAATTAGTGAAAAAAGAATATTTACAAGATGTAACGTTCGTAAGTGAAACAGATACAGAAATTATCGTGCAGCTTATGGAACAACAAGTAAGTACAGGACTAAGTGTAGAAGACGCGTTCCGTCAAACGTTATCTCTTTTACATGGTTCTTACGCAATTGGACTACTTGATGCTGAAAATCCAAACATGATTTATGTTGCTAAAAACAAAAGCCCGCTATTAGTAGGTGTTGGTGACAACTTTAATGTTGTGGCGAGCGACGCTATGGCGATGTTACAAGTTACAGATCAATTTATTGAGTTAATGGATAAAGAAATCGTAATCGTAACAAAAGAAAGCATAACAATTAAAAACTTACAAGGTGAAACGATTGAACGTGCACCTTATACAGCGGAATTAGACGCAAGTGATATTGAAAAAGGAACGTATCCTCATTTCATGCTAAAAGAAATCGATGAGCAACCACTTGTAATCCGTAATATTATTCAAAAGTATCAAGGTGAAAATGGCGAGATTGAACTGGATGCAGATATCCGTAACGCAATTTTAGATAGCGATCGCATTTACATCATTGCATGCGGAACAAGTTATCATGCAGGTCTTGTTGGAAAGCAATTCATCGAGAAATTTGCGAAAGTACCAGTTGAAGTACACGTAGCAAGTGAATTCTCTTACAACATGCCATTATTAACAGAAAGACCATTCTTCATTTACATTTCACAAAGTGGTGAAACAGCTGATAGCCGTGCAGTACTTGTGCAAACAAATGAAATGGGTCATAAAGCATTAACGATTACAAATGTACCTGGTTCTACGCTTTCTCGTGAAGCTGATTATACACTTCCTTTATATGCGGGACCGGAAATCGCAGTTGCATCGACGAAAGCATACACAGCACAGCTTGCAGTACTTTCAATCTTAGCAGCTGACATTGCAAAAGCGAAAGGTGAAGTTCTTGATTTCGATTTAATACACGAATTAGGGCTTGTAGCAAATGCAATGGTAGTACTTTGTGATCAAAAAGAAGAAATGGACGCATTAGCAAAACAATTTTTAGCAACAACGCGTAACTGCTTCTTCATCGGACGTAGTGTAGACTTCTTCGTAGGTTTAGAAGGTGCGTTAAAACTAAAAGAAATCTCTTACATCCAAGCAGAAGGATTTGCTGGAGGAGAATTAAAACACGGTACAATCGCCTTAATCGAAAACGGTACACCAGTTATCGCACTTGCTACACAAGAGCACGTAAACCTTGGAATTCGTGGTAACGTGAAAGAAGTAGTAGCACGCGGAGCTAACCCATGTATCATCTCAATGAAAGGCTTAGAAATGGAAGGCGACAGCTTCATATTACCAGCTGTACACGAAGCACTAGCACCGCTAGTAGCAGTAATTCCATTACAACTTATCTCATACTACGCAGCGCTTCACCGCGAGTGTGACGTTGATAAGCCACGTAACTTAGCTAAGTCTGTTACTGTTGAGTAGGAGATTGGTAAGTTAATAAATATAGTTGTAGCTTTAAAATAAATTTACGAATTTGTACCCCTTTGGATATTTTATCTAAAGGGGTATTTTTGTGCCGAAAATGAACATCTAAAATTGATAAGTGGATAGAACCCTACTGATTAAAGTTTTATTTTATCGGATTCACTTTTATTTATCTGAATCTTCCGTTATCATTTTAAGTATTCGTGAACAATTTCCTTTATTATGACAAGAAGAGACGATAGATTCATGGACATTACGAGGGGGTATATTGATGAAAGTAAATGAAAAGAAATATCTAAGTATAGAAGAGATTATTTCATTACCGGCCTTATCAAGTACAAACATAAGTGATGATGGCAAAAACGTAGCATTTGTCAAGAAGACAGCTAACTGGAAAGACAATACATATAGGAATCAGGTATGGATATATGAAAAAGATAAGGGACAGAGTTATCCGTTAACAACTGGGGGTATAGATAGTACATACCTATTATGGTCTCCAAATTCTAGAGATATCGCATACCTTAGCCCAGTTGATGATGGGGAGAATAAGACAAATCAGATCTTTGTTAAATCGATAGATGGCTATGCCGAGGTTCAAATTACTGATGAGAAAGAAGGAATCAGTACATTCAAATGGGAGCCTACTGGCAGGGGTTTTTATTATGTTGCACAGTCAAAAGAATGTGAGGAAATAAAGAAACGTAAGGAACTATATGGAGATTTCCACCATGTAGGTAAGGAACATCAGAATAATTGTTTATATTACATTGAAATAGAAAAAGCGATACAAAATGATAAAGATGCACACGAAAATAGCGTTGTTTATCAACTAACTGATGGAAATAATTTTCATATCCATGAATTTGATATTTCAAATGATGGGAAGAAGGTTGTATTTATGGCTACACCAAGCCTAAACGATTATATGAATGGTGATCTATACATATTAGATGTTGAAGCTGGGGAACTACAAAAGATGAATGTAGATAAGTTGTTGGGCGGGAGCGTTTGTTTTTCTCCTGAAGGCAGCAAAATATGTTACTCAGCAAGCATAAGAGAGAAGGATTACTATAGAAACCATATACAAGATAGTACATTAGAGATATATGATATGAATACTGGAGAGGTAATTCAACCTTTAACAAATTTTGATAGTACGGTTATGCCATTACAGTGGACAGCTAAAGGAATTTTAATTAGATGGCAGGATAAAACGAATTACCTTATTGGATTGCTATGTGAGGATGGCACTGTAGAAATGTTAAGTGAAAAAGTAGATAGTTTTATAATGGATGCTTCTATCACAAGAGATGGAAATCATATATCCTATAATAAGGCTATAACAAATGAAACTTTTGAAATCTATTTAGACGATAAAAAAATAACGAATGAAAATAGCTTTTTCGAAGGAAAGCTTAAAAGTAATAGGGAAATAATCGCATGGAAAAGTAGTGATGGTCTTGAAATAGAGGGTGTTTTATCAACCCCAGTAGAGTTTGACGCAAATAAAAAATATCCTTTATTAATAGTAATCCATGGTGGTCCGGCTTGGGCATCTTTTCCGATATTTTCAGACTGTTTTAATGAGAAGTATCCGATTGAACAGTTTGTTGAAAAAGGCTTTATCGTTTTAGAACCAAACTATAGAGGAAGTTCTGGTTATGGTAATGAATTTTTAAAAGCAAACTATAGAAAACAGGGAATTGCTGACTATGATGATATTATATCTGGAGTAGATAAACTAGTTGAAAAGGGGATTGTAGATAAAGATAGAGTAGGAGTTATGGGATGGAGCAATGGGGGATATATATCAGCTTTCTGTTCTACATTTAGTAGTAGATTTAAAGCTATTTCAGTTGGCGGTGGAATTACTAATTGGAGTACCCATTATGTAAAGACAGATATCCCTTACTTTATTAGAATGCATTTAGGAGATAATCCATGGAATGATCCAGAGATATATAAGAAAACATCACCAATGACATATATTCAATCAGCCTGTACGCCTACCTTAATTCAACATGGGGAAAAGGATGTAAGAATTCCAATTACAAATGCATATGAGCTACATCAAGGATTAAGAGAAATGGAAGTTGATACAGAATTAATTATATTTAAAGGAATGGCATATAGTTCTGATCAGCCAGGAATGAGAGTGGCTATTATGAAACAGAATTTGATGTGGTTTTCACACTATATTCTTGGAGAAAGTATGAAAGATTTTAGGACTTTATAATGACAGGATACATAAGGAAGGATTTTTTTTTATTTAGCTTGTGATTGTAGCTCTTGCTTCTGGTTCATCTACAAGTATACGTATTATTAGATTTTCAGATAGCCCAACGTTATAAGGTAAATTATAACGTTTATATAAATATAAATTACTTCTATAGATAAATTTGTATTATATCAAATTGTGAATAGTTTAGGTAATTTATTGTATATCAAAAAACCGAAATCTGATTATAGATTTCGGTTTCGTTTTATGTGCGAAAATGATCGTGTTTCTTATTATTTGATATTTCAAAGATGAATTGTTCTTATGCAGTTTTACTTAATTTATATGCTTCACGGTTATTTTTTTTGAAAAGTTTTGGGAAAACATAACCATCTAATCCAATACGTCCAGCATTCTGTCCTGCAACTAAAATGAACATAGTTAAAATAAGCAGGTTTGGGTTTACACTAACAGTTCCGCTTAATAAAAATGAAAGGTTCATTATGATTCCGAAAAATGCAGCTGTTTTTGTTAATCCACCTAAAATCAAACCGAGACCTACTAAAATTTCTCCCCATTGAACTAAAAAGCTAAATAGATCTGCGTTTGGAAGAACAAAATGTTGAAGGAAATCTGCCCACCAACCTTGTACTGCAGGGTGACTACCTGATGCTTGAGCGATAGCTCCTTTTAGAAAACCGCTTGCATCAAAAGACTGTCCGAAAACTTTTCCTATTCCAGCAGCAAGCCATGCATATCCTATGTAAAGTCGTAAAAATAATAATATGAAAGTAGCGCGTTTATCGGTTCTTAAAAAATTGATAACCATTGAAATCCCTCCAATGTATTGTATTTACATGTTTATTATATATCCATTGTGAATAAGTTCACAATGGAGGAAATGTGAACAAAGATAGGTTATGAGTAATTGTTTTATTTTTTGTAACATTTCATCTTTTTTGGTAGACTAATAATAGAGATATATTGAAAGGGGATAAAGAGTAGGTATGTGGATGAGCTTGTAATGATTAGAAATTGGATAGATGAATTTTTCTCTCTCATTAGTGAGGGTGTATTTAGTTCTCTACAAATCATTCAAGGACTGCATATTTGGCTTGTACATCCCTTTTGTAAGGATAGATGCCTATTTTATGTATCTGTCTTTTTTTGCGGGAAAGTTTATATCTCTTTTATAAAATATGCGTCTTTAATTTGGAGGAGTATATTATGAATCAATTGAAAAATAAAGTAGCTGTTGTTACAGGTGTTAGTCGTCTAGATGGTATTGGAGCAGCGATTTGTAAAGAATTAGCTGAAGCAGGATACGATATATTTTTTACGTACTGGACGAATTACGATAAAGAGATGCCTTGGGGCGTTGATCCAAACGAACAAATACAATTAAAAGAAGAGCTGATACAAAGCGGTGTTGAAGTATCAAGTATGGAGTTAGATTTAACTCGGAATGATGCGCCGGAACAACTTATAAATAAAGTTATTGAACAAATGCGGTACCCTGATATATTAATTAACAACGCAGCGTACTCTACGAATAATGATTTCTCCAATTTGACTGCTGAAGAGTTAGATAAACATTATATGGTAAATGTTCGCGGCACTACATTGTTAAGTAGTAAGTTTGCTCAAGGATTTGATAAAGAATCAGGTGGTAGAATCGTTAATATTACTTCGGGACAATTTAAAGGGCCTATGGCTGGAGAATTAGCGTATGCAACGACGAAGGGAGCTATTGACGCTCTCACTAGTACGTTATCAGCAGAAGTGGCTCATTTAGGGATAACGGTTAATGCGATTAATCCAGGCCCAACTAATACGGGATGGATGACTGAAGAGATAAAGCGTGGGTTAACACCGATGTTTCCTTTTGGCAGAATTGGTGAACCAAAGGATGCAGCAAGGCTTATTAAGTTTTTAGTGAGCGAAGAAGCTGGGTGGATTACAGGGCAAGTTATTCATTCAGAAGGTGGATTTAAGAGATAAATTTATAAATAAAAGAGGTAACTACTCAGTCATTCTATGAAAAACCGACAGAAAAAGCATTTTTTAAAATGGTCGAGGGGTGACTGGCTATGTATAGGAGCGGTCAGTGCCTTTTCCTGCCACGCACAAAGTTTTAAAACAAAGAAAGGTAGCAAGGTGTAGGTCCATTTTTATCTTCATGGTAGCAATCTATATGCTGAAAAATGAAAATAACTTTCTATAGGCAATAAGGGGCGTATTCTCGCCGGAATAATACGCCTTATCCAACTTCTAAATGAAATGTATGGCTGAGTAGTTACTAAAAAAGAAGGTATCTCATTTCAGCGAGATACCTTCTTTTTAATCTTTCTTCAATCTCCGCGCTATACCATTCCCTAATGACTGTAATCCTTGAACGAGAATGATTAAAATAAAGACTGTTGCATACATTACTTCAGGTTCGTAGCGTAAATGCCCGAATCGATATGCGAGATCACCAAGGCCTCCAGCACCTACAAGTCCAGCCATTGCTGTTGCACCGATTAAGCCGATCGTTGCGATTGTTAATCCGAGTACGAGAGATGGACGAGCTTCTTTAACCATGACGTGCCAAATGATTTTTAAAGTAGAAATTCCCATTGCTTGATATGCTTCAATAACACCACGGTCCACTTCTAATAAAGCCGTTTCCATTAAACGAGCAATATAGGGAGCTGTGAATACGACAAGTGGTACGATAACACCTTGCACACCAATAGATGTCCCCATTAGAAATTTTGTAAAAGGTAAAATAAAGAATAATAGAATGATAAATGGCAGAGAGCGAATGACATTAATAATTGTATTAAGAATCGGATATACGATTTTATTCTCTAGTTGGCCACCAGGTCTTGTTAAAACGAGTGTTACACCGAGTGGTAATGCAATTAGAATAGAGATAAGTAGTGAAATAGATGTCATTTGAAAGGTTTGAATTGTTGCTTCCCATATTAAGTTACCCCACTCATCCAAAAAGGATTTGTTTCCCATAATCGGTTCTACCTCCTTCTACGATAATTCCTTGTTCTTGTAAAAATGATAAGGCACGGTGTACTTCACTTTTTTCACCTTGCATATGAACGACCAGTCTCCCATATGCCTCATGTTTTAACTGCGTAATATTGCCTGATAAAATATTAGGATATACGTGGAAACGTTTTGTAGCGACAGCTAACGCTGGCTCTCCTGAAGAGGTTCCAATAAATGAAAGTGTTACGATTTCTCCAGTACTTTGTAGCTTTTTCTGTACCTCTTCTGGAATTTTAGCTGCAAATGCGCTATTTACAAATTTCTTCGTTGTTACATGTTGTGGGTTTGTGAAAATATCTTTTACGGTTCCACTCTCAACGACAGATCCATGTTCCATTACAGCAACTTGGTCACATATACGCTGGATGACATTCATTTCGTGTGTAATTAGCAAAATCGTAATTCCGATTTCTTCGTTGATCTTTAATAATAAATCAAGAATAGAATCGGTTGTTTCCGGATCTAATGCGCTCGTTGCTTCATCACTTAATAAAACTTCAGGTTCATGAGATAGTGCGCGGGCGATCGCTACACGTTGTTTTTGACCACCAGATAATTCACTTGGATAGGCATCTTTTTTATTAAAGAGATCAACAATGCGTAAATACTTTTCTACCCTTTTTTCAATTTCATTTTTGGGAAGGCCAGATAGACGTAAGGGTAGTGCGATGTTTTCATAAACGGTAACGGTTTTAAGTAAATTGAATCCTTGAAAAATCATGCCGATCTTTTGTCTCGCTTTTGCGAGTTCCTTTGTCGATAAGGTTGTTAAGTTTTGATCGTTTATAATGATATTTCCTGTCGTTGGTTTTTCTAATAAATTTACACAGCGAATTAATGTACTTTTACCAGCGCCGCTATATCCGATGATTCCAAATACTTCGCCCTTTTTTACTTTAAGGGAAGTTGGTTTAAGGGCCTCAACAGTTCCTTTTTTTGTTGTAAATACTTTGGAGACGTTTTTTAATTCAATCATTATAGTCAGCTCCTACCAAGACGGTAAAACAGAACCATCGAATTTTTTCTCAATGAAATCTTTTACTTCTTTAGATTGATAAGCTTTCTTTAATTTATTTACAACAGCATCATCTTTATTTTCAGTACGAACAACGACCCAGTTCACATATGGTGAATCTTTTCCTTCGCGGAAAATAGAATCTTTCGCTGGACTTAATTTTGCACCTAATGCAAAGTTTGTATTAATCGCAGCTGCCTTCACTTCACCTAGCTGCGTTGGTAGTTGAGATGCCTCTAATTCAACAATCTTTAAATTTTTCGGATTTTCAATTACATCTTTTGCAGTCGCCTTTTCTGTAGCTTTTGGATCAACTTTTAAAACCCCTGCTTTTTCAAATAGCTTTAGAGCACGAAGCTCATTTGTTGGATCGTTTGGGACAGCAATTGCGTCACCCTCTTTTAATTCTTTTACATCTTTTAAGTTTTTAGAGTATATGCCCATAGGGAATGTTACTGTGGAAAATACTTCAGTTAATTTCATATTACGTTCAGCTTTAAATACGTCTAAATAAGATTTGGTTTGATAGCTATTTACATCGAGGCTTTTTTCATCTAAAGATACGTTTGGTGCTACATAATCATTAAATACCTTTACATCGATTTGGAGGCCATCTTTTGCTGCAACTTCTTTCACCTTTTCAAAAATTTGTTCATGAGGTCCGCCTGTTACACCAACGGTAATCTTTTTCTCATCTAATGCTTTTACCTCTTTATCAGAATTAGCACCACATGCGCCTAACAATAAGACAGCTCCACTTACAATACTTACTAATACCTTTTTCATCTATAATTCCCCCTTAATATACGTTCCAAAATAAAAAGCACCTCTCAAAAATAAGAGAGGTGCCGAATAGACGAAATAGGTTCCTCTCTTATCTTCCAAAACGAAAATCGTTCTGCAGGAATTAGCACCTTAGCTTATACGTTATAAGCTCGGTTGCCGGGCATCATCGGGCCAGTCCCTCCGCCACTCTTGATAAGAGTATGTGTATTTAGTTTTTAAATATGGTACTAATAGTAAATCTTATAAAAAGAATTGTCAATATTATTTTCTGAATATATTTTATTTTAAGGTAATGGAAACATTACCTTTTTTATGTCCTGTCTCTACGTACGTATGAGCCTCTGAAATTTCTTCTAACGGGTAAGTTTTATCGATAACTGGCTTTAATTTTTCTTCTTCCGTTAGCCTTTTTAGTAGAAGGATATCTTCTTTGCTTACTTTTGCCATCGTTCCATTGACTGACACGTATTTACCGTTAGCAGTTAATGCGCTCTTGCAATGGGGTTTTTTAATTTTTCCAACTGCATCGAATATAATATCGTAGCGTTCATCGCGCTTTGTAAAATCTTCTTTCGTATAATCAATTACGTGATTCGCCCCTAAAGATTGTACTAACTCAAAATTTGAATTACTACAAACAGCTGTAACAGTCGCACCGAAATATTTAGCAAGTTGCACAGCAGCGGTACCTACTGATCCGGAAGCGCCATATATAAGTACTTGTTGTCCCTTTTTTATGTGCCCTTTTCTCAGAAAATGTAATGCTGAAGTTCCACCAAAAGGAATAACAGCAGCTTCTTCATACGTTAAATTGAGGGGCTTTAATGCTATCAATCCGCTTTCATGCACACATGTGTATTCGGCATAACCACCAACGTTCAGCTCCGTTAGTGCAAAGACTTGGTCTCCTTTTTCAAATTGAGTTACATCCGTTCCTATTTCCTCAATTTCACCAGATAACTCTACACCGAGTATAGGTCTTCTTGGTGTTTTGAAACCTAATATAATTCGCATAGGAATCCAAAATAATAGGGGACTAGTAAAGCTTCGCATTCTACAATCTCCAGTGGTTACACTTGTTGCGTGAATCTTAACTAATACTTCATTCTTTTTAGGAATAGGTTTCTCTACATCTTGAAGTTTGAGAACATTAGGTGGTCCATACTTTGTGTAAATAATTGCTTTCATAATGACCTCCTGAATTTAATTGTTTTTATTTACATCATATTTAGGTATTCCTTTAAAAATGTTGTTAGGAGAGGAATAAAGTTAAATAGAAATATTAAAAATTATATAGATTTCAGAGGAAAATAGATGATATCCTTTTGGAAAGGAGGGAGAATTATGAAAAAACTTATTTTAACTTCTAGTTTAGCCCTTGCAATTATTTTAGGTGCAGGGTGTAGTAATGAGAAAACAACAAAGACGGATGAACCAAAAAAAGAATCGGTACAAAAAGAAAAGGAATTAGCAGCGAAGGATGTTTTCAAGAAAGCGAATGAAGCTTTTAAAAATGAAGAACATGTAACGATGACATATGATGTAGGGATAAAAGCTGAAGGAACAGAGATGGATGTACTAAAGGCTAAAATGCAATTAGAGCCAAAGAAAAAGAATTCTCGTTCTGAAATGAATGTTTCTGGTACAGATGTTGTAGTGTATGCTGTGGATGGTAAAGTTGCTGGTCAGGTGAAAAATCCTAATACAGGAGAAGTTATATCTGTACCGGAGGAGCAATTAAATGCTGGCGGGATGAAAGCAACTCAAGATATTGTAGATAATTTAGAAGTGCCAGCAGTAGTTTTAGATAAAATGAAGATGGAGAAAAGCGGAGACAAATATAAGCTGAAGTTCATATTAAAAGGGCAAGAAACAGAAAGTATGTTAACTAGCATGGATGAAACGCAGAAGAAAATGCTACAAGCACAAAATGCAAAGATAGAAGAAGTGGATGCAGAATATATCATTACAAAAGATTTTAAATATGAATCAGCGAAGATAGATATGATTATGAGTAGTAATGGTGAGGATAAGGCACACATTATTACGAATGCAAAATATACATCGTACGAAAAGTTTGAGCCAATACAGCTGCCAGCAGCAAAGTAACAGTCTTGATGAGGGAGGGACCTAAAATAAGGATCGCTCTCTTTTTTGTTAATACTTTTTTTAGGAAAATAGGTACAATATGAAGAGGAAGGACGTTAGAAAAGGAGAGTGCCATTTGAAAAAAAGAAAGATAGCAGTTGTTATTGTAGCGTATACCGTGTTGCTCGCGACATCTATATATACATACAAAGAGCAATTGGCTCATCCTATTATGAGTGATGTAGGAAAGTTGCTTCCAACGAAAATTAAACGTGTTGAAAATGCTGAGGATGAAAGGTCATTAAAAAAGTTAGTGCAAGATGCAAATGTTTCTGGAGAGAAGATTTCTATTGCAGGTATGCAACATAGCCAAGGCGGGCAGACGTATTATCCGAACGGTACGATGCTTGATATGAAAGGCTATAATGAAATATTAGAATTCGATCCGGAGAAGAAGAGGATTAGGGTACAAAGCGGTGTCACATGGAATGACATTCAAAAGAAAATCAATCCATATGGTCTTGCAGTTCAAGTGATGCAATCTCAAAATATTTTTACTGTTGGTGGTTCATTAAGTGTAAATGTACATGGGCGTGATATTCGTCATGAAGCATTGATTGATACAGTAGAGTCGTTCAGATTGTTAATGGCAGATGGTACGGTACGTAATGTAAGTAGAGAAGAAAATGCTGACTTGTTTCCGTATGTAATTGGGGGATACGGATTGTTTGGTGTGATTTTAGATGTGACGCTACAGTTAACAAACGATGAATTGTATGAAACGCATACGAAGGTACTAGATTATAAAGAATACTCTTCATACTTTAAGAATAAAGTGCGAAGGGACGAGAATATACGTATGCATTTAGCACGTATTTCTGTTGCCCCAAATTCATTTTTAAAAGAAATGTATGTGACAGATTATGTACTGGCAGAAGATCAACAGAAGTTGAAAGAGTACAGCAAATTAAAAGAAGAAAATATTATAGCTGCGCCGAAATTCTTACTTGGGTTATCACGTTATAGTGACTGGGGAAAGGGCGCATTTTGGGATATACAAAGAAGTTATTTTGAACGTACAGATGGTAAGCACGAAACTCGAAATAACGTAATGAGATCTGATAGTGCTTTTATGGAATACGATAATCCAAACTTGACCGAAGTTTTACAAGAGTACTTTGTACCAATAGATGGTTTTGCAGAGTATATAGATGATTTGCGAAGCGTTTTAACTAAAGAGGAATTAAACCTTCTTAACATTACAATCCGCTATGTAGAAAAGAATGAGAATGCGGTGCTATCTTATGCGAAAGATGATATGTTTGCGCTTGTGCTTCTAATTAATCAAGGACGTTCTGAGGGTGAAATAAAGAAAACAAAAGCGGTCATTCAGAAGATGATTGATGTTACTTTAAAGCATAATGGAAGTTATTATTTACCGTATTATTCTTATCCGGAAAAGGAGCAACTAAAGAAAGCGTATCCTCGCATAGAAGAATTCCTTCAGAAGAAGAAGGAAGTAGACCCAGAGGAAAGGTTTGTGAATTTATTTTATAAGGAGTATAGCAAATGACATATAGAAGATTTGTGGCCTCACAAAGCATTATTATGATGGCGGGTAGTATGGTATTTCCTTTTTATATACTATTGCTTCGAAATGTTGGAAATAGTTTCTCGCAATTTGGCTGGGCGTACGGCTTATTTGCCTTAACTTCAGCTCTAGTATATCCGTTAGTTGGAAGAATCTCTGATAGTGTAGGTGATAGAAAGTTATTAATTGTATACGCTTGGTCTATGGCTATATTAATGCTTTGTTTCCCTATTGCAACAGAAGTTTGGCATGTATATATTCTCCAAATTTTAATGGGGGTTTTAGGTGCTGTGCAGCGCAATACGGAGAAGACGTCGTTAGCACGAAAGGTAGCACATAAGGAAGCTGGTTACGAAATTGGGAAATACCATGTATGGACATCAATTGGTGGCGGAGTAGCTATAATTGCAACTGGTTACTTAGTGGATTTCTTTACGATAGGGACTATTTTTTACATTGCTTCAGTTTTATATGTAGTTAGTGGATTTATATTAAGCCGCAGTGATAAGTAATTAAAAGTATTTTCATTCCCATTTTTACCTGATTACCCTTTATTTGTTATACTTATGGAGAAGACAAAAGAAAAGGGGACATTGCCTTTGATGAAATTTATAGTTTTAGCTATTCTCACTTTGTTTTTGATTCCATGGACTAGAAGCGGTAATAAAATTCGCGCGGTGGATAAAGGAGGAAATGAGAAAGTTGTAAAGAGGAAGAAATCATCTGTTTTAGTTATTCCTGTTTTATTTTGGATAGGTATTGCAATCTATGAATATTTTTGGCTAATTGATGATCGAGCAGATTCTATTCTTACTCATTATTCTGTTGCAGTAGCGATTTTAATTGGGCTTGTTTTATTTTCACAAGAGCAGGTAGGGAAATTAGAAGGTATGTTAAAAGGACTTCTAATGTTTGTTTTACTCGCAAGTTACGGCTATTTTGGTTATTTGCACGATATAGTAATCTCGCAAAAGAAATATGATTCGGTCGTGAAGATAGAGAAAGATATTTCAGAGCCATTTACTGAAAATGACCAACCGTTTACAGTTCCGCCTAAAACAGCGGAAAATAAAATGAAAAAGGTATTTGGTGATATTCCGAAAGTAGCTTATTTTGAGCTAGGGGAATTAACACCGCAAATGGTAAATGGTGAAGCCTTGTATGTAGCACCGATAGAAGTTTCGGGATTTTTTAAAGCACGTAAAGCGGAAACAATTCCAGGTTACGTAACAATGTCAGGTACAAATCCTGATGCGGAAGCGAAATTACATCTTGGTTATAAAATGAAGTATGTACCAAGCATGTTTTTCGGTAATAAATTAGAACGTGTCGTTCGAAAAGCAGAGCCAGATTTAGTTTTTAAAGGGAAACCAAAATTTGAAGTTGATGATAAAGGAAAACCGTATTATACAATGACATACGGTGAGTTTATTTCAGGAAGATCAGGGTTTGAAGTAGAAGGCGTTGTCGTTGTTGATGCACAAACAGGTGATGTGAAACGATATGATAAAGGGAATGCACCTAAATTCGTTGATGGTGTATTAAATCATGAAACAGCATCTACGTTAAATACGTACTTCGGAAAATATATTCACGGATTTTGGAACACGAAATTCTCACAAACAGACATGAAGATGCCGACTGAGTGGGGGACGAAGGAAGGCGTTACGCCAATCTTCGGAAAGGATGGTAAACTGTATTACTTTACAGACTTTACCTCTCCGAAAGAAGGAGTAGATTCTGCCCTTGGTTACTCATTAGTTGATGCACGTACAGGGAAGTTGTATTACTATAACGGAAAAGAAGTGAAGGGAATTATGGATGGTTCGGCTGCTACAGAAGTAGTGGATAATTCCTTTAAGAGAGAGAAATGGCATGGAACAATGCCGGTTATTTATAACGTATATGGTAAACCTTCTTGGATTGTACCAGTTATTGATGACGGGGGATTAGTACGTGCTCATACTGTTATATCTGCTTCTAATGCAAAAGTATTTGCGTCAGGTTCAACGCAAAAAGAAGCCCTTGAGAATTATAAAAATGCGCTGAGCGGAAGTGGTGATTCATTTAGACCAACTTCAAATGGGAAAGAAGCGCAAAAAGAAGGTACTGTACAACGTGTGTATAAAGAAAAATCAGGCGAAAATACGATTGTGTACGTATTATTAGAAAACGAGCAAAGAGTATTCATGGTACCAGCGAAGAAATTCCCATATGCAATGTTTACAGAAGTAGGAGATCCAATTCAAATCACATATTTAGACACAGGAGAAATGATGGCATCTGTATCTAAATTTACAAATAGTAATTTGAAAAAGTAAAGCGATAGAGATTCTATCGCTTTTTTTTACATTATTAAACAGGGAAATACGGTATACTTGACGTATATTTATGTTGTAACTATAATTGTTACGATTGAGTGTTTATCCCGCATTAACGGGCAGTAAAATTCCCACCTCAAAATTCGGCTGGAGCAAAGAAGTTAGGTGGGAGATTAACTGCCCGTAAACGCCCGATTGGTTCAACTAATAATCAGTGGGGGATGAACAAAACCCCCACTGATTAAAGTTTCACTTTATATGAAAGGGTGAATGGAAAAATGAATGGAGTTAATCACGAAGTATATAAACCTGTAAAGACAAACAGGTTATGGATGATTCTTGTATTAGGGACACTTACGGCAATTGGGCCATTATCTATTGATATGTATTTGCCTTCTTTACCAAAGTTAACGGATGATTTACAAACGGGTGCATCCCTTGCGCAGCTTACATTAACTGCTTGCCTGCTTGGGCTTTCAGTAGGACAGTTATTTGTTGGTTCAATTAGTGACATTTACGGAAGACGCAAACCTCTTATTATCGCTCTTATTATTTATGTTGCTTCTTCTTTACTTTGTGCTGTTGCACCATCGATTTGGAGTTTAGTGCTTTTACGTTTCTTACAAGGTGCTTCAGGGTCTGCTGGTATCGTTATATCACGTGCAATGGTACGTGATATGTATTCAGGTTCTGAAATGACGAAGTTTTTCTCACTGCTTATGTTAGTAAACGGAGCAGCCCCTATTTTGGCACCGATTATTGGAGGGCAATTATTACAGTTCACATCATGGCGCGGCGTCTTTATCGTTCTTGGAGCAATTAGTGTATTCATGCTAATATCAGCTACTTTCGTATTACGTGAAACATTACCTCCTGAAGAAAGGGAGACAGGTGGTTTGTCGGGAACGCTGGCGACATACGGAAAGCTTCTGAAAGATCGTTTATTTATGGGTTATGCATTGTCGCAAGGATTAGTAACAGCTGCAATGTTTGCTTATATTTCTGGTTCACCGTTCGTGTTGCAAAATATATACGGGGCATCACCACAACAGTTTAGTTTGTTCTTTGCAATTAACGGTATTGGTATTATTATTGCTAGCCAAGTTACTGGTCGTTTAGCAGGAAAAGTGGATGAGAAGACATTATTTGTTTCCGGTATTGTTATTGCGGCTGTTGGCGGTCTATCGTTACTACTTACAATCGTATTAGGAATAGGTCTAATCGGTGTTTTATGCTCGCTATTTCTCGTTGTATCAAGTGTTGGGGTTGTATCAACAACTGGCTTCTCGTTAGCGATGAGAAATCAAAAACAAGCTGCAGGAACAGCATCAGCTTTACTAGGTTTATTACAGTTCATTTCAGGAGCGCTTGTTGCACCGCTAGTAGGTATTGGCGGAAGTAATACAGCACTTCCTATGGGTGTTGTTATAGCTCTTTGTGAAATTGGTGCTGTGTTATGCTATTTATTCATGGCAAAAAGAAGTGAAAAGCAGTTTGAACTGCAACAAAATTTAGAGGCTTAACAAAAAAGAGCTGATTCAAACATTTCTTTGAATCAGCTCTTTTTTTTCATTTCCTTGAAATAACTCATGCAAAAGTTATTTGCATAAAGTGACGATACTGTGACAAAAATGTTGGTATATATATTAAGATGTGGTCTCGAGTGCAAAAATCAGGGCGTTCTCGGTATAATAACAAGTGGAGATAAAGGAAACTATAATTCGTAGTAGCTGTAGATAAAAGGAGAAAAAGAGATGAAGAAGGTTTTGGGTATTGCTGTAATGGGAAGTATGATCCTTCTAGCAGGATGTAATGGGAATAAAGAAGCGAAAGAACCAAAAGAAAAGGTAGAACAATCTACTGAACAGACAGAAGAGATGAAAGTGTATCGCGAGGTACATGAAAAGTATGATGTGAAGATGAACAAAGAAATTAATAAAGCATTACAGTTATGGGAAGTGGCGAAAGAAAAGGGCGGCAAGGAAATAACTAATGCTAAATATAAAGAAGACGTGCAAAAGGTAACAACGGGCATGTTAGAAGATATTGATCATATGCGTAAAGAAATTCGTGTGCCGAAGTCGAAAGAGGACGAACATGAACTATATGTTGGTTTCTTAAATGAATCAGAACAAGCAATGAAAAAATTGCAGAAGTTAGCAGAGGAAGAAGATTCCTCGTTGATTCGTGATATAGAAATTCATTTTTCAACAGCATCGACATACTATAAACGCTTTCAAACAGAGGCGAAAAAATAACCTTGCGCATGCGCAAGGTTATTTTTTCTTCTTACCATCTCCGTCTTCATCCTCGGATACTAATACCTTTTGTTCTTCATGAAATTCTGAAATTGTTTGTCCAGTAATATTATCGAATGGAGTGTAAAAAGAAGTGATGCTTTTCTTTTTAATGAAGAGTTTGTAGAAGCCAATGATGACGAGTATGACGATTGTTAATGGCAATCCTATAGTAGCCAGAAGTAAGGGATCCATTTTATAACTCCTTTAAAGTAATTAATTTTATTATAAGCTAAAGTAGTGATTTTAAGAAATAACGCTATTAAAAACTGATTTTTCTAAATATATCCAATTAGATTGACTTTTCATTTTTTCAGAATTATAATTCAAAATATACAATTTGAACCAAATAATAATATAGCAATTTACTTATCCAGAGAGGTAGAGGGACTGGCCCTATGACACCTCAGCAGCGGGTTCTGTAATAGAACACCGTGCTAATTCCAGCAAGCAAGGCTTGCAAGATAAGTGATGGGCATCGTTTTATTAAGCCTTGATCTTATTTTTTAAGATCAAGGCTTTTTGTGTTTTAAGAAGTGGAAAAGGAGTAATGGGAACAAATATGTCAATAAAACAAAGTAAATTCATTTGTTTAGGGGGTTATTGAAGTGTATGTTATTAAAAAACTATCGGTTATGGTATTCACGCTATGGGTCATTACGACAGTAACATTTTTAATTATGCATATTATTCCAGGTGATCCATTTTCGTCAGATGCGAAAATCTTTCCTGAAGAAGTAATACAAAACATGAGAGCGAAGTATCAACTTGATGAACCGTTATGGAATCAGTATGTTGCTTATTTGGATGGGGTAGTTCATTTTGATTTTGGTGAATCTGTTCAATCGACAGGTCAAGGTGTATCGGAAATTATAACAACCGGTTTTGGACCGTCGGCAATTATTGGTTTACAAGCACTTGTTATTTCATTGTTAGTCGGAATTGCCGCAGGTACATTTGCCGCTCTATATCATGGGAAAGTGATTGATTATAGTGTGAGCTTGCTTGCGATTCTCGGTATTTCTATTCCTAGTTTTATTTTAGCGCCACTATTTATACAAGTATTCGCCATCCAATTTGAATTACTACCAGTGGCGTCTTGGGGAACATTCGAGCATACGGTATTACCTTCCTTCGCATTGGCGCTCGGGCCAATCGCAGTTATTACAAGATTTGTTCGCTCTAATATGATTGAAGTGTTGCAGAGTGATTATATTAAGCTAGCGAGAGCGAAAGGTATACCAATTAAGAAAATCATTATAAGACATGCTCTTCGAAATGCGATTGTTCCGGTTCTTACATTTGTTGGCCCATTAATGGCTGGACTTTTAACAGGGACTTTCGTTATTGAAAAAATCTTTTCAATTCCTGGTTTAGGAAAATATTTTGTAGATAGTATTTTTAACCGAGATTATCCAGTAATTATGGGAACAACAATTTTCTATAGTTCATTATTAATCTTTTGTATTTTCATTACAGATATTATTCATCGTATTGTTGATCCGCGTATTCGGTCTATTACGTAAGGAGGGGATATTTAAATGGGGGCCTATGAAATTAATGACCAGTTATTAACGAATGAAGAGAAGAAAGAATTAACGATAAATAAAGATCAGCAAACGATTAGCCGAAAAAAGGAAGTGTTTTGCAAGTTTGTATCAAACCCTATAGCAGTTTTAGGGGCAGTGACGTTATTACTAATTATTGTTTTTTCGCTTATTGGCGAAAGTTTAACGTCATTTACTGCGAGTGAACAAGTAAAAGAAGCAACTAATTTACCGCCTAGTAGTGAGCATTGGTTTGGAACAGACGATTTAGGTAGAGATATTTGGGCGCGTACTTGGGCTGGTGGGAAAATTTCATTAATAGTTGGATTGGTAGCGGCAGCTCTTGATATAGGGCTTGGTGTACTTATCGGAGGTTTTAGTGGATATGTGAGAGGGCGTAATCGTCTTGGAACGTTAATTGATGAGTGGATTATAAGAGGGATTGAAGTGTTATACGGTATCCCATATTTATTAATTGTTATTTTACTATTAATCGTTATGAAACCAGGACTTTTTACAATTATAATCGCCCTTGCGTTAACGGGATGGATTGGCATGGCACGTCTCATTCGGGCGCAAGTACTTTCATTGAAACAAAGAGAGTTTGTTATTGCAGCAGAGCGATTAGGTACACCTCATATGAAAATTATATATGGGCATTTAATTCCAAACTTAACAGGGATTATTATCGTAAATTTATCATTTACAATTCCAGCAGCTATTTTCTCAGAATCATTTTTAAGTTTTATCGGACTTGGAGTACAATCACCAGCGGCAAGTTGGGGCACGATGACGAACGATGCACTCGGGACATTACTAAGCGGAGAATGGTGGCAACTTTTCTTCCCGGCAATCATGATTGCACTAATCATGTTCGCATTTAATGCGATTGGTGATGGTTTGCAAGATGCAATTGATCCGAAAATTGTAAAACGTAATCGAAAGGAGAAAAAACATGGCACAAATCTTATCTTTAGAAAACGTAACGTTGGCCGTTGAAAAAGAGAATAGTAAGCAAGCAATTGTGAAGCATGTTTCCTTTTCTATTAACGAAGGTGAAATAGTTGCACTTGTCGGAGAAAGTGGTTCAGGGAAAAGTGTTACAGCACAATCAATTATCGGCTTGAATCAAGAATCAATTCATATTGATGATGGAAATGTATCTTTCCAATCAAAGGAATTAACAGATTTACAAGAATCGGAATGGAATCAAATTCGCGGGAAAGATATTTCCTTTATTTTTCAAGACCCGCTTTCATCTTTAAATCCGACGATGAAGGTGGGAAGACAAATTACAGAAGTAATTGTGCAGCATGAAAAGAAATCGAAAAAAGAGGCAAAAGAAATTGCAATTAACTTACTAAATGATTTAGGGATACATGAAGCAGAGAAACGCTTTGAACAATACCCGTATCAGTTAAGCGGAGGTATGAGGCAGCGTATTTGTTTAGCAATTGCGTTTGCATGTCACCCGAAGCTCGTTATTGCAGATGAACCTACAACGGCGTTAGATGTAACAATTCAAAAACAAATTATGGGGTTATTAAAAGAGCGAAAAGAAAAACAAAATACGAGTATTTTATTAATTACTCATGATTTGGCACTTGTGCGTGAAATCGCTGACCGAGTAGTTGTTATGTACGGGGGGCGCATTGTTGAAAAAGGAACGATTCAAGAAGTAATTGGCTCTCCTAAGCATCCTTACACGAAAAGTTTATTACAAGCAATTCCGAATATGGATGATTCAGAAAAGGTACTCCGGGCAATTGAGGGAACAACACCTTCAATTGAAACGTTAAATAGTTTTGGGTGCCCGTTTGTGAATCGTTGTCCTGTAGCGCTAAAAGAATGTATCCATCGTTTCCCAGAGAGAACAACATATTCTGAGGAGCATAGTTCACATTGCTGGCAGCATATTCTGGAGCATAATAAAGCGAAATCAAAAGAGAAGGTGAATGCCTCATGACGACAGATTTAATTACTGTAAAGCAAGTAACGAAAACGTATGGAATTAAAAATAAAGAAATCGCAGCGTTAAAAGGTATATCACTTTCTATTCCGAAAGGAACAACTCTTGGCATTATCGGAGAAAGTGGTTCAGGAAAAACAACACTTGGTAAGCTCATAGCTGGGATTGAAAAACCAACGTCTGGTGAAATTGATTATAACGGTCAAGTTGTTCACACGCTGAAGTCGGCTAATAAGCGGAATTTCTTACAGAAAGTACAGTTTATTTTTCAAGATTCCACAGCTGCATTAAATCCGCGCTGGAAAGTACGCGATAGCGTAACGGAAGGATATATTTCATTCGGTTTAGGCGATAAAGGATTGAAAGATAAAGTCGCAGGTGATGCACTAGAGCGTGTTGGATTAGATAGACGATATATTGATCGTTATCCCCACGAATTTAGCGGTGGACAGCGTCAACGTATTGCCATTGCAAGAGCGCTATTATGTGAGCCAGAAGTATTAATCCTTGATGAACCAATTTCAGCATTAGATGTTTCACTGCAAATCCAAATTGTACATTTGCTGCAAAAGATTCAAAAGGAACAAGGCTATACATATTTATTTATCGCACATGATTTACCGATGGTTCACTATTTATGTGAAAAAGTGGCTGTCTTATACAAAGGAGAACTTGTTGAATTTGGAAATACGGAAGAAGTATTCCGTAATCCACAACATTCTTATACAAAAACATTATTAGCATCAACACCAAAAATTTTAGGTTAAAGGGGAATGTAGGATGAAGAAGTTTTTATTATTTGTCATTATGACTGTTTTAGCAATAACTTCTGTTGCTTGCGGTAAGAAAGACACTTCAAAAGCAAGTGCTAGTAAGGGAGAAGGAGATCGATTAGTAACGAATATTGGTAGTGATCCATATACGCTTGATTCTGCCATTGCGACAGATAGCACGTCAGGTTACATAATTGGACAGTTGTTTTCAAGTTTATATACGCAAGATAGTGACGGGAAATATCAAAATGAATTGGCAGAGAAAGAAGAAGTAAATGCGGATGGAACTGAATATACAATTCATTTAAAGAAAGATATTAAATGGTCAGATGGCTCTTCTATTACAGCAAATGATTTTGAGTTTGCATGGAAGCGATTATTAAATCCAAAAACAGGTTCTATGAATGCGACAGAAATGTATTTTATTAAAGGAGCAGAGGCATATAATACTGGAAAAGGTGAAGAAGGACAAGTTGGTATTCAAGTCGTTGATCCTCAAACATTAAAGGTAACACTTGAGCACCCAGTTGCTTCTATTAAACAAAAATTAGCAAGTTTATTATTTATTCCATTATCTAAAAAATCAATTGATGATAATAATAAATTAAAAACAGATCCAAAAGAGTTAATTACGAACGGACCATTCACGTTAAAAGAATGGAAGCATAACCAAGCTATTACAGTACAAAAAAATAAAGAATACTATGATAAAAAGGTAACATTAAAAGAAATTGAGTTTCGTATTATTCCAGATTCTAAAACAGCGTACCAATTGTACAAGTCAAAAGAATTAGATTTGCTAAGTAGCTTACCACAAGAGATGATTGAAAAAGAAAAAGGAAACAAAGAATATAAGCGTGTTGCAGGATTCTCATCTTATATTTATTCGTTTAACGTAGAAAAAGAGCCGTTTACAAATGCGAAAGTACGTAAAGCATTTTCATTAGCGGTTGATCGTAAGTTTATCGTTGAAAAACTGTATAAAAATAATGCACAAGAAGCATATGCTTTTGTTCCAGAAGGGGCAAAAACACAAGGTGGTCGTGATTTCCGTAAAGAAAAAGGCGATTACGTAAAATTCGATTCAGCAGAAGCGAAAAAATTATTAGAAGAGGGCATGAAAGAGCAAGGTTGGTCTACATTACCTGAAGTGACATTAAAATTCACTACAGATACACAACATAAAAAAGTAGCAGAAGCAATGCAAGAAATGTTTAAGAAAAATCTTGGTGTAGATATTAAATTAGAAAATAAAGAGTGGAAGAGTTACATCGACACATATAAGCAAAGTGATTTCCAATTAGCTTATATGGGATGGGGCGGCTCTCTATTGGATCCGATTACTAAACTAGATTTATATGCAGGTGATGGTCCAAACAACTATGCAAAATGGCATAATAAAGAATTTGACGCTTTAGTAAAAGAGGCAGAAGTTGAACAAAACGAAGATAAGCGTTTTGACTTATTGCATAAAGCAGAAGATATTATGTTTGATGATACACCATTGATCCCAATTATTTTCCCAAGCGCTTCGTATTTACAAAAATCATCAGTATCTGGCGTCCAATTCATTATTGGTTCTAGTCCAGAACTAAGATACGTAAAAATTAAAAAATAAAGAAGTAGGCAATCGCCTACTTCTTTATTTTATTTCTTTCTTATATTCCTTTTTCGTTCCGTCAGAGAAAACAACTTCTAAATTAAATTTTTGATAGTCTTTATCAAGCTTGAACACGTTTACTACTTGATCAATCACTTCTTGATCAGGCGTATTTTTATCAAATTTTAATTCTTGTAGAAGGGGACTTAATTTAGTAACAGCCTCGTTGCCTGTGAATTTCACATCTGTTTTATGGTCTTCAATTTTTGCTTCCATTTTCTTATCGGCTGCTACATTTTTATAATCAGCTTCGTAATCTTTCTTCGTATCTTGATAGTCTGCTTTTAAATCAAATTCATTAAAGTTTAGTTTTAAATCTGCAGGAGCCTCATTTTTTGCTTCTTCAGTCGTTTTCTTATTAGAAGTTGTATCTTCTTTTGCAGGAGCTTTACATCCTGTTAATACAGGTACTAGCATAAGAGCTAATAAAGCTGATAGTAAAATTCTCATTATAAATTCCTCCTTATGTAATTTCTTTCTATACAAGTTTTTCCCAATTTCATGTAATTATGTATAAACCTAATAAATTATTTCCTTAAGGGGGACACATGCTTATTAATTAAATTGAAAGTAATTTGTATGTATATGATTCTTTTTAAAGAATGCCTTTGCGCTTTCTTATCATTAACATAAATAGACATCACTGTATTTGGAAATACAGTGATGCTTTCTAAAACATATTAAACAATCGGCGAATTATTTCCCGCAACATACGTAGCGAATGGTTATTACACAATAATATTTGGTGGAGTTAATTTAGAGAAAAATATTATTTCGTTATTATTTATTATACTAGTTACATAATTGGTAGCGAGAATCACTATAGGTATAACAGGAATAGTAAAGGGAAGAGGTTTTGTAGCTAAAGACGTATAAAGTAAAAAAGGTATCCTTCATGTGGATACCTTTTTTACTAGCGTTTGTTATTTTGCAACTTCTGTCCATTTGTAGTTAAATTCACCGCCGAAGTCAGTTGTTACAAGTCCTTTAATAAATCCGCGTTGTAAGTAAGAACGACCTTGTTGGTATAAAGGAGCGACAGCACCATCTTGTAATAAGATTTTTTCAGCTTGCTTCATTGCTTCAAAGCGTGCTTTTTCATCACCAGCTAAATCAGTTTTTACTTTACGAATAAGCTCGTCGTACTCTTTGTTAGAGTATTTATCGAAGTTATAAGCACTATCTGTTGTGAATAGATCTAAGAATGTAATAGGATCCGCGAAGTCAGGGCCCCAGCCATCGATTCCGATTTCGTAATCACCACTTAATAGTAGTTTTAACTGTTGTTTACGTGGTTGAGGTTTTAAATCCACTGTTAATCCATCTAGATTCTTTTCTAATTCACCTTTTAAATATTCACCAGTCTTTTTAGCTAAAGCATTATCACTTGTTAATAGTTCAATTGTTACTTTGTCAGTACCAAGTTCTTGTTTCGCCTTTTTCCAGTTTTCTTTTGCTGTTTTCACATCATCTTTAACTAGGTTTCCGTTTTCTTTACGGAAGTCATTACCGTCCGGACTTTTTGCGAATTTTGCAGGAACCATTCCTTCTGCCGAGATTGCACCGTTATTTAAAATTGTTTCTACGTACGCTTTTTTATTCATTGCTCCGTTAATAGCGAGGCGTGCATGTTGATTTTTTAATACTGCATTTTTTTGATTTAGTCGTAAGAATTGAATACCGACTTCAGCGCGTTCCTTAAAGTTTGCATCGTTTTTATATTTATCAACAAACTCCGCAGTTAAAGCAACACGATCAATTTGTCCTGAATCATATAAGTTAACTTCTGTAGACTTATCTTTAACGACATTGAAGTTGATTTCTTCTAGTTTTACAGTTTTAGCATCCCAATAGTTAGGGTTCTTCTTCAATTGGAAGCTTTGTTCATGTTTCCAGTTATCTAACGTGAAAGCCCCGTTGTAAATTAAATGATTCGTTTCTAAACCGTATTTATCACCTTGAGATTTTAAATACTCTTCATTAATTGGTAAGAATGTTGAAAATGTTGTTAAGCTTAAGAAGTAGGGAACAGGGCGGTCCAGTTGTACTTCTACAGTTTTATCATCAAGAGCTTTAACACCTAATTGATCGATCGCTGCTTCTTTTTGGTTTATTTGTTTCGCATTTTTTATATCAAAGAATAAGAATGCATATTCAGCAGCTGTTTCAGGATTTACGGCACGTTGCCAAGCGAAAACAAAATCTTTTGCTGTAACAGAAGTACCGTTTGACCATTTTGAATCACGAAGATGGAATGTGTATTTTGTTTTATTTGGACTAATGTCAACCGATTCAGCAACACCAGGAATCGGTGTATTATCTTCCCCCATTGCATATAAACCTTCAAAAACATTTCGCATTACGTTCATAGATTCCCCGTCCGTTGCTTTTGCAACATCCATTGTTGGAATTTCTGAAGCAAATGATAAGTTAATTGCTTGTTTATTAGGTGCTTTATCGTTTGCTTTCGCTCCGCCTGCATTTTCTTTATTTCCCCCGCAAGCAGTTAGTAGTAGACTCGCCCCTAAAACTGATGCAACAACAGGTACAACTTTTTTCTTCATTGTTCTTTCCTCCCTAAATGTGTTGTTCGTAACGTCATAATGTCCATGTCTTAAAGTGTAGCTATAGAAGAAGAGAAAACCTATTATAAATATGTGTATGTAGGTAATCAGGTGTTCTATATGTATATACATGTCGAACTATAATCTATCGTTATATGTTTCAACTTAGTAGACATTACATTTTGGTGGTGAAATATTTCGTTTCTTTGATTATTTAGAATATTAACACTGGAAAGAACTATATGTCAATAATAAAAACAGAATGTTAATTTCTTGAAATAATATATTGAAAAAGTAGATTCCCGTGTATTAAGGAATCTACTTTTAATGTATTTTATGAAAAAATAATTAGTATGGTGGAATAACGTTGATCAAAGTTACAATTTATTTTTCGATTTTTGCCCACTTGAAGTTTAACTGGCCTGCAAAGTCAACTTGCACAATTCCTTTTACATAAGAACGCTCTAAATAAGATTCTCCTTTTTGGTAAAGAGGAGCGATAACAGAGTCCTTAAATAATATTTTTTCTGATGCTAGTAACGCTTCCCAGCGAGCTTTTTCATCACCAGCCAAGGTAGTTTTAACTTTTTCAATTGTGTCATTAAACTCTTTATTAGAGTAATGATCTAAGTTGTAAGGGTTATTCGTCGTAAATAGTTCAAGGAATGTAATTGGATCAGCAAAGTCAGGACTCCAACCGTCAATTCCAATTTCGTAGTCACCTTTTAATAAGAGTGAAACTTGCTGCTTACGCGGTTGAGGTTTTATATTTACTGTTAAGCCGTCTAAATTTTTTTCTAGTTGTCCTTTTAAGAATTCACCAGTTTTCTTTTCAAGGTCACCATCACTGGTTAATAATTCTAATGTGATTTTTTCAGATCCAAGTTCTTGTTTTGCCTTTTTCCATAATTCTTGTGCAGATTTTGTATCGATTTTTGTTAAATCGCCGTTTGCAGTACGGAAGTCTGTTCCGTCAGGTCCTTTTGCAAAGTTTTTTGGAACGAGACTATTAGCTGGTGTAGAGCCATCGTTTAATAACGTATTTACAAAGGATTTTCGGTCAATTGTCTGAGCAATCGCTTGGCGTGCAGAGACATTTTGAAGTACTTTGTTTTGTTGGTTCATACGTAAAAATTGTACGCCTACATTTGGACGTTCTTTAAAGTTCCCATCTTTTTTATACTTATCAACGAAATCAGACGTTAATTTTATACGGTCTAATTGTTTTGATTCAAATAAATTTACTTCCGTTGATTTCTCTTTTACAACGTTGAAATTGATTTCTTCGAGTTTGACATTATCTTTATCCCAATAGGTAGGGTTTTTCTTAAATTTAAAGCTTTGTTCATGCTTCCAATCGTTTAGTGTGAAAGCTCCGTTGTATAAGATTTTATTATCTTCTAAAGCGTACTTATCACCTTGTGCTTTAAAGAATTCCTCGTTGATTGGTAGAAATGTTGGGAACGCCGTTAAGCTAATAAAATACGGAACAGGACGCTCTAATTCTACTTCAAACGTATGGTCATCAACTGCTTTTACACCAAGTTGATCGGCTGGAAGCTCTTTACTATTAATTTTTTTAGCGTTTTTAATATCAAAGAATAAAAAAGCATATTCAGAGGCTGTTGCTGGATCAACAGCTCTTTGCCAAGCGAAGACAAAATCTTTCGCTGTTACAGGTGTGCCGTTCGACCATTTTGAATCTCGTAAATGGAATGTGTATTTCGTTTTATCGCCACTCACTTCATGAGATTTTGCAGCGCCAGGAACAGGTTTATTACCTTCGCCAAGATTGTATAAACCTTCAAATACGTTTCTCATTACTTGACCAGAATCAGTATCTGTAGCACGAGCCGTATCCATTGTTCGAATCTCAGTAGGTGAAGATAAGTTTAAAACTTGCTTACTAGGTGCCTCATCTTTTGCATTTGCTCCGCTTGCTTCGTTTTTATAACTACCGCAACCAGCTAATAAAATACTTACTCCTACAACTGATGCAATACCGGGTACAAACTTCTTTTTCATTTGATTTTCCTCCTAAATAGTTAATAAGATTGGATGATGATGAGGGAATGAAAAACAAAAATCCCTCTTTTCGTATTGAGAAAGAGGGATTTTTACGTACAAGTTATGCACCCGTATATAAACGAAGTCCCTCATTCTATCTTTCAAGCATAAAGCTTGCAGGAAGTGGCACAGTATTCAAAATGAACCTGTTGCCGAGGTTTCAAAGGGCCAGTCCCTCCACCTCTCTTGATACAATGAGTAAATGAATTTTATTAATTTTTGCGTTTCTTTGATAATTCAAAATCTTACACCTTAGATAATGAAGTGTCAATCAAATGGAATATAGTTTAAATTTTCAGTTTTATTTAAAATAAAAAAACCACTGCATATGGCAGTGGTTTCCCTACTAGAAGTTAAAGTTATCTGGATCTGGACCAACGCGATGATTTTCATTTAAAGCTTGAATTGCTTTCATATCCTCCGAGCTTAATTCAAAGTCGAAGATGTTCGCATTTTCAATAATGCGGTGTTCTTTAATAGACTTAGGGATTGTTACAACTTCATTTTGCAGATCCCAACGTAAAATAACTTGTGCAGTTGATTTATTATGTTTTGCAGCAATTTCTTGTAGTGTTGGATTATCCAGTAGCTGCCCTTGCATTAATGGTGACCAAGCCTCAAGCTGGATGTTATGTTCTTTACAGAAAGCATGTAATTCTTCTTGTGCTAAGCGAGGGTGGTATTCCACTTGGTTGACCATTGGCTTGATTTCAGCAATTTCAAATACGTCTTGTAAGTGGTGAATGTGGAAATTACTCACACCGATAGCACGAACACGACCATCTTTATAAAGCTGCTCTAAAGCTTTCCATGATTCATTGTATTTTCCTTTTACAGGCCAATGTACTAAGTATAGATCTAAATATTCTAGACCTAATTTTTCTAATGTAGTTTCAAATGCTTGCAATGTTGACTCGTAACCTTGATCACTATTCCACACTTTTGAAGTGATGAACAACTCTTTACGAGGAATACCAGATTCTTGAATTGCCTGTCCAACGCCTTCTTCGTTTTTATATATCGCAGCAGTATCGATACTACGGTATCCATTTTTTATAGCTGCTTTTACAGAATCAATTACTTCTGTACCATCTTCTACTTTAAAAACACCTAAGCCGAACCAAGGCATTTTTACGCCGTTATGTAATGTTGTATAGTCGTTTAAACTTGTTAAAGTCATATTAATTCCCCCTAGCTTTTTTATTGGTTGCTTCCACTGCTTGTTGAATGACTTCTGAAAAATTATTTTCATATAGAACTTTTAAGCCTTCAGCCGTTGAACCTCCTGGTGTTGTTACTTGTTCGCGGAGCATAGCTGGATCCTGATTTTGCTGAAGCATAGCGGCAGAGCCAGCAATCATTTGAATGACAAGGTGTTTTGCTGTTTCCTCATCAATACCATAGCTTTTCGTTGCTTCAATTAAACCTTCAGCAAAGTGATAGAGAAAAGCAGGTGCACTACCAGTAACTGCGGTAAGTTGGTGAACTTCTTCTTCGGTACAAAACTGTGAGGTACCGATACCCTTTAAAAGAAGTTGTAACGTTTCTTGATGTGTTTCATCTACAGAATGTCCCGTCGTATATAAGGAGATAGACTTTCCGATTTCAGCAGCTGTATTTGGCATAATCCAAGCAACAGGTGTCCCTTGGGGAAGCCTTTCTTCTAGATAAGATGGTCCGATTCCGGCAGCAACTGTCACGACAAATTGATTAGTTAGAAGAGGGGATAGATCCGCTAATAGCTGTTCATGTGCGACAGGCGGCATTGCTAAAACGATTGTATCTACAGATTTAATATGCTGCTTCCAATCAGTTGTAATCGATAGATCATATTGAGTTTGTAATTGCGTTAGTTTTTCTCTGTTGCTTCGGTTGGAAACAATAATTTCTTCGATGTATTCTTTACTTGTTGTAAGTAGTCCAGCAAATATGGCTTCTGCCATACGACCGGCACCAATAAATAAAATTCGATGTTTATTAGGCATATCCTTTATTCCTTTCTGATGAGAATATGTTATAAAAAACGATACCATTTTTAAGAGAATTTTGTAAAAAGAAACGGCTTATAGTGGAGGGAATACAATTGGATAAAAAGGAGTATGAAGATTATTATACTTGAAAAATAGTTATAATTAAAAATCCCTGAAGCATTTATGCTTCAGGGATTGATAAATTATAAGTTTATGCTTTCGTCATACCAAGCAATACAGCGCCGCCGATAATTAAAACACTACCTAGTGCAATAAAGATCAATTGACGTTTTGTTTTCTTTTCACCTAAGAAGACAATCGCACCGAATGTTGAGATAACGATTCCAGTTTGAGATAATGGGAAGCTTGTTGCTACTCCAACACGTGGTAATGAAAGAAGTAAGAATAAGTTTCCTGTTCCCCATAGTAAACCAGATAAAGCATTACGAATTGCATATTTGTTAAATGGTTTATGTTTAGATGTCAGTACAACCGCACCAACAAACATACCAACTGCCTGTGGTAAAATAGCAGACCAACCATCGATGTTATACCAACGAATAATAATTACATATACAAGATAACCGAAAGTAGAAACAATTAAAGTAAGAAGTCCCTTTTTCAATTGTCCTGGTGGCTGTGCATTTTCTTTATCATCTAGTGATGTGAATACAACACCAACTACGATTAATAGGATTGCAATCGTTCCCAGAACAATCGTTGTAGTAGTAGTCCACTCACGAAAAGCGATAACTCCAAAGATAGAAGTTGCAACAAGTTGCATACCAGTAGAAATAGTTACAGTAGTTGAAACACCTAGTTTTTCAACTGTTTTTAATTGGTTTACTTGTCCTAAAGCCCAGAATAAACCTGAAATAAAGCCAACAATCAAGACTGTCATTGTTAAAGTTGGTTGAGTAAATACATACATAGTTGTTGCGAAGAATAGAGCACCGATTGTCATACCTACCGTTTGGCTATATGCACCACCGCCCATTTTTACGCTTACTAATAAGATGTTTCCCCATGCGATTGCAGGAAGAAGCGCTAATAAAATGTCCATTACAAGACTCCCTTCGGTTTTCTATACCAATATAATTACATATCGTTCTAACGATCGGTAATGCCCCACTAATAGAGTAGAAGATTACCGATCGCTAAAACAGGATGAAGAATTTACGATATAAATGCGTTTTCATTTCTTCATTTTTTGAAACACTTTCATATAATAACAGGAAATTACCTATTTTAGAAAGTGAATTCAAATAAAATGTATATTTAAATAAGAGGTAAAAATCAGTCAATTATTAAATCATTTTATTTTTCGGGAAATAAAAAGCAACTTTTGTCGAAAGTTGCTTTAAGAAGTAGTAATTCTTCTATTAATGAGTTGAATGCATAGTAAGAATAGAAAGGACATACTAATCGTTATGATTACAAGCGTCCAAGCTAGTTGCATATTACTTGCATCAATAGCCATATAAATCGCCGTTGGAATCGTCTGAGTTTTTCCAGGTATATTTCCTGCAAACATTAAAGTTGCACCAAATTCACCGAGTGCGCGAACAAAGCTTAAAATCATACCACTTAGTAACGCAGGAAATGCAAGCGGGAGTGTGACATGTAAAAAAACTTGATATTCACTTGCACCAAGATCGCGCGCGCCATCTTCGATTTGTACATTTGCGATAGAAAATCCTGTTTTTGCTGATTGGTACATGAGCGGAAATGCAACAACTGTAGAAGCAATGATAGCAGCAGTAGATGTAAACATAATGGACTGCTGAAATAATGATTCAATCCACTTTCCAATGGGACTGTTATTTCCGAAAATGATAATTAGAAAAAAGCCGATGACAGTTGGTGGAAGCACCATTGGTAATAAGAAAATAGTTTCTAGTAGTACTTTATATCGCCACGAGGAGCGCGCTAATGCTCGTCCAATAATCGTTCCCAAAATCGTAACGATAATGGTGGCGCACGCAGCTACTCGTAAAGATAGAAAGACAGGTGGCAAAATTGTATCAAAGCTCATAGTAATTATGGCAGGATTGTAAATCCATATTTCTTAAAGATAGATTGTGCATCTTTTGACTGCAAATATTCATAGAATGAAGTCGCCTCTTTCTTATGCTTAGATTCCTTTATAACACCTAAAGGATAGTGGATTGGCTCATGAGAATTAGCCGCTGCCGCCTCTACAATTTTCACCTTGTCTGAAACGAGAGCGTCTGTTTTATATACAATACCAGCATCAACATTACCTGTTTCTACATATGTTAACACTTGGCGAACATCTTTTGTAAATACGATTTTATTTTGAACGTCATTCCAAAGATTTTCATGTGTGAGAGAAGCTTTTGCGTATTTTCCTGCAGGTACAGATTCGGGTGTACCAAGTGCGATTTTCTTGATTTTCTCATCTTTTAAATTTTGAAATTTTGTAAGAGAACTATCCTTTGGAACGACTAGAACTAGTTCATTTCCAAGAAGGTTTTTCCCTTCTTTTTCATTAATGAATCCTTTTTTAACAAGAGTTTGGAATTTATCTTCTGCTGCAGAGAAGAATAAATCAGCGGGCGCACCTTGTTCAATTTGTTGTTGCAGCGCACCAGAAGCACCGAAGTTAAAGGAAAGCTTAATATTTGGTTCTTTCTCTTTATATTGTTTTTCAATTTCTTTTAATGCATCTTGTAAACTTGCAGCCGCTGATATAGTCAGCTCCACTGATTCTCCTTCTTTAGCAGCTGACTTTTCTCCGCGTGAACAAGCTGCACTGAATATAAGAAGAAAAGAAAGTATAAGTACCCCAATGGATCGTAATGTAAATTTGTTCATGAAAAAATCCCCCTTTGTTTACTAAACTAATTATAACTAATTATAATTAGATATAACTAGTTATAATTGAATATAATTTGAACGATATAGTTGTTTTTAAAACTAGGAGAAATATTCTTTTCTTTGTTACAATGAAGGGAGAAAGTGAGGAATCGTCTATGGATCATCATTCCTACACAACGGAAGAAGTAGCAAAGCGATTAAAAGTATCAAAATTAACTGTATACGACCTAATAAAAAAAGGAGAACTTCCTTCTTATAGGGTTGGTAGACAAATGCGCATTGATGCAGCAGATTTAGAACAATATATAAAGCAAATGAAAACAGGTAAGGTGCAATTTACTTCTGTAAAGAAGGACGAAATTAGTAGTTCGAATACACGCATCATTAGTGGTCAAGAACTAACGTTAGATATGTTGGCAAAACACATAGAAAATCGTCTGCCAAATTCTAATATATTAAGAGCATATCAAGGTAGTTTAACGAGTTTAGTGAAGATGTACCAAGGAGAAGGAAGCGTCGTTAGTTTGCATTTATTTGATGGCGAAACAGGTACATATAATGTTCCTTACGTAAAACGTATTTTAGTTGGACAACCATATATTATGATTAATTTATTAGCGAGAAATGTTGGGTTTTATGTGCAAAAAGGGAATCCACAAAATATAAAAACATGGGCCGATTTAGCTCAGTCATCTATACGATTTGTAAATCGAGAAAAAGGTTCTGGTATTAGGGTGTTAGTGGATGAGCAATTGCGAATTCAAAAATTAAGTAAAGAAGATATTAGCGGGTATGAATGGGAAGAATCGAATCACCTTGGTGTTGCCTCGCAAGTCGCGAATGGAAAAGCTGATGTTGGGGTAGGATCAGAAAAGTTTTCCCAAATTGTAAATGTAGACTTTATTTCAATAATGAAAGAACAGTATGATTTAGTACTTCTGAAGAATAAAGAAAATGAGGAACTTATTGAGGTTATAAAAGGAATTTTGCAATCTGAAGAGTTTCACAATGAATTAAAAGCAATTGGTGGATATGATATAAGTAAAACAGGCCAAATTATATATGAAACAAACTAAAAAGCTGCTTGTCTATAAGACGAGCAGCCTTTTCTATATAAAGGGGGTTTGGGAAACAAATTGTTAAACGAGACTTTGAGCAAGTGTGTAAATGAAAGCTGTAAGAAGAGTTGCTCCACTTACAAGTCCGATAAAGTGAAACTTTAATCAGTGAGGGGGTTTATCCCCCGCTGATTATTAGTTGAACGAATCGGGCTTTTACGGGCAGTTGATCCCAAACCTAACTTCTTTGATTTCGCTGAATTTTGAGGTAGGAGTCTTACTGCCCGTTAATGCGGGATAAAGTCTGATTTGTTAAATGTAATATTGTTCATAATAATCTCTCCTTATTTGTTTAATGTAGTTGCAACTGCTTTTGCGTCGATAAGTGCGGATAGCACCATGCCCATTGTATTGAAAAATTTGTTTGCTTTCATTTTGTTCATCATGCGTATCCGCTCCTTTTCGAATTGTTGTTACCCTGCTTTCTGTCTTAATTAGATGAAATATGGCCGCCTGCAACTATCGAATTAGCTTACGAAAGACTTACACTTTTGTAAGAAAAAAAGACATTCGTGTAAGAATGTCCTTCACAGCATATTGATATGATGGTGCTCTTTAATTGTTTTTAAAAAGCTGCGCATCGAATTGGTCATGTAACTATCTTTACGGCGTATGAAAACAGTTGAAATACTACCGTATTTCTCGGGAATCGGATGACAGTGTACTTTACCTGCTGTAGAAAGGTGCTGCACCGCAGACTGGGGGACGAGTGTAATCCCAAGACCGAGCGCTACGCTATTTAATATAGTTTCTAATATGTTAAATTCCATAATTCTTTTTGGTAGCAAACCTTCATCTTTAAGCCATCGTTCAAGCTTGGAACGGTATCCACATCCTTGATTAAAAACGAGTAGGGGCGTCGTAGTAAATTCTTCTATATGAAAAGCTTTATTTTGTGTAACAAGCATTAATTTCTCAGTACTAACATCGTATTGTTCAATTAGTGGATGTTTAATAGGACCTGATATAAAGGCACCATCTAATTGGTGATCGAGTACTTCTCTAATAAGTTCTTCTGTTAGACCAGCTTGTAATGATAAATCGACATTTGGATAGCTTTTATAATAAGAAGACAAAATGGTAGGTAATGTACTGACTGTTTCGACTGTACCAATTTTTAATATACCAGATGGTGTTTCACTATCTAAAAACACTTGTTTTAGCTCTTCAACATCTTGCAAAATTTTATGAACATAAACGAGCATTTTTCTTCCTTCAGCTGTTAAAGCCATGCCTCGTTTATGACGGTAAAAGAGTGGTGTTTTTAGCTCGTTTTCTAACAGTTTAATACGTGCGGTTACATTTGATTGTACGTAATTTAATTCTTTTGCTGCGCCGCTTACACTACCGCGGTTGGCAACACTTTGGAAGATTTGTAAGTCTCTTAATTCCATTTTATGCTCCCCCTTGATGTTAACTATCATTATAAATGATAGTTAACATCATTTTGAATCATTTTACGTGATATATTTTTTCTTTTACAATTCTCCTTGTGCAAATAGAAAGAAGCGAGGGATTGTGGTGAGAAAAGGTCAAATGATAATAGGTGCTTTAGCGTGTTTAATTGCAAGTATGTCATGGGGAGCGATGTTTCCGGTTGCTGATCATGCGCTAGAATACATAGATCCGTTTTATTTTTCGTTTATTCGTTATGGGGCGGTAGCAATTGTACTGATTGTATTATTGCTAATGAAAGAAGGAAAGAAAGCATTTCGCTTAGAAGGAAGAGGAAAGTTACTCATCTTTTTTGGAACAATGGCGTTTACCGTATACAATGTATTAATTTTTCTAGGACAAATGTTAATGGGAAAATCAGGTGTAATGGTAGCTTCTATTATGGAGGCGCTTATGCCGATGATTTCAATTTGTATTTTATGGGGATATAAAAATATAAAGCCGAAGAAGTATATGATAACGAGCATGATTATCGCGTTTGTAGGGGCTGTATTTGTTATTACGAAAGGTGATATGAGTTTCTTTTTAACATTGAAAGATAATATGTTTTCACTAGCATTTATATTTGTTGGTGTTGTAGGCTGGGTTATTTATACGATGGGTGGTCAAACGTGTAGCGATTGGTCAACATTACGTTATTCAACATTAACTTGTGTATTTGGGACAGCAGTTACAGGAATTATAACTATGATCATTACCTCACTTGGATATGTATCAGTTCCAAGTATGGGAACGATTTCTGTTGTGAAGTATGATTTGTTATTTATGATGACATTACCAGGTATCGTAGCACTACTTGCTTGGAACTACGGTGTGAAAATTTTATCATCAATTAATGGTATTTTATTTATTAACTTTGTGCCAATTACTACGTTAGTTATTATGATGATGCAAGGATATAAAATAACGACATTTGATGTATTAGGAACATTATTTGTTATTGCAGCGCTTATTCGTAATAATGTTTGTCAGAGAAAAGAAGAAAATATAAATAAACAAGTTTTACAAGAAGAGCAATTGCGTCAAGCTGTTTAATAGGCAACTGGAGGATTTTTACATGTTAGAAAGTTTATTGTTTTTCTTTGCTGCTGGAGTTGCCTGCGAGCTTGCAGCAATTAATCGAAATGGTCGTAAGAATATAAAACAACAAGCTGAACTGATACAGCTTTTAAAAGAATTGAAGGAAAGAAAAAATTAAAAAGACGACCGGCATAGACGGTCGTCTTTTTCTATATAAAGTGAAACTTTAATCAGTGGGGATTTTGTTCATTCCCCACTGATTATTAGCCATCACCAATCGGGCGTTTACGGGCAGTGGATCTCTCACCTAACTTCTTTGCTACAGCCGAATTTTGAGGTGGGAGTCTTACTGCCCGCAAATAGCGGGATGAAGGGGAAAGGGGACACAAAGTTATATAAGCGTAGCAGCGTAGATGAAAGCAGTAAGAAGAACCGCGCCGCTAGCTAGGCCTAAAAAATCTAATTTGTTAAAAGTTATGTTATTCATTATAAATTCTCCTTACTTGTTTAATGTAGAAGCAACAGCTTTTGCATCGATAAGAGCGGAAAATACCATGCCCATTGTATTTAAGAAATTGTTTGTTTTCATTTTGTTCATCATATAAATCCGCTCCTTTTCAAATGGTTGTTGTTACTTTCTAACTTGATTGTATAAGATATTGGGGGGAGTCACTATCGAATTAGCTTACAAGAAAATTACACTTTTGTAAGAATTGAAATTTAACAATAAATACTTATTTTTATTACCAACTCCTAAAACTTAGTGTTATAATTGTTGTGAGAATATGATTCCAATTCGGATGTTTAGAAAGGAACGAAATGAATGTATAAACCAATTACATTTTCGTTGAAATATATATTTAAAATGGCTGGGAAGGTAGAAGTACAAGGGAGAGAGAAATTACCGGAAGATGGCCCTTACGTTGTTGCGTGTACCCATACAAGTTTTATGGACGTTTTAATGTTAGCAGCAGGAATGTACCCAACCCAAATTCATTACATGGCAAAAAAAGAATTGTTTGAAGGGAAATTCAAAAATTGGTTTTTTAAAAATGTAAATGCATTCCCTGTAGACCGTGCGAATCCAGGGCCAAGCACATTGAAAATTCCATCGCGTTTATTAAAAGAGGGAAAAGTGGTAGGGATTTTCCCGAGTGGAACGAGATCATCAGAAGACGTTTCATTAAAAGCTGGGGCTGTTACGATTGCAATGCGTTCTAACGTTCCGTTAATACCGGCAGCTTATGTTGGTCCATCAAGTGTAAAAGAATTGATAAAAGGAAAAAAAGCGCGATTAGTTTTTGGAGACCCAATTCAAATCGATGCTGAAGAACAAATAGATCGAAAAACGGCTATGAAAATGATGACAGATGAATTAAATGCAAAGTTTGAAGAACTAAAGGAAGTTTTGCAGCCGAATCAAAGCTAAAAAAGACGACCGGGTATAGACGGTCGTCTTTTTTATTATTATTTATATAAAGGGGAAAGGGGACACAAAGTTATAGTGTAGCAGCGTAAATGAAAGCAGTAAGAAGAACCGTGCCGCTAGCTAGTCCTAAAAAATCTAATTTATTAAAAGTGATGTTGTTCATAATGCATTCTCCTTACTTGTTTAATGTAGAAGCAACAGCTTTTGCATCGATAAGAGCGGAAAATACCAAGCTCATTGTATTTAAGAAATTGTTCGTTTTCATTTTGTTCATCATATAGATCCGCTCCTTTTCAAATGGTTGTTGCCCTGTTTCTGACTTAATTATATGAAATGTTGCGGAGAGTCACTATCGAATTAGCTTACAGGAAAATTACACTTTTGTAAGAAAAACGAATGAAAGTGTCATGATGAGAAGATTTGACATATGTTCATGTGATTCATTAAGTTAAAAGTAGAGGTGAGTGTATGGCTAATATTAAAGATATTGCAAAGATGGCTGGGGTTTCAGTTACGACTGTTTCGAGGGTATTAAATGATCATCCATATGTAAGTGAAGAAAAAAGGAAAGTTGTTTTAGAAATAGTTGAGAAATTGAATTACTCGCAAAATGCAAATGCTGTTCATTTATCAAAAGGGAAGACGAATATTGTTGGCGTGATTTTACCTTATATTAATCATCCGTCTTTTGATGCGATGGTGGGTGGAATGATGGAAGTTGCGTTAGCTCACAACTATCGAGTGCTTCTTTGTCAAACGAACTACAATAAAAAAGAAGAAATGAAAAGTTTACATATGTTGAAAACAAAGCAACTAGACGGTCTTATCATTTGTTCTCGTGCTAATGAGTGGGAAACTATAGAGCCTTATGCAGCGTATGGGGCGGTTATTGCTTGTGAGGATAATGATATTGAAAGCATATCGAGTGTATATACAGATCATTTTAATGCCTTTCAATTAGGGATGAGTTACCTTATTGGAAAAGGTTATAAGAAGATTGGATATTGTACGGGAAGAAAGTTAGGGCCAAGTAGTAAGAAACGTTTTGATGCTTATAAACAACAGCTACAATTAATAGATGAAGAAGTGATGGAAGATCGGATTTTCACAGAATGCTTTACATTAGAAGATGGTGTAAGAGTTGCACATCAATTCAAGGAGATGGAGAATCCTCCTGAAGCATTAATAGTGGCAGGAGATGAAGTTGCTATTGGGATTATGACAGAAGTTGAAAAATTAGGTATTGAAGTTCCTGAGGATTTAGCGATTATTGGTTTTGATAATCAACCGATTTCTCAAGTTTTACAACTGACAACCATTGACCAAAATTTAAAGGGAATAGGTAAGACGGCTTTTGAAATGTTTTATAGGCAAGTAAGTGATGAGAGTTCTAAACAAGAAAAGGTGGAAATTCCGTATAAACTTGTGGAACGCTCTACGGTTTAGTATTTATCCGTTATGTGTATAATCACATAACGGATTATTTTTTGAAATGTCTTTGACAGGAAACGCGTTTCATACTTTATAAAAGAGTTACACCGGTCTGTAATAATCCATGGATTCTTTTCAAGTGTTAAAACAATGAATAGAATTTGGAGGGATATGCATGAATGAACTTTTATTAAGTATGAAAAAATATGTAGAGGATGACGAAAAGATTTTAGCGTTTGTCGTAGGGATATTTGAAAAGGATGACTTTACTTTATGTTATCAACATGGGATTTTTGTTGCCACTACTAGACGTCTTCTATTTTACGGGAAATTTCCGTGCTATCCTGCGATATTTGAAGAGTATTCGTATTTGCATATAGATGACATAGATTTCCGTCCATATTTCGAATGTACTTGTAATCGTGAAACCATTAGAGCTAAGTATATTCAGAGTGGGAATGTGGAGCGCTTTGTCCGTACAGTTAGAGCGAATATGAATAATTAATCACCCCTTTGTTTAAACATAATATCTTGGTCTTTGTGAGGGAAAATGCGGAATAAAAACAACTTCTAAACCTCTAGGAGATAGTGATACAATGTCAAATGGGGGGAGGGATGAACTATGGTTAATCAACGTATAAAGGAAATCGCATTAATTACAATCGGTTCATTACTATTTGCAATTGGTATTAATTACTTCGCAATTCCAAACCGTTTATCAGAGGGTGGAATCATTGGTTTAACGGTTGTTACTTATTATTTATTTGATTGGTCACCAGGAATTGTGAATTTTGGTTTAAATGCAATTTTATTAGCTGTAGGTTATAAATTTTTTGATAAGAAAACGATGGTTTACACAATTATAGGTATTGTGGAAACATCTTTGTTTTTATACGTTACAGAGCACATTCAGTATCAAGTAAATAGTGATACATTATTAGCGGCTTTATTCGCTGGTGTATTTGTAGGTGTCGGATTAGGATGTATGTTCAAAGCTGGAGGTACATCAGGAGGATCGGCAATTTTAGCGCAGTTAGCAAATCAATATTTAGGTTGGAGCGTCGGAAAAGGCGTACTTATTATTGATATCATTGTAATTGCTGGTTCTGTATTTATAATAGGACAAGAAAAGGCGATGTATACACTTGTAGCTGTATTTGTCGGAGCGAAAGTGATTGATTTCATCGTGGAAGGTATGGATACAAAAACAGCTGTTACGATTATTTCGAATCAACCAGACTTAATTCGAGAGACTATTACGAAAAACATGACACGCGGTGTCACTGTATTAGAAGGACGCGGCGGATATACTGGTAAAAATAAAGAAGTATTATATGTCGTTATTAATAAACAAGAGCTTGTTAAGTTAAAGCAAGTTATTAGTAGAGTTGATGAAGATGCCTTCGTTGTCATTCACGATGTGCGTGATGTACTTGGTGGTGGCTTTAAAGCGAGCTAAAAGATGAACGAGAAAATTCGTTCATCTTTTTTTTATCCCGCATTAACGGGCAGTAAGACTCCCACCTCATAATTCGACACATGCGAGGAAGTTAGGTGGGAGATTAACTGCCCGTAAAAGCCCGATTGGTGAAGGCTAATAATCAGAGGGGGATGGATAAAACCCCCTCTGATTAAAGTTTCACTTTATTCTTACAAAAATGTAAGGGTAATGTAATGGGATTGAATGGTAGATTAAATTCCTGCTCTTTAGAATGGATGTATAAGTATCCTGTAGAGGAGGAAAATCAGTATTATGAAGAAAAAAATGATTACTACTGTGATAGCTATGGTGACGATAGTAGTAGTATTGCTACCTACAAAACTTGGACCGGTTATCGATAAATATAATCCGCTTTATACGACGAAAGAATACTATACAATTGTGGATACGATTGGTCAACATGTCGGTGATGAATGGTATGAATATGAATTTATTGCATTTGATGAACGTGGAAAAGAACAAAAAATAAAGAAGACTGTTAAACATATGTTAAAGAGAGATGAAGCATTAAAAGTGTACGCAAAAGGACGCTACGGCGAGGCGATTGAAGAAATTGAAGCTGTAAATATTCCTATTAATGCGAAGAGTAAACTTTTAACGATGAGATAGCGAATTATACCCCCGCCTATTTTTTGTCGAAAATAAAAATACTAGGTAGGGGTATTTTGAAGTGCATGAAAAAGCCGTAGTCCATATGGACTAAGGCTTTTTTTATTATATAAAGGGGAAGGGGGTACATTGTAGTAGCATGAGTGAAAGGTATAAGAAGAGTAGCTACTAGCAATGTAATTTGGTTATGTGAGTGTTCTTCTTATTTGGCTTACTTTCTAACTTTATTGTACGAGATGTAGGTAAAGGAAACTATCGAATTACATTACACATAGCTTACAAACATGTAAGTATCCTGTAATGTAATTCGATAGTTAGAAGATAGTGAATATAATATATTATAACTAGAAAGTCTTACTGTATTACTTTCTGATTCGTAATGTTAATGAAGAACGAAAAACCAACTAACTTTGAATAGCCCTCATCTTAGCTTAAGATGAGGGCTTTTTTAAACCTTACAATATTGTAAGGTTTACGTAAGTTAATTCGATAGTAATTTTGTCATATTTTTTGCATAATAGATACAAATAGATAAAAAATAATTAGGGATATATTAAGAAGGGAGAAAACTGGGATGCGTAAAGAAGAAGTAGTGAAGTTTCCAATTAAAGATTTCTGTAGCTACTTTACTGTTGCCATAGTATGTATTGGATTATTTGATATAATAACAAATTTAATTGTTAACTAATATAGATGATAAAACAAGAAGGGAGACCCTTTCTTGTTTTTTTTATGGGGGCATAAAGATGAAATGGATTGATAGCCATATACATGTTGATCAATATGAGGATGAAGAGAAAAGTAGATTACTTACAGATGTGGAAAATAGTAAAGAGATACAAGGGCTTATTGCAGTATCTATGAATTATCAATCATGCCTAGAAACTCTATCTTTAGCAAAGCGATATCCTTTTATACATCCAGCAATAGGTTTTCATCCGGAGCAACCGACTCATAAAGAGGAATGTGAGCAAATTTATAAATTAATTGAAGATCATGTAGAGGAAATTGTTGCGATTGGTGAAGTGGGACTCCCATATTATTTAAGGAAAGAAGATGAAAATATTGCTGTCGATCCATACATAGCGGTGTTAAAAGAGTTTGTTGAACTAGCTAGTAAATACGATTTACCAATTATACTGCATGCGGTTTATGAAGATGCTGACACTGTATATGATTTACTTGAAGAATATAAAGTTTCACGTGCACACTTTCACTGGTTTAAAGGAAGTGAAGCGACAATGAAACGGATGATGAGGAACGGTTATTATATTTCTATCACACCGGATGTTTTACATAAGGAGAAAATTAGAAAAATTGTTTCGTATTATCCTTTAAAATATATGATGGTAGAAACAGATGGGCCATGGGAATTTCAAGATGGTGTTATGACGCACCCTAAAATGATTAAAGATGTATTACAAGAAATTAGTGTAATAAAAAGAATGTCTGTAGAGAAAGTTGCAGAGCAAATATATGAGAATACGGTGCGATTTTATCAGGTTATTGAGTGATAGCAAAAAACACCAAGCATCTCGCTTGGTGTTTTTATTATGACTCTAATTTTTTCGCGCGTCTTAATAATAAAAGAAAGACAATTATAATGAACCCAATTATAAGGAAGAACCCATGTTGTTTTATATAATCAATTATGTCCTTCGCACTTGTTGGCTGTTCAGCATGAATGCCGTCTTTATTAGTAGTAATATGAATATCTTTCATTTTTACTTCATTCGTTTCTTTTTGTAAATCAATCCACTCTATGTTTGGAATACCTTCTAGTTCTTTTAATACTTCTTTTAATGGTTTAACGCCCAAGTAAGGATGATAAAATGCACCGATAATTCCATCGGATAATTTTTCGACAGATAAAGCACGTTCTTTCATTTTTGCTATAGCTTGTGGCTTATCTTCTTCAATAAAGCCAACAGTTTCAGGAATTAATTTCATCCCATGTAAAAATGACGGTGTACTTATATAAGCCGGTGAGTGCATTGATTTCCAAGTTGTATCGTTTAGTTGTATTTGTCCTACATAAGTTGAAAAATATTGTGATAGTATTTCATATCCTTTTTGAGACATTGTATAGTGCGGAGCTTCAAAGGCAACTGGATATAATTTAGCTTCTACAAGCTCTGTAATCCTTTTTTCAATATGATCTTTAATATATTTTTCTTCGAAGGCTTTTCCGTTTTCTACGTATTTATTATAGTCTTCTGTAGACTGAAAATCTTCTTTTGTCTTTGGTTTTTCATGGTTCGGTTGGCGAATTGGTTGATCTGTTTTTACATCCCAAAATTCAAAACCTTCGCCAGTTTCACTATCATAAAACTGGTGTGTGTAACCATGCATAACGATAGAGCCACCATTATCTTGCATAAAGCGTAAAACATCGATTAATTCAGAGTTATCCTTTAAAGGTACTGTTTTTCCTGTGTCTGGATCTTTGTAAACAGGGATAACGGTAATCATATAAGGAAGTTTTTTCTCTTTTAGTAATTCAGCAATTTCTTTTAATTGCTTTACATCTACAGCTGGATGAACGTCTTCAAGACGTAAATAAGCTGAAGTTTTATTTGTCATAGGCTTTTGTTCGAAGTAAGAAAATAACATTTCACCCACGTAATGAGACATCCAATCAAAAAGGTTTGGAGTTGCAACATAATACGATGTTCCTTGCTGAATGATTAACGGATGAGTTCCATCAGCACTCAAGGCGTAAGCAAGAGTTGTTCCTTTTGTTTCAACTTTCTTCATCAAGCGTTCTTCATGTAATTCATTTTTTAATTGGTTAGTCGGATATTCTATAGTGTGAATTCGTATATCGGTTTCTTTCGAGGTAATGAAAGAAAAACGATTAGATAATTGTTCAACATTTTGTCCTAAAACTAATACTGGACCTGAGAAGTTTTCTAGAAATTGTTTTACTTCAGTAGAAAGATCTTCTTTTTTCTCTCCGATATAAACAATATGTGTATAAGAAGATGAGTTAGTGGTTTCATTTACCTCTTTTAAACTTTTTACTGTTATATCATTTGTGAAATGTCCTAACTGAGTATTAAGGATTTGTACATTGTTTGTAATTTTATTGTCTGCTGTACTATACAAAATAAGTACTTTTGGCTTGGATGATGATTGTGCAGAGATATGTATAGGAATGAGTAGTAAAATGCTAAAAAGTAGTAGGAATTTTTTCATTTATATATGCTCCTAGTCTATATAGAATTCAATTTACAATTATATACAATAAATGAGTTGTAGTCCATGTAAGTTACATTTTTGTACGTATTTACCAACTGTTTTTTCGCAAAATCGGTCTAAAGCATGATGATAATATGTATAGTTATTTGCTATGATTGAAGGGTAAGAGAATGATAGAGTGTAGGGAATTGTAAAGGGAAGGCTGAAAGGGGACAAATTTCAGCGGAGAAAGAGGTAGAGGTAGTGAAGAAATTCTTTGTAGGATTTTTAGTTGTTCTTGGAGTGTATTTATATTTCCAAGGAAAGTCTGAAGGAATGGGTAAGCTAATGAATGAAACAAGTTATGTTGATTCAGAAGAAGTAAAACAGATGAAACAAATCATTATAGAGGAAGCAAAGAAAGTAAACCTTCCAGAATGGATACCTCTTACAATTGCCGAACATGAAAGTAGGTTAAATCCAAGAAGTGTTGGAGATAACGGAACTTCATTCGGATTGTTTCAATTGCACCGCGGTGGTGGGCTTGCGCCAGATCATTTAACTGATGAAGAGCTGAAAGATCCACGTATAAATGCACAAATTGCAATGCCGTATTTAATGAAAGGTTATAAGCGCGGGGTGCAAAAAGGTTTGACTGATTTTGCATTACTGAAATATATAGCGAATACATCTGGATGGCCAGGGAATTTAGGACCAGAGTGGACGGATAACAATATGAAGTATAACATCGGATTAGAGGATGTATACTATCGAAATAAAGGTGTAATAAAAGAGTAGGTTTTCTATACCTACTCTGTTTTTTTATGAATAATTTCATCCTTTTCTTTCGTGAAATACTGCGCTAGTTGTATTTTCACATCTTCTAGTTTTGTAGAAACTTGCGGTATTTTATATCCTACATACAACGGTGAAACGACAAACCTAGGAACAACTTTACAAATGATTTTCCTGTTTAAGTGATAGAAGAATAAGTTATAACTACTACATCCTTTATGGAAATCTGTCAGTATGTAACGTACAGTTTGCTGAATATAATTTGCCATTTCATCTATAAATGCAATATCTTCAATGATGATATTAAATTCAGTAAAGCCGATAATAGGACGCTCTGAAATGTTGAGTTCAATACGTTCATTTTTTTGGACAATTACCCCTTGGAAATTTGCTTCATCAATATTTTCAAGATAGTCTACATGTTTCATTCCGATAATTTGCATGTGTGCATGGTGCAAACTTCCACCTGAAAATGGACCATGATTTTTGTATAAAATCACAGAAGTGAATTCTTCATTTTCCTGTAAGTTTAACCAATGGTGAATAGAGAAGCGAATTAGTTTTCTCATATGGTCTTCTGTATATGTTGCAATATGTTCTTCACAATTATCTGTTTCGATTAGCACGGTTTGAAAGGTATCCTTTAATGTAGGAAATTTATTCTTTAACCAAATAATAGAGCCCTCAGTTGCTAAAATATCCGTTAAATTTTCTCTGTCACAAAAAGGACATGTAGTACTTCTGTTCCGAATACTTTCTGGTTTTTGTTTACCGATATCGTTTGAAAAATATAGTTGTTGTGTATCCATTTGTATATATGCCCCTTTAAAATATATGTAAAAATCCCGCTTAATACATTCGGGAAAGGGGGAAGGAAATCCTTTAAAGGTAATAGGGAAAAATAAAAGACAAGATATCCTCATTGCAATAGGGTACCTTGTCTTTTATTTTTTCTTTAATAGTGTGTATGGATAATATAGAGCATTTTCATTTTCATTTTGTTTCTTTTTTCTATTTTTTATTGTGTATAAGGCAATTGCTGTACTTGCGATTACAATAATGGCTTTCTTCATATTCATATACCCCTTTTTATTGTTGGTTTAATTCTTGGCTAACTGCTTTTGCATCGATTAAAGCGTGTAAAACCATTTTTACCATGTTCATCATATTCCTTCACTCCTTTTTATAATTCGTTTAGTTCTTTTACAACTGCTTGTCCGTTCACTAATACCTCGAAGATTGCTTTTATGATTTCTTTCATCATGATTGTTTCCTCCTTGTTTTTGTCTCTCTTGTTTATATCTTTATTGTATAGGGAGGCATCTTTTCGTACTATCGCTTTCCATTACGTGAACATAACAGTTTTGTAAGATTTGATGTCACTTATTGAAATGTTTAGTCTATCTTCATTATTTTCAGAAAAATGACTATTCAAACATGAAATGGGAAAGTATAATAAAGAAGTAAGTATTAAATTCCGTACGAAAGGGGTGAATGAGATGAAACGTTCTTTAGCTGCGCGTGCCAAATTTTTAGATTATATCTATTTTTGTCGTGCGATTTTTCATGATGTAGTTGTTAACGGGATACGTATGCCCTTTTTTAACAATTGCATAGTAGCTATTGAACGATAGAAGTCTCTTCACCCATTTTTGATAAACGTGTGAAAAGGGAGCTATTTGGCTTCCTTTTTCTATGCCAAAAACCATGGGGAATGTTTCTTTCCCATGGTTTTTTATATTGAAAGGAGTACGGAAAATGACAATTTGTAGTGTAAATAATGTAAAGAAATCTTTTGGTGGAAACATCATATTTGAAAATATATCGCTTGAAATAAAGAATGGAGAACGTATTGGATTAGTTGGTCGTAACGGTAGTGGGAAGACAACTATCTTTCAGCTTCTAACAGGAATGGAGAGTTTGGATGCAGGAGCCATTCATATGAAGAAAGGTACATGCATCGGTCATGTAGCACAAATTCCAAAATTCAATAATGAAATGAATGTATATGATGTATTAAGCTCCGCTTTTAAAAAGGAAAAAGAGTTGGAGATAGAAATGCATGCTTTAGAAAAAAATATGGCGGAAGAACAAGAATCATCTGCTTTACAAAAATTTATGGAGAGATACGGAGTAATTCAAGAAAGGTACGCGTTTCTCGGTGGTTATGAAATAGAAGCGAATATTATGAAGGTAGCAAATGGTCTACAGGTGACGGAACTATTTCCCCGATCATTTATGGAGTTAAGTGGTGGAGAACAAACAAAAGTAAGCCTTGCGTATATGCTATTGCAGAAACCAGATTTACTTTTATTAGATGAACCAACAAATCATCTGGACTTATTTGCAGTCGAGTGGTTAGAGCAATTTCTAAAAGAGTATACAGGAACAGTTATGGTCATTTCACATGATCGCTATTTCCTTGATGAAGTTGTAACGAAAATTTTTGATTTAGAAGATGGAGAAATTCACGTATATCATACGAACTATTCACAGTTTGTTGAGGAAAAGGAAGAAAGATTGCTTCAAGAATTTCAAGCGTATCAAGAACAGCAAAAGAAAATAAAGAAAATGAAAGAAGCAATTAAGCGCCTACGTGAATGGGCAAATCAAGCGAATCCGCCGAATGAAGGATTGCATAAGAGAGCGAGAAATATGGAACGTGCATTAGAGCGCATAGAGAAACTAAAGAGACCCATTTTGGATAGAAAACAGATGGGACTTCAGTTTGATGGGCAAGAGAGAAGCGGGAAAGATGTTGTTGTAATGAAAGAAGTGAGTAAAGGATTTGCTGACAGATCTTTATTCGAGAAAGTAAATTTGCATATTCGTTTTCAGGAGCGCGCAGCTATCGTTGGACGTAACGGTACAGGAAAGACTACGTTATTAAAATTACTACTAGAAGAAATGAAGCAAGATACTGGTGAAATTCGGATTGGTAGTAGTGTGAAAATCGGTTATTTATCGCAACATGCGTACGGGAATATGAAGAACAATGTATTGGAAGCTTTTAGAGAGTGTGTAGCTGTAGCAGAGGGAGAAGCAAGACATATATTAGCTCGGTTTTTATTTTATGGTCCAGCTGTTTTTAAGAAAGTAACGCAACTTAGCGGTGGAGAAAAAATGAGGTTAAGACTCGCGCAACTTATGTATCAAGATGTTAACTTTCTCATTTTAGATGAACCGACGAATCATCTTGATATTGAATCAAGGGAAGTTTTAGAGGAAGCCCTTGAACAATATAACGGGACAATTTTAGCTGTTTCACATGATCGTTATTTCTTAAATAAATTGTTTGAAAAGACATATTGGATTGATGAGCACAAATTATTTGAGTTTGCAGGGAACTATGCATGGGCTCGTCAAAAGTGGGAAGAAAGAATTGAGAAACAAGTAGCAAAACAGAAGCAGCAACAGCAACAGCAACAGCAAGGGAATAGAGCGTTAGAAGTAATGCCTATAAAAAAGAAGAAGGCTAGGAATTTAGAGGAAGTTGAAAGCGAGTTAATGCATATAGAAGAAGATATATATGCACTTGAATGTAAAATGGAACATGTAGTTGATGTTGAAATGCTTGAACAATTGTATGAAGAAAAAACGAAAAAAGAGTTTTTACGAGCGGAGTTATATAATGAGTTAGAGAATATTGTCGAGTAAAGAGTAGAAAGCTAATTCCTTTCAGTTTTGCTGAAGGGATTAGCTTTCTTTTTTTATAATAATATTTTACGTAAGGGATAAAGTGAAACTTTAATCAGTGGGGGGTGTTCATCCCCCACTGATTATTAGTTGAACCAATCGGGCGTTTACTGCCCGTTAATGCGGGATAAGTAAAAAATGTGTTTCACGTGAAACAGTAATTTTGATAAATCTTTGTTACGCAATTTTCATAGGTTGAGAAACATATGAAATGGTAAGAAGGAAAATAAACGTTATTAGAAGTTTTTTTGATTAGAGTAATTACAAAAGTATTGGCTAATTATTTCCCAAGACATAAGTGTGTGTAATAGAGACTCGGGGATTGAAGATAAAAAAGAAAGCAGAGTTTACAGCTTTACGCGCTGAACTCTGCTTTCTTTTTGTGTATCTTCTTCCCTCATTGAGATTGTAATTGCAATTCCGAGCATAACGAAAAAAGCTAAAAAGAGGACGAACTTTGGGAAGAAAGGGAATAGTAATAGTGCCCCGACTATCATAATTGTTAATAATATATAGTGCAGGACATATTGGAATAGGTTGTCCATGTTTTCGCCCCCTTTTTGGTAATTGATTATTAGTATTCTATGTTTTGTGCTGAAGGAATAGAAGTAGATTTTTAAGTTTTTTAATACGACATACAGGAGAAAGATTGACATGCTTGAAGGAAAGGAATAATCTTGAAATCAATTCATACTATTTTTATAGGTAAAATAAAGATAGTTACAGAAGGAGCGTTATGTTACCACTTAATTAAAAAATAGGAAAGTAAGGGTGAGAATTATGCGAAAGGTTTTTAAAGGGTTACTTGCTACGTTTCTTAGTACATCGGTTTTATTAGCAGGATGCGCTCAAGAAGAGACAAGTACAGATAAAGCAACGAAGATGCCAAAAGTGAAAGATGAATTTATTAAAGCGAGTGACAAAGCAAAAAGTCCAGCAAAGGCAAAGGAAAGAAAAGATACTTTTGTAATTGGAATGCCGAGCCCTGGCGGGATATTCCTTCCGCATTTCATGGAGAATGGATGGGATGGCAATATAACGCAAGCTATCTTTGCTCCTCTTGTTGGGCTGGATAAGGAAGGAAAACCAATCCCGATTCTAGCGAAGAAGTGGGATATTTCGGAGGATCAGCTTACATATACGTTCCATTTGAAAGATGATGTAAAGTTTAGTGATGGTTCGCCGTTAACAGCGGATGATGTAGCATTTACATTAACGTTACTACATGACCAGACATATAGCGGAGCAACTGATATAAGTCAAACAGCAATAAAGGGTGGGCAAGCATATAAAGAAGGAAAGGCTACATCTATCGAGGGGATTCAAGTCATCGATCCGAAAACAATTACGATTACAACTGAAAAGGTAAATGCCCAAACATTATCATTAATTGGTGGAGAAGTTATATCAAAAGCTTATTACGGTAAAGAATATAAGCAAGGAAATTTAGAGTATTTAAAAGAGTTATACGGAAAACCGATGGGAGCAGGAGCTTATAAACTAGATAAATATATTCCAGGTCAAGAAGTTCGTTTTGTAGCAAATGAAAATTATTTTGAAGGTAAACCGAAGATTGAGCACTTTATTTATAAAATTACAAAAGGTGATACGAATTTGCAACAATTTCAAGCGGGAGAAGTAGATTATGATGGCTTCACGACAAATGCGGAAACGATTGAGCAATTAAAAGAGCTAGGTTTCGCTAATATTAATGTGTATACAGGAAGTTCTTACGGCTATATTAAAATGAATTATAAGAAGCCATACTTTAAAGATAAACGTGTACGCCAAGCGTTTATTTACGGATTAGAGCGCCAAAAAGTAATTGATACGTATTTCCAAGGTTATGCTTCACTTGTTAATGTACCAATTACACCAGTTTCGTGGGCGTATACAGAAGAAGGAATCAATAAATACGAATATAATTTAGAAAAAGCGAAGAAATTGCTCGATGAAGCTGGCTGGAAAGCTGGGTCAGATGGTATTCGTGAAAAAGATGGCCAAAAATTGAAGGTAAGTTATTTTGCTTCTTCTGCAAGTAAAATCAATGATGTGATGATCCCCGTTATGAAAGAGGATTATAAAAAGATTGGGGTAGATTTCAACCCTGAATACATGGACTTTAATACGATGATTTCCAAGGTAATTAAAGGAGATTATGATTTAGCCATGGTCTCCACACCGATGATTGATGATCCGAGCGGAACAATTGAGGAGTTTGTTTCGACAAGTAAGCGTAATTATGATGGATATCATAATCCGAAAGTAGATGAATTAGCTAAGCAGGCATTAGAAACATTGGATATTGAAAAACGAAAAGAAATCTATAAAAAACTATATCAAGAGTTAAGTGAAGATCCACCTGTTATTTTCTTAAACAATAGTAAAGTCGTGTCTGCACATAATGCACGAATTCAAGGATTACAAGAAGATAATTATAATGGTATTTTGTTAAGTTTACCTAAATTGAATATTGCTCAATAATTTTTGGAGAATTCTCGAAATATTTATATAGAAATAATTGACAAAATATACTGAAAGATATAAGCTAATAACCATAAAGTCTACCGGAAAGGTCGGAATAAGATTGTTACCCCTCAAAAACAACTATTTTTTTATAACCAAAACCGACTTTTCCGATTGGCTATAAAATGTTGCTGTGGGAGGCATACATTAGGCAAGCAGTTCATAAGGTGTAATTATTAAAAAAAAGTTAGGGTGGGGACAATGAAGAAAAAGATAAAAAAATGGGCTGGTGTATTTTCGGTATTACTGAGTAGTTCGCTTGTGTTATCTGCTTGTGGGGGACAGGAGGATACGGCTTCTACAGAACCAGTAAAACAGCAAGATTTAAAAAATATAAAAGTTGAAAATATTGCTGCGACAGATAAGACGAAAGTACCAGATAAAGCGAAGAATAGAAAAGATACGTTAGTAGTTGGTATTAGTAAACCAGGTGGCGTATTTTTACCATATTTCCAACAAAATGGTTGGGATGGAAACGTCACTTCAGTTATTTTTGCATCTCTTGTATCTACAGATAAACAAGGAAAACCAACTCCAGAATTAGCTGAGAAGTGGGATATTTCCTCTGATCAGTTAACATATACATTCCATTTACGTAAAGATTTGAAATTTAGCGATGGTTCACCATTAACAGCAGATGATGTAGCGTTCACATTGACGCTTTTACATGATAAGGCATATGAGGGTGACAAAGACATTTCTCAATATGCTGTTAAAGGCGGTAAAGAATATAAAGAAGGAAAAGCAAATTCTATTGAAGGAATTCAAGTTGTTGATCCACAGACAATTAAAATTACAACTGAAAAAGTTAATTCACAGGCACTAACAGCCTTAGGTGGAGAGGTGTTATCAAAAGCTTATTATGGAAAAGATTATAAACAAAATGCAAGTTTAGATTACTTAAAAGCGTTATATGAAAAACCGATAGCTGCGGGTCCATATAAATTTGAAAAGTATATCCCAGGGCAAGAAGTGCGATTTGTAGCAAATGAAAATTATTATGCGGGTAAACCAAAAATTCCAAACTTCATTTATAAAATTACTTCTGGTGATACGAAGCTTCAATTATTCCAAACAGGTGAGGTTGACTACACTGGCCTAGGTACTGGTGACGAAGTTCTTGAACAGGCTAAGGCTTTAGAATTTGCAAATATCCAAATCGAAACAGCAGCGTCATTTAGTTATATTTATATGAATAATAATAAGCCGTACTTAAAGGATAAAAAGGTTCGTCAAGCACTTATTTACGGATTAGATCGTAAAAAATATGTTGATACAGCATTGAAAGGATACGGTACGGTAGCTAATGTACCAATTCATCCAACTTCTTGGGCTTATACGGAAGAAGGAGTTAATAAATATGAATACGACAAAGAAAAAGCGAAAAAATTATTAGATGAAGCAGGATGGAAAGTTGGTTCGGATGGAATTCGTGAAAAAGATGGTCAAAAATTAAAGCTTTCTTATTTCGGCCCAAGTTCGGCTAAAGATAGCGATTTATTAATTCCGATTGCAAAAGAGAATTATAAAGAAATAGGTGTAGAATTTAACCCTGAATTTATGGACTTTAATACTATGCTTTCGAAGGTAAACAAAGGTGATTATGATTTAGCTTCTGTTTCGACACCAATTACAAGTGATCCGAGTGAAACAGCTGGTGAATATTTGTCGGGTGTCAATGAGAAGAGTCTTGGTTATAAAAATGCAAAAGTAGATGAGTTAATTCAAAAAGGTATTGAAACGGTAGATATTGAAAAACGTAAACCAATCTATAAAGAACTGTATAAAGAATTAAGTGATGATCCACCAGTAATTCTATTAAACTATCGTAGAACAATTACTGGTTATAACGGGAATATAAAAGGAATTGACCCTGAAAAATACAATAGTATTAGTGCAAACTTACCAGCTCTATCTATCGAAAAATAACGAGAAGAATGTATAAGTAGAAGACATTTTTTCATTCGGCAAGTAGTGTGCCGCTTTGAAAAAATGTTCTTCTATTTTAAGCATAAGATTGGAGAGAAAAAGGGTGAAAACATATATCATTCGTAGGCTGTTACAAATGATTCCTACACTGTTGGGGACATCGATTATTATCTTCTTCCTGTTCGCACTTCTTCCAGGAGATTATATTGATTCAAACCCGAAGATTACACCGGAAAGAGCAGCTGAACTTAGGGAATTGTATGGATTGAATAAACCAATTGTTGAGCGATATTTTCACTGGCTAGGTAATGCATTGCAGGGGGACTTTGGTTTTTCTCTTCAATATCAAGAATCTGTAACGTCATTATTAAATAAATTTATATGGAATTCGTTTATTGTTGCGATTATTGCATTGTTCTTTATTTGGCTAATTGCACTTATTATCGGTGTATTTTCAGCGACAAAGCAACATTCTTTATTCGATAAGCTTGTAACAATTGGTGTATTTGCAGCGATGTCATTTCCTTCATTCTTTATCGGTTTGTTTTTAATTAAAGTGTTTGCGGTTGACTTTAAGCTGTTACCGATAGGCGGGATGATTGATGTTGGGAGTAATTCAACTGGGCTTGCTTACGGAATAGAAGTTGCAAAGCATATGGTTTTACCCGTATTTATTTTAACTCTTCTTGGAGTTGGCTCATTAACTCGTTATTTTAGAACGAGTATGTTAGAGGTTGTACGGCAAGATTACATTCGAACGGCTAGAGCAAAAGGTTTAAAGGAGAAGACCGTTATTTATAAACATGCATTAAAAAATGCAATTTTGCCGGCTATTACATTGCTTGCATTTGAATTACCAGGGTTGTTTTCAGGGGCAATTATTATAGAACAAATTTTCAACTGGCCAGGTATCGGTAATATTCAATTAGAAGCACTTAATTTTCGTGATTATACGGTATTAATGGCATTTACGATGTTTCTTTCGTGTTTGACAATTGTTTCAAACTTTTTAGCGGATATTGTATATGCAGTTGTTGATCCACGTATTCGGTTGAAGTAAGGGGGGGAAAGAGATGGAAACTGTTACAGCAACTACGGAAAAAAAAGAAAAAAAGAAAAGAAGGAATGAATCATCGCCGTGGAGGCAAGCTTTTAAAAGGATAAAGAAAAATAAAATGGCACTTATAGGATTTTACGCATTAGTTTTTATGTTTTTATTTTGTTTTATTGGTCCATTCTTTTCACCGTATGCATCAGGAAAAATACAAGTTACGCTAATTAACAAACCACCTAGTTTTTCTCATTGGCTTGGCACAGATCAATTAGGAAGAGACATTTTAACGAGGCTTATGCAAGCAGGACGGATTTCATTAACAATTGGCTTAGCCTCAATGGTGTTATCCGTTATACTAGGTGCTTTATTAGGAGCGATTGCAGGTTTCTACCGTGGTATCGTCGATAATATTATAATGCGTCTTGCTGATATTTTAATGTCGATGCCAGGATTACCGTTACTTATTATAATGGGAGCTATTTTATCAGAATGGAAAGTACCATCTGATTATCGTCTTTATGTCATTATGATCATTTTAAGTTTAGTAGGTTGGCCAGGACTTGCACGCCTCGTACGAGGTCAAATTTTATCGCTGCGAGAACAATCGTTTATGCAAGCTGCTGATGTACTCGGGATAAACGATTACCGGAAAATTGTATATCATTTAATCCCAAATGTTCTGCCGATATTAATTGTTGTATCCACATTAGGTGTTGCAGGTTCTATTTTAGGAGAGTCTGCACTAAGTTACCTAGGACTTGGCGTTGTCCCGCCTACACCATCGTGGGGAAATATGATTAGTGCAGCAAACTCATTAATCGATTTCCAAAAGCGTCCGTGGTTATGGATCCCGCCTGGTTTTGCAATCTTTATAACAGTTGTATCAATTAATATACTTGGCGATGCACTTCGTGATGCATTAGATCCAAAGATGAAGCGGTAGGTGAGAAAGCATGAGTAAAGCAGTAGTAGAGCTAAAGGATTTACAAACACACTTTCAGACGGAAGAAGGTACAGTAAAGGCTGTCAATCATGTTAGCTTTTCAGTTCGAGAAGGTGAAACAGTTTGTGTAGTAGGCGAATCAGGTTGCGGGAAAAGTGTAACGGCTTTATCTATTATGGGACTTATTGCTGAATCTGGCGGCATCGTTGGTGGTGATATTCTTTATGAAGGAAAAAGTCTTTTAGGAATGAAAGAGAAAGAACTTCGTAGTTTAAGAGGAAATGATATCGCGATGATTTTCCAGGAACCGATGACATCGCTTAATCCGGTCTTTACTGTTGGAGAGCAAATTGTTGAGACGTTAAGAGAGCATGAACTACTTAGCAAAAACGAAGCATACAAAAAAGCAATTGAATTAATTCGTAAAGTTGGTATTGCTCGTGCTGATGAAATTGTCCATTCTTATCCGCACGAATTAAGCGGTGGCATGTTACAACGTATTATGATTGCTATTGCACTTAGTTGTAATCCAAAGTTATTAATTGCAGATGAACCGACAACAGCTCTGGACGTTACGATTCAAGCGCAAATATTAGATTTACTAAGGCAAGTAAAAGAGGAATTTAAAACATCGATTTTATTAATTACACATGATCTAGGTGTTGTAGCAGAAATGGCCGATTATGTTGTCGTTATGTATGGTGGAAAAGTTATTGAAGAGGCACCGGTACTAGAGATATTTCAAAATCCGAAACATCCATATACGCAAGGGCTGCTAAAATCAAAACCAGTAATGGGGAAACGAACAGATAAACTTTATTCTATTCCAGGGCAAGTTCCAAATTTAGTTGGCTTAGATGAGTTTTGCTACTTTAGTGGCCGCTGTGAACATTGCATGGAAATATGCCAAAATGAAGCGCCAAATCTTAATGTGCATGACGAGGATCATAAAGTAGCTTGTTGGTTATATGAGGAGCGTGCTGGGCAATGAGTGAACCATTATTAGAAGTGAAGAACTTAAAAACGTATTTTCCGATTAAGGGCGGCGTATTTAGTAGAACGATTGGACATGTGAAAGCGGTAGATGGGGTAAGCTTTACAATTGATAAAGGAGAAGTGTTTGGCCTTGTAGGAGAGTCTGGAAGTGGGAAAACGACGATAGGAAAAACAATTCTCCGTCTCGTTCAAAAAACAGAAGGTGAAGTGAAATTTAAAGGTCAAGATGTTCATGCTTTATCAAAAGAAGAGCTGAGAAAGCATCGTCCTAATATGCAGCTCGTCTTTCAAGATCCATTTAGCTCATTAAATCCAAGAATGAGAATTGGAGAAGCGCTTGGTGAGCCAATGTTGGCTCACGGACTAGCGACGAAAGAAAATGTCCGTGCAAAGGTGATAGAAGTATTGGAGTTATGTGGTTTAGCGCCTTATCATATTGACCGGTACCCTCATGAGTTTTCCGGTGGGCAACGTCAACGTATCGTTATTGCAAGGGCGATGGTATTAGATCCAGAGTTTATTGTAGCTGATGAGCCTGTTGCGGCATTAGATGTATCTATTCAAGCGCAAATCATTAATTTGTTTAGTGAATTACAGGAGAAAAAGGGATTATCCTATTTATTCATTTCACATGATTTAAGTGTTGTGGAGCACTTATGTACGAAAATTGGAATTATGTATTTAGGAACTATTGTGGAAACAGCACCACGTGATGAGTTATTTGCGAATCCGCTTCATCCATATACAAAAGCATTGTTATCAGCAGTGCCAATACCGGATCCAACAGTTAAGCGAGAACGGATTATTCTAGAAGGGGATATTCCAAGTCCTGCAAATCCACCATCAGGTTGCCGTTTTCATACACGTTGCCCCTTTGCTACAGATATTTGTAAAACGAATGTACCAGAATTCCGTAATGTGGGTGAAGATCATTTTGTTGCTTGTCATCATGTGTAAAAGAAAAGGACTCTTTCAAAATGTGAAAGAGTCCTTTTTTTATTTACTTGATGAAGTTTGTTTTAATACAAATTGCTCAATTGCATGAGCAACACCGTTTTCATTATTTGTTAATGTAACAACGTCACATAATTTTTTTACGTCTTCTTCAGCATTTCCCATTGCAACTGATAAGCCGGCTACTTGTAGCATTGGCACATCATTAAAGTTGTCACCGATTGCAACAGTATCTTCAATTGGTATATTGAAATAAGCTGCCATTTCTTGCAAACCATTGCCTTTATGGCCATGCTTATCCATAATTTCTACATTAGTAGGAGCTGATGCCGTAACTGAAATGTCCGTATCTTCTTGTAAAGTTTGTAATAGCTGTGAACGATGAGCAGCATTAAATGTTAAAATGAAGAATTTAGATATTTCTAATTCTGGATTATTTACGACATCTTCTATTTTTTGGAAATCAGTAATTAAGTTAGATTTCTTTTGTTTTTCTGTAATTCTTTCAAGTTCCTCAAGTGTAACATCTAGTGTATGTTTATTTTCTTCGAATGCCTGCATGACTTGACCTTGCCATGTATAAGGAGAATAAACCCCTTTATTTGTGTACAACTTATATGGGAAACCTTCAGATTCTAGTAATTTTGCAAGCTTGTATACTTTATCATTTTGTAAACAACGCGAGTTAATTACTTTTCCGTCCACATAAACAATTGCCCCATTGCTTGCTCCAACTGGAAGAGATAGTTTATATTCTTCCAATAATTTCAAAGCATCCTCTTTCGCGCGGCCAGAACAAATCATTACAATATGACCAGCCTCTTTTGCGGTTTGGATAGCTTGTAAGTTCTCTTTGGAGATTTCAAGATTAGATGATAGTAGTGTACCATCCATATCTAGTGCGATTAATTTCAAAATGACCACCTCTTTGTTTCCATTATACATAGTTACATAGAGGAAACATATAAACTTATCTTGGAAAGATAGTATTTTATCCCGCATTAATTTCTAGTAAAAGTGCGATTGGTGAGGGGAATAATTAGTAGGGAATGGAACTCTCGTTGATTAAAGTTTCACTTTGGTTTTTAACAAAATAGAGATGAATAATATTATATTTCGCTTTATGACCTTAATGTTACACTAGTGTTACAAATGTGATTGTAGTAGAAAACGCATTAAAACAAGGTTTTTGAGTGTTTATTTAAAAAAACGTAAAAAAAGTGTAATAAAATTTACGTAATTATATTGCAACGTAATAATAGTTATGTTACATTAGTGTTACAAACGTTACGTAATTAATTTCAATGTAACGTTAACATGAAAACTATGAAATAATCATTTCTTAGTAATTACATATAGATAACTTATAAAAAAGGAGAATGAATGATATGAACAACGAGCAAGTATTAAACGTAACAAAAGGTGACTTCTTAGGATCAGCAAGCGGAGCAGTAGTATTAACAGCATTAATCGTATTTCTTTCAAGCGTATTAGTATAATAGAAGTTTTGTAACAAAAATAAGAGAAGGGAGAATGAAAATTATGAACAACGAGCAAGTATTAAACGTAACAAAAGGTGACTTCTTAGGATCAGCAAGCGGAGCAGTAGTATTAACAGCATTAATCGTATTTCTTTCAAGCGTATTAGTATAATAGAAGTTTTGTAACAAAAATAAGAGAAGGGAGAATGAAAATTATGAACAACGAGCAAGTATTAAATGTAACAAAAGGTGACTTCTTAGGATCAGCAAGCGGAGCAGTAGTATTAACAGCATTAATCGTATTTCTTTCAAGCGTATTAGTATAATAGAAGTTTTGTAACAAAAATAAGAGAAGGGAGAATGAAAATTATGAACAACGAGCAAGTATTAAGCGTAACAAAAGGTGACTTCTTAGGATCAGCAAGCGGAGCAGTAGTATTAACAGCATTAATCGTATTTCTTTCAAGCGTATTAGTATAATAGAAATTTTGTAACAAAAACAAAAGAAGGGAGAATGAGGAATATGAACAAGGAACAAGTATTACAAGTAACAAAAATGGATATTTTAGTATCAGCAGGTGGAGCAGCTGTATTGACAGCGTTTATTATATTCCTTACAAATGTATTAGTATGATGAATATTGATAACAATAAGTTTTTATACACCGTACGTACCATTATTCTAAAAAAATAAAGACTCTAGCATATTAGTAAATAGTTAATATGTTGGAGTCTTTTTTGTTTTCCTCTCATATATCCCCTCAAGTATTAATGTTATCCTCTTATCTCGCAAAGGCCCGCTAATTAAAGTTTCACTGTATTTTAAAGAGAAAAAAGTCGAATTTTATATGTAAGAAAAAAAGAGGAATTTGACAGAAAAGATAGAAAATTTTAAAGGTCAGAAATTGTTAGCCTGCTAACTAATTTCTATTAATTGATATTGGAAGCGTTTTTGGTTGGTTTTAAGTATGAACCATTTAATCTATTTACAGGGGGATGAAGATATTATGAAACAAAAATCTATGGATACGCTAGCTGCACAAATGGAGGACTTTTTTCCGGTACGTGATGTAGATCATTTAGAGTTTTACGTAGGAAATGCAAAGCAATCAAGTTATTATCTTGCGAGAGCGTTTGGATTCAAAATTGTAGCTTATTCTGGATTAGAAACAGGAAACCGTGAAAAGGTATCTTATGTTCTTGTGCAAAAAAATATGCGTTTTGTTGTGTCTGGAGCTTTAAGTAGCGATAGCCGTATTGCAGAGTTTGTAAAGACTCATGGTGATGGAGTGAAAGATGTGGCTTTACTTGTTGATGATGTTGATAAAGCTTACTCGGAAGCGGTGAAGCGTGGCGCTGTTGCGATTGCTCCTCCTGAAGAGTTAACAGATGAGGAAGGTACCTTGAAGAAAGCGGTTATTGGTACGTATGGTGATACAATTCACACGCTTGTAGAGCGTAAAAATTATAAAGGAACATTTATGCCAGGATTCCAAAAGATAGAGTTTAATATTCCATTTGAAGAATCCGGTTTAATTGCTGTAGACCATGTCGTTGGTAACGTTGAGAAAATGGAAGAATGGGTTAGTTATTATGAGAACGTCATGGGATTTAAACAAATGATTCATTTTGATGATGACGATATTAGCACAGAGTATTCGGCATTAATGTCAAAAGTTATGACGAATGGAAGCCGTATTAAGTTTCCAATTAATGAACCAGCAGACGGAAAAAGAAAGTCACAAATTCAAGAATATCTAGAGTTTTATAACGGAGCGGGTGTACAGCATCTCGCTTTATTAACAAGTGACATTGTAAAAACAATTGAAGTACTTCGTGCGAATGGTGTGGAGTTTTTAGATACGCCAGATACGTATTACGATGAGTTAACTGCACGAGTGGGGAAAATTGATGAAGAAATTGATAAATTAAAAGAATTGAAGATTCTAGTAGACCGTGACGAAGAAGGTTATTTATTACAAATCTTTACGAAACCAATTGTAGATCGTCCAACTCTATTTATTGAAATCATCCAACGTAAAGGTTCTCGTGGATTTGGCGAAGGGAACTTTAAAGCGTTATTCGAATCAATTGAAAGAGAACAAGAGCGTCGCGGAAATTTATAAAATTTGTATCCACCAGCAAGAGTTTCTTTGTTGGTGGAAATTTCATTTTCATAGGGAGGAATCATGATGAAATTTGTTACATTTCGTCTCCCCTCGAAAGAAATGCGAGCTGGATGGCTTGAAGGTGACAAAGTAATCGATATGAATCTTGCGAGTGATGGACAATTACCTTCTTCTATGTTCGCCTTTTTAGAGAAAGTAGATGAGTATGTAGAAGTATTGCGTAATATTAAGAATCCTGAAAAGGGTATATATTCCTTAGATGAAGTTCAATTAGCAGCGGCAATTCCTAATCCGAGTAGCATTCGAGATTTTTATGCATTTGAACAGCATGTAAAAACAGCCCGCGGAAGAAGAGGGCTAGATGTTGTACCTGAATGGTATGATATCCCCGTTTTTTATTTTACTAACCACCGTGCTGTTATTGGACCAGATGATTTTGTTATTGGTCCGAAGAAGTCTAAAAAACTTGATTATGAGTTAGAGATTGCTTGCGTAATTGGGAAAGAAGGACGAAACATTTCTCGTGAGCAAGCAGAGGAATATATTTTTGGGTACTGTATTATGAACGACTGGAGTGCGAGGGACTTACAAGCAACAGAAATGAAAGTAGGGCTTGGCCCAGCGAAAGGGAAAGACTTTGCAACTTCATTAGGAGCGTATCTCGTTACGAAAGAGGAATTAGACGTTTATCGTAACGGTGATCGTTATGATTTAGAGATGACTGCTCATGTAAATGGGCAACTGTTATCACAAGGGAATTTCCAAGATATTTATTATACATTCTCTGAAATGATTGAACGTGCTTCGGAAGATGTTACGTTATATCCAGGGGATGTTATCGGGTCTGGAACAGTAGGAACAGGCTGTATTTTGGAGCTTGGTACGGAAGAGTGGCTGCAAGCTGGAGATGTTGTAGAACTTACGATTACTGGTTTAGGTACATTACGTAATACGGTCAAAAAAGAGATGGAAGCAGGTGATGGGCATGTATTATCGTCACATGGGGGAGCTACCTCATAAACGACATGTACAATTCCGTAAAAAGGATGGATCGCTTTATCGTGAACAGGTAATGGGAACAAAAGGTTTTTCTGGTACGCAGTCTATTTTGTATCATCATTATATGCCAACGGAAGTAGGTCATGCGGCATTATCGCATTCTTGTCAGTTACAGTATGAAGAGGATGCCCTTCTTGCTCATCGTCACTTTCGCACGAAAGAAAATAAGAAAAATGGTGATGCAGTAAGTGGAAGAACCTTCATACTTGGAAATGAAGATTTGTTAATTGGAGTAGTGAGTCCGGCAGAAAAAATGGATTATTTCTATCGTAATGGTGATGGCGATGAAATGTTATTCGTTCATTATGGAACAGGAAAAATTGAGACGATGTTTGGAACGATTCACTATAGAAAAGGTGATTATGTAACGCTTCCAATTGGAACGATTTATCGTGTTATTCCAGATGAGGGAGAGACTAAGTTTCTTGTTGTAGAGGCAAATAGCCAAATTACAACACCAAGTCGCTATCGCAATGAATATGGGCAACTGTTAGAGCATAGTCCGTTTTGTGAAAGAGATATTCGTGGTCCGGAGAAATTGGAGACATATGATGAAAAAGGTGAGTTTGTCGTAATGACAAAGTCGAGGGGTTATATGCATAAGCATGTTTTAGGGCACCATCCGTTAGATGTTGTTGGATGGGATGGTTATTTATATCCATGGGTATTTAATGTTGAGGATTTTGAACCAATTACAGGTCGTATTCATCAGCCACCACCAGTACATCAAACATTCGAAGGTCATAATTTTGTTATTTGCTCTTTCGTACCACGCTTATATGATTATCATCCAGAATCAATTCCGGCACCATATTATCATAGTAATGTGAATAGTGATGAGGTACTTTACTATGTAGAAGGTAACTTTATGAGCCGAAAAGGTGTGGAAGAAGGTTCTATTACGCTTCACCCGAGCGGGATTCCACATGGGCCGCATCCTGGAAAAACAGAAGCGAGTATAGGGAAGAAAGAAACACTTGAATTGGCTGTTATGATAGATACATTCCGTCCGCTTCGTATTGTAAAACAAGCACATGAGACGGAAGATGAAAAGTATATGTATAGCTGGATTGAAGAGGGTTCATATACTGTGAAATAAGTAAAAAGAGGCATGCTCAATAAAGGAGCATGCCTCTTTTGTGGAATCGACATGTATAATAATACCAAAAACAGTTATGAAAAGATATATAGATATGATTGTGTGAATCTTTTTATAGAAAGAATGATAAGGGTATAGCGCGTATCTCGATGATTTTCTGTTTATTCCGACAAAAGTATTGACTAAAAAACGTACTGTGGGTAAAATAAAAAAATAAATTAAATTTTCAGATAACTAAAATCATGGAGGAGCACAGTATGAAGCAAATTTTTCAAAAGAAGCCGATTTCAACGTTACTGCAAGAAAGTAAACAAAAGACATTATCGAGAACGTTAGGGGCACTTGATTTAACAATGCTTGGAATCGGAGCAATTGTTGGAACTGGTATTTTTGTTCTTACTGGCGTTGTAGCAGCGAAACATTCTGGACCAGCTATTATATTATCATTTGCTATAGCTGCATTAGCTTGTGCCTTTGCTGCATTTTGTTACGCTGAATTTGCTTCTTCAGTTCCTGTCTCAGGGAGTGTGTACACGTACACGTATGCGACGATGGGAGAAGTATTTGCATTCTTAATTGGATGGGATTTAATGCTCGAGTATTTATTAGCTACATCTGCTGTAGCCAATGGATGGTCAGCGTATTTTCAATCGTTATTAAAGGGATTTGGGATTCATATTCCGACCATTCTCTCCTCGGCTCCTGGTACAGGAAAGGGTGGAATAATTGATTTACCTGCAGTTCTAATTATTCTAGTTATGACAGCTCTTTTATCTAGAGGTGTTCGTGAAAGTGCACGAATAAATAATATCATGGTATTTATTAAAATAGCGGTTGTTCTTATCTTTATCTTTGCTGGGTTTAATTATGTAAAACCTGAAAATTGGACGCCTTTTATGCCATTTGGTTTAGATGGTGTAATGGCTGGAGCTGCTACAGTATTCTTCGCATTCATAGGATTTGATGCAGTTTCAACAGCTGCAGAAGAAGTGAAACGTCCGCAACGTGATTTACCAATCGGCATTATCGCATCGTTATTAATTTGTACTGTTCTTTATATCGTTGTTTCACTTATTTTGACAGGAATTGTTCCATACGGACAGCTAAATATATCAGATCCAGTTGCCTTTGCACTTCAATTTATTGGACAAGATAGTTTAGCGGGAGTAATTTCGGTAGGAGCAATTACAGGGATTACAACTGTAATGCTAGTTATGATGTATGGGCAAGTTCGTGTTTCGTATGCGATGAGCCGAGATGGGCTGTTGCCGAAGCGTCTTGCTAAAGTTCATCCGAAATTTAAAACACCATTTTTAAATACATGGACAACTGGGATTATTGCAGCACTTATTTCAGGGTTAATTGATTTAAATGTTTTAGCACACCTTGTAAATATGGGGACATTGTCAGCCTTTGCACTTGTAGCAGTTGCGGTTATTGTCCTGAGAAGAACTCATCCTGACTTACCAAGGGCATTTAAGGCGCCTCTTGTACCATTTTTACCAGCGTTAACGGTAATTTTTTGTTTATACTTAATGCTTCAGTTATCCGGAACAGCGTGGATTAGTTTTGGGGTATGGATGGTTATTGGTATAGCAGTTTACTTTTTATATAGCCGAAAACATAGTGCTTTAAGTAATAGTAAAAAAGAAGAAGATGTAGCAAATTTATAAGTGGAAAAATCCATTCTAATTCTGTTAGAATGGATTTTTGTTTTGAAAATTTACATTTTTCTGAATTTGTTATAAGATAATTGTTGGTTAATTAAGGGGGGGGAGTATGAAAAATACATGGCGTGAGCTAAGGGCGATGGATCGTAACGTATGGATTCGATTTATCGGTGAGACATTGAACGGAATTGCGATGATGATGTTAATGCCTTTTTTTGCACTATATTTAAAAGATAAGGTAGATTCTTTATTACAAGTTGGAATTATTATGGCGCTTTCTCCAATTGCTGCAAGCTTTGGCTCACTTATAGGCGGAAGAATAGCTGATATATATGGAAGAAAGCCAATCATGATATTTTCGATGGCGAGTAATGCATTACTAATGCTCGGTTTTTTATTTATAGAAGGGTTTATCCCATATGCCATTTTATCTATTTTTTTAGGGTTAAGTAATTCTCTATTTCATCCAGCGGCATCAGCGATGGTTGCAGATGTGACGGCGCCAGAAAAAAGAACAGAGGCATATGGTTTATTGCGAATGGGACACAATATTGGTGCTGCAATTGGACCGATAATGGGAGTATCAGTAGTTGTTTTATCGAAGAACCTTGTTTTTATTATCGCTTCGTCGACAATGCTATTTTATGCATTACTTGTATTAATTTTTATTCAGGAGACAATGCCAAAAGCCGCAGATAAAAAAGAAGAGAATGAAGAGAAGGAATCAGGTGCGGTTTGGAAAATTTTAATGAGAGATAAGGCGTTAATGATTTATTTGTTAGCGGGAATCATTATTTCTATGGGGTTTTCTCAAACAGAAGGCATGTTGCCGCTGCACTTTGATAACGAAATGAAGGGCATTAATAATCCATATCCATATTTAATGGCGCTAAATGGACTATTAGTTGTTTTATTTCAATTTCAAATTTCAAAATGGGCGGCAGATAAACCTGTCGGAAAGACGATGTTATACGGTGCGTGTTTGTTCGGAATTGGTTTGTTTTTTATAGGGTGGTTACCGAAGTGGTTTGGAGGATTAGATACAAATGCTACAATTATTTTAATAACGTTACTGTTCGTTTATGCAATATACACGTTAGGTGAGATGATTATGTCACCTGTACAGATGACGTTTGTAGCGAATTTGGCCCCTGAGCATTTGAGAGGAACATATATGGGAGCGGCCAGTTTGCAGTGGATCACAGGGGGGGCATTTGGTCCGCTTCTTGGTGGTTTTCTATTGGATCGTTTGCTTGGTCACTTCTTATTTACAATTTTAGGTGTTGGATGTGTAGTTGCAGGCTTTGTATATGTTTCTTTAGATCGTCTTGTTGAAAAAAGGCAAAAAGACACACTGACCAAACGATCTTCTTAATAAATAGATGGCATACACAAAAAGGAGATTTCTACATATTTTAGGTACATAACTAGATTAGATTGAAATTTTATTTTAGGATTTAATTTTGTGCAGTTGTGAAAAAAATAAATAGAAAGCCAATGAGTGATGTCTTTTAATTATCTGTGGAAGTTACATTTTATTTCAAATAGGAACTACCTATTTTTATAAAAAGTGCTAAAATAGAAAAATGAAAACAATTGGTTAGGGTGATTTCAGTGACAAAAATTAAATTAGGTTTACTATACGGTGGAAAATCAGCTGAGCATCAAGTTTCGCTACAAACGGCTCTTGCTGCTATTAAAGCATTAAATCAAGATAAATTCGAGATTCATCCAATTTATATTACAGAACAAGGTCAATGGGTACGCGGTGAGCGTATTGAAGGTGAAGTAACAGACGTTGAAACTTTAAAAATGAGCGGTGCAGAAAATGCGATTTCCCCGTTATCATTAAGCACAGAAATTATTCCGTCTGCAACTTCGGGGGAAGATGCTATTGACGTTATTTTCCCATTACTACATGGGCCAAACGGTGAAGATGGAACGGTTCAAGGATTATTAGAATTAATGAACATTCCTTATGTAGGTAACGGTGTATTAGCATCAGCTGCTGGTATGGATAAAGTCGTTATGAAAAATATCTTTGCAGAAGCTGGATTGAAACAAGCGAAATATGCATCTTTCATTCGTAGCGCATGGGAAAAAGATAGTGAAATAGCGTATGAAAAAGTAGAAGAAGTATTAGGATATCCTTGCTTCGTAAAACCAGCAAACCTTGGTTCAAGTGTTGGTATTAATAAGTGTAACGATCGTGAAGAGCTTGAGAATGCATTCGAAGAGGCATTCCAATTTGACCGTAAAATTATTGTAGAAGAAAATATTGTAGGTCGTGAAGTAGAAGTTGGTGTATTAGGTAATGATGAGCCGAAATGTTCTGTTGTAGGTGAAATTGTACCAAAAAAAGATTTTTATGATTACAAATCGAAATACATCGATGGTGATACAGCGTTAATTATTCCAGCTGAAATGACAGAAGAAGAGTCTAATGTAATTAAGCGAGATGCAATTATTGCATTCCAATCATTAGATGGTTCGGGCTTAACACGAGCTGATTTCTTCTTAACGAAAGATGGAGAAGTATATATTAACGAAGTAAACACAATGCCAGGATTCACGCCGTTTAGTATGTTCCCGCTATTATGGCAACATACAGGGTTACCGTATCCGGAATTAATTGAAGAGTTGATTCGTTTAGCGATTGAACGTCACGAAGAAAAACAAAAAATTAAATATACAATCTAACAAAAAAGGAGGAAGCACTATTCGAAGGAATAGTGCTTCCTCTATGTAAGGAGTGTTTTTTTATGATTAAGCGAACGTTAAAACAAGTAGAGAAAATGGTAGATGGTACTGGATTAGCAGAGAAATATGAGGGAATTACTGTACAAGGAGCATCTATTGATACGAGAAAGATTGAAAAAGGAAACTTATACGTTCCGATTCAAGGTGAACGTTTCGATGGACATGCTTTTGTAGATAAAGCTGTTGAAAACGGGGCGATTGCTACATTGTGGATGAAAGGTGTAGAAAACCCACCTGAAAATCTTCCAGTTATTTTTGTAGAAGATACACTAGCAGCATTGCAAATGTTAGCGAAAAACTATCGTGATCAATTGGATGTAAAAGTTGTTGGTGTAACGGGTAGTAATGGTAAAACATCTACGAAAGATATTGTAACAAGTATTCTTGCGACTAAATTTAAAGTTCAAAAAACAGAAGGTAATTTCAACAACCATATCGGTTTACCTCTTACTATTTTAAATTTAGAGGAAAATACAGAAGTAGCTGTATTAGAAATGGGCATGTCAAGCCAAGGAGAAATTGAATTTCTATCTAAGTTAGCTCGTCCTAATGCAGCTATTATCACGAACATTGGTGAGGCACACTTAATGGATTTAGGATCTCGTGAGGCGATTGCTGAAGCGAAGTTAGAAATTGTTACAGGTTTACAAAAGGGTGGCGTGTTCGTATATAATGGAGATGAGCCGCTATTAACGAATCGTGTTCCAGAAATGAATTTAGCAGCAGAAACAGTTACATTTGGTGATGCGAGAGCAAATGATTACTATCCAACTACTGTAACATTACAGGCAACTGGAACACACTTTAAGATGAACAGGGATGAAACTTTGTCATTCTATCTACCGGTGCTAGGAAAGCATAATGTATATAATACACTTGCTTCAATGGCAATTGCGAAACATTTTGGTGTAACGTGGGAAGAAATGAAAAAAGGTTTAGTAACACTTCAAATGACAGGTATGCGTATGGAAATTGTAAAAACAGATAGTAGTTTAACAATTATCAATGATGCCTATAATGCGAGTCCAACGGCTATGGAAGCTGCGTTCCACCTAATGAATGGCTTAGATGGATTTGCTAAAAAAATTGTTGTGCTTGGTGATATGTTAGAACTTGGAAATCAAGAAGTGCAATTTCATTATGAAGTAGGTAAATTAATTGACCCAGCAAAGATCTCATATGTATTCACATATGGTAAATTAGGGGCTCAAATTGCTGAAGGTGCAAAAATTAATTTCCCTAAAGACCGTGTAAAAGCGTATGATAGTAAAGAAGAGTTAACAAAAGAGTTGCAAGCAGTAGTTGATGCAAAAGATGTTGTGCTAGTAAAAGCGTCTCGCGGTATGAAATTAGAAGAAGTAATTACGATGTTGAAATAATTGGTGTATATAAATAGGGATGATAGCCACGAAAATAGTGGAAACTTATAATAAGCGCTTACAGTAAATGATAAAAAAATAAAAGTAAAGAAAAAAGCTCTGAATATGAAATAAGGTAACAGTTGGGGTTTGCTTTTTACACCTACAAAACTTATAATTGATAAAGTGTAATAACGTTTAGAAGTATTTTCGTGAAGAATATACGCCCGGTTATACGTCAGTATTCAGGAAAAGGGCTTTTCCGCAAGTTCGGAAAACGCCTTTTTTTAAATGATAAGTATAGGATAGAAAAGGAGAAGTAACATTGACAACATTTCGAGAATTAGGATTAAGTGAGTCTTTACTACAATCTGTTGAAAGTATGGGCTTTGAAGAGGCTACGCCGATTCAAGCTGAAACAATTCCATATGCATTGCAAGGTAAGGATATTATTGGGCAAGCGCAAACAGGTACAGGGAAAACAGCAGCATTCGGATTACCACTATTAGATAAAGTGAATACAAATAAAGAAGCAGTTCAAGGTATTGTTATCGCGCCAACGCGCGAATTAGCAATTCAAGTTGGAGAAGAGCTATACAAACTTGGTAAACATAAACGTGTTCGTATTCTACCAATTTATGGTGGTCAAGATATTAACCGCCAAATTCGTGCTCTAAAAAAACACCCACACATTATTGTTGGTACGCCGGGTCGTATTTTAGATCATATTAACCGTAAAACACTTCGCTTACAAAACGTAGAGACTGTTGTTCTTGACGAAGCGGATGAAATGTTAAACATGGGCTTCATTGAAGATATTGAAGCGATTTTAACAGATGTGCCAGAAACACATCAAACATTATTATTCTCAGCGACAATGCCAGATCCAATCCGTCGTATTGCTGAGCGTTTCATGACTGAGCCTCAACACATTAAAGTAAAAGCAAAAGAAGTAACAATGCCAAACATTCAGCAGTTCTATTTAGAAGTGCAAGAAAAGAATAAGTTTGACGTGTTAACACGCTTACTAGATATTCAATCTCCAGAGCTTGCAATCATATTCGGTCGTACAAAGCGTCGTGTTGATGAATTATCAGAAGCATTAAACTTACGTGGTTATGCAGCAGAAGGTATTCATGGTGACTTAACACAAGCAAAACGTATGTCTGTATTACGTAAATTTAAAGAAGGTGCTATCGAAGTTCTTGTTGCAACAGACGTTGCTGCACGTGGTCTTGATATTTCAGGCGTAACACACGTATACAACTTCGATATCCCGCAAGATCCAGAATCATACGTTCACCGTATTGGTCGTACTGGCCGTGCAGGTAAAAAAGGTATTGCAATGTTATTTGTAACACCACGTGAATCAGGACAATTAAAAAATATTGAGCGTACAACAAAACGTAAGGTTGATCGTATGGAAGCACCGACACTTGACGAGGCATTAGAAGGTCAACAACGTTTAATCGCTGAAAAACTTCAAAGCACAATCCAAAATGAAAACTTATCATACTACAAGCGTATTGCAGAAGAAATGTTAGAAGAGAATGATTCTGTAACAGTAGTAGCTGCTGCTTTAAAAATGATGACAAAAGAGCCGGATACAACTCCAATCGCTTTAACATCAGAACCACCAGTTGTTTCAAGAGGTGGCGGTGGCGGTTCTAAAAAACGCGGTGGTAACGGAAGTGGATACCGTGATGGTAACCGTAATCGTAGTCGTGATGGACGCGGCGGTGGCGATGGTCGTAACCGTGATCGCAATCGTGGTGGAAGTGGAAGTGGAAGCGGAAGTGGCGATGGTCGTAACCGTGATCGTAATCGTGATGGTGGAAGTGGTAGCCGTGATGGTGGTAGCCGTGATGGTAACCGTGGTCGTAAAGGTGAAGGTCGCCCTGGATCTTCAAATGGACGCGGCGAAAGAAAACATCATAGCCGTCCACAAGCTTAATAAAAAAGAGAATGCCCTTTGCTGGCATTCTCTTTTTTTATTTCTGTAATTGTGCATACTACATAATAAATCGTATAGAAATGAGGTGCTATATGCTTGTAAGACTTGGGTATGTTGCGATGAGTGTGCATTTGAAGAATGCATCTCCATCTCAAACGATGACATATGCACAGTTTCAGCGGATTGATGATCGAGAGGCTGCGATTCGTAAACTCGAAAGAATCGCTAATTCAAATTTGGAAAATTGCTTACGATTATTAAAGCATAATAAAGGACATGATATATCTTTCTTTCGACTTAGTTCCAAGCTTATTCCTTTAGCGAATCATGAGGAGTTGTTAGATTGGAGCTATATTCGTCCTTTAAAAGAAAATCTGAAAGAATTAGGTGAATATGCAATTCGTATGAATATGCGAATTGACTTCCATCCAGACCATTTTGTTGTACTAAATTCACCTGAGGAGAGTATTTTCAAACAATCTGTAAAGACATTGCAGATGCACAAAAAATTGTTAAAGGGTATGGGAATTGAGCATAAGCAACGATGTGTATTACATGTGGGAGGAGGTTATAAAGATAAGGAGCTCGCATTAGAACGCTTTATAGAAAATTGGTCAACTGTTCCAAGAGGTATTCAAGAGATGATTATATTAGAAAATGATGACACGACCTTTTCTTTAGAAGAAACATTGTATTTAGGTGAGAAATTAGACATTCCAGTCGTGTTTGATTTGCATCATCATATGATGAATAATGACCAGGAAGATTGGCATGAAGATTGGGCGCGTGTTGTACATACGTGGGAATCGTCTTTGTTACCAATTAAAATGCACATCTCTAGTCCTAGAGATGGAAAAAACCCAAGAGCACATGCGGATTTTATTGATGTAGATACCTTCTTATCTTTTTTGAGAAAGATAAAGGGGAGTGTTCCGCAAATTGATTGTATGATTGAGGCGAAGAAAAAGGACGAGTCTTTATTTCAACTAATGAGAGATTTAAGTAAACAAACAGATGTGGAAATTGTCGATGGTGCGAGCTTCTATATTAAATAAGCTCTGCGCCATCGGTTTTTTTTGTCCCACTATTTGCCGGGAAGTAAGACTCCCGCCTCAAAATTCAGCGAATGCGAGGAAGTTAGGTGGGAGCCCTGCTGCCCGTAAAAGCCCGATTGGTGAAGGCTAATAATCAGTGGGGGATAGACAAAACCCCTTTTTTAATAAAGTTTCACTTTATTAAAAAAGGGGTGCACATGCCGCCGATGATCAGTCCTGTTAAATGGCTTATAGGATTGGCAGAGGGATTAAAGAAAGTAAATAGTAGTAATATAAGTATCATTATTGAAAAAATAGCGATGTCTCTTGGTTTTGAAGAACGGTATTGACTATACAATAGGAATAATTGGGCGCCTAGTAATCCGAAAATACCACCAGATGCTCCGGCGTGAATATATTCAAGAGGCATAATAATATAAGAAGAAATATTCCCGAGAATGCCAGATAGGAAAAAAATAATGATGAAAGAAAAGTGTCCTAGTTGTTTTTCAATAGAAGAACCAAGTAAAAATAAACAAATACTATTAGAAAGAAAATGTTGTAAGTCTACGTGTACAAGTAAGGAAGTTATGACACGCCACCATTCTCCGTTAGCAATATATTCATTGTAGGCTGCCAGGTGAAAGAGGGAAAAGTCACTCAATATAATCATGACTAATTGTATAAGAAGTAAAGAGACGATAATCGGTTGTAGGGAAATGCGAGTGGATGGTATTAGCATGTTGTTAGTATCACTCCTTTTGCATCAGAAAGATTCTCTGTTATTCTTACAATATGAATGAAGAAAGCTAAATAGAAGAAGGGGATTTTGAAATGATTGTAGGGATTGGAATCGATATTATTGAGTTGAATCGAATTGAAAAAATGCTAGATGGAAAGCTTAAGTTTATGGAACGTATTTTAACTGAAAAAGAACGTGGCGTTGCCGATGGGCTGAAAGGAAGTCGTCTTACAGAATTCGTAGCTGGAAGATTTGCAGCAAAAGAGGCGTATTCTAAAGCGGTAGGGACCGGTATCGGGAAAGAAGTGAGTTTTTTAGATATTGAAGTAAGGAATGATGATAGAGGTAAGCCGATTATCATTACAAATACAGAGCATATTGTTCATTTATCAATTAGTCATAGTAAAGAATTTGCCGTTGCTCAAGTTGTTTTGGAAAGCTCGTCACGCTAGTCTGCATATTTTATATCTTTGTCTCATATATTTGAGGTAGCGATAAGGAAGGCATATCTTCCATTCATTTATAGGGGCAAAGGGGCTGAAGTGATGAAAAGGCGTCTGTTTTTAGTTCTTGTCGGTTTATTGACCGTTTTTGTGTTGGCGGGTTGTATGGAAAAGAAACAGGAAGATGTTGTGAGAGATTTAGAAGCGAAAGTTAAAAGTATGAAGAGTTATCAAGCTGAAGCGAAATTATCTATTAAAACAGGAAATGAGCCTCAGGAGTACAATGTAGAAATTTGGCATAAAGAACCTTCGTATTATCGTGTGAATTTGCAGAATGCGAAAAAGGATCAGAGTCAAATTATTTTAAGAAATGATGAAGGTGTATTTGTATTAACACCGGCGCTTAATAAGAGTTTCCGTTTTCAAAGTGATTGGCCGCAAAATAGTAGCCAGGCTTATTTATATGAATCACTTGTAAGAGATATTTTGCAAGATAAGAAAAATCTCTCTTTCGAGAAAACAGATAAGTATTATGTATTTAAAACAAAAACAAATTATCAACATCAAAATATGTTGCCGAAACAAGAAATTAAGCTGAATAAAAGTGATTTAACACCAGTTTCTGTGAAGCTGATGGATAATGATCAAAATGTCCTTGTAAAAGTAGATTTCACTAAAGTAAAGTTTGATGCAAAGTTTGATAAAGGTGCATTTGATACGAAACAAAATATGTCTAGAGCACAAGTGGATGTTCAGACGGCAGCGAAAGAAGACAAACCGTTTGCTATTTTGTATCCGCGTGATACGCCGCAAGGCATGACTTTGAAAGAGGAAGAAGAGTTGGAGACAGACAGTGGCAAGCGTGCAATACTCACATACACTGGAAGTAAGAAATCCTTTACTTTAATACAAGAAAAGGCAAAAGTTGCAGAGGCCTCATCGGCGGTAAGTGTAAGTGGAGAGCCGGTTGATCTTGGTTTCACGATTGGTGCATTGACGAAAGACTCTGTAACGTGGTCGCATAACGGAGTAGAATATATGCTCGTGTCTAAAGGTTTAGAGTCGAATGAGTTGTTGATGGTTGCTCGTTCGGTTACAGCGAAGCAGGTGAAGTAAACATCTTAGACGTGGTGATATATGTGCACCGCGTCTTTTCTTAGTTTGAAGGTGGATTTCATAAAAGAAGCATATAAAAGAATAAGCTTCGCATATCGTGTATAAGGAAGTGTATTTATGGAAGACGCACCGTTTTACCGTGACACCTGGGTGGAAGTGGAATTAGATGCGATTTACAACAATGTTACGCATATTAAAGAGTTCATTCCAAGTGATGTAGAGATTTTTGCTGTAGTTAAAGCGAATGCATATGGGCACGATTATGTACCGGTGGCTAAAACTGCATTAGAAGCAGGAGCGACAAGATTAGCAGTTGCTTTTTTAGATGAAGCCTTAGTGCTTCGGAGGGCTGGTATTACTGCACCGATTTTAGTATTAGGTCCTTCTCCGCCCCGTGATGTAAATGTAGCTGCTGAAAATGATGTAGCATTAACTGTTTTTCAAAAAGAATGGGTGGAAGAAGCGATAAAGCTCTGGGATGGTTCATCAATAATGAAATTCCATATTAATTTTGATAGTGGTATGGGGAGAATCGGAATACGTGAACGCAAAGAATTAAAAGGGTTCTTAAAGAGTTTAGAAGGTGCGCCATTTTTAGAGTTAGAAGGAGTATATACGCATTTTGCAACAGCGGATGAGGTTGAGACTTCTTACTTTGATAAGCAATATAATACATTCTTGCAGCAGTTAAGTTGGTTGAAAGAATTTGGAGTGAATCCTAAATTTGTCCATACAGCCAATAGTGCTGCAACGTTAAGGTTTCAAGGGATTACATTTAATGCGGTGCGAGTTGGTATTGCGATGTATGGATTATCCCCATCTGTAGAAATACGTCCTTTTTTACCATTTAAATTGGAACCGGCGTTGTCACTTCATACGAAAGTTGCTCATATTAAGCAAGTGATCAAAGGGGATGGGATTAGTTATAATGTCACATACCGAACGAGAACGGAAGAATGGATTGCGACAGTTGCAATTGGATATGCAGATGGCTGGCTTAGAAGGTTGCAAGGGTTTAAAGTACTTGTAAATGGTGAAAGAGTACCGATTGTAGGGCGAGTGACAATGGATCAATTGATGATACATCTTCCTTGTGAAGTGCCACTTGGTACGAAAGTTACACTCATTGGGAGACAAGGTGATGAGTATATTAGTGCTACCGAGGTCGCTGAATATTCCGGGACTATTAATTATGAAATTATCGCAACGATAAGCTTCCGTGTACCGAGAATATTTATACGACACGGTAAAGTTGTAGAAGTAATCAATTATTTGAACGATATATAGAAGAAGGTATTATCGCTCAGTATCTCGTCATTTAGGGGATTTTCGCTAATGGAAAATAGGCTCTTTTTTGCTAGGGATCTTCTTTTTATAATTGTTATTAATATAAGTTACAATGAAATGTTGCGGAAAGGATTGCTTTATTTCTTGTTTGAAAGAGATGAAAAGTAAAAGAAGATGAATGTTTTGTTTATGAATTGGAAAACATAAGCAGGGAATAAGGAAGTCTTTGCAACAGGCTCCATACAATGGTATTATTACAATAGGTGTCATATATATATTTGGGTGTGTAGTTGACGGTGGAGGTGTATTTTTGTGTCCGAATCAAGTGTAACTACTGAAATCGTGGTTCGGTTGCCAAAGCAAATGGTAACGGAATTGGACGGAATTGGAAAACAAGAGAATAAGAATCGCCATGAACTAATTTGCCAGGCAACACAACTGTTATTGCGTCAACATAAGACGAAGAAACGCTACCAACATGAATCAATGCGACGTGGGTACATTGAAATGGGAAAAATTAATCTTGGTATTGCATCTGAAGCTTTCTTAGCAGAGTATGAAGCAGCTCATACAGTAGAACGCTTAGTTAGCGGGGGGTAATATTTTGATTGTAAAACGCGGCGACGTGTATTTTGCAGACCTTTCCCCAGTTGTTGGTTCTGAGCAAGGAGGCGTTCGTCCGGTTCTTGTCATTCAAAATGACATCGGAAATCGTTTTAGTCCGACTGTGATTGTAGCGGCTATTACTGCACAGATTCAAAAAGCGAAATTACCCACTCATGTGGAAATTGATGCGAAAAAGTATGGTTTTGAGAGAGATTCTGTTATTTTACTCGAGCAGATTCGAACAATCGATAAGCAACGCTTAACGGACAAAATCACTCATTTAGATGAAGTGATGATGAGTCGTGTAGATGAAGCGTTACAAATTAGTTTAGGACTAATAGATTTTTAAATCGGCAGTTTAAGTTGCTCTCTTTACAGGGCAACTTTTTTTTATTATAGAGGAGGTTACGGTTGGATATGGAAATGGTAGATAATCGACAAGGGTTAATGAAAATGTTAGTGAAAGAATTAGGCTTTACAGAAAAGCAAGTTCGTCATGTTATTCAATTAACAGAAGAAGGTAACACAGTTCCATTTATCGCTCGTTACCGAAAAGAATGGACAGGATCCTTAGATGAGGTGCAAATTCGTGCAATCTTAGAAAGATGGCAATATATGATGCAATTAGAAGATAGGAAAGAAGAGGTTCTTCGTCTTATTGGTGAAAAGGGGAAACTAACCGAAGAGTTACGTCGTCATATTGTTGCTGCAAAAAAACTTCAGGAAGTAGAAGATTTATATCGTCCATATAAAGAAAAAAGAAGAACGAAAGCTACAATTGCTAAAGAAAAGGGATTAGAACCGTTAGCTGAGTGGCTATTGTTATATAAAAAAGAAAATCCAGCAGAGAAGGCTATGGAATTTGTTAATGCAGAAAAAGAAGTGGCGTCTGCAGAAGATGCGTTGCAAGGTGCGCAAGATATTATTGCGGAACTTGTTTCGGATAATGCGGCATATCGTAGTTGGATTCGCAATACTACTTTCCGACAAGGGATTATGTCTTCATCTGTAAAAGATAAAGAAAAAGATGAAAAGAATATATATGAAATGTATTATGGCTATGAAGAACCGTTGCAAAAAGTAGTGCCACATCGTGTACTAGCTATGAATCGTGGTGAAAAGGAGGACGTATTAAGAGTTTCTGTTATCACGCCAATTGAAGAAATCCTTCAGTTTTTACATAAAAAAATGATTCTTGATGAAGCTTCTAAAAGTGCACATTATGTACAATTAGCGACGGAAGATGGATATAAGCGATTAATTCAACCTTCAATAGAAAGAGAAATTCGTAAAGAATTAATGGAAACGGCCGAAGAACAAGCGATTCATATTTTCTCTGAGAATTTACGTAATTTATTATTACAACCTCCGATGAAAGGGAAAGTTGTGTTAGCGGTAGATCCAGCATATAGAACCGGTTGTAAATTAGCTGTAGTAGATGATACAGGAAAAGTTCTTCACATAGATGTTATTTATCCGCATCCGCCTGTTCGTAAATATGAGGATGCAAAAACGAAAATCCTTTCAATTATAGATAAATATGAAGTTGAAATGATAGCGATTGGAAATGGTACAGCTTCGAGGGAAACGGAAGAATTTATAGTAGATGTATTACAAAATGTAGAACGAGATGTATTTTACATTATTGTAAATGAAGCGGGTGCTAGTGTGTACTCAGCATCTGATGTAGCTCGCGAGGAGTTTCCGAATTTACAGGTTGAAGAAAGAAGTGCTGTTTCAATTGGGAGACGTCTGCAAGATCCACTTGCAGAGCTTGTGAAAATTGACCCTAAATCTGTTGGGGTGGGACAATATCAACATGATGTATCTCAAAAGAGATTAAATGAATCATTAACATTTGTAGTAGAGACAGCAGTTAACCGAGTTGGTGTTAATGTAAATACAGCTTCAGTTGCATTGTTGCAATATGTTTCGGGGTTATCAAAAACAGTTGCGAAAAATATTGTAGCTAAGCGTGAGGAAGATGGGAAATTCGCGAAGCGAACGGAGTTAAAGAAAATCCCGCGTTTAGGTGCAAAAACATATGAACAATGTATCGGGTTTTTACGTATATTAGAAGGAGCGAATCCATTAGATCGCACAGGGATTCATCCAGAGCAATATAAAAATGTTGAATTACTATTAAAGAGCTTAGGGTTATCGAAGAGTGATGTGGGGAAACCAAATTTGCAAAAGAGTTTAGAAGGAGTAGATATTTCTAAATTATCTCAAGAGACGGAGATTGGTGAGCCGACACTAGTTGATATTATGGATGCTTTAATTAGCCCGGAACGAGATATGAGGGATGAGTTGCCAAAGCCACTTTTGAAAAAGGGGATTTTAAAATTAGAAGATTTAAAGCGTGGTATGGAATTAGAGGGAACGATCCGCAATGTTGTTGATTTCGGTGCCTTTGTTGATATTGGTGTGAAGCAAGATGGTTTAGTACATATTTCTAAACTAAGCAAACAATTTGTAAAGCATCCATTAGATATTGTATCCGTGGGACAAATTGTAAAGGTATGGGTAGATGATATTGATACGAAAAAAGGTCGTGTTGCATTATCAATGTTACCGATTGAATAGTAAGAAAAGAGAGCAGATGAAACTGCTCTTTTTTTATGAACTGGAAAGTTTAATTGATTATGAGCTTTGATGTATTTTACTATAATAAAACCAGCATTCATTTAGTAACTTGATTTGATACCGGTTTTTCTCAAAATATGCACGTTGCATTTGTTTCTTTAGCCACGTGGGCATAGGAATCCCTCCTTGTTTAATCCTGCTCTCAAAAAAGTAGCTCCTTTTAGTTAAGGTAACTTTGATGAGAGGTTGGTGAGTGGATTTCTAGCAATGCTGCATTTTTAGAAATCACGCTTCTTGAATGAGGATGGGTATATGTACTATTTACTATATGTATAAGAAGAGAGAAAAGTGTGAAAATATTTTTTAGTTTAGGAGGAATGAGAATGGATGAGCAAGAAATTCAGCGGTTAGTGGAAGAGGTATCGTTACAATGCTTTGGAATGCCGTTTTTACATAAAGCAATGTTTAATAGTAGGTTACGTACAACTGGTGGGCGCTATCTATTGAAGAATCATAATATAGAATTGAATTATCGATATTACGAAATATATGGTAAAGGAGAGTTAGTCGGGATTGTTAAACATGAACTTTGTCATTATCACTTACATATCACAGGAAAGGGGTATAAGCACCGAGATAGAGATTTTCGTGAGTTATTAAAGAAAGTAGGTGCACCACGTTTTTGCAAACGAATGATTAGTGAGGAGGAAACGAAAGTTTCTATGTATGAATGTATGGGGTGTTCATTTCAATATGTAAGAAGACGTCAAATAAATACACAAAGATATGTATGTGGAAAGTGTAAAGGACAACTAAAACTGGTAGTGAAAACATCTTGACAGTGAAAACGCAATCCAGTATATTATAAACATGTCACGTTTGCGCAAGACGTTGTGAAAAAACTTCTTGACTTACGATGAGAATTTTTATAAGATACAAATTGTCTTCATTATTCCGCAGTAGCTCAGTGGTAGAGCTATCGGCTGTTAACCGATCGGTCGTAGGTTCGAGTCCTACCTGCGGAGCCATACAGAGAAGTACCCAAGTGGCTCAAGGGGCTCCCCTGCTAAGGGAGTAGATCGCTAACGCGGTGCGAGGGTTCGAATCCCTTCTTCTCTGCCATACATATTGGCCCGTTGGTCAAGTGGTTAAGACACCGCCCTTTCACGGCGGTAACACGGGTTCGAATCCCGTACGGGTCACCACTTCGGAGGATTAGCTCAGCTGGGAGAGCACCTGCCTTACAAGCAGGGGGTCGGCGGTTCGATCCCGTCATCCTCCACCATATAAATTATATGAATAATATTGTCGCGGGGTGGAGCAGTACGGTAGCTCGTCGGGCTCATAACCCGAAGGTCGCAGGTTCAAATCCTGTCCCCGCAACCAAACATTCTCGTAATGTGGTTGCTAACACTTATCATATAATTATATAAATAATATTATCGCGGGGTGGAGCAGTACGGTAGCTCGTCGGGCTCATAACCCGAAGGTCGCAGGTTCAAATCCTGTCCCCGCAACCAAATGGTCCCGTGGTGTAGTGGTTAACATGCCTGCCTGTCACGCAGGAGATCGCCGGTTCGACCCCGGTCGGGACCGCCATTTTAACTTCTGCTATATGGCAGTTGTTTTTTATTGGACATTATGGTACAATAACATTTGTCTTTGAAAAGAAGATAACTATTTCGATGGGCTATAGCCAAGCGGTAAGGCAACGGACTTTGACTCCGTCATGCGCTGGTTCGAATCCAGCTAGCCCAGCCATTTACGAGCCATTAGCTCAGTTGGTAGAGCATCTGACTTTTAATCAGAGGGTCGAAGGTTCGAATCCTTCATGGCTCACTTTTGTTTTTTCCGCGCGGTCGTGGCGGAACGGCAGACGCGCTAGGTTGAGGGCCTAGTGGGGGAAACCCCGTGGAGGTTCAAGTCCTCTCGGCCGCATCAAAAAATCTTTTAAAAAAGTACTTGCATTTGAAAATGTAGTATGATAAGATAATTGAGTCGCCAAAATACAACGACGAAAAAACATCATGAATAAGCGCCCGTAGCTCAATTGGATAGAGCGTTTGACTACGGATCAAGAGGTTAGGGGTTCGACTCCTCTCGGGCGCGCCATAACGGGAAGTGGCTCAGCTTGGTAGAGCACCTGGTTTGGGACCAGGGGGTCGCAGGTTCAAATCCTGTCTTCCCGACCACGCGGGTGTAGTTTAGTGGTAAAACAAGAGCCTTCCAAGCTCTGGTCGAGAGTTCGATTCTCTTCACCCGCTTTTAGTTCTTTGAAAACTGAACGAAACAAACAACGTGAACGTCAATTTTTATTTTTAGATGCTAGACAAACTAACTTTATTGGAGAGTTTGATCCTGGCTCAGGATGAACGCTGGCGGCGTGCCTAATACATGCAAGTCGAGCGAATGGATTAAGAGCTTGCTCTTATGAAGTTAGCGGCGGACGGGTGAGTAACACGTGGGTAACCTACCCATAAGACTGGGATAACTCCGGGAAACCGGGGCTAATACCGGATAATATTTTGAACTGCATAGTTCGAAATTGAAAGGCGGCTTCGGCTGTCACTTATGGATGGACCCGCGTCGCATTAGCTAGTTGGTGAGGTAACGGCTCACCAAGGCAACGATGCGTAGCCGACCTGAGAGGGTCGATCGGCCACACTGGGACTGAGACACGGCCCAGACTCCTACGGGAGGCAGCAGTAGGGAATCTTCCGCAATGGACGAAAGTCTGACGGAGCAACGCCGCGTGAGTGATGAAGGCTTTCGGGTCGTAAAACTCTGTTGTTAGGGAAGAACAAGTGCTAGTTGAATAAGCTGGCACCTTGACGGTACCTAACCAGAAAGCCACGGCTAACTACGTGCCAGCAGCCGCGGTAATACGTAGGTGGCAAGCGTTATCCGGAATTATTGGGCGTAAAGCGCGCGCAGGTGGTTTCTTAAGTCTGATGTGAAAGCCCACGGCTCAACCGTGGAGGGTCATTGGAAACTGGGAGACTTGAGTGCAGAAGAGGAAAGTGGAATTCCATGTGTAGCGGTGAAATGCGTAGAGATATGGAGGAACACCAGTGGCGAAGGCGACTTTCTGGTCTGTAACTGACACTGAGGCGCGAAAGCGTGGGGAGCAAACAGGATTAGATACCCTGGTAGTCCACGCCGTAAACGATGAGTGCTAAGTGTTAGAGGGTTTCCGCCCTTTAGTGCTGAAGTTAACGCATTAAGCACTCCGCCTGGGGAGTACGGCCGCAAGGCTGAAACTCAAAGGAATTGACGGGGCCCGCACAAGCGGTGGAGCATGTGGTTTAATTCGAAGCAACGCGAAGAACCTTACCAGGTCTTGACATCCTCTGAAAACTCTAGAGATAGAGCTTCTCCTTCGGGAGCAGAGTGACAGGTGGTGCATGGTTGTCGTCAGCTCGTGTCGTGAGATGTTGGGTTAAGTCCCGCAACGAGCGCAACCCTTGATCTTCAGTTGCCATCATTAAGTTGGGCACTCTAAGGTGACTGCCGGTGACAAACCGGAGGAAGGTGGGGATGACGTCAAATCATCATGCCCCTTATGACCTGGGCTACACACGTGCTACAATGGACGGTACAAAGAGCTGCAAGACCGCGAGGTGGAGCTAATCTCATAAAACCGTTCTCAGTTCGGATTGTAGGCTGCAACTCGCCTACATGAAGCTGGAATCGCTAGTAATCGCGGATCAGCATGCCGCGGTGAATACGTTCCCGGGCCTTGTACACACCGCCCGTCACACCACGAGAGTTTGTAACACCCGAAGTCGGTGGGGTAACCTTTATGGAGCCAGCCGCCTAAGGTGGGACAGATGATTGGGGTGAAGTCGTAACAAGGTAGCCGTATCGGAAGGTGCGGCTGGATCACCTCCTTTCTATGGAGAATTGATGAACGCAGTTCATCAATAAACGTTGACTTGCTTTGTTTCGTTCAGTTTTGAGAGAACTATCTCTCAAGTTTAAATGTATGTTCTTTGAAAACTAGATAACAGTGTAGCTCATATTTTTTTTAATTTTAGTTTGGTTAAGTTAGAAAGGGCGCACGGTGGATGCCTTGACACTAGGAGTCGATGAAGGACGGGACTAACGCCGATATGCTTCGGGGAGCTGTAAGTAAGCTTTGATCCGAAGATTTCCGAATGGGGAAACCCACTATACGTAATGGTATGGTATCCTTACCTGAATACATAGGGTATGGAAGACAGACCCAGGGAACTGAAACATCTAAGTACCTGGAGGAAGAGAAAGCAAATGCGATTTCCTGAGTAGCGGCGAGCGAAACGGAATCTAGCCCAAACCAAGAGGCTTGCCTCTTGGGGTTGTAGGACATTCTATACGGAGTTACAAAGGAACGAGGTAGACGAAGCGACCTGGAAAGGTCCGTCACAGAGGGTAACAACCCCGTAGTCGAAACTTCGTTCTCTCTTGAATGTATCCTGAGTACGGCGGAACACGTGAAATTCCGTCGGAATCTGGGAGGACCATCTCCCAAGGCTAAATACTCCCTAGTGATCGATAGTGAACCAGTACCGTGAGGGAAAGGTGAAAAGCACCCCGGAAGGGGAGTGAAAGAGATCCTGAAACCGTGTGCCTACAAATAGTCAGAGCCCGTTAATGGGTGATGGCGTGCCTTTTGTAGAATGAACCGGCGAGTTACGATCCTGTGCGAGGTTAAGCTGAAGAGGCGGAGCCGCAGCGAAAGCGAGTCTGAATAGGGCGTTTAGTACGTGGTCGTAGACCCGAAACCAGGTGATCTACCCATGTCCAGGGTGAAGTTCAGGTAACACTGAATGGAGGCCCGAACCCACGCACGTTGAAAAGTGCGGGGATGAGGTGTGGGTAGCGGAGAAATTCCAATCGAACCTGGAGATAGCTGGTTCTCCCGAAATAGCTTTAGGGCTAGCCTTAAGTGTAAGAGTCTTGGAGGTAGAGCACTGATTGAACTAGGGGTCCTCATCGGATTACCGAATTCAGTCAAACTCCGAATGCCAATGACTTATCCTTAGGAGTCAGACTGCGAGTGATAAGATCCGTAGTCAAGAGGGAAACAGCCCAGATCGCCAGCTAAGGTCCCAAAGTGTGTATTAAGTGGAAAAGGATGTGGAGTTGCTTAGACAACTAGGATGTTGGCTCAGAAGCAGCCACCATTTAAAGAGTGCGTAATAGCTCACTAGTCGAGTGACTCTGCGCCGAAAATGTACCGGGGCTAAATACACCACCGAAGCTGCGAATTGATACCAATGGTATCAGTGGTAGGGGAGCGTTCTAAGTGCAGTGAAGTCAGACCGGAAGGACTGGTGGAGCGCTTAGAAGTGAGAATGCCGGTATGAGTAGCGAAAGACGGGTGAGAATCCCGTCCACCGAATGCCTAAGGTTTCCTGAGGAAGGCTCGTCCGCTCAGGGTTAGTCAGGACCTAAGCCGAGGCCGACAGGCGTAGGCGATGGACAACAGGTTGATATTCCTGTACCACCTCTTTATCGTTTGAGCAATGGAGGGACGCAGAAGGATAGAAGAAGCGTGCGATTGGTTGTGCACGTCCAAGCAGTTAGGCTGATAAGTAGGCAAATCCGCTTATCGTGAAGGCTGAGCTGTGATGGGGAAGCTCCTTATGGAGCGAAGTCTTTGATTCCCCGCTGCCAAGAAAAGCTTCTAGCGAGATAAAAGGTGCCTGTACCGCAAACCGACACAGGTAGGCGAGGAGAGAATCCTAAGGTGTGCGAGAGAACTCTGGTTAAGGAACTCGGCAAAATGACCCCGTAACTTCGGGAGAAGGGGTGCTTTCTTAACGGAAAGCCGCAGTGAATAGGCCCAAGCGACTGTTTAGCAAAAACACAGGTCTCTGCGAAGCCGTAAGGCGAAGTATAGGGGCTGACACCTGCCCGGTGCTGGAAGGTTAAGGAGAGGGGTTAGCGTAAGCGAAGCTCTGAACTGAAGCCCCAGTAAACGGCGGCCGTAACTATAACGGTCCTAAGGTAGCGAAATTCCTTGTCGGGTAAGTTCTGACCCGCACGAAAGGTGTAACGATTTGGGCACTGTCTCAACCAGAGACTCGGTGAAATTATAGTACCTGTGAAGATGCAGGTTACCCGCGACAGGACGGAAGGACCCCGTGGAGCTTTACTGTAGCCTGATATTGAATTTTGGTACAGTTTGTACAGGATAGGCGGGAGCCATTGAAACCGGAGCGCTAGCTTCGGTGGAGGCGCTGGTGGGATACCGCCCTGACTGTATTGAAATTCTAACCTACGGGTCTTATCGACCCGGGAGACAGTGTCAGGTGGGCAGTTTGACTGGGGCGGTCGCCTCCTAAAGTGTAACGGAGGCGCCCAAAGGTTCCCTCAGAATGGTTGGAAATCATTCGTAGAGTGCAAAGGCATAAGGGAGCTTGACTGCGAGACCTACAAGTCGAGCAGGGACGAAAGTCGGGCTTAGTGATCCGGTGGTTCCGCATGGAAGGGCCATCGCTCAACGGATAAAAGCTACCCCGGGGATAACAGGCTTATCTCCCCCAAGAGTCCACATCGACGGGGAGGTTTGGCACCTCGATGTCGGCTCATCGCATCCTGGGGCTGTAGTCGGTCCCAAGGGTTGGGCTGTTCGCCCATTAAAGCGGTACGCGAGCTGGGTTCAGAACGTCGTGAGACAGTTCGGTCCCTATCCGTCGTGGGCGCAGGAAATTTGAGAGGAGCTGTCCTTAGTACGAGAGGACCGGGATGGACGCACCGCTGGTGTACCAGTTGTTCTGCCAAGGGCATAGCTGGGTAGCTATGTGCGGAAGGGATAAGTGCTGAAAGCATCTAAGCATGAAGCCCCCCTCAAGATGAGATTTCCCATAGCGTAAGCTAGTAAGATCCCTGAAAGATGATCAGGTTGATAGGTTCGAGGTGGAAGCATGGTGACATGTGGAGCTGACGAATACTAATAGATCGAGGACTTAACCATATAATATGAAGCAAATGTTATCTAGTTTTGAAGGAATATACCTTCAATAGTTTGGTGATGATGGCAGAGAGGTCACACCCGTTCCCATACCGAACACGGAAGTTAAGCTCTCTAGCGCCGATGGTAGTTGGGACCTTGTCCCTGTGAGAGTAGGACGTCGCCAAGCTATTTATATCATCGCGGGGTGGAGCAGTACGGTAGCTCGTCGGGCTCATAACCCGAAGGTCGCAGGTTCAAATCCTGTCCCCGCAACCAAATGGTCCCGTGGTGTAGTGGTTAACATGCCTGCCTGTCACGCAGGAGATCGCCGGTTCGACCCCGGTCGGGACCGCCATTTTATATAAAGAAAAGAACGAAACAAGTTGTTTCGTATTTTTTTATTTGTTTTAACAAAAAACTAATAAAGACAGTCAAACTATCCTTAGGAAAACTCCTAAGGACTTTTTTATATATTTAAAACCTGTATAATAAAGAGCAGAGAACATTGTGAGTAAAGTAGGTGAAGTCTGTGAGTAAATATGAAATAACAACAAAATCTTCCGAAGAAACCCAGCGATTATCAGAAAAATTAGGGGGACTTGTAAAGAAACAAGATGTAATTATTTTAGAAGGTGATCTTGGAGCTGGCAAGACGACTTTTACAAAAGGACTAGCAAAAGGTCTTGGAGTGAAAAGAGTCGTAAATAGTCCTACCTTCAATATTATTAAAGAATATAAAGGAAGATTACCGCTATATCATATGGATGTGTATCGTTTAGCGGAAAGTGAAGAAGATTTAGGATTTGATGAGTATTTCTATGGTGAAGGGATTACAGTAGTAGAATGGGCTCATTTAATAGAAGCATATTTACCGAATGAGAAGTTGCAAATTAGTTTATTCCATGCTGGAGATGATACAAGAAAAATTGTACTCGAGCCAATTGGAGATCGCTATATTAGATTATGTGAGGAGCTATTACAAGATGAAAGTACTAGCAATTGATACTTCAAATTACGTAATGGGTGTATCCCTTATTGAGGAAGGGAACGTGATTGGGGAAATCATTACAAATTTAACAAAAAACCATTCTGTACGTCTTATGCCAGCTGTAGAGAAACTGTTAAAAGAATGCGGTGTAAAACCGAAAGAATTGACTAAAATTGTTGTAGCAGCTGGACCAGGATCATATACAGGTGTTCGTATAGGTGTGACAGCTGCAAAAACATTAGCTTGGTCACTTCAAATACCAATTGTAGGTGTATCAAGTTTAGAAGTGCTGGCTGCAAATGGTACTAATTTTAATGGACTAATTTGTCCTTTATTTGATGGCCGACGTGGTCAGATTTACACGGGGTTATATACATATGAAGGAGAGCGTATAACTTCAATAGAAGAAGACCGAATTATTCTTATTGTTGACTGGTTGCAAATGTTAAAAGATAAAGAACAGCCTGTTTTATTTATTGGTAACGATGTTAAATTGCATAAAGAAACAATTGTAGAATATTTAGGTGATCAAGCTGTATTTGCTCCGTTCACTATGAATAACCCAAGACCAAGTGAATTAGCATTTTTAGGATTACAAAAAGAAGAACAAGACGTGCATACGTTTGTTCCTAGCTATCTTCGTTTAGCTGAAGCTGAAACAAAATGGTTAGAAAGTCAAAAACAATAGGGGCTTACAGAAGATGGATATGATATTTAGAAAGATGGCACCTGATGATATTGCTCAAATTGTAGCTATTGAAGAAGCGTCTTTTTCAACCCCTTGGACTGCAGATGCCTTTCACCGTGAATTAGAGGTGAATGAACATGCACATTATGTCGTGCTAGAAAAAGATGGTCTCGTAATTGGATATTGTGGATTGTGGATAATTATTGATGAATCACATGTAACAAATATAGCTATCCTGCCAGAATACAGAGGTCAAAAGCTAGGGGATGCCTTATTGAAAGAAGTCATTTCCGAAGCGAAAGGGTTAGGAGTAAAAACAATGACACTTGAAGTACGCGTGTCAAATGAAGTAGCAAAGCAGTTATACAGAAAATACGGATTTCAAAATGGTGGGATTCGTAAACGATACTATGCAGACAATCAGGAAGATGGTCTTGTAATGTGGGTGAATATATAATGGGAAAAAATACAATTATACTTGGTATTGAAACAAGCTGTGATGAAACAGCTGTAGCAGTTGTTAAAAATGGAACGGAAATCATTGCGAATGTCGTTGCATCGCAAATTGAAAGTCATAAGCGTTTTGGCGGAGTTGTACCAGAGATTGCATCCCGTCATCATGTAGAAGAAATCACAGTTGTGTTAGAAGAAGCTTTAAAAGAAGCGAATATCACTTTTGAGGATATTGATGCAATTGCTGTAACAGAAGGCCCAGGTTTAGTCGGAGCACTTTTAATAGGTGTAAATGCAGCGAAAGCTGTGGCTTTTGCTCATGATATCCCTCTAGTTGGTGTTCATCATATTGCTGGTCATATTTATGCGAATCGTTTAGTAAAAGAAGTACAATTCCCGTTACTATCGCTTGTTGTATCCGGTGGACATACGGAGCTTGTTTATATGAAAGAACATGGTTCATTTGAAGTGATTGGTGAAACGCGAGATGATGCGGCAGGAGAAGCTTACGATAAAGTGGCTCGTACATTATCAATGCCTTATCCAGGTGGTCCTCATATTGATCGCCTTGCGCATGAAGGAAAACCAACAATTGATTTGCCTCGTGCGTGGCTAGAACCTGATTCGTATGATTTCAGCTTTAGTGGATTGAAATCAGCAGTTATCAACACTGTGCATAACGCAAAACAGCGCGGTATAGAAATTGCACCAGAAGATTTAGCAGCAAGTTTCCAAGAAAGTGTAATAGATGTACTGGTAACGAAAGCGTCTCGTGCAGCAGATGCTTATAATGTAAAACAAGTGCTTCTTGCTGGTGGAGTAGCTGCTAATAAAGGGCTTCGTGCACGTTTAGCAGCAGAATTTGCACAAAAAGAAAATATAGAGCTAATTATTCCTCCTCTATCTTTATGCACAGATAATGCAGCGATGATTGCGGCTGCAGGTACAATTGCGTACGAACAAGGAAAACGCGCTACATTAGCTTTAAATGCAAATCCAGGATTAGATATTGAAGCATAGTTATACACAAAATTAACCACAGCTTGTGGATAAAACCCATATTATCTGTTGATAATATGGGTTTTTTTGTGTACATAAAATGTGTATAACTTTTTGTGTGACTGTGGATAATGTGGAAAAGTTATTTGGAAGTTTATATTATAAAGGTGGATATGTGCATAACCTTGTGGATAACATAGAGGAAGTCTGACCTTTGAAGAAATTCTTTTTTGGGAAATAAAAAACAAGGAGATGTCCAAAAAACATTTTGAAACATCCTCCACTTATTATATAAGGTGCTACTATTGTCAATCCTTTTCGAATCGTTTATATAATTTCATTTACTATGGTATTGATTCCAAAAGAGAAAATAAAAAGGAGGTCATCTCGTCAAAAAGCCCGACTTATGAGACATCCTCCTCTTTTAAATTCTCTTATATATGCAGTTCTTCCCATTCTGCCATACAAGCTTCAAGCTGTTCTTGCAGTGTTTGTTTTTTAGTTGTAATTTCACTAGCCTTTTCATAATCTGCATATATTTCTGGTAAGCAAAGCTGATCTTCTAACGTAGCAATTTCTTCTTCTAAGCCTATGATATTTTGTTCCAGTTCTTCAATTTTTCGAGTACGTTGACGCTCTAACTGTTTACGTTCTTTTTCTTCGAGATAATTTAATTTTTCTTGTGCCACCACTTTTTGAACAGGTACTTCATCTTCTTGCTCTAGTTCCGCGCGTTCAATCATTTCATTTTTCTTTTCAACGTAATAATCGTAATCACCTAAATATTCTTGTGCACCTTCTGTTGATAACTCAACAACGGTTGTCGTTACGCGATTAATAAAGTAGCGGTCATGAGAGACGAATAGAAGAGTACCTGGGTAATCAATTAAAGCATTCTCCAAAATCTCTTTACTATTTAAATCAAGATGGTTTGTTGGCTCATCGAGAATTAATAAATTGGATTTTTGCATCATAAGTTTTGCAAGAGCTAGTCGAGCCTTTTGTCCACCACTCAGAGAAGATACTGGTTTTAATACATCATCCCCTGTGAATAAAAAGTTGCCTAGTATAGTGCGAATTTCTTTTTCAGGTTGCAGGGGATATTCATCCCATAGTTCATTTAAAACTCGCTTCGAAGATGTTAAGTTAGCTTGTTCTTGATCATAATAACCAACAGATACATTTGACCCGAAAGCAACGTTTCCATGTAATAGCTGCAACTTATTCACAATGGATTTCAATAATGTAGATTTTCCAATTCCGTTTGGCCCAACTAAGGCAACACTGTCACCGCGAGTTAAGCGCATATTTACATGTTCAATAATCGGTTCCTGATAATAGCCAATAGTTGCATCTTTAACTTGTAAAACATCATTTCCACTTTGTTTTTCAATATCGAAGTGGAAGGAAGCTGATTTAGAATCGCCTAATGGTCTAGCTAATACTTCCATTCTATCTAATTGTTTACGGCGACTTTGAGCACGTTTTGTCGTAGATGCACGAGCTATATTTTTTTGCACAAAGTCTTCCAGTTTAGAAATTTCATCTTGTTGTTTTTCATAACGCTTCATCTCTTGCTCGTATAGAGCTGATTTTGAGTCTAAATATTTACTGTAGTTACCAACAAATCGTCGGCTTTCCTTATTAGAAATTTCGTATACTTGTGTAACGAGTTTATCTAAGAAATAACGGTCATGGGAAACGATTAAAATCGCGCCAGGATAGCCTTGTAAATATTGTTCAAGCCATGTTAGTGTCTCAATGTCCAAATGGTTTGTAGGTTCGTCTAAAATAAGTAAGTCTGGTCTAGTTAATAATAATTTCCCAAGAGCTAATCGAGTCTTTTGTCCACCACTTAATGTGGAAATTGTCGTCTGATGCGTTTCAACTGGGAAGCCAAGACCGCTTAAAATCGAGCGTATATCCGCTTCGTACTGATAGCCGCCTTGATCTTTATAATCTAATTGTAATTGGTCATAATCAGCTAATAATTTCTCATATATAGCCGCAATTGAAAAGTTTTCTTCTTTTCCCATCTCTTGCTCTAGCCTTCGAAGTTTTGTCTCCATCTGCTGTAGATGTGTAAAGACGGTTAACATTTCATCCCAAATTGTTAAAGACGTTTCTAATCCGGTATTTTGAGCTAAATACCCCATTGAGACATCTTTCGGTTTTATAATTTCACCACCATCATGAGATAACTCGCCAGCTATTATTTTTAATAATGTAGATTTTCCGGCTCCATTTCGTCCGACTAATGCGATACGATCTTTTGTTTGTACTTCCAATTTTATGTTTGCAAGAATCGTTTCTGCACCGTATAATTTCGAAAGCCCATTCACTTGTAATAATATCAATGTTTTCACCTCAAATAATTTCTTAACTTTGCCATGTTTATATTTCTCAATCATACTAAAAATAGTGTATAGTTTAAAATAAAGAGAGAATACTTCTTCTCTTTATTATACAAGGAAATTCATGAGTACTAAACTTCTGTATTTGATTCAAGTATAAGAATAAAGATAGGAAGAGAGGAGAGGTTATATGGATCAGCAAAAAATTCCACAGGCCACTGCCAAACGATTGCCTCTATACTATCGATTTATCCAAAACTTATCTCTTTCTGGTAAGCAACGTGTTTCATCAGCCGAATTGAGTGAAGCGGTAAAGGTTGATTCCGCAACTATTCGAAGAGATTTTTCATATTTTGGAGCGTTAGGGAAAAAAGGATATGGATATAACGTAAATTATTTATTATCATTTTTCCGTGAAACACTCGACCAAGATGATATAACACGCGTGGCACTTATTGGAGTAGGTAATTTAGGGACCGCTTTCTTACATTATAATTTCACGAAAAACAATAATACAAAAATTGAAATGGCGTTTGATGTTAGTGAAGAGAAAGTTGGAACAGAAATCGGAGGGATTCCTGTATATCATTTGGATGAATTAGAAGAACGTTTATCAACTGATATACAAGTGGCAATATTAACGGTACCCGCTACAGTAGCGCAATCTGTGGCAGATAGATTGGCAGAAACGAACGTGCATGGTATTTTAAATTTCACACCAGCACGCTTAAATGTGTCAGAGAATATAAGAATTCATCACATTGATTTAGCTGTAGAGTTACAAACGCTTGTTTACTTTTTGAAGAATTATCCACAATAAAACGCAGAGGGGATGACCTCTGCGTTTTATTATTGTTTTTTCTTTGTGAATTTAACTAAGATAAGGCGAAGTGCCAAATTAAAATCAATTGTTGCCATAACTGCAAATAGTATTGTCCACATATTCCAGATTGTATCTGTTACGTTCGTAATGGCGAAGCGTGTAAAGATACATCCAAGAAGAAAGTACAATGCAGCCATGAACAATGGTGAGTTTCTCATACTAAAAATCCTCCGATAAAGCCTTGCATTTTTTCAGCTTCTTTAATCATTTCTTGAATTTGCTCATTACTTACTACAACTTGAGCAACTGCAACTAATGTATTCATTGCAACATGAGCTGCAATAGGAACTATAATTCGTTTCGTTTTTACGTATAAAAAGGCGAATACGAGCCCCATAGAAGTGTATACCAATAAGTGAGTAAAATCAAAATGAATCGCCGCGAATACAAGTGAACTAATGATAGCGGCAATAAAGAAGTTAAACTTCTTATAAAGTGTACCGAATAAAATTTTTCTAAATACGATTTCTTCCAAAATAGGTCCTATTATAGATATGACAATCAGGAACCAAGGTGTCGTTCTTGCGATGTCCATAAGTCTTGCTGTATTTTCAGATCCCGGTGTAATCCCTAATAAACGCATTTCGATCATACCGGCAATGCTTTGTGAGAACAGCGCTAAGAAGAAACCAATAAAAATCCATCCAATTGTAGCAGGAACAGTAGAGCGCATTTTATCTAAATGCCTGTCACGAATGTCTGTTCTGAGTAACCAAAGTACAACGCATAATGCAATGAAAAAGCTAATGATAGCCCAATGACCAGTTATGAGTTGAAGTTTTTCCTCTCTAGTAAATCCCCTATTATCGTATAGTCCAGTTTTCAGGAGAAGCGGTAACCCGGCAATGCCTGATAACTGCATTAAAATGTATGTAACGATAATCCACCAATATTGTTTTTTCAAATGGTTTAACCATCCTTTCTAACGCTAGTGTATGAGATAAGGTAGGATAACATGTAAATATACTACCTACGATATAAACTTTCATTTGAATTATATTTTTTTTGTAAATAAGTATTTGAAAATAAAATAGGAGACAGGAAAAAGTTGTACGTTTAGCGAAAACAACTTAGGGTGTCTTTCATATTGTAACATACAAGAAGTGGGAACAACGATTCATATAGTAAAGGCAGTAGAAGAAGTAATGATATGTAGGAAAGTGCATAAAGTAATTTGCGAAAAAATTATGATTTTTTTACTTGCAAAAGAAATTGAGATTATTTATTATTAGAAGTGTGTTAGCACTCGTGTGACTTGAGTGCTAATAAATAAAATTTACATAACAAAATGAGGAGGTTATTGTTCATGCTAAAGCCATTAGGTGATCGCGTTGTAATTGAACTTGTTCAAGCAGAAGAAAAAACAGCAAGTGGTATTGTATTACCAGAAACTGCAAAAGAAAAACCACAAGAGGGTAAAGTTATTGCAGTAGGTACAGGCCGAGTGCTTGAAAATGGTGAGCGTGTTGCTTTAGAGGTAGCAGCAGGTGATCTTATCATCTTCTCAAAATATGCAGGTACTGAAGTGAAATACGAAGGTACAGACTACTTGATTTTACGTGAAAGTGACATTTTAGCAATTATCGGTTAATTATATACATTTTAAAAATCCAAGGGGGTCAATTATTATGGCAAAAGATATTAAATTTAGTGAAGAAGCACGTCGTTCGATGCTTCGCGGTGTCGACACTCTTGCAAACGCAGTAAAAGTAACGCTTGGACCAAAAGGTCGTAACGTTGTACTTGAGAAAAAATTCGGTTCACCACTTATTACAAATGACGGTGTAACAATCGCAAAAGAAATCGAATTAGAAGATGCATTCGAAAACATGGGTGCGAAATTAGTGGCAGAAGTTGCTAGCAAAACAAACGATGTAGCTGGTGACGGAACGACAACTGCAACTGTATTAGCGCAAGCTATGATTCGTGAAGGTCTTAAAAACGTAACAGCTGGTGCAAACCCAATGGGTCTTCGTAAAGGTATCGAAAAAGCTGTTACTGCTGCAATTGAAGAATTAAAAGCGATTTCTAAACCAATCGAAGGTAAATCTTCTATCGCACAAGTAGCTGCTATTTCTTCGGCTGACGAAGAAGTAGGTCAATTAATTGCTGAAGCAATGGAGCGCGTTGGTAACGACGGCGTTATTACTTTAGAAGAATCTAAAGGATTTACAACAGAATTAGACGTAGTAGAAGGTATGCAATTTGATCGTGGATATGCATCTCCTTACATGATTACTGATTCTGATAAAATGGAAGCAGTTCTTGATAACCCATACATTTTAATTACTGACAAAAAGATTTCTAACATCCAAGAAATCTTACCAGTATTAGAGCAAGTGGTACAACAAGGTAAACCACTTCTTATCATTGCTGAAGATGTAGAAGGCGAAGCGTTAGCTACATTAGTAGTGAACAAACTTCGTGGTACATTCAATGTAGTAGCTGTTAAAGCTCCTGGATTTGGTGACCGTCGTAAAGCAATGCTAGAAGATATCGCAATCTTAACTGGTGGCGAAGTAATCACTGAAGAATTAGGACGTGACTTAAAATCTGCTACAGTTGCATCTTTAGGACGCGCTGGTAAAATTGTTGTAACGAAAGAAAACACAACTGTAGTTGAAGGTATTGGAAATTCAGAACAAATCGAAGCTCGCATCGGTCAAATTCGCGCGCAATTAGAAGAAACAACTTCTGAATTCGATCGTGAAAAATTACAAGAACGTCTTGCAAAACTTGCGGGCGGCGTAGCAGTAATTAAAGTAGGTGCAGCAACTGAAACTGAGTTAAAAGAGCGCAAACTTCGCATTGAAGATGCACTTAACTCAACTCGTGCAGCAGTAGAAGAAGGTATCGTTGCAGGTGGTGGTACTTCACTTATGAACGTATACACGAAAGTAGCTTCTATCGTAGCTGAAGGCGACGAAGCAACAGGTATCAACATCGTACTTCGTGCACTAGAAGAGCCAGTTCGTCAAATCGCAATCAACGCTGGTCTAGAAGGATCTGTAGTTGTAGAGCGTCTAAAAGGCGAAAAAGTAGGCGTTGGTTTCAACGCAGCTACTGGCGAATGGGTTAACATGCTTGAGTCTGGTATCGTAGATCCAGCTAAAGTAACTCGTTCTGCACTTCAAAACGCAGCATCTGTTGCAGCTATGTTCTTAACGACTGAAGCTGTAGTTGCTGACAAGCCAGAACCTAATGGTCCTGCAATGCCTGATATGGGCGGCATGGGCATGGGTGGTATGGGCGGAATGATGTAATTCCGTTCTCCCGAAAAACATCCACTTCTATATAGAAGTGGATGTTTTTTTGTGTTTTTGAGCGCAGGAAATTAATTTCTGTAGAATTTTGTCGCTTTCTCTCTTGACCATACTGATACTTCATTGTTAGAATCTAGGGAGATAATATAAAACGATCCTTCATATATCCTCAATGATATGGTTTGAGAGTCTCTACCGGGTTACCGTAAACAACCTGACTATGAAGGCAGTGTGTCTTATATTTATAAAGAGCGGAAGACTATCTTTCTTTATAAAGCCAGACCCCTGCCTTTTCTTTGTCATGAGACTAGAGGCGGAGGACTGGCTTTTTTTATTATATTGGTAATGCTTTTTGCTAAATTGGTGAAAATATTTATATACGAGAACTAACGTTGGGGTGATTATTTTGAAGAAGCAGCATGATACAATTATCGTTTTAGATTTTGGGAGTCAGTACAATCAGTTAATAGCACGTCGAATTCGTGAGTTCGGTGTATACAGTGAACTTCATCCGCATACAATTACTGCAGAAGAAATTAAAGCAATGAATCCAAAAGGGATTATTTTCTCTGGTGGACCAAATAGTGTATACGGTGAAGGTGCATTACATTGTGATGAAAAAATCTTTGAGCTAGGATTACCGATTTTCGGTATCTGTTACGGTATGCAGCTTATGACGCAACACTTCGGTGGTAAAGTAGAACGTGCCAATCACCGTGAGTACGGAAAAGCTGTTCTTAAAGTAGAGAACGAATCAAAATTATATGCGAACCTTCCAGAAGAGCAAGTTGTATGGATGAGCCATGGTGACTTAGTAACTGGTTTACCTGAAGGATTCGTAGTAGATGCAACAAGTGAGTCTTGTCCAATTGCTGGTATGAGCAATGAAGCGGAAAACTTATATGGTGTACAATTCCACCCAGAAGTACGTCACTCTGAGCACGGTAACGATTTAATTAAAAACTTCGTATTCGGCGTATGTGGTTGTTCTGAAGGATGGAACATGGAGAACTTTATCGAAGTAGAATTAGAGAAGATCCGTGAAACTGTTGGAGACAAAAAAGTACTATGCGCACTTAGTGGCGGTGTAGACTCTTCTGTTGTAGCGGTATTAATTCATAAAGCGATTGGTGACCAATTAACATGTATTTTTGTGGACCACGGTTTACTTCGTAAAGATGAAGCAGAAGGTGTTATGAAAACATTTAGCGAAGGCTTCCATATGAACGTTATTAAAGTGGATGCACAAGAGCGCTTCATGAACAAGTTAAAAGGTGTAGAAGATCCAGAGCAAAAACGTAAAATCATCGGTAATGAATTCATTTACGTATTTGATGATGAAGCTTCTAGATTAAAAGGAATGGACTTCTTAGCGCAAGGTACACTTTACACGGACATCGTTGAAAGTGGTACAGCAACGGCACAAACAATTAAATCTCACCATAACGTTGGTGGACTTCCAGAAGACATGCAGTTCAAATTAATTGAGCCTTTAAACACTTTATTTAAAGATGAAGTACGTGTATTAGGATCAGAACTAGGAATTCCTGATGAAATCGTATGGCGTCAACCGTTCCCAGGTCCAGGACTTGGTATTCGTGTATTAGGTGAAATTACAGAAGAGAAATTAGAAATCGTTCGTGAATCTGATGCGATTTTACGTGAAGAAATTATAAAAGCAGGATTAGAACGTGAAGTTTGGCAATACTTCACTGCGCTTCCTGGTATGCGTAGTGTAGGTGTTATGGGTGACGAGCGTACTTACGATTACACAGTAGGTATTCGTGCAGTAACATCTATCGATGGTATGACAGCTGATTGGGCACGTATCCCTTGGGACGTATTAGAGAAAATCTCTGTACGTATCGTAAACGAAGTAAAACACGTTAACCGTATCGTGTATGATATAACGAGCAAGCCACCAGCAACTATTGAGTGGGAATAGTATTATAATGAAAGATCCATCTATCATTTTATGTATAGATGGATCTTTTTGTTTTATTTTTAAGTGATTACACGAACGAAAATACAAAAGTTTTTAAAAACGTTCGTTTTTAAATTGACACATACCCTATTGTGGGTTAATATGAGTATGTAATTGATACGAAAAGTGAATATTATGCCGTCGTATAATATCGGGGATATGGCCCGAAAGTTTCTACCTAGCTACCGTAAATGGCTTGACTACGAGGCGTTTGTATAAAGATGAGGGGAAACTTGTCTTTGTTTATAGAACGCTTCCATGTATATGCAATGGGAGCCTTTTTTATTTTTATAGATAAAAGAGGGCTAGGGAGAATTACGGCGAGTAATCATATAACGGGGGAAACGTAAGATGAAACGCTATTTTCAGTTTGATGAACTCGGCACAAATTATAAAACAGAGTTCATAGCAGGTTTAACGACATTTCTATCTATGGCTTACGTATTATTTGTCAATCCTGCTACGCTATCACTTGGAAATGTTAAAGGGTTACCAGCTGGTACAGGAATGGATCCAGGTGCAGTATTTGTTGCTACAGCATTAGCAGCGGCGATTGGTTCGTTAATTATGGGGATATTTGCGAAGTATCCGATTGCTTTAGCGCCAGGTATGGGAATAAACGCGTTCTTTGCTTATACAGCGGTGTTAACGATGGGAATTCCGTGGCAAACGGCAATTGCTGGAACATTAATGTCAGGTATTATCTTTATTATTCTTACTGCTTCAGGTATTCGTGAAAAAATCATTAATGCAATTCCAGTAGAGTTAAAGTTTGCAGTAGCGGCGGGTATCGGATTATTCATTGCCTTCCTTGGATTCCAAAATGCCGGAATTATCGTAAAAAATGATGCTGTCCTTGTTGGATTGGGGGATTTAACGAAGGGCACAACGTTGTTGGCGATTTTCGGAGTTGTTACTACAATCATCTTCATGATTAAGAAAATAAATGGTGCTGTTTTCTACGGCATGATTCTTACGGCAATCTTAGGAGTAGCAACAGGATTAATTGATACTCCGAAAGCTGTAGTGGGAGCAATACCGAGTCTAGAACCAACGTTCGGTGTGGCGTTAACTCACTTTGGAGATATTTTCACTGTTGAAATGGCGATTGTTATTATAACGTTCTTCTTTATTGATTTCTTTGATACAGCGGGTACGCTTGTAGCGGTTGCGAATCAAGCGGGATTAATGAAGAACAATAAATTACCACGTGCAGGAAAAGCATTATTTGCAGATGCGATTGCAACTGTAATTGGTGCAATTCTAGGTACATCTACTACAACGTCTTACATTGAATCGTCTGCAGGGGTAGCAGCAGGAGGACGTTCTGGATTTACAGCAGTTGTAACAGCAGGATTCTTCTTACTGGCACTTTTCTTCTCGCCACTATTAAGTGTTGTGACACCAGCTGTAACGGCACCAGCTCTAATTATTGTAGGAATCTTGATGGTTTCATCTTTAGGAGAAATTGATTGGAAGAAATTCGAGATTGCAGTACCAGCATTCTTTACTATCATTTCAATGCCACTTACGTATAGTATCGCAACAGGAATTGCAATCGGATTTATCTTCTATCCAATTACAATGGTTGTGAGCGGCCGTCGTAAAGAGATTCATCCAATTATGTATGTTATGGGAGTTTTATTCGTACTATATTTCATCTACGTTCGTAAATAAAAGGGGTTTTTTGAAAGGTCTAGACTTAAGGGGAGTCTAGACCTTTTTTGCGTCTTCAGAAAATCTTAAGGATTTCCGAGCGTTTTTCTTCAGAAGTTTTCTTATAATAGAAGTTAGGGATTAAAAAAGTGATGGGGGAGATAGTATGGCCGGGGAAACAATACTTGTCGTAGATGATGAAAAAGAAATTAGGAACCTTATTACAATTTATTTAAAGAATGAAGGATATAAAGTACTGCAAGCAGGGGACGGAGAAGAAGGGTTACGTATATTAGAAGAAAATGAAGTGCACTTAGTTGTATTAGATATTATGATGCCGAAAGTAGATGGTATTCATATGTGTATGAAAGTAAGGGAAGCGAAGGAAATGCCGATTATTATGCTATCGGCAAAAACGCAAGATATGGATAAAATTTTAGGATTAACAACAGGTGCAGATGATTACGTAACGAAACCGTTTAATCCGTTAGAGTTAATCGCAAGAATTAAATCGCAGCTACGTCGTTATATGAAAATGAATGGCTTCGCTATTCAAAATGAGGACGAGTTAGAAATAGGAGATATGGCAATAAACATTTCAACTCATAAAGTCATTGTAGAGGGAGAAGAAGTGAAGTTAACTCCAAGGGAATTTTCAATTTTAGAATTGCTAGCTCGTAATCCAGGTATGGTCTTTAGTGCTGAGCAAATTTATGAAAAAGTTTGGAACGAAAGATCTTTCCAGTCTGATAATACTGTAATGGTACATATTCGAAAAGTACGAGAAAAGATTGAGGAGAATCCAAGGAAGCCGAGATATATAAAAACAGTATGGGGAGTGGGGTATAAGATTGAAAAAGATATTTAATCCATTTACTTATATTAGGGAAGCTAGAAGGTTAGTTGGCAAACTAGTGAAGAGTGTTAAGCGGAGTATAAGAATTCAACTGATTACTACTTTTGCAGCTTGTGCGTTATTAGGAGTTTTATCATCGAAAGCAGCAGCGCCATTTTTTGAGAATGCGAATCGTGAAGCGACTATCGATTATCGGGCAGGTATGGAGCAAATTAATCAACAAGCTCAAAGTGCTGCAAATAGCTCGGTTCATGAAAATAAATTAGAAGTTATATCAAATATGATTGAAATGGAGAACCAAAGTTTAGAACAAGGATCTAGAGCTTTAAAAATATTGGTTACTGACGAAAGTGGTAAAGTTTTATATAAAACGAAGCAAGCACAAGAGGAGCAAATAGATTTACACAATACGATTCGTAATGCAGCATCCTTTGCGATTAATTATGTAAATGGTAGAAATGAATTTGAAAGTACGAGAAAAGAATTTATAGCTTTTGCCCCTATTACAATTGAAGGAAAGAATTTGTACATGTTTGTTAGTGGGATTCCGGAAGGTGAAGTAATGTATGCTACGCAAGAAGGACCGTTTCCATTTTTAATAGGTGTCCTTGTATTTATTTTCTCTTTCTTCTATATAACAAAGAGAAAGATGAAACAAATTGAGGCGATGGCAGAAGGTGTAAAAGAAATAGAAAAAGGAAACTTAGCTTATCGTATTGAGAAAAAAGGTGAGGATGAGATCGCTGCTTTAACTGAGAATATTAACAATATGGCAGAAGAGCTCATGTATAACATTGAGAAGGAGCGTAAACTCGAGAAACAAAAAAATGAACTTATTACAAATGTATCTCATGATTTGCGTACACCACTTACTTCTATTATGGGGTACTTACGATTACTTAGAGATTCTAAATATGAAAACAAAGAACAATATGATGAGTATACGAGAATTGCTTTTGCAAAATCGGAGCAGTTAAGGAATTTAATAGAAGATTTATTTGAGTATACGAAGTTAACGAATGAACAAGTTGTATTAGAAAAACAAGAAGTATGTGTAAATGAGTTGCTTGATCAATTAATAGAAGAGTTAGTACCGCAGGCAGAAGAGCACGGGCTTTCATTTGTTAAAAAATTTCCTGAAGAACGTGCGCATGCAATGATTGACTCGGAAAAGATGGTCCGTGTATTCGACAACTTGCTAATGAATGCGATTAAGTATAGTAAAGATGATGGAGAGATAAAAGTTTCTCTGCAAAGACAGCGCAGGGATATACAAATTGTTATTGCAAATCATAGTGAAGAGTTTACGAGAGAAGAGTTAGGGAACTTGTTTGAACGGTTTTATAAGAAAGATCAATCTAGAAGTAGAGTAACAGAAGGTTCGGGGCTCGGATTAGCTATTGCGAAAAGTATTGTTGAGTTGCAAGGTGGTAGTATTCGAGCTGAGTATGAGGACGGGATCGTTCAGTTCATCGTTTCATTACCAATTATAGAAAAATAATAAATGAATAGGATTTTATAGGATAAAAAGGCTTATTTTAAAAGGAATAAGTCTTTTTATATTTTTTTAGAAAAACATATTGACGATTAGAGTTTAGAGGTGTAATATAAAACAAGTCGCCGATAGCAACAACGCAGAAAGCGACAAAAGAAATAAAAAAACTTGGTTGACATTGAAATATGAAAATGTTAACATAAGGGAGTCGCAAATGAGCGACAAACAAGTTCTTTGAAAACTGAACGAAACAAACAACGTAAACGTCAATTTTTATTTTTAGATGCTAGACAAACTAACTTTATTGGAGAGTTTGATCCTGGCTCAGGATGAACGCTGGCGGCGTGCCTAATACATGCAAGTCGAGCGAATGGATTAAGAGCTTGCTCTTATGAAGTTAGCGGCGGACGGGTGAGTAACACGTGGGTAACCTACCCATAAGACTGGGATAACTCCGGGAAACCGGGGCTAATACCGGATAATATTTTGAACTGCATAGTTCGAAATTGAAAGGCGGCTTCGGCTGTCACTTATGGATGGACCCGCGTCGCATTAGCTAGTTGGTGAGGTAATGGCTCACCAAGGCAACGATGCGTAGCCGACCTGAGAGGGTGATCGGCCACACTGGGACTGAGACACGGCCCAGACTCCTACGGGAGGCAGCAGTAGGGAATCTTCCGCAATGGACGAAAGTCTGACGGAGCAACGCCGCGTGAGTGATGAAGGCTTTCGGGTCGTAAAACTCTGTTGTTAGGGAAGAACAAGTGCTAGTTGAATAAGCTGGCACCTTGACGGTACCTAACCAGAAAGCCACGGCTAACTACGTGCCAGCAGCCGCGGTAATACGTAGGTGGCAAGCGTTATCCGGAATTATTGGGCGTAAAGCGCGCGCAGGTGGTTTCTTAAGTCTGATGTGAAAGCCCACGGCTCAACCGTGGAGGGTCATTGGAAACTGGGAGACTTGAGTGCAGAAGAGGAAAGTGGAATTCCATGTGTAGCGGTGAAATGCGTAGAGATATGGAGGAACACCAGTGGCGAAGGCGACTTTCTGGTCTGTAACTGACACTGAGGCGCGAAAGCGTGGGGAGCAAACAGGATTAGATACCCTGGTAGTCCACGCCGTAAACGATGAGTGCTAAGTGTTAGAGGGTTTCCGCCCTTTAGTGCTGAAGTTAACGCATTAAGCACTCCGCCTGGGGAGTACGGCCGCAAGGCTGAAACTCAAAGGAATTGACGGGGGCCCGCACAAGCGGTGGAGCATGTGGTTTAATTCGAAGCAACGCGAAGAACCTTACCAGGTCTTGACATCCTCTGAAAACTCTAGAGATAGAGCTTCTCCTTCGGGAGCAGAGTGACAGGTGGTGCATGGTTGTCGTCAGCTCGTGTCGTGAGATGTTGGGTTAAGTCCCGCAACGAGCGCAACCCTTGATCTTAGTTGCCATCATTAAGTTGGGCACTCTAAGGTGACTGCCGGTGACAAACCGGAGGAAGGTGGGGATGACGTCAAATCATCATGCCCCTTATGACCTGGGCTACACACGTGCTACAATGGACGGTACAAAGAGCTGCAAGACCGCGAGGTGGAGCTAATCTCATAAAACCGTTCTCAGTTCGGATTGTAGGCTGCAACTCGCCTACATGAAGCTGGAATCGCTAGTAATCGCGGATCAGCATGCCGCGGTGAATACGTTCCCGGGCCTTGTACACACCGCCCGTCACACCACGAGAGTTTGTAACACCCGAAGTCGGTGGGGTAACCTTTATGGAGCCAGCCGCCTAAGGTGGGACAGATGATTGGGGTGAAGTCGTAACAAGGTAGCCGTATCGGAAGGTGCGGCTGGATCACCTCCTTTCTATGGAGAATTGATGAACGCAGTTCATCAATAAACGTTGACTTGTTTTGTTTCGTTCAGTTTTGAGAGAACTATCTCTCAAGTTTAAATGTATGTTCTTTGAAAACTAGATAACAGTGTAGCTCATATTTTTTTTAATTTTAGTTTGGTTAAGTTAGAAAGGGCGCACGGTGGATGCCTTGACACTAGGAGTCGATGAAGGACGGGACTAACGCCGATATGCTTCGGGGAGCTGTAAGTAAGCTTTTATCCGAAGATTTCCGAATGGGGAAACCCACTATACGTAATGGTATGGTATCCTTACCTGAATACATAGGGTATGGAAGACAGACCCAGGGAACTGAAACATCTAAGTACCTGGAGGAAGAGAAAGCAAATGCGATTTCCTGAGTAGCGGCGAGCGAAACGGAATCTAGCCCAAACCAAGAGGCTTGCCTCTTGGGGTTGTAGGACATTCTATACGGAGTTACAAAGGAACGAGGTAGACGAAGCGATCTGGAAAGGTCCGTCACAGAGGGTAACAACCCCGTAGTCGAAACTTCGTTCTCTCTTGAATGTATCCTGAGTACGGCGGAACACGTGAAATTCCGTCGGAATCTGGGAGGACCATCTCCCAAGGCTAAATACTCCCTAGTGATCGATAGTGAACCAGTACCGTGAGGGAAAGGTGAAAAGCACCCCGGAAGGGGAGTGAAAGAGATCCTGAAACCGTGTGCCTACAAATAGTCAGAGCCCGTTAATGGGTGATGGCGTGCCTTTTGTAGAATGAACCGGCGAGTTACGATCCCGTGCAAGGTTAAGCTGAAGAGGCGGAGCCGCAGCGAAAGCGAGTCTGAATAGGGCGTTTAGTACGTGGTCGTAGACCCGAAACCAGGTGATTTACCCATGTCCAGGGTGAAGTTCAGGTAACACTGAATGGAGGCCCGAACCCACGCACGTTGAAAAGTGCGGGGATGAGGTGTGGGTAGCGGAGAAATTCCAATCGAACCTGGAGATAGCTGGTTCTCCCCGAAATAGCTTTAGGGCTAGCCTTAAGTGTAAGAGTCTTGGAGGTAGAGCACTGATTGAACTAGGGGTCCTCATCGGATTACCGAATTCAGTCAAACTCCGAATGCCAATGACTTATCCTTAGGAGTCAGACTGCGAGTGATAAGATCCGTAGTCAAGAGGGAAACAGCCCAGATTGCCAGCTAAGGTCCCAAAGTGTGTATTAAGTGGAAAAGGATGTGGAGTTGCTTAGACAACTAGGATGTTGGCTCAGAAGCAGCCACCATTTAAAGAGTGCGTAATAGCTCACTAGTCGAGTGACTCTGCGCCGAAAATGTACCGGGGCTAAATACACCACCGAAGCTGCGAATTGATACCAATGGTATCAGTGGTAGGGGAGCGTTCTAAGTGCAGTGAAGTCAGACCGGAAGGACTGGTGGAGCGCTTAGAAGTGAGAATGCCGGTATGAGTAGCGAAAGACGGGTGAGAATCCCGTCCACCGAATGCCTAAGGTTTCCTGAGGAAGGCTCGTCCGCTCAGGGTTAGTCAGGACCTAAGCCGAGGCCGACAGGCGTAGGCGATGGACAACAGGTTGATATTCCTGTACCACCTCTTTATCGTTTGAGCAATGGAGGGACGCAGAAGGATAGAAGAAGCGTGCGATTGGTTGTGCACGTCCAAGCAGTTAGGCTGATAAGTAGGCAAATCCGCTTATCGTGAAGGCTGAGCTGTGATGGGGAAGCTCCTTATGGAGCGAAGTCTTTGATTCCCCGCTGCCAAGAAAAGCTTCTAGCGAGATAAAAGGTGCCTGTACCGCAAACCGACACAGGTAGGCGAGGAGAGAATCCTAAGGTGTGCGAGAGACTCTGGTTAAGGAACTCGGCAAAATGACCCCGTAACTTCGGGAGAAGGGGTGCTTTCTTAACGGAAAGCCGCAGTGAATAGGCCCAAGCGACTGTTTAGCAAAAACACAGGTCTCTGCGAAGCCGTAAGGCGAAGTATAGGGGCTGACACCTGCCCGGTGCTGGAAGGTTAAGGAGAGGGGTTAGCGTAAGCGAAGCTCTGAACTGAAGCCCCAGTAAACGGCGGCCGTAACTATAACGGTCCTAAGGTAGCGAAATTCCTTGTCGGGTAAGTTCCGACCCGCACGAAAGGTGTAACGATTTGGGCACTGTCTCAACCAGAGACTCGGTGAAATTATAGTACCTGTGAAGATGCAGGTTACCCGCGACAGGACGGAAAGACCCCGTGGAGCTTTACTGTAGCCTGATATTGAATTTTGGTACAGTTTGTACAGGATAGGCGGGAGCCATTGAAACCGGAGCGCTAGCTTCGGTGGAGGCGCTGGTGGGATACCGCCCTGACTGTATTGAAATTCTAACCTACGGGTCTTATCGACCCGGGAGACAGTGTCAGGTGGGCAGTTTGACTGGGGCGGTCGCCTCCTAAAGTGTAACGGAGGCGCCCAAAGGTTCCCTCAGAATGGTTGGAAATCATTCGTAGAGTGCAAAGGCATAAGGGAGCTTGACTGCGAGACCTACAAGTCGAGCAGGGACGAAAGTCGGGCTTAGTCGATCCGGTGGTTCCGCATGGAAGGGCCATCGCTCAACGGATAAAAGCTACCCCGGGGATAACAGGCTTATCTCCCCCAAGAGTCCACATCGACGGGGAGGTTTGGCACCTCGATGTCGGCTCATCGCATCCTGGGGCTGTAGTCGGTCCCAAGGGTTGGGCTGTTCGCCCATTAAAGCGGTACGCGAGCTGGGTTCAGAACGTCGTGAGACAGTTCGGTCCCTATCCGTCGTGGGCGCAGGAAATTTGAGAGGAGCTGTCCTTAGTACGAGAGGACCGGGATGGACGCACCGCTGGTGTACCAGTTGTTCTGCCAAGGGCATAGCTGGGTAGCTATGTGCGGAAGGGATAAGTGCTGAAAGCATCTAAGCATGAAGCCCCCCTCAAGATGAGATTTCCCATAGCGTAAGCTAGTAAGATCCCTGAAAGATGATCAGGTTGATAGGTTCGAGGTGGAAGCATGGTGACATGTGGAGCTGACGAATACTAATAGATCGAGGACTTAACCATATAATATGAAGCAAATGTTATCTAGTTTTGAAGGAATATACCTTCAATAGTTTGGTGATGATGGCAGAGAGGTCACACCCGTTCCCATACCGAACACGGAAGTTAAGCTCTCTAGCGCCGATGGTAGTTGGGACCTTGTCCCTGTGAGAGTAGGACGTCGCCAAGCAAGCTAAAACACAAGTCTTTTGACTTGTGTTTTTTTGTATATTTGTTTCGTTAGAAACAAGAGCGGAAATATTAGTTACTCAATCATACCAAACGGAAAATCATTTGCAGAATCATGATAAAGGCGAAGTATTTTCGCTATTTTTATTAAGCATTCATTAAACTATATGTATTTCGTCATAGGACCATTATTGGTCATATCTTCAATATAAGAGGAAATCTCTCTTCTTTTATAATTAATTTCTAAAAAACTTGGCGCATAATTGAAGCTTCTATACTCTAAATGATTTAATGGTTTATGAATTGTATAGCTATTTTTCCTTAAAATCCTGTATACAGTAGCCCTTAACTAATAAATATTAGAGGTATTTTTGCCGGTAAATACTTCTTCTTCACTAATATACTTTTGAAAATAACTCCGTTCATAATTTCAATAATATAGATTTGTATAATTGCTTCCTTTGAGTTTGCAGTTTGCTAAATCTATTAAACAAGCCCGTCTATATAATTGCATTTTATATAGACGGGCTTGTTTAATTTTTTATTCTTATAATAGTAGCGTTTTGAGGGATATTTTTTTGTTATTAAGTATAGGGAAGTAGTACATAATCTATGGAAATAATACAGGTGCTTTTCAACTATTATGAGAACAGCTATATTATGGCTAAATATGTAGTGAGATATAGGAATGTTGAACAAGGAGCTCATTTACAATTGAAGTGTATATATGTGCATGAAATCTTCTTTGATTAGTAGTCGTAACTTCTTGAGGCATAAATTTTTGAATTCCGTAACGTCAGTGCTACAATGATTGAAAAATAAATGTTAATGAGGTGTTCATATGAAAATTGAAGTTTGGTCTGATTTTGTATGCCCGTTTTGCTATATTGGGAAGCGTAGATTAGAAATGGCTTTAGAGCAATTTCCACATAAGAAAGATGTTGAAGTTGAGTTTAAAAGTTTTGAATTAGATCAAAATGCTCCGATCTACTCTGGAACGAGTATTAATGAAGTACTTGCATCGAAGTATGGAATTAGTGTTGAAGAAGCTGATCGTAATAATATACAACTAGGCAATCATGCAGCTAGTATGGGTTTAAGTTTCAATTTTGAAGAGATGAAGCCAACAAATACTTTTGATGCACATCGTTTGGCGAAATTCGCAAAGGATCAGGGGAAGGAAAAGGAGATTACAGAAAATCTACTTTTTGCATATTTCACTGAATCGAGAAACTTAAGTGATGTGGAAACACTAGCTAATATTGCTGAAGCTTCCGGTCTAGATAGGGAAGAGGCTTTAAATGTTATTCATAATAAAAATGCTTATGCCAATGAGGTTAGGATTGATGAATCAATTGCCCAACAATATAAAATTACAGGGGTACCTTATTTTATTGTCAATCAAAAGTATGCTATTTCAGGTGCACAACCACTTGAAACCTTTGTTGGTGCACTTCAGCAGGTGTGGGAAGAAGAGAATCCTAAGTCTGAACTTCAAGATCTTTCAATAAATAGTACAACAGATGATTATTGTGCAGATGGTAGCTGCTCGATACCTTCAAAGGAATAATATTTAATTCTTTCTTTCTATTATGGTGTACATAATGTAATGAGGGAATAAATTATTAATGACCTCTAACTACGGATAACCTACAGTGACTTTTATAGGTTATTCGTAGTTAGTTTATTTTTGGGGAGTTACATTCAAGTGTATTATTATTGTGCTAACGGCTTGTTGGTATAGGTAATTCATATTTTTATAAAAAACTTATTTAAAACTATTGACGATTAACATACATAGGTGTAATATAGAACAAGTCGCCGATAGCAACAACGCAGAAAGCGACAAAAGAAATAAAAAAACTTGGTTGACATTGAAATATGAAAATGTTAACATAAGGGAGTCGCAAATGAGCGACAAACAAGTTCTTTGAAAACTGAACGAAACAAACAACGTAAACGTCAATTTTTATTTTTAGATGCTAGACAAACTAACTTTATTGGAGAGTTTGATCCTGGCTCAGGATGAACGCTGGCGGCGTGCCTAATACATGCAAGTCGAGCGAATGGATTAAGAGCTTGCTCTTATGAAGTTAGCGGCGGACGGGTGAGTAACACGTGGGTAACCTACCCATAAGACTGGGATAACTCCGGGAAACCGGGGCTAATACCGGATAATATTTTGAACTGCATAGTTCGAAATTGAAAGGCGGCTTCGGCTGTCACTTATGGATGGACCCGCGTCGCGTTAGCTAGTTGGTGAGGTAACGGCTCACCAAGGCAACGATGCGTAGCCGACCTGAGAGGGTCGATCGGCCACACTGGGACTGAGACACGGCCCAGACTCCTACGGGAGGCAGCAGTAGGGAATCTTCCGCAATGGACGAAAGTCTGACGGAGCAACGCCGCGTGAGTGATGAAGGCTTTCGGGTCGTAAAACTCTGTTGTTAGGGAAGAACAAGTGCTAGTTGAATAAGCTGGCACCTTGACGGTACCTAACCAGAAAGCCACGGCTAACTACGTGCCAGCAGCCGCGGTAATACGTAGGTGGCAAGCGTTATCCGGAATTATTGGGCGTAAAGCGCGCGCAGGTGGTTTCTTAAGTCTGATGTGAAAGCCCACGGCTCAACCGTGGAGGGTCATTGGAAACTGGGAGACTTGAGTGCAGAAGAGGAAAGTGGAATTCCATGTGTAGCGGTGAAATGCGTAGAGATATGGAGGAACACCAGTGGCGAAGGCGACTTTCTGGTCTGTAACTGACACTGAGGCGCGAAAGCGTGGGGAGCAAACAGGATTAGATACCCTGGTAGTCCACGCCGTAAACGATGAGTGCTAAGTGTTAGAGGGTTTCCGCCCTTTAGTGCTGAAGTTAACGCATTAAGCACTCCGCCTGGGGAGTACGGCCGCAAGGCTGAAACTCAAAGGAATTGACGGGGGCCCGCACAAGCGGTGGAGCATGTGGTTTAATTCGAAGCAACGCGAAGAACCTTACCAGGTCTTGACATCCTCTGAAAACTCTAGAGATAGAGCTTCTCCTTCGGGAGCAGAGTGACAGGTGGTGCATGGTTGTCGTCAGCTCGTGTCGTGAGATGTTGGGTTAAGTCCCGCAACGAGCGCAACCCTTGATCTTAGTTGCCATCATTAAGTTGGGCACTCTAAGGTGACTGCCGGTGACAAACCGGAGGAAGGTGGGGATGACGTCAAATCATCATGCCCCTTATGACCTGGGCTACACACGTGCTACAATGGACGGTACAAAGAGCTGCAAGACCGCGAGGTGGAGCTAATCTCATAAAACCGTTCTCAGTTCGGATTGTAGGCTGCAACTCGCCTACATGAAGCTGGAATCGCTAGTAATCGCGGATCAGCATGCCGCGGTGAATACGTTCCCGGGCCTTGTACACACCGCCCGTCACACCACGAGAGTTTGTAACACCCGAAGTCGGTGGGGTAACCTTTATGGAGCCAGCCGCCTAAGGTGGGACAGATGATTGGGGTGAAGTCGTAACAAGGTAGCCGTATCGGAAGGTGCGGCTGGATTACCTCCTTTCTATGGAGAATTGATGAACGCAGTTCATCAATAAACGTTGACTTGTTTTGTTTCGTTCAGTTTTGAGAGAACTATCTCTCAAGTTTAAATGTATGTTCTTTGAAAACTAGATAACAGTGTAGCTCATATTTTTTTAATTTTAGTTTGGTTAAGTTAGAAAGGGCGCACGGTGGATGCCTTGACACTAGGAGTCGATGAAGGACGGGACTAACGCCGATATGCTTCGGGGAGCTGTAAGTAAGCTTTTATCCGAAGATTTCCGAATGGGGAAACCCACTATACGTAATGGTATGGTATCCTTACCTGAATACATAGGGTATGGAAGACAGACCCAGGGAACTGAAACATCTAAGTACCTGGAGGAAGAGAAAGCAAATGCGATTTCCTGAGTAGCGGCGAGCGAAACGGAATCTAGCCCAAACCAAGAGGCTTGCCTCTTGGGGTTGTAGGACATTCTATACGGAGTTACAAAGGAACGAGGTAGACGAAGCGACCTGGAAAGGTCCGTCACAGAGGGTAACAACCCCGTAGTCGAAACTTCGTTCTCTCTTGAATGTATCCTGAGTACGGCGGAACACGTGAAATTCCGTCGGAATCTGGGAGGACCATCTCCCAAGGCTAAATACTCCCTAGTGATCGATAGTGAACCAGTACCGTGAGGGAAAGGTGAAAAGCACCCCGGAAGGGGAGTGAAAGAGATCCTGAAACCGTGTGCCTACAAATAGTCAGAGCCCGTTAATGGGTGATGGCGTGCCTTTTGTAGAATGAACCGGCGAGTTACGATCCCGTGCGAGGTTAAGCTGAAGAGGCGGAGCCGCAGCGAAAGCGAGTCTGAATAGGGCGTTTAGTACGTGGTCGTAGACCCGAAACCAGGTGATCTACCCATGTCCAGGGTGAAGTTCAGGTAACACTGAATGGAGGCCCGAACCCACGCACGTTGAAAAGTGCGGGGATGAGGTGTGGGTAGCGGAGAAATTCCAATCGAACCTGGAGATAGCTGGTTCTCCCGAAATAGCTTTAGGGCTAGCCTTAAGTGTAAGAGTCTTGGAGGTAGAGCACTGATTGAACTAGGGGTCCTCATCGGATTACCGAATTCAGTCAAACTCCGAATGCCAATGACTTATCCTTAGGAGTCAGACTGCGAGTGATAAGATCCGTAGTCAAGAGGGAAACAGCCCAGATTGCCAGCTAAGGTCCCAAAGTGTGTATTAAGTGGAAAAGGATGTGGAGTTGCTTAGACAACTAGGATGTTGGCTCAGAAGCAGCCACCATTTAAAGAGTGCGTAATAGCTCACTAGTCGAGTGACTCTGCGCCGAAAATGTACCGGGGCTAAATACACCACCGAAGCTGCGAATTGATACCAATGGTATCAGTGGTAGGGGAGCGTTTTAAGTGCAGTGAAGTCAGACCGGAAGGACTGGTGGAGCGCTTAGAAGTGAGAATGCCGGTATGAGTAGCGAAAGACGGGTGAGAATCCCGTCCACCGAATGCCTAAGGTTTCCTGAGGAAGGCTCGTCCGCTCAGGGTTAGTCAGGACCTAAGCCGAGGCCGACAGGCGTAGGCGATGGACAACAGGTTGATATTCCTGTACCACCTCTTTATCGTTTGAGCAATGGAGGGACGCAGAAGGATAGAAGAAGCGTGCGATTGGTTGTGCACGTCCAAGCAGTTAGGCTGATAAGTAGGCAAATCCGCTTATCGTGAAGGCTGAGCTGTGATGGGGAAGCTCCTTATGGAGCGAAGTCTTTGATTCCCCGCTGCCAAGAAAAGCTTCTAGCGAGATAAAAGGTGCCTGTACCGCAAACCGACACAGGTAGGCGAGGAGAGAATCCTAAGGTGTGCGAGAACTCTGGTTAAGGAACTCGGCAAAATGACCCCGTAACTTCGGGAGAAGGGGTGCTTTCTTAACGGAAAGCCGCAGTGAATAGGCCCAAGCGACTGTTTAGCAAAAACACAGGTCTCTGCGAAGCCGTAAGGCGAAGTATAGGGGCTGACACCTGCCCGGTGCTGGAAGGTTAAGGAGAGGGGTTAGCGTAAGCGAAGCTCTGAACTGAAGCCCCAGTAAACGGCGGCCGTAACTATAACGGTCCTAAGGTAGCGAAATTCCTTGTCGGGTAAGTTCCGACCCGCACGAAAGGTGTAACGATTTGGGCACTGTCTCAACCAGAGACTCGGTGAAATTATAGTACCTGTGAAGATGCAGGTTACCCGCGACAGGACGGAAAGACCCCGTGGAGCTTTACTGTAGCCTGATATTGAATTTTGGTACAGTTTGTACAGGATAGGCGGGAGCCATTGAAACCGGAGCGCTAGCTTCGGTGGAGGCGCTGGTGGGATACCGCCCTGACTGTATTGAAATTCTAACCTACGGGTCTTATCGACCCGGGAGACAGTGTCAGGTGGGCAGTTTGACTGGGGCGGTCGCCTCCTAAAGTGTAACGGAGGCGCCCAAAGGTTCCCTCAGAATGGTTGGAAATCATTCGTAGAGTGCAAAGGCATAAGGGAGCTTGACTGCGAGACCTACAAGTCGAGCAGGGACGAAAGTCGGGCTTAGTCGATCCGGTGGTTCCGCATGGAAGGGCCATCGCTCAACGGATAAAAGCTACCCCGGGGATAACAGGCTTATCTCCCCCAAGAGTCCACATCGACGGGGAGGTTTGGCACCTCGATGTCGGCTCATCGCATCCTGGGGCTGTAGTCGGTCCCAAGGGTTGGGCTGTTCGCCCATTAAAGCGGTACGCGAGCTGGGTTCAGAACGTCGTGAGACAGTTCGGTCCCTATCCGTCGTGGGCGCAGGAAATTTGAGAGGAGCTGTCCTTAGTACGAGAGGACCGGGATGGACGCACCGCTGGTGTACCAGTTGTTCTGCCAAGGGCATAGCTGGGTAGCTATGTGCGGAAGGGATAAGTGCTGAAAGCATCTAAGCATGAAGCCCCCCTCAAGATGAGATTTCCCATAGCGTAAGCTAGTAAGATCCCTGAAAGATGATCAGGTTGATAGGTTCGAGGTGGAAGCATGGTGACATGTGGAGCTGACGAATACTAATAGATCGAGGACTTAACCATATAATATGAAGCAATGTTATCTAGTTTTGAAGGAATATACCTTCAATAGTTTGGTGATGATGGCAGAGAGGCCACACCCGTTCCCATACCGAACACGGAAGTTAAGCTCTCTAGCGCCGATGGTAGTTGGGACCTTGTCCCTGTGAGAGTAGGACGTCGCCAAGCAACTTTAAGATGAGTCAGAATGACTCGTCTTTTTTGTGTTTAATGAAATAAGCTTGTTATCTATGGTTCAAGAAACCTATTGATAACAAGCTTATTTGTTTAAAGGTAAGTGTATTTATATAGGCTTCACTTTATTTCTTACATCGATAAGCTCAAAACGTTCATGAGCAAGTAGCATATTGTTTATTTGCAATAGCTTTGTAGTTATTTGAAATCCACGGATCAATGAAGATAATAAACTGAATAAATATGGCTTTTAAACAAGTTCACTCCATTTATGAGGATCTTTTTCTTAGACACCTTTATGACGGGATGTTTAATCTCTGAATTGTTTCGTATGATAATGGCTTTAATTCGTGAATAGCAAAGAAGCTACCACATGTTAAATTGAAGTGAACCCGAATAGTGGTACATGAAAAAGTTCATTGTAACAGGCTATTTACTTGCAGTAAAACTCCCACCTCAAAATTCAGATGGAGCAAAGAAGTTAGGTGGGAGCCCTGCTGCCCGTAAACGCCCGATTGGTGAAGGCTAATAATCAGTGGGGGATCAACAAAACCCCCACTGATTAAAGTTTCACTTTATTTGTTTTAAGTAGTTGTATGGTGAAAGTGGTGGCGTTAAAAAGATAATAGCGCCTGTTCTTTTTTCTGAATCTGGCTTTTGAAGAGCGGCGATAATTTCAAAATATAGTTCTTGAAAGTCTTATGTATTACTTTCGCATATAACATTTTGGATAAAGATGTGTGGATTAATGTTTAGACTCTATAATCTTTTTTATAGTTTGGATAGTTTGTTACACGAAATTCCCAAGGGAATCTCTGGGACGGGAAGATCAGTTATGAGTAGTAATATTTGAACTGCTCTTGTACATAGTGTTCAGCTTCTTTATAAGTTCTACTTGTTTCCTCTAATAGTTGGATAAGAATCTTTTTTTGTGTAGCCTTATAAATAAGATAACTAAAGTATAGTTGGCCACTGGCTGCTATTTGAACAGCATATTTATCCCGCATTAACGGGCAGTAAGACTCCCACCTCAAAATTCGGCGAATGCGAGGGAGTTAGGTGGGAGATCAACTGCCCGTAAAAGCCCGATTGGTTCAACTAATAATCAGTGGGGGATGGATAAAACCCCCACTGATTAAAGTTTCACTTTATCTTTATTATCACGTTGATATAAATAAGTTGAAGGAAGAATGGGTTCATCGGGAATAAATTCAGGTAGTTATATACTCTATTTGTAATTTGGTTGGAAATAATGAAACTATATGCTTTGTTAGCGATGCTATTTGCTCTTCTAACGGAAAAGCTTACTGTTTTCTGTATAGAGATATAGGATACAACTCTTTAAAATTTATAATTTTGGAGCTTTTATATAGAAGATAAGTGTAAGTGGAAAATTATAGTGTGATTACTTAAATGCAAGGAAGTAGTGGTGTATAACAAGAGGTTGGAACATTTGTTCTTGAAGGGTGTAATGGGCATACTCAATCAATTGAGGCGCTTATTTTCTATTGGACATATGTGTTTAAAGAAGAGCTGCTATACTAGATTCGGATTTCCAGTATAGCTTGTAACTTTACATACTTTAGTGAAGTGGTTCTTCAGTAAAGTATGTTTCAATTATTAATATTGGATTTATTGACACTCCCACTGCTAAAGGGGCAACCTGATTAACATCAGTGTGATTCTTGCTACCAAAGGCGAAGTCCATTTTTGGTAGCGCTGATGTGCAAGATTGTAGTGTGCCATCACCACTCTCGCGATAGACCGTATAGGTTCGTGAGCTACGGTGCTATGACAGCTGCATGTTCATATGTTTTAGTGTCTTGTTCTTGTCTATAGTTGACGTGTATCAAAACAATAAGCGTTTTTCTATGAAAGTATCGTGAAATCTGTAAACGAACCAATTATTCTATTTTCAACTGGTTTTATGAAATAATCTACTGATAGTCCTTTACTCATCATAATTTTTAATATTGATTGAATCTAGTCTATTAGTTGGTTCATTCTATTATGAATGGTTCAGGAGAGTGAATAAGAGTGTGTGTATTGTTAGAAAGAGATATTGTAATTAAGATAAGGAGAGTAAATGAAGTTGCTAGAAAAGAATTTCTTGTGGAACCCAGTAATGTACGGGGGATAATCCTCTTGAAATAGAGAGGATTGTTAGAGGAGATTAGTAGATAGAGGTAGACTATGATTGCTATTTAGTAAAATCTTTGTGGATTCTTATGTAAGCTTTACTAATCGGGAATTTATAGATCGTCAGGCTTACTACTAACTTCTTTGCTTAGCCGAACTTTGAGGTGGGAGTCTTACTGTCCGCAAATAGCGGGATAAAATGGTGTGAACATATTAAATTAAATATCTTTATAAAAAGGTGTTGACGATTATCCTATAGAGGTGTAATATAGAACAAGTCGCCGATAGCAACAACGCAGAAAGCGACAAAAGAAATAAAAAAACTTGGTTGACATTACAAATTGGAAATGTTAACATAAGGGAGTCGCAAATGAGCGACAAACAAGTTCTTTGAAAACTGAACGAAACAAACAACGTAAACGTCAATTTTTATTTTTAGATGCTAGACAAACTAACTTTATTGGAGAGTTTGATCCTGGCTCAGGATGAACGCTGGCGGCGTGCCTAATACATGCAAGTCGAGCGAATGGATTAAGAGCTTGCTCTTATGAAGTTAGCGGCGGACGGGTGAGTAACACGTGGGTAACCTACCCATAAGACTGGGATAACTCCGGGAAACCGGGGCTAATACCGGATAATATTTTGAACTGCATAGTTCGAAATTGAAAGGCGGCTTCGGCTGTCACTTATGGATGGACCCGCGTCGCATTAGCTAGTTGGTGAGGTAACGGCTCACCAAGGCGACGATGCGTAGCCGACCTGAGAGGGTGATCGGCCACACTGGGACTGAGACACGGCCCAGACTCCTACGGGAGGCAGCAGTAGGGAATCTTCCGCAATGGACGAAAGTCTGACGGAGCAACGCCGCGTGAGTGATGAAGGCTTTCGGGTCGTAAAACTCTGTTGTTAGGGAAGAACAAGTGCTAGTTGAATAAGCTGGCACCTTGACGGTACCTAACCAGAAAGCCACGGCTAACTACGTGCCAGCAGCCGCGGTAATACGTAGGTGGCAAGCGTTATCCGGAATTATTGGGCGTAAAGCGCGCGCAGGTGGTTTCTTAAGTCTGATGTGAAAGCCCACGGCTCAACCGTGGAGGGTCATTGGAAACTGGGAGACTTGAGTGCAGAAGAGGAAAGTGGAATTCCATGTGTAGCGGTGAAATGCGTAGAGATATGGAGGAACACCAGTGGCGAAGGCGACTTTCTGGTCTGTAACTGACACTGAGGCGCGAAAGCGTGGGGAGCAAACAGGATTAGATACCCTGGTAGTCCACGCCGTAAACGATGAGTGCTAAGTGTTAGAGGGTTTCCGCCCTTTAGTGCTGAAGTTAACGCATTAAGCACTCCGCCTGGGGAGTACGGCCGCAAGGCTGAAACTCAAAGGAATTGACGGGGGCCCGCACAAGCGGTGGAGCATGTGGTTTAATTCGAAGCAACGCGAAGAACCTTACCAGGTCTTGACATCCTCTGAAAACTCTAGAGATAGAGCTTCTCCTTCGGGAGCAGAGTGACAGGTGGTGCATGGTTGTCGTCAGCTCGTGTCGTGAGATGTTGGGTTAAGTCCCGCAACGAGCGCAACCCTTGATCTTAGTTGCCATCATTAAGTTGGGCACTCTAAGGTGACTGCCGGTGACAAACCGGAGGAAGGTGGGGATGACGTCAAATCATCATGCCCCTTATGACCTGGGCTACACACGTGCTACAATGGACGGTACAAAGAGCTGCAAGACCGCGAGGTGGAGCTAATCTCATAAAACCGTTCTCAGTTCGGATTGTAGGCTGCAACTCGCCTACATGAAGCTGGAATCGCTAGTAATCGCGGATCGAGCATGCCGCGGTGAATACGTTCCCGGGCCTTGTACACACCGCCCGTCACACCACGAGAGTTTGTAACACCCGAAGTCGGTGGGGTAACCTTTATGGAGCCAGCCGCCTAAGGTGGGACAGATGATTGGGGTGAAGTCGTAACAAGGTAGCCGTATCGGAAGGTGCGGCTGGATCACCTCCTTTCTATGGAGAATTGATGAACGCAGTTCATCAATAAACGTTGACTTGTTTTGTTTCGTTCAGTTTTGAGAGAACTATCTCTCAAGTTTAAATGTATGTTCTTTGAAAACTAGATAACAGTGTAGCTCATATTTTTTTTAATTTTAGTTTGGTTAAGTTAGAAAGGGCGCACGGTGGATGCCTTGACACTAGGAGTCGATGAAGGACGGGACTAACGCCGATATGCTTCGGGGAGCTGTAAGTAAGCTTTTATCCGAAGATTTCCGAATGGGGAAACCCACTATACGTAATGGTATGGTATCCTTACCTGAATACATAGGGTATGGAAGACAGACCCAGGGAACTGAAACATCTAAGTACCTGGAGGAAGAGAAAGCAAATGCGATTTCCTGAGTAGCGGCGAGCGAAACGGAATCTAGCCCAAACCAAGAGGCTTGCCTCTTGGGGTTGTAGGACATTCTATACGGAGTTACAAAGGAACGAGGTAGACGAAGCGACCTGGAAAGGTCCGTCACAGAGGGTAACAACCCCGTAGTCGAAACTTCGTTCTCTCTTGAATGTATCCTGAGTACGGCGGAACACGTGAAATTCCGTCGGAATCTGGGAGGACCATCTCCCAAGGCTAAATACTCCCTAGTGATCGATAGTGAACCAGTACCGTGAGGGAAAGGTGAAAAGCACCCCGGAAGGGGAGTGAAAGAGATCCTGAAACCGTGTGCCTACAAATAGTCAGAGCCCGTTAATGGGTGATGGCGTGCCTTTTGTAGAATGAACCGGCGAGTTACGATCCCGTGCAAGGTTAAGCTGAAGAGGCGGAGCCGCAGCGAAAGCGAGTCTGAATAGGGCGTTTAGTACGTGGTCGTAGACCCGAAACCAGGTGACTCTACCCATGTCCAGGGTGAAGTTCAGGTAACACTGAATGGAGGCCCGAACCCACGCACGTTGAAAAGTGCGGGGATGAGGTGTGGGTAGCGGAGAAATTCCAATCGAACCTGGAGATAGCTGGTTCTCCCCGAAATAGCTTTAGGGCTAGCCTTAAGTGTAAGAGTCTTGGAGGTAGAGCACTGATTGAACTAGGGGTCCTCATCGGATTACCGAATTCAGTCAAACTCCGAATGCCAATGACTTATCCTTAGGAGTCAGACTGCGAGTGATAAGATCCGTAGTCAAGAGGGAAACAGCCCAGATCGCCAGCTAAGGTCCCAAAGTGTGTATTAAGTGGAAAAGGATGTGGAGTTGCTTAGACAACTAGGATGTTGGCTCAGAAGCAGCCACCATTTAAAGAGTGCGTAATAGCTCACTAGTCGAGTGACTCTGCGCCGAAAATGTACCGGGGCTAAATACACCACCGAAGCTGCGAATTGATACCAATGGTATCAGTGGTAGGGGAGCGTTCTAAGTGCAGTGAAGTCAGACCGGAAGGACTGGTGGAGCGCTTAGAAGTGAGAATGCCGGTATGAGTAGCGAAAGACGGGTGAGAATCCCGTCCACCGAATGCCTAAGGTTTCCTGAGGAAGGCTCGTCCGCTCAGGGTTAGTCAGGACCTAAGCCGAGGCCGACAGGCGTAGGCGATGGACAACAGGTTGATATTCCTGTACCACCTCTTTATCGTTTGAGCAATGGAGGGACGCAGAAGGATAGAAGAAGCGTGCGATTGGTTGTGCACGTCCAAGCAGTTAGGCTGATAAGTAGGCAAATCCGCTTATCGTGAAGGCTGAGCTGTGATGGGGAAGCTCCTTATGGAGCGAAGTCTTTGATTCCCCGCTGCCAAGAAAAGCTTCTAGCGAGATAAAAGGTGCCTGTACCGCAAACCGACACAGGTAGGCGAGGAGAGAATCCTAAGGTGTGCGAGAGACTCTGGTTAAGGAACTCGGCAAAATGACCCCGTAACTTCGGGAGAAGGGGTGCTTTCTTAACGGAAAGCCGCAGTGAATAGGCCCAAGCGACTGTTTAGCAAAAACACAGGTCTCTGCGAAGCCGTAAGGCGAAGTATAGGGGCTGACACCTGCCCGGTGCTGGAAGGTTAAGGAGAGGGGTTAGCGTAAGCGAAGCTCTGAACTGAAGCCCCAGTAAACGGCGGCCGTAACTATAACGGTCCTAAGGTAGCGAAATTCCTTGTCGGGTAAGTTCCGACCCGCACGAAAGGTGTAACGATTTGGGCACTGTCTCAACCAGAGACTCGGTGAAATTATAGTACCTGTGAAGATGCAGGTTACCCGCGACAGGACGGAAAGACCCCGTGGAGCTTTACTGTAGCCTGATATTGAATTTTGGTACAGTTTGTACAGGATAGGCGGGAGCCATTGAAACCGGAGCGCTAGCTTCGGTGGAGGCGCTGGTGGGATACCGCCCTGACTGTATTGAAATTCTAACCTACGGGTCTTATCGACCCGGGAGACAGTGTCAGGTGGGCAGTTTGACTGGGGCGGTCGCCTCCTAAAGTGTAACGGAGGCGCCCAAAGGTTCCCTCAGAATGGTTGGAAATCATTCGTAGAGTGCAAAGGCATAAGGGAGCTTGACTGCGAGACCTACAAGTCGAGCAGGGACGAAAGTCGGGCTTAGTCATCCGGTGGTTCCGCATGGAAGGGCCATCGCTCAACGGATAAAAGCTACCCCGGGGATAACAGGCTTATCTCCCCCAAGAGTCCACATCGACGGGGAGGTTTGGCACCTCGATGTCGGCTCATCGCATCCTGGGGCTGTAGTCGGTCCCAAGGGTTGGGCTGTTCGCCCATTAAAGCGGTACGCGAGCTGGGTTCAGAACGTCGTGAGACAGTTCGGTCCCTATCCGTCGTGGGCGCAGGAAATTTGAGAGGAGCTGTCCTTAGTACGAGAGGACCGGGATGGACGCACCGCTGGTGTACCAGTTGTTCTGCCAAGGGCATAGCTGGGTAGCTATGTGCGGAAGGGATAAGTGCTGAAAGCATCTAAGCATGAAGCCCCCCTCAAGATGAGATTTCCCATAGCGTAAGCTAGTAAGATCCCTGAAAGATGATCAGGTTGATAGGTTCGAGGTGGAAGCATGGTGACATGTGGAGCTGACGAATACTAATAGATCGAGGACTTAACCATATAATATGAAGCAATGTTATCTAGTTTTGAAGGAATATACCTTCATCAGTTTGGTGATGATGGCAGAGAGGTCACACCCGTTCCCATACCGAACACGGAAGTTAAGCTCTCTAGCGCCGATGGTAGTTGGGACCTTGTCCCTGTGAGAGTAGGACGTCGCCAAGCAAGATAAAAACACAAGTCTTTTGACTTGTGTTTTTTGTGTTTAATAAAATAAGCTTGTCATCTACGTATTTCTGGAGTGATAGATGACAAGCTATATTTATTTTTTTACATCAATCAGCTCAAAACGTTCGCAAACGAGCAGCATATCTTCAGAAAAACTAAGCCTAAGCTCGTTTAGTTCCCCTGTAAAGAACTGAATATGGGTGTCTCTCCAGTAACTATAGGTACGATCGCCTTCACCTTCAGCGATAGCGAATTCTTCAGTTACTTCATTCATTGGTGTTACAGTTACTTCTATTGTTTTAATGATAGCTACAGGTTCATCTTGACTATTGAGTACAATACTATAATCATTGGTTGTCGGCAGCGGTTCATTTTCTAATTCATAAAAAATATGGCCGGAGCATGTTGCTGTTTTTACACCATCAATGACTAATTGAGCGAGATAATCAGGAGAATCACCAAATTGCCAAGCCATAACGGATTTCGGTTTTTCATTGTTCCCCCAATAAGTATCCCAATATGTTCGTGCTAATGGATTCATTTGTATTTTTACCTCGCTTTAGCTAAAGTTGATTTTCTTTATAAACCCTGGGCAATTTGCTTATTTGTAATAGCTTTGTAGTCATTTAAAATTTGTATTGTTGTATTACGGATTAATAAAGGTAATACGCTGACTGGATAGGGTTTGTAAACATGTTCTGTCCATTTATGGCCATCTTTCCCGTAGACGCCCATATTAATAGATGGGATGTTTAATTTCCGGATTGTTTTGTATGGTAATGGATATAGTTGTTATGTAGTCTATTTGTGATTTGGGCTGCAATAAAATTAGGATCAATGCAAGACAATGTATCACCTACATGTACTTCTCTTCCATAAATATAGAAACAAGGAAGAAGTTTACCTGAAGTTCCTGTATAAATGTAGCGCTGAGTATCTCCATCATATAAATTCATTGTTAATAGCCAAACGATACTGTAATTGTTTTTCTTGCTTCAGTCTTTCGAATTCGGTTAAGGCAGAGATAATCCCACGATGTTCTCCTTCTTCATCTCCATTGAATAAGAGTAGTAGATTTCCTTCGAGTAAATGCACATGTTCTGAGAAGTATAGTATATTGGCTAGATGAATGGCAGCACCATCTTTCATATCAAGAGAACCACGGCCGAACAGCCACTCTCCAGGTTTTGGATTGGTTTGAAAATATTGTTCGAGTGTTTCAGGAGAGAAAGCATGTTCTTTTAACGATCCAAGGTCTTCAATGCCGACTATATCTAGGTGTGAATGATAAATGATAGTAGAGCGGGAAGCGTTTTTTTCTTTTACAAATGCAAATACATTTTTTCTACCTATTGGATCATGAGGTACATGTTGAATCCATACGTGTTCAGGGTGCTTTTGAAAATACTATATAGTTCATCTATAATACTGACCTCGCCATCGGTACCGTTAATACTATTAAATGAAACTAAATGCTTGGTCAACAATTCGATTTGCTTTTCTAATTGTAAGCGTACAGTTGTTTGTATATAGACATAGGATGAAACCTACTTAAATCTTATAATTGGGAGTCTTTCGTAGAGAAGATAAGTGCAAGTGAAAAAACTATAGTACGATTACTTAAATACAAGGAAGTAGCGGCACAGAACGTTCATTCTGTGGTGGTGTAATGGGCATATTCAATCAATTGAGGTGTTTATTTTTAATTCAGTATATGTGTTTAAAGAGGAAATGCTATTATTAGGTTCGGATTTCAAGTATAGCTTTTAACTTTACATATTTTAATGAAATGTTGATTGGTAGTAAAGAATATTCAGATTATTAATAGTGATCTATTACCCACTATGCCATATTGAAGTGAGTAATACTAGAGGTGAAATAGATAAAAACCGATATTCCTTGAATATCGGTTTAATAACATGTGACTTATATGAAGCTATAGCAATACGAAAAGTGTAAATACAATGGCTAACAAAATACGATAATATGCAAAAGGTTTTAAACCGATCTTTTCTAAAAGCTTCAGGAAAGTTACTACTGCTAGCATTGCTACTATAAAAGAGGTAATGAATCCTACAGTAAACATAGGAATGTCATCTACACTTAAATACTTCCAACTTTTTAATAAGTCTAATCCTGTAGCTCCGACCATTACAGGAATGGCAATGAGAAAAGAAAACTCAGATGCAGCCTTATAATTTACTTTTGCTAATAGCCCTCCAGAAATAGTAGAGCCCGCTCTAGAGAAGCCAGGATATACTGCTAAGCATTGAAATAATCCAATTATTAATGCTTGGCGGTATGTTAAATCATCTAGTGAAAAAGCGGTTACCTCTGCCTTTTTTACTTCTGCAAAAATCATTAGAATTGCTCCTGCTACAAGTCCAATTACGACAGTATACGGCTGAAATAAGTATGTTTTAATAACATCATGTAGTAGTAAGCCAGCAACTACTGCCGGGAATACACCGAGAAAAACATGTAATGCATTGAATTTTTTCTCTTTCCGTAGAAGGGGTCTAATATTACATAAAGAAACAAGGCGTTTATGATATAAAATCGCGATAGCTAAAATTGCCCCTAACTGTATGACAATTTCAAATGTTTTTGCCCTTTCTCCTTCAAAACCTAATAAATGTCCGACTAATATAAGATGGCCAGTAGAAGAGATGGGTAAAAATTCAGCCAAGCCTTCTACAATGCCAAGTATGAAGGAAATGATAAGATCGCTCATAATTTCACTCCTATAAATTAATGAATATCTACTCTTTTAAAATAGAATAGTGTTGTAATAAATCCGAAAATAGCTGTTACTGCAATGATGATATAAGAATACTCTGGTGGATAAGTCGTTTGTAATTCGTTATTTGCTATATCTAGAGTAGCGGTCCATGGGAATAGGTCTTTATGTTTTGAATTTACAATCATAAGGTTAGTCATTGTAATAATGATTGTTAATATAATAGGCGGTACATAGGTTTTCGTTAAAAGAGTTAGTAGTACAATAGGTGAAGACAAAAGAAAGAGAAGTCCACCACATATTAAAAATTTTATGAGAGAGCCTAAAAGTAAGGTGATACTAAACCCAGGGAAGCTACCTATTAGCCCTAATAATAAAGTTAGCGTCCAAGCGACTAAAGTTAGCATCATGATCCAAAGGAATAGAAGGATAAACTTACTTATAATAAAGCTAATACGTGATACTGGGATAGTTAGCAAGTTTTTTAATGTATCTTCCGTGTATTCACGGGTAAATAGATAAGCGATTACAACTCCATATAAGGGGAATCCTATAATTAAAGTAGTGTATAGGTTAACTTCAGTGAACAGTTGACCAAATAAAATAGTTGGAGTAGGCTGCTTTGTCTTCATGTGTATATAAGAAGCTACAACCACTAAAAATGGTGCGACACCTGCTCCGATAATACTGATCAAAAACATATTGGATCGTTTCAATTTTAATAGTTCTGTATAAAGCAGATTAACCAATTGTGCCACCCCCAACTAGTTTGGTGAAATAATCTTCTAGTCTATCTTCGCTCATCACAATTTTTAATACTTCAATATCGTTACGAACTAACGTTCTGTTGATGTGTCCTTGCTGTCCAAAGTGAGAATAAACGCGAATATTTCCTTCATCATGTACCTCATAATCAAAAATTTGAAAATGATTTTCTAATAGCATCGCAGCTTTATTATCATTATTCACCTGGAATTCTATGTACTTACGATTGGCTTTACGCAGTGTATCAAGAGAAACTTCTTCTAATAACCTTCCTTCATGAATAATTCCCATACGATCGACTAGTTGTTCCACCTCAGCTAATATATGACTAGAAATGAGTATCGTTATATTTCTGTCTTGAGCTAAAGATTTAATGAGTTTTCGCATTTCTTTAATACCGATTGGATCTAGTCCGTTAGTTGGTTCATCTAGTATGAGTAGTTCAGGATAATGGAGAAGAGCACGTGCAATCCCTAAGCGTTGCTTCATTCCTAAAGAGTATTTTCCTACTAGTTTTTTTGTTTCGTGCTGCAAGCCTACAATTTCTAATGCTTCTTCAATTGCATTCCTTTTGTGAACTCCAATTATATTTGCATTAATTAATAAGTTCTCTCTTGCAGTTAAGTTTTCATAAAATCCTGGGACTTCAACGATAGAACCAATTCTTCTTAAAATGTCTTTTGGATTCCGAAGTAAATCCTCACCGAATATTTCTATATTTCCACTTGTAGGTTTTATAAGACTAAGCAGCATACGGATTGTAGTTGTTTTACCAGCACCGTTACGCCCTATGAATCCATAAATCTCTCCTTGTCGTACATTCATATTTAGATTATCTACTGACTTTTGGGTCCCATAAACTTTAGTAAGGTTTGTCGTTTTTATAAGTGTATTTATAGGGGGCACCTACTTTCTATAAGTTCTTAATTACATAATAAAAAGGAAGGTTTAACTGCATATTAATCATTTCTTAACTATTTCCTTAAAAGTAGTGTGTTTTAGGACGGAAAAACCAAAAGTAGTTCGTTCCCGGGGAATACTGTCAACCCATATACGCCCACCATTTTTTTCAACGAGGGCTTTAGAAATAGAAAGTCCGAGGCCACTACCACCGTAAGAAGGATTTCTTGATTGTTCACTGCGGTACATCCGCTTAAATACGTTTTGTAAATCATGTTTTGGAATACCGGTTCCCTTGTCCCAAATAAGAAGCTCATATTCTGTATTGGTTTCTAGTAGTTCGACTCCTACTATTTTCCCAGCTTTTCCGTAATGGATAGCGTTTTTTATTAGATTACCTATAATTCGTATAAGGCTAAGGTGATCTGCAATAATAGGAGAAGTAGATTCTGGTATGAGAACTTGTAGTTCAATGTTATGTTTTGATAGCTCGGGTAAAAATTCGATTAATACTTCTCTAGTAACTTCAGAAAAATCGAGTTCTTCTTCTTTTAATGGAAATTCATCAGCATCTAGCTTGGCAATATTAAAGATTTCATCGACCAGATGTTTTAAGTCATTCGATTTCTTATAAAGTATTTCAAGATATTCTTGCTTTTCTACTTCAGAAGTAGCGACATCATCTTTTAAAGCATCAATATATCCAATAATAGAAGTGAGTGGTGTCCGGATATCATGTGAGATATTAGATAAAAGTTGTTTTCTAGCTTCTTGGGATTTCCTTGCTTCGATCTGACCCTTTTCTAATGCAGCTATTAATTCGTTTATTGAAAACACGATATTATTTAATGAACGGTCGTTATTTGTGAATAGCCTCGTTTGTAAATTCCCTTTAAGTGCACGGCTTAATTTAGTAACCATCGATTCGTTGCTTTGAATAAAGTGAACTCTTGAAAAGAAAAAGTATATTGTGATTATGATAAGAGCAATAAATAAAGATACTTTTACATGGTATCCCATATCTATATTTAAAAGTCCGCAAATGATAAGTTGTAATGAAATAAGAAAGAGGATCTTATCATTTTTCAACCTTTTCACCTACAAACTTATAACCGATTCCCCATACAGTCTGAATGAATTTTGGATTGGAAGAATCGATTTCTATTTTCTTTCTAAGCTTTCTGATATGCACCATAACGGTATTATCATCTTCTATATAATTATCGTCCCATACATTTCGAAAGAGTTGTGTTTTTGTAAATACTTGCTCTGGGTTTGAAGCGAAGAATTTTAATAGTTCAAGTTCTTTTCCAGTTAAGTTGATTTCTTTTCCGTTCGTATGGACCGTGTATTTTTTAAAATCGATAGTTAGCCCTTTAAATGTTAAAGCTGTTTTCTCTTGTCCGTTAGTATTACTTTCAAGAACTAAAAAACGTCGCATAAGAGCTTTTACTCTTGCAACCACTTCGTGATCTTTAGCAGTTAGCATTAATATAGGAATGTTCGTTGTATCTCTAAGCTTTCTACATACTTCGATCCCATCTACTTTTGGTATCATAAGATCTAATATAACGAGGTTATAGTTGTTTGGATTAAATAAGCGCAGGGCCTCTTCACTGTTGATCGCAGTACCTACTATGTATAACTCTCGGATTTCTTTATCATAGTCTGCTATAAGAATACGTATATCTTTCATATCGTCACCTGTTTCTAATAGAATGTTATTGATATTACAATTTGATAAACAAAGGGGAGTAGGGAGCGGTAATAAAAAATAAAGCAACTTTCTACTTATATACTATTAATTATTAAAATAAGGTTGCTAATTTAGCTGAAAAGAATCAATCGTATGAGTTCGGTAAGATGGGGGGAGCGAGTCCTTTGTAATAGAGGAGTGCCTAAATTGAAAAGTATGTAGAAGGATAGATTAGTAAAGAAAAGTAGACGATGGTTTCTATGTTAAATGAAATCTTTATAGGTCCGTATCTAGAGCTAAAAGAGTACGAAGGTATTAAATTAAATATCTTTATAAAAAGGTGTTGACGATTATCCTATAGAGGTGTAATATAGAACAAGTCGCCGATAGCAATAACGCAGAAAGCGACAAACGAAATAAAAAACTTGGTTGACATTACAAATTGGAAATGTTAACATAAGGGAGTCGCAAATGAGCGGCAGACAAGTTCTTTGAAAACTGAACGAAACAAACAACGTAAACGTCAATTTTTATTTTTAGATGCTAGACAAACTAACTTTATTGGAGAGTTTGATCCTGGCTCAGGATGAACGCTGGCGGCGTGCCTAATACATGCAAGTCGAGCGAATGGATTAAGAGCTTGCTCTTATGAAGTTAGCGGCGGACGGGTGAGTAACACGTGGGTAACCTACCCATAAGACTGGGATAACTCCGGGAAACCGGGGCTAATACCGGATAATATTTTGAACTGCATAGTTCGAAATTGAAAGGCGGCTTCGGCTGTCACTTATGGATGGACCCGCGTCGCATTAGCTAGTTGGTGAGGTAACGGCTCACCAAGGCAACGATGCGTAGCCGACCTGAGAGGGTGAACGGCCACACTGGGACTGAGACACGGCCCAGACTCCTACGGGAGGCAGCAGTAGGGAATCTTCCGCAATGGACGAAAGTCTGACGGAGCAACGCCGCGTGAGTGATGAAGGCTTTCGGGTCGTAAAACTCTGTTGTTAGGGAAGAACAAGTGCTAGTTGAATAAGCTGGCACCTTGACGGTACCTAACCAGAAAGCCACGGCTAACTACGTGCCAGCAGCCGCGGTAATACGTAGGTGGCAAGCGTTATCCGGAATTATTGGGCGTAAAGCGCGCGCAGGTGGTTTCTTAAGTCTGATGTGAAAGCCCACGGCTCAACCGTGGAGGGTCATTGGAAACTGGGAGACTTGAGTGCAGAAGAGGAAAGTGGAATTCCATGTGTAGCGGTGAAATGCGTAGAGATATGGAGGAACACCAGTGGCGAAGGCGACTTTCTGGTCTGTAACTGACACTGAGGCGCGAAAGCGTGGGGAGCAAACAGGATTAGATACCCTGGTAGTCCACGCCGTAAACGATGAGTGCTAAGTGTTAGAGGGTTTCCGCCCTTTAGTGCTGAAGTTAACGCATTAAGCACTCCGCCTGGGGAGTACGGCCGCAAGGCTGAAACTCAAAGGAATTGACGGGGGCCCGCACAAGCGGTGGAGCATGTGGTTTAATTCGAAGCAACGCGAAGAACCTTACCAGGTCTTGACATCCTCTGAAAACTCTAGAGATAGAGCTTCTCCTTCGGGAGCAGAGTGACAGGTGGTGCATGGTTGTCGTCAGCTCGTGTCGTGAGATGTTGGGTTAAGTCCCGCAACGAGCGCAACCCTTGATCTTCAGTTGCCATCATTAAGTTGGGCACTCTAAGGTGACTGCCGGTGACAAACCGGAGGAAGGTGGGGATGACGTCAAATCATCATGCCCCTTATGACCTGGGCTACACACGTGCTACAATGGACGGTACAAAGAGCTGCAAGACCGCGAGGTGGAGCTAATCTCATAAAACCGTTCTCAGTTCGGATTGTAGGCTGCAACTCGCCTACATGAAGCTGGAATCGCTAGTAATCGCGGATCGAGCATGCCGCGGTGAATACGTTCCCGGGCCTTGTACACACCGCCCGTCACACCACGAGAGTTTGTAACACCCGAAGTCGGTGGGGTAACCTTTATGGAGCCAGCCGCCTAAGGTGGGACAGATGATTGGGGTGAAGTCGTAACAAGGTAGCCGTATCGGAAGGTGCGGCTGGATCACCTCCTTTCTATGGAGAATTGATGAACGCAGTTCATCAATAAACGTTGACTTGTTTTGTTTCGTTCAGTTTTGAGAGAACTATCTCTCAAGTTTAAATGTATGTTCTTTGAAAACTAGATAACAGTGTAGCTCATATTTTTTTAATTTTAGTTTGGTTAAGTTAGAAAGGGCGCACGGTGGATGCCTTGACACTAGGAGTCGATGAAGGACGGGACTAACGCCGATATGCTTCGGGGAGCTGTAAGTAAGCTTTAATCCGAAGATTTCCGAATGGGGAAACCCACTATACGTAATGGTATGGTATCCTTACCTGAATACATAGGGTAAGGAAGACAGACCCAGGGAACTGAAACATCTAAGTACCTGGAGGAAGAGAAAGCAAATGCGATTTCCTGAGTAGCGGCGAGCGAAACGGAATCTAGCCCAAACCAAGAGGCTTGCCTCTTGGGGTTGTAGGACATTCTATACGGAGTTACAAAGGAACGAGGTAGACGAAGCGACCTGGAAAGGTCCGTCACAGAGGGTAACAACCCCGTAGTCGAAACTTCGTTCTCTCTTGAATGTATCCTGAGTACGGCGGAACACGTGAATTTCCGTCGGAATCTGGGAGGACCATCTCCCAAGGCTAAATACTCCCTAGTGATCGATAGTGAACCAGTACCGTGAGGGAAAGGTGAAAAGCACCCCGGAAGGGGAGTGAAAGAGATCCTGAAACCGTGTGCCTACAAATAGTCAGAGCCCGTTAATGGGTGATGGCGTGCCTTTTGTAGAATGAACCGGCGAGTTACGATCCCGTGCAAGGTTAAGCTGAAGAGGCGGAGCCGCAGCGAAAGCGAGTCTGAATAGGGCGTTTAGTACGTGGTCGTAGACCCGAAACCAGGTGACTCTACCCATGTCCAGGGTGAAGTTCAGGTAACACTGAATGGAGGCCCGAACCCACGCACGTTGAAAAGTGCGGGGATGAGGTGTGGGTAGCGGAGAAATTCCAATCGAACCTGGAGATAGCTGGTTCTCCCCGAAATAGCTTTAGGGCTAGCCTTAAGTGTAAGAGTCTTGGAGGTAGAGCACTGATTGAACTAGGGGTCCTCATCGGATTACCGAATTCAGTCAAACTCCGAATGCCAATGACTTATCCTTAGGAGTCAGACTGCGAGTGATAAGATCCGTAGTCAAGAGGGAAACAGCCCAGATTGCCAGCTAAGGTCCCAAAGTGTGTATTAAGTGGAAAAGGATGTGGAGTTGCTTAGACAACTAGGATGTTGGCTCAGAAGCAGCCACCATTTAAAGAGTGCGTAATAGCTCACTAGTCGAGTGACTCTGCGCCGAAAATGTACCGGGGCTAAATACACCACCGAAGCTGCGAATTGATACCAATGGTATCAGTGGTAGGGGAGCGTTCTAAGTGCAGTGAAGTCAGACCGGAAGGACTGGTGGAGCGCTTAGAAGTGAGAATGCCGGTATGAGTAGCGAAAGACGGGTGAGAATCCCGTCCACCGAATGCCTAAGGTTTCCTGAGGAAGGCTCGTCCGCTCAGGGTTAGTCAGGACCTAAGCCGAGGCCGACAGGCGTAGGCGATGGACAACAGGTTGATATTCCTGTACCACCTCTTTATCGTTTGAGCAATGGAGGGACGCAGAAGGATAGAAGAAGCGTGCGATTGGTTGTGCACGTCCAAGCAGTTAGGCTGATAAGTAGGCAAATCCGCTTATCGTGAAGGCTGAGCTGTGATGGGGAAGCTCCTTATGGAGCGAAGTCTTTGATTCCCCGCTGCCAAGAAAAGCTTCTAGCGAGATAAAAGGTGCCTGTACCGCAAACCGACACAGGTAGGCGAGGAGAGAATCCTAAGGTGTGCGAGAGAACTCTGGTTAAGGAACTCGGCAAAATGACCCCGTAACTTCGGGAGAAGGGGTGCTTTCTTAACGGAAAGCCGCAGTGAATAGGCCCAAGCGACTGTTTAGCAAAAACACAGGTCTCTGCGAAGCCGTAAGGCGAAGTATAGGGGCTGACACCTGCCCGGTGCTGGAAGGTTAAGGAGAGGGGTTAGCGTAAGCGAAGCTCTGAACTGAAGCCCCAGTAAACGGCGGCCGTAACTATAACGGTCCTAAGGTAGCGAAATTCCTTGTCGGGTAAGTTCCGACCCGCACGAAAGGTGTAACGATTTGGGCACTGTCTCAACCAGAGACTCGGTGAAATTATAGTACCTGTGAAGATGCAGGTTACCCGCGACAGGACGGAAAGACCCCGTGGAGCTTTACTGTAGCCTGATATTGAATTTTGGTACAGTTTGTACAGGATAGGCGGGAGCCATTGAAACCGGAGCGCTAGCTTCGGTGGAGGCGCTGGTGGGATACCGCCCTGACTGTATTGAAATTCTAACCTACGGGTCTTATCGACCCGGGAGACAGTGTCAGGTGGGCAGTTTGACTGGGGCGGTCGCCTCCTAAAGTGTAACGGAGGCGCCCAAAGGTTCCCTCAGAATGGTTGGAAATCATTCGTAGAGTGCAAAGGCATAAGGGAGCTTGACTGCGAGACCTACAAGTCGAGCAGGGACGAAAGTCGGGCTTAGTCGATCCGGTGGTTCCGCATGGAAGGGCCATCGCTCAACGGATAAAAGCTACCCCGGGGATAACAGGCTTATCTCCCCCAAGAGTCCACATCGACGGGGAGGTTTGGCACCTCGATGTCGGCTCATCGCATCCTGGGGCTGTAGTCGGTCCCAAGGGTTGGGCTGTTCGCCCATTAAAGCGGTACGCGAGCTGGGTTCAGAACGTCGTGAGACAGTTCGGTCCCTATCCGTCGTGGGCGCAGGAAATTTGAGAGGAGCTGTCCTTAGTACGAGAGGACCGGGATGGACGCACCGCTGGTGTACCAGTTGTTCTGCCAAGGGCATAGCTGGGTAGCTATGTGCGGAAGGGATAAGTGCTGAAAGCATCTAAGCATGAAGCCCCCCTCAAGATGAGATTTCCCATAGCGTAAGCTAGTAAGATCCCTGAAAGATGATCAGGTTGATAGGTTCGAGGTGGAAGCATGGTGACATGTGGAGTTGACGAATACTAATAGATCGAGGACTTAACCATATAATATGAAGCAATGTTATCTAGTTTTGAAGGAATATACCTTCAATAGTTTGGTGATGATGGCAGAGAGGTCACACCCGTTCCCATACCGAACACGGAAGTTAAGCTCTCTAGCGCCGATGGTAGTTGGGACCTTGTCCCTGTGAGAGTAGGACGTCGCCAAGCAAAAACCTAAGTCGTTTCGACTTAGGTTTTTTTGTGTTTATTTTTATTTACCAAATGTTAAAATCCATAAATTTAATAACGCTAAAGAAGAAAAAAGAATGAAGTAGAAACGGTATAAAATAAAATTTGGATGTTAAAGTGATAAGAAGGTTATAAAGTAATATATTTAAATATAAATTAAAGGTAAGGATTACCTTTTTATGTTAATTTAGTTGTAGAATGAACAATAATGTTTTTGATCTAATATGAAAAGGTTATGCGAAAAAGAGCTGGATGGCTATTTTTCGTATAACCTTTTTGTGGTTTTAAAGGATTTTACTTAAGAAAAAATCTATAATTAAGGTAGTTAACATATATTTTTTGATGGGTGTGGGGGATTATGAAAGAAATATGCATGTTATTAGTGGCTGTTATATTATGGGGGACGGCAATTGCGCCAACGAAATGGGCATTAGAATCTATTCAACCATTTACTTTGTTATTTATTCGTCTTTTCTTTGCGGGTGGAATTTGTATGCTTTTTTCATATGGCCAACTTCAAAAAGCAATCGTACATAAACATATTCCATGGAAAAGAATGAGTTTGCTATCTTTTACTGGTGTAGCTGGGTATTTTATGTTCACATCCTACGGGATTTCTTTAACAAGTGGATTACATGTTAGTATCATTGATGCTGCATTGCCATTAGTTACAATTCTTTTTTCAGCGTTCTTTTTGAAAGAGAAAATTCAGCCGAATTATTGGATTGGTATTATATTGGGGGCTATAGGGGTACTTCTTATTACAATTTCATCTAACAATGCAGATCAAGAGGTATCTTTAATAGGAGATATCCTTATTTTATTAAGTACCTTCTTATTTGCTTTCTATACAGTATTGTTAAAACAGCCGAAACAGGAACAGTATCTATCAAACAAGGTTTTTACAACATTAACTTTAATTATTGGATCGGTTATTTTATTACCATTTGCAATAGTAGAAACTTTTTATTACGGTTTCCCAAAGATTGAAACCTGGAAGACTGGATTTAGTGTAATGTATCTTGTTATTGGAGCGACAATTTTAGCATATTGGTGTTGGAATAAAGCACTAGAGAGAGTTACAGCATCAGTAAGTGGATTATATTTAAATGCATTGCCGCTAATAAGTATTGTTGCTTCAATTGTTCTATTAAATGAATCTTTAACGTGGAGAATAGTAATAGGCGGCGGCTTAGTTTTATTTGGAGTGGTATGGGCGGATAAAAATAAATTAATTGATTTATTTATCATTTCCCGACAGAAAAGGCCCGCCTCAAGGAATGAGTAGGACGATAGTTTAAATAAGAGGAGGAGTTCAAAAGCTTAAAGAGTGCATGTATATAATGTGTAATTAAAAGGACGTCTTGTATGTAATGGGATGTCCTTTTTTATTATTTTCATTGAAATAGAGAAATAGGATAACTGAAATTAATATAGAAAATACCTTTTGGGATTTTTTTATTATTAATTGAATAAAAGGTATTGACGATTAGCATATAGAGGTGTAATATAGAACAAGTCGCCGGTAGCAACAACGCAGAAAGCGACAAAAGAAATAAAAAAACTTGGTTGACATTGAAATATGAAAATGTTAACATAAGGGAGTCGCAAATGAGCGACAAACAAGTTCTTTGAAAACTGAACGAAACAAACAACGTAAACGTCAATTTTTATTTTTAGATGCTAGACAAACTAACTTTATTGGAGAGTTTGATCCTGGCTCAGGATGAACGCTGGCGGCGTGCCTAATACATGCAAGTCGAGCGAATGGATTAAGAGCTTGCTCTTATGAAGTTAGCGGCGGACGGGTGAGTAACACGTGGGTAACCTACCCATAAGACTGGGATAACTCCGGGAAACCGGGGCTAATACCGGATAATATTTTGAACTGCATAGTTCGAAATTGAAAGGCGGCTTCGGCTGTCACTTATGGATGGACCCGCGTCGCATTAGCTAGTTGGTGAGGTAACGGCTCACCAAGGCAACGATGCGTAGCCGACCTGAGAGGGTGATCGGCCACACTGGGACTGAGACACGGCCCAGACTCCTACGGGAGGCAGCAGTAGGGAATCTTCCGCAATGGACGAAAGTCTGACGGAGCAACGCCGCGTGAGTGATGAAGGCTTTCGGGTCGTAAAACTCTGTTGTTAGGGAAGAACAAGTGCTAGTTGAATAAGCTGGCACCTTGACGGTACCTAACCAGAAAGCCACGGCTAACTACGTGCCAGCAGCCGCGGTAATACGTAGGTGGCAAGCGTTATCCGGAATTATTGGGCGTAAAGCGCGCGCAGGTGGTTTCTTAAGTCTGATGTGAAAGCCCACGGCTCAACCGTGGAGGGTCATTGGAAACTGGGAGACTTGAGTGCAGAAGAGGAAAGTGGAATTCCATGTGTAGCGGTGAAATGCGTAGAGATATGGAGGAACACCAGTGGCGAAGGCGACTTTCTGGTCTGTAACTGACACTGAGGCGCGAAAGCGTGGGGAGCAAACAGGATTAGATACCCTGGTAGTCCACGCCGTAAACGATGAGTGCTAAGTGTTAGAGGGTTTCCGCCCTTTAGTGCTGAAGTTAACGCATTAAGCACTCCGCCTGGGGAGTACGGCCGCAAGGCTGAAACTCAAAGGAATTGACGGGGGCCGCACAAGCGGTGGAGCATGTGGTTTAATTCGAAGCAACGCGAAGAACCTTACCAGGTCTTGACATCCTCTGAAAACTCTAGAGATAGAGCTTCTCCTTCGGGAGCAGAGTGACAGGTGGTGCATGGTTGTCGTCAGCTCGTGTCGTGAGATGTTGGGTTAAGTCCCGCAACGAGCGCAACCCTTGATCTTAGTTGCCATCATTAAGTTGGGCACTCTAAGGTGACTGCCGGTGACAAACCGGAGGAAGGTGGGGATGACGTCAAATCATCATGCCCCTTATGACCTGGGCTACACACGTGCTACAATGGACGGTACAAAGAGCTGCAAGACCGCGAGGTGGAGCTAATCTCATAAAACCGTTCTCAGTTCGGATTGTAGGCTGCAACTCGCCTACATGAAGCTGGAATCGCTAGTAATCGCGGATCAGCATGCCGCGGTGAATACGTTCCCGGGCCTTGTACACACCGCCCGTCACACCACGAGAGTTTGTAACACCCGAAGTCGGTGGGGTAACCTTTATGGAGCCAGCCGCCTAAGGTGGGACAGATGATTGGGGTGAAGTCGTAACAAGGTAGCCGTATCGGAAGGTGCGGCTGGATCACCTCCTTTCTATGGAGAATTGATGAACGCAGTTCATCAATAAACGTTGACTTGTTTTGTTTCGTTCAGTTTTGAGAGAACTATCTCTCAAGTTTAAATGTATGTTCTTTGAAAACTAGATAACAGTGTAGCTCATATTTTTTTAATTTTAGTTTGGTTAAGTTAGAAAGGGCGCACGGTGGATGCCTTGACACTAGGAGTCGATGAAGGACGGGACTAACGCCGATATGCTTCGGGGAGCTGTAAGTAAGCTTTGATCCGAAGATTTCCGAATGGGGAAACCCACTATACGTAATGGTATGGTATCCTTACCTGAATACATAGGGTAAGGAAGACAGACCCAGGGAACTGAAACATCTAAGTACCTGGAGGAAGAGAAAGCAAATGCGATTTCCTGAGTAGCGGCGAGCGAAACGGAATCTAGCCCAAACCAAGAGGCTTGCCTCTTGGGGTTGTAGGACATTCTATACGGAGTTACAAAGGAACGAGGTAGACGAAGCGACCTGGAAAGGTCCGTCACAGAGGGTAACAACCCCGTAGTCGAAACTTCGTTCTCTCTTGAATGTATCCTGAGTACGGCGGAACACGTGAAATTCCGTCGGAATCTGGGAGGACCATCTCCCAAGGCTAAATACTCCCTAGTGATCGATAGTGAACCAGTACCGTGAGGGAAAGGTGAAAAGCACCCCGGAAGGGGAGTGAAGAGATTCCTGAAACCGTGTGCCTACAAATAGTCAGAGCCCGTTAATGGGTGATGGCGTGCCTTTTGTAGAATGAACCGGCGAGTTACGATCCCGTGCAAGGTTAAGCTGAAGAGGCGGAGCCGCAGCGAAAGCGAGTCTGAATAGGGCGTTTAGTACGTGGTCGTAGACCCGAAACCAGGTGATCTACCCATGTCCAGGGTGAAGTTCAGGTAACACTGAATGGAGGCCCGAACCCACGCACGTTGAAAAGTGCGGGGATGAGGTGTGGGTAGCGGAGAAATTCCAATCGAACCTGGAGATAGCTGGTTCTCCCGAAATAGCTTTAGGGCTAGCCTTAAGTGTAAGAGTCTTGGAGGTAGAGCACTGATTGAACTAGGGGTCCTCATCGGATTACCGAATTCAGTCAAACTCCGAATGCCAATGACTTATCCTTAGGAGTCAGACTGCGAGTGATAAGACCGTAGTCAAGAGGGAAACAGCCCAGATCGCCAGCTAAGGTCCCAAAGTGTGTATTAAGTGGAAAAGGATGTGGAGTTGCTTAGACAACTAGGATGTTGGCTCAGAAGCAGCCACCATTTAAAGAGTGCGTAATAGCTCACTAGTCGAGTGACTCTGCGCCGAAAATGTACCGGGGCTAAATACACCACCGAAGCTGCGAATTGATACCAATGGTATCAGTGGTAGGGGAGCGTTCTAAGTGCAGTGAAGTCAGACCGGAAGGACTGGTGGAGCGCTTAGAAGTGAGAATGCCGGTATGAGTAGCGAAAGACGGGTGAGAATCCCGTCCACCGAATGCCTAAGGTTTCCTGAGGAAGGCTCGTCCGCTCAGGGTTAGTCAGGACCTAAGCCGAGGCCGACAGGCGTAGGCGATGGACAACAGGTTGATATTCCTGTACCACCTCTTTATCGTTTGAGCAATGGAGGGACGCAGAAGGATAGAAGAAGCGTGCGATTGGTTGTGCACGTCCAAGCAGTTAGGCTGATAAGTAGGCAAATCCGCTTATCGTGAAGGCTGAGCTGTGATGGGGAAGCTCCTTATGGAGCGAAGTCTTTGATTCCCCGCTGCCAAGAAAAGCTTCTAGCGAGATAAAAGGTGCCTGTACCGCAAACCGACACAGGTAGGCGAGGAGAGAATCCTAAGGTGTGCGAGAGAACTCTGGTTAAGGAACTCGGCAAAATGACCCCGTAACTTCGGGAGAAGGGGTGCTTTCTTAACGGAAAGCCGCAGTGAATAGGCCCAAGCGACTGTTTAGCAAAAACACAGGTCTCTGCGAAGCCGTAAGGCGAAGTATAGGGGCTGACACCTGCCCGGTGCTGGAAGGTTAAGGAGAGGGGTTAGCGTAAGCGAAGCTCTGAACTGAAGCCCCAGTAAACGGCGGCCGTAACTATAACGGTCCTAAGGTAGCGAAATTCCTTGTCGGGTAAGTTCCGACCCGCACGAAAGGTGTAACGATTTGGGCACTGTCTCAACCAGAGACTCGGTGAAATTATAGTACCTGTGAAGATGCAGGTTACCCGCGACAGGACGGAAAGACCCCGTGGAGCTTTACTGTAGCCTGATATTGAATTTTGGTACAGTTTGTACAGGATAGGCGGGAGCCATTGAAACCGGAGCGCTAGCTTCGGTGGAGGCGCTGGTGGGATACCGCCCTGACTGTATTGAAATTCTAACCTACGGGTCTTATCGACCCGGGAGACAGTGTCAGGTGGGCAGTTTGACTGGGGCGGTCGCCTCCTAAAGTGTAACGGAGGCGCCCAAAGGTTCCCTCAGAATGGTTGGAAATCATTCGTAGAGTGCAAAGGCATAAGGGAGCTTGACTGCGAGACCTACAAGTCGAGCAGGGACGAAAGTCGGGCTTAGTGATCCGGTGGTTCCGCATGGAAGGGCCATCGCTCAACGGATAAAAGCTACCCCGGGGATAACAGGCTTATCTCCCCCAAGAGTCCACATCGACGGGGAGGTTTGGCACCTCGATGTCGGCTCATCGCATCCTGGGGCTGTAGTCGGTCCCAAGGGTTGGGCTGTTCGCCCATTAAAGCGGTACGCGAGCTGGGTTCAGAACGTCGTGAGACAGTTCGGTCCCTATCCGTCGTGGGCGCAGGAAATTTGAGAGGAGCTGTCCTTAGTACGAGAGGACCGGGATGGACGCACCGCTGGTGTACCAGTTGTTCTGCCAAGGGCATAGCTGGGTAGCTATGTGCGGAAGGGATAAGTGCTGAAAGCATCTAAGCATGAAGCCCCCCTCAAGATGAGATTTCCCATAGCGTAAGCTAGTAAGATCCCTGAAAGATGATCAGGTTGATAGGTTCGAGGTGGAAGCATGGTGACATGTGGAGCTGACGAATACTAATAGATCGAGGACTTAACCATATAATATGAAGCAATGTTATCTAGTTTTGAAGGAATATACCTTCATCAGTTTGGTGATGATGGCAGAGAGGTCACACCCGTTCCCATACCGAACACGGAAGTTAAGCTCTCTAGCGCCGATGGTAGTTGGGACCTTGTCCCTGTGAGAGTAGGACGTTGC